>DATAZC010000147.1:0-126566 GCA_036272255.1 Acidobacteriaceae bacterium | reverse complement strand
CAGGCCCTGTTCCTCGCCGGCCACGGCGACGAAGATGACGGTGGCAGGGAGCTTGATTTTCGACAGGGCGCGGGCGCATTCGATGCTCACGGCGACACCACTGGCATCGTCGTTAGCACCAGGGGCTTCGTCGTGGGTATTAGCGTTCGTGCTGTTACGAGAGTCGTAATGACCGGTGACGAGAATCATGCGGGCGGACTGCGTGGGGTCGCTGCCGCGCATCACAGCATAAACATTCGTGAGAGGGGTAGGTTGCGTGATACGGGCGTTGGGCCCGGCGCCGGGAGGCTGGATGAAGGAATCGCGGTGGACTTCGAGGCATCCATTACAGGCAGTGGAGATCTGCTGGTACTCGGACTCGATCCAGGCTGCGGCCGCGGTGACGCCAGTGCCGGGAGGCAAATCTTTATCGAGTGACGAAAGCGTGCTGCGATTATGGAACGATACGAGGGTGGCAATCGTATGCTGAATTTGCGCAGGAGAGATGCGGGTAAGAGCGTGGGCGATGGCGGGATCGGCCGGCATGGGACGAATCGGAGCGCCGATGGCATCCAGATCGCGGTGGGCGGCATCGGCAGAAGAGGGGCGCGACTGACCGTTTGCGGTGAGGAGAGCGAAGGCGAGCAGGACGCAGGCAGAGAGGCGCAATGCGATCATGACTATCGAGTATGCCTGAAGAGCGGGACACCGGTGCGCGCTTGACGCATGGGGTGGTTCTCTTCAAAACTAGCGAAGGCGCCAGGGATCGAACCGGACGGCAGCGATGCGGAGCGATTCTGAAAATGCCCAAAACATTTTTCCTGCGAACGGCGTCATTCTGATGGAATCAAGATTTGTTACTGCTGTTGGAGGGATTCAATGATTTGCCCTGAATGCGAAACCGCTCTCGACTTCGACGAAGAAGTAGTGGAAGAAGGCGATGTGGTGGTCTGCGACGAGTGCGGGACCGAATACGAAATCGTAGCGACTGATCCGCTTGAATTGTCGAAAGTGGAAGAGGACTACGCGGACGCGGATGAACCGGTGGAAGAGGAAGAGGAATGAGGCGAGCTGTGGGACCGAGGGTAGGGGCTGCGGATTCGGCGCGGAGCCGGCGCTGGCGTGTGATGGCCGCGGGACTGGCTTTGCTGGTAATGACGGCAGCGTTTTCTGGTGCAGCGAAGGCGCAGGATTTCGGGCTGAAGAACCTGCAGGGCAAAGTATTTGATGGAGCGAACGCACCGATCAAAGGGGCGATTGTTTACCTGCAGAGCTCGCGCAACAGCGACATCAAGACATTTATTTCAGGAGACGATGGGAGCTACCGGTTCGCGGCGCTCTCCGCGGATACGGACTACACGGTGTGGGCGGCACATAACGGGAAGAAGAGCCCGTCGAAGACCGTGAGCTCGTTCGATACGCGGAAGGTGGTGTATCTGGATCTGAAGATCAAGTGAAAACAGGGTTCAGAGCACAGGGCACAAAAGAAACGCCACCCATATAGGTGGCGTTTCCGCTTTAGTGCGGTTTCGAGGATTATTTTTCGCGTTTCCAGTGGACCAGATCGCCCAGCGTGGTGGTGGAACTGGAGACGGGCGCTTTGTAGGCTTCCACATCGGCGCGGCTGGCTTCTTCGCCGCTGACGGCGCGGATGCTGAGCGCGACCTTCTTCTCTTCAGGGTTCAGGCGGATGATTTTGAATTCATGCTCCTCGCCCTGTTCGAGTTTGATGGGTGCGCCATGCGCGTCGGTGGCTTCGGAGACGTGGCAGAGGCCCTCGACTCCTTCAGCGATTTCGACGAAGGCTCCAAACTGTGCAGTTCTAAGCACCTTGCCCTTAACCACATCGCCGACGCGATGTTGCGCGAAGAAGGTCTCCCAGACATCGGGCTGCAGCTGCTTGATGCCCAGCGACAGACGACGGTTCTCCGGTTCGACGCCGAGGACGACTGCGCGTACCTTTTCACCCTTCTTCAGGACTTCGGAAGGATGCTTGACGCGCTTGGTCCAGCTGAGATTGCTGACATGGACCAGGCCATCGATGCCGTCTTCGATTTCGATGAAGGCGCCGAAGTCGGTGAGGTTGCGGACGCGGCCTTCGACGGTCGCGCCGGTGGGATACTTCTCGCCAAGATGCTCCCAGGGATTATCGAGGAGCTGCTTCATGCCGAGGGAGATGCGGCGGTCGGCTGGGTTGACGGCGAGGATGACGGTTTCAACGTCATCGCCGGGCTTGACCAGCTTGGACGGGTGTTTCATGCGCTTCGACCACGTCATTTCCGAGACGTGGACGAGTCCTTCGATACCCTGCTCGAGCTCGACGAAGGCACCGTAGTCGGTGACGGAGAGAACGCGGCCGTGCACGTGAGCGCCAATGGGATAGCGCTCGGCGGCGTCGAGCCAGGGATCAGGCGTGAGCTGCTTGAAGCCGAGGGAGACGCGCTGCTTCTCTTTGTCGAACTTGAGGACCTTGACCTGGATTTCATCGCCGACATTGACCAGGTCACGGGGATGGGTGAGGCGTCCCCAGGACATGTCGGTAATGTGCAGCAGGCCATCGATGCCACCGAGGTCGACAAACGCGCCGTAGTCGGTGAGGTTCTTAACGGTACCGGTGAGGATGGCGCCCTCTTCGAGGTGCTCGAGGGTGTGGGAGCGTCGCTCGGACTGCTCTTCCTCAAGGATCTCCTTGCGGG
Organism: Acidobacteriaceae bacterium; assembly: GCA_036272255.1. Taxonomy (GTDB): domain Bacteria; phylum Acidobacteriota; class Terriglobia; order Terriglobales; family Acidobacteriaceae; genus Palsa-343. The sequence continues at coordinate 123,891 of DATAZC010000147.1, read as the reverse complement.
AGACGACGACGTTGCCGCGTTTCTTGTTGAGCTTGATGACGCGGACCTGAATGGGCTGACCGATGTAGGCGTCGAGGTTGCGCACCGGGCGCAGCTCAAGCTGCGAGCCAGGCAGGAACGCCTTGATGCCGATGTCGACGGTGAGGCCGCCCTTCACTCGGCCAACAACCGTGCCGGTGATTGGAGTCTTCTCGTTGTGAGCCTTCTCCACCGTGTCCCATACGCGCAGCCGCTGGGCTTTTTCGTAGCCAAGCAGGTAGCCACCCTCGGGCTCCTCGCGCTCGATCACGACATCGACGGAGTCGCCGGGCTTCAGCTTGGGCTGGCCCAGGTGGTCGACAACCTGCTCGATGGGGATGAGCCCCTCGGACTTCATGCCCACATCGACAACGACATGCTTGTCGGTGAGCTTGATGACCGTGCCGGTCACAATGGCGGAATCGTCGAAGGCCTGAGCGGCAGCTTCAGCGGCTTGCTCGCGATCGAAGGACTCGAGGGCAGCAGCAAAGTCTTCCATGCTGAGGTCGGGTTCTTCGTTGTGGTCGGACGAGGCTTCATCGACGTGCGTCTCGGGTGCCTGGGACGCGGCGTGGAACGAAGCTTCGGGGTTAGAGGTGGTTTCAGCCACCGGCTCAGAGTGCTCCGGCGGGGCTTCCAGCGTTGGGGTTTCCAGTTCGGTGTTCAGAGGATTGCTCTCGGTTTGTTCAGGATTGAGGACGTGTGCCATAGACAGCTCCGGGACTCATTTGGCGGCCCCCGAAATCCGCCCCGCAGCGGGGAATCTGGCACGATGGACTGGCCGGATTATCTGCTGCAGCTTTCTTCGTCGTCAGCGGGAGGGTGTGGGGCCCAGGCGCGGTTCTCGACGAAGTTCGGGAGTCGTCCCGGCTGCTCATTTCCCGGTTCAGGCGGAGCAACCCATCGGAGACGCTGCGCGATACTTCGCACATGAATCTCCCGGCTGTGACATCCGCAGGACTGGAAGGAACAGGAGTGGCGACCGAAGGTCAGCGCAATGAATCCCGAGCGCGCGAACCCCCTGTAAAAACTATAGTGCTGCACTATAAGCGTGTCAATTGAAGCCGCGTAAACAGTGCGAGAAACGATTCGCACTTTGGTTACGTTAGTAGCAGTGAAGGGTGTTGACTTTTGCCTAAAAAGAACAGGAGCGGCAGGGCCCGCTCCTGGATGGTGCTGCCAAGCTGAAAATTTCACACTCTACTGGAGCGACGATGGCGTCTGGCCCTGTGGGGGCGGAGGCACCGCACCGTCGGGTGGCGGGTTCTGGCCGTGTTTCCGCCACATATTCTGCCCGCCAGGGCCACCGGGCCCTCCCGGGCCGCGATGGTCGTCGCGCATCATTTTGCCGGGTCCATGCTCGGCGTGCAGGGTTTTGAGTTTTTGCCACTGGTCTGCGGTGAGCGTTTTGCGCAGGTCGAAGAGCATGCGGGCGTTAGCTTTCTCGAGTTCGGCGCGCGCCTGGGCCACGGCATCGATCTGGGCGAGGATCTTGGTTTCGTCGGGCTGATCGGCTTCGATCATGGGGTGCAGGAGCGTTTCCTGCTTCTCGAGGCTGGCATTGAGATCAATCAGCTTCAACCGGTGCTGGAGGAAGATGTCGTCCATCTGCTTCTTCTGCTGATCGTTGATGTTGAGCTGCTGCGCCATTTCGGGGTTATCCCACCAGCGGCCAAAGTGGCCGTCGTGGAAGGCGTGCTCCATGGGAGGGCCGCCGAAGTGGCCGTCTTGTCCGGGACCCTGAGCGGGATCCGGACCTCCGGGCCCACCACCAGGACCGTCGAAGCTCTGAGCGATGGCGAAACCAGGAGCGAGCAGACAAACAAGCGCTGCAGCGAGAAAACTACTCTTGCGTGACATTATTTTTCTCCGGAGAGGAATTGTGGGTGGTGGACTGGTCGCTCAGGTCCGCGAGCGGACGAAGAGCGTCCGGTACTTCTTCAGAAAGCTGGCTGTCGATCTGGTTCATGAGGGCCGTGTCGTCGACGTTGGCGGAGGCATGAAGCTGTTCGGGGGCGGGAATCTGTGCAACGGAGCCCGCACCGTGGTGGTGGAGGTGGTTGTAGACGGGCACAAAGATCCCGGCCGCGACGACCGCGGTGAGAGCAGGCGCGAGCAGGAGACGAAGGCTGAAAGTCCGCGCGGGGCGGCGGTCAGCCACGAAAGGGCGGGCGGCCTCGCGGTCTGCGATGTGGTGCATGGCGGAGCGATAGAGGCTCACGGCTTCAGCTACTTCGCGCAGTTCGCCGCGGGAAGCGTCCGGTTCCGGGTTGGTGACAGCATCTTTGCGCAATTTCATTTCGTCTCTCCCATGCGTTCGCGGATGATGGCGAGTGCTCGATACAGATGGGACTTCACGGTGCTCAGGTTCATGCCGATGGTCGAAGCAATTTCGTCCAGCTCCATCTCTTCAACAAAACGCAGCACGAAAACGGTGCGCTGCTGCGCGGACAACTTCTTTACCGTTCGCCAGACAGAGGCGACACGCTGGCGGGCGACAGCCAGGCTTTCCGGCGAACTGCGCCCGTCCGGAACCCAGTCGCTGATGTCCATGACATCGAGCGCGGAGCCGCGGCTCTTCTGCCAGAAGCGGAGACTGCGGCTGCGGAGGTGATCGCGCATCAGGTTGACGGCAATGCGCGTCAACCAGGTGCTGAGGCTCGAGTCGCCGCGGAACTGATGGCGAGCGCTCCAGGCTTTGAGGAAGCATTCCTGGGTGAGCGCTTCGGCGGCATCGCGTTCGGCGAGAGACGAAAGCAGAAAGCGAAGGATGCGCGGGCGATAGACGCGCACGACTTCGTCGAAGTCGGTGAGCTCCAGCACCGCCTGCTCCCGTTTCTCAATGGCGAGCTCGTTGGCTGCGATCTCTTCCATGCGACGAGATAGACGGGATTTCACGGGGCAAGTTTACAGCGGTGTGCCGAAAATGCCGGCCGCCTGGCATGGGGGGAGCAGGGAACAGGAAGGCTGAAGCCGCAAGCCAATACGCTAGTCGCCTGCAGCGGCGGAGTTGGCGGCAAGCGCGGGTTGGAGCAGATACGCCTCCGGCGCGTCTCCACGGACGCAGTTTTTGCCGGAGAGCTTGGCCTCAGCGAGAGCGCGTTCGGCTTCGCGCAGGACGACGAGCGGGGAGCGGCCGTGGCTGATGGCGATACCGACGCTGGCGGTCAGGGAGGTGGTTTCGTTGTCCACAGGGAACGGGCGGCCGAGAATGTTGTCGCGGATACGGCCCGCGAGCAGGACCGCCTCTTCGAGGTTGCAGCCAGGGAGGGCGAGGAGGAATTCGTCTTCGCCGCTGCGGCCGATGAGGTCGTAGGTGCGGAGCTGGCGACGGAAGCGGGTGGCGAGCTCGATGAGGACGGCGTCGCCGGTTTCGTAGCCGTAGTCGTGGTTAATGCGGGAGAAGTCATCGAGGTCGAGCACCATAAGGCTGAGGGGGGTTTTCATGCGTTGGACCCGATCGGTTTCCTGGAAAACCAGGCTAAGAAGGGCTTCGCGGTTCCAAAGGCCGGTAAGGCCGTCGTGGGTGAGGTGGTAGCGGACCTCTGCCGATTGTTTTTGCACGCTGCTGGTGAGGGCGATGACGCGCTCGGCGACGCGAATGCGCACCTTGAGGTCGGTGCTGTCGAGGATTTTGGCATCGCACGGAAAAACCAGGTAGTCGTCACAGCCGCACTGAAGGGCGGCACGGATTCGGTCGCGGTCGGTGTGGTCACTGAGCAGGATGTTCCAGGTGCGGCGTTGCTGCTGCCGCCGGCGAATTTCCCACACGATTTCCACCGCGCTGGGGGTGGGCAGATCCATATCGAGAAGAGCGATGGGAGGAGGTGTGTCGCTGTCGATGCGGGCGAGAGCGTCGGCCCCTGTCTTTGCCAGGTCGACCTGGTAGTGCCAGGACTCCAGGGTGCCAGCCAGGCATTCGATCATCGAGGGGTTGGAAGACCCGAGCAGGACGATGGGGCTGGTGCTGACAGTAATCGCGTTCGCTGGCATGCAGATCTCCGGAGAAAGGCTTCCCTGCAGCGACTATCGGGTGGGGGTGGCGAAGCTTGAGGAGAGGCTGAGGAGTGGAGGGAATTGGGTCAGATGGTCGGGGTGATCGGCAGGCGGGCGACGAGCCCGAAACCGCACGACGGATCGTTCCATTGACTGGACGAAAGTTCTACCCTCAGTAACGTTCGTCCCATGAAATTTTGCGTACCTTGGCGTCTCCTGTGTGACGATTGCGTGCCATAATTGATCTCGAAAGAGCCAATCAACGGCGTTCAGGGCCCGCACGTCGCGACTCTGTCGAGGAGGTAGCGATGAACCCATCAGTCAAGACCACGCATGTCATTCCCAGACAACTCCCTCCGGTGCGTCTGGCAACTGTTTCCACGATGCTTGTGTGCCCCTTCTGCATGATCACGATCGGGGCGTATAAGAATCCGGCAGAGCGGATGCGGCTGGAAGCAAAGCACCTGTGCAACGATCGGGTCGTTGTCGGGAAACCTGCAGTTTCGATGCCCTTTAATTAGAGCGGCGTTTGTCCCTCAGACCGCGCCGACGGCGAAGTCGTGTGTTCCGGCAGGTTCCTGAGGCCTGAGAATTCTCACCAATCCTGAACTGTGACACTTCGTGGGTGACGTCTTCGCAGGCGGTTGTAACCCAGTGCCTGTCGTAATCCCACGGAAGTAGAAGCTGGCATACTCCCAACCCGCTGGCGTAGCATTCGCATCGAACCGCCCCAGATGTTCGCAGACTTGTGCTGCGGATGTAAGGGAACGATTCTGAGTGAGGCGAGGATGAAGACACAGTTGATCTGGGTGGCGATTGCGGGGCTGGGGATGAGTGCGAGTGCGCAAACCTCGGCAGGCGGCAGCGAGTATGGAAGCGCGACGGCGCAGGCGGGTCAAGCCTCGGCGTCGGCGGCGCAAGCGACCAGCGTTTCAGCAGAGCTGACGAAAAAAATCGACAGCAAAGATGCGAAGGTGGGCGACGAAATCGCGGCGAAGACCACATCGGAAGCGCGGCTGGCTGACGGCACGAAGCTGCCGAAAGGTTCGAAACTAATGGGTCATGTGACGGACGTGCAGGCGAAGTCGAAGGACAATCATGACTCGCATGTGGCGTTCTGTTTCGACCATGCGGTGCTGAAGGATGGGCATGATGTGCCGGTGCAGGCGATGATGCGGACGATGGCGGCGCCGGCTGCGATGGCGTCGGCGAGCAGCCCTGATGACATGATGGGCGGCAGTGGGATGCAGGGTGGCGGCGGAGCGCGGAGCAGTGGAAGCCCGGGCCTGGTAGGCGCGGGCGCAGGAACGGTGCGCGGAGCGACGGGTCCGACGGGTGGAGCGGTGGGCGGTGCGGCGAATGGACTGGCCGACAACGTGACTTCAGGAGCAGGCGGCACAGCGAATGGCGCGTTGGGCGCGGCTGGGAACGCAGGCGCAAACGGCACCGCATTGAATGGCGCGGGCGCCGGTGGGCTGGGTGGAGTGATGGCGGTGGGGAATCTTTCCGGCGTGACGTTTGCCAACGTGAATGGTGCGGCGAGCGCTTCGAATGGTGGCGTGACCGGCTCGGTGGGTGCGTCGACGGCGACGATTCTGACAGGGCATGGGAGGAATGTGACGCTCGACAGCGGTTCCCAGATGACGATGACGGTGGCGCCCAGGTAGTCTCTGCGAAATCGAAGGACAGGAGCCCTGTTACGCTACGGCGTGGCAGGGCTTTTCTGCGCCGGTTTTTTGATGCGACGAGGAGTGATGGAGCGAGCGCGCTTTCCCAGGCTGTATCCGATTCTCGATGCGGAGCTGGTGCTGCGCGGGGGGGCTGCGGAGCCCGAGCAGCGGCGAAAGCGGCTGCAGGATCTGGTGCGGGAACTGGCGGAGGCGGGAGTCGAGATTCTGCAGTACCGCAACAAAGTCGATGCGGATGCGATGGTGCTGGACGATGCGCGCGGAATGAAAGAAGCGGCCGATCAGATTATGGGTGTCTCGATACGGCTGATTTTGAACGACCGCGCCACGCTGGTGGCGGAGGCGGGATGGGATGGGGTTCACGTGGGCCAGGAGGATTTGTCGGCAGGCCAGGCACGGTTGCTGGTGGGAAATGGTGTGGTGGGGTTGTCGACCCATAACGATGCTCAGCTGATGCCAGCGGACGATGCGCCGGTTGACTACATCGCGATCGGTCCCGTCTTTACTACGATGAGCAAGGCGAACCCTGATCCGGTGATTGGTCTCGAAGGCGTGCGGCGCGCGCGAGAGCTGACGACGAAACCGTTAGTTGCGATTGGCGGGATCACTCGCGAGACGGCGGAATCGGTGTATGAGGCGGGGGCTGATTCTATCGCGGTGATTGGGGCAATTTTTGGGAGCGGGCGGAGTGTTCGAGAGGCAGCGAAAGACTTTCTCGCAAATTTCAAGTAGAAATGTAGGACACGTGAGTTCCCCGTTAACCACATCCGCACCCTCAAAGGGAAAGCCGGCCAGCGAGAAACCCGGACTCGTAGCGAGCCTTGGGTTGTTCAGTGCCACGGCCATTGTTGTCGGGTCGATGATTGGGTCCGGCATTTTTCTTGTTCCTGCCGACATCAGCCGCGGGGTCGGATCGCCTGCACTGCTGATTGGTGCATGGCTGGTCACAGCGGTCATGACGCTGATCGGCGCGCTCAGTTATGGCGAGCTGGCGGCGATGATGCCGGGAGCCGGCGGCCAGTACATTTATCTGCGCGAAGCAATGGGGCGCATCTGGGGTTTCCTGTTTGGGTGGACGCTTTTTCTCGTCATCCAGACGGGGACAATTGCCGCGGTGGCTGTGGCGTTTGCGAAGTTTCTCGGTGTCTTTTTCCCGTCGATTTCGACCAGCCACTGGGTTTGGCACATTGTTCATGTGCCGGCGTGGACGCTGGGGCCGATGGTGCTGGGGAACATGGACATCGGCATCAGCACGGCGAACCTGGTGGGGATTGTCGTGATCCTGGTGCTGGCGTTCATCAACATTTTCGGTGTGAGGCTGGGCGCGCTGGTGCAGAACGTCTTTACGACAGCGAAGACCGCGGCGCTGCTGGGCCTGGTGATCCTGGGTGTGCTGTTCGGGCGGAATGCGGTAGCGATGCATGCGAACTTCGGCGCGAATTTCTGGTCGGGCTGGCACAATCTGCATGCGGTTCAGGTGGGCGTGGGTGGACCGATGGCGATGGTCGGACTGCTGACCATTCTTGCCGTAGTGCAGACAGGCTCGCTGTTTTCGGCGGATTCCTGGAATAACGTGACCTACACGGCGGGCGAGGTGCAAAATCCGAAACGGAATCTGCCGCTGTCGCTGGTGATGGGAACGGTGCTGGTGCTGGGGCTCTACATCCTGGCGAATTTTGTTTATTTGATGGCGCTGCCGCTCCATGGCGATCCGCAGGGAACGACGATTGCGGCGCGCGGGATTCAGTACGCCTCAGAAGATCGCGTGGCAACGGCGGTGCTGCAGCAGATCTTTTCGCGCGGCGGAGCTTACCTGATGGCGGGCGCGATCCTGATCTCGACCTTTGGCTGCGCGAATGGGCTGACGCTGGCGGGGGCGCGCGTCTACTACGCGATGAGCCGCGATGGATTGTTTTTTAAGGCGGCCGGGAAGCTGCATCCCAAGTGGCACACGCCGGTGGCGGCGCTGATTGTGCAGGCGGTCTGGAGCTGCGTGCTCTGCATTTCCGGTTCGTACAGCCAGCTGCTGGAATACATCATCTGCACCGAGCTGATTTTCTACATTCTGACCATCGCCTGCCTGTATGTGCTTCGGGTGAAGCGGCCGAACGCGGAGAGGCCTTATCGGGCGATTGGGTATCCGGTGTTGCCGGCGATCTATATTTTGATGGCTGCCTGGATTTGTATCGTATTATTGCGCTACAAACCGCAATACACATGGCCGGGACTGGTGATCGTATTGCTGGGGATACCAGTGTTCATGGTGTGGTCGCGGAGTGCGGCTTCAAAAGCATCGGCCCGGGCGCCGGGAGAGATCTCTGGAGGAACAGCCGAGAATGGCTAAGCTTTTCGCGATCAAGCCCCTTTCCCTTTTGACAAAAGAAGCGGGTGAGGAAGGGGAGCACACGCTGCGGCGGTCGCTGGGACCGGTCAACCTGATCACGCTGGGCATCGGCGCGATTATCGGCGCGGGAATCTTTGTGCTGACCGGGCAGGCTGCGGCGATCCATGCCGGACCCGCGGTGGCGCTGAGCTTTATTGTGGCGGGGCTGACGTGCGCATTTGCCGGGCTATGCTACGCGGAGTTCGCGTCGATCATTCCGATTGCGGGCTCGGCCTATACCTATGGCTATGCGACGCTGGGGGAACTGGTGGCATGGATCATCGGCTGGTGTCTGGTGCTGGAGTACGCCTTCGGCGCAGCGACGGTGGCATCAGGGTGGTCCGGATATTTCCTGAGCCTGATGACGCAGCTGGGATTCACGGCATCGCCGGGGTGGGCGCCTTTCACGACGACCTACGGCAACAATATTTACCTTTACAACGGCAGCTGGATGCCTGCGATGTCGCTGCCGGCGGGTGTGACGATTGCCGGCCTGCCGCATGTGGTGGGCATCTTTAATGTGATTGCCTTTGTGGCGATTCTGGCAGTGACGGTAGTGTTGGTGATCGGAATCAAGGAATCGGCGAACCTGAATTCGGCCATCGTTTTCGTGAAGCTGGGCGTGGTGGGAATTTTCCTGGTCGTCGGCATCAATTTCCTGTTCCATCATCCGGCGCTGGCGCATGCCAACTGGCATCCATTTATTCCGCCCAATACAGGGCCGCGTGCTTTTGGGATTGACGGCATCGTCGCGGGAGCGTCGTCGGTGTTCTTTGCCTACATCGGATTCGACGCAGTTTCAACAGCGGCGCAGGAAGCGAAAAATCCGCAGCGGGATATGCCGATTGGGATCCTTGGATCGCTGGTGATCTGCACCATCCTTTACATAGCTGTGTCGCTGACGCTGACCGGGCTGGTTCCGTATCGCGCGCTGAACGTGGCGCAGCCGGTGGCTCTGGGGATCGATGCAACGGGCGTGACGTGGGGCAGCCTGCTGGTGAAGATCGGGGCGGTGTTTGGCCTCGGCACGGTAATGCTGGTGATGCTGCTGGGGCAGAGCCGCGTGTTTTTCTCGATGTCGCGCGATGGACTGTTGCCGAAGTGGGCGTCCGCCATTCATCCGAAGTTCAGGACGCCGTGGATTTCGAACATCATTGTTGGAACGATCGTGGCTTTTTTGCCGGCACTGCTGCCGATCGATCGGCTGAGCGAGCTGGTGAACATGGGCACGCTGCTGGCGTTTGCCATTGTTTCGGCGGGCGTATGGGTGTTGCGGGTGCGGCATCCCGAGATGGAGCGGCCGTTCAAAACGCCGTTCGTTCCGGTCGTGCCGATTCTGGGCATCGTGAGCGCGCTGTACCTGATCTTGAGGCTTCCCGTGATCACCTGGGAGGTTGTCGTGTTGTGGTTGTTGATTGGGCTGGTGATCTACTTCACCTATTCGGTCAAGCACAGCAAGGTGCAGGCGATGCAGTCGCAGCTGACGCAGCCGCGTTAATGGGTCGGCCCGGGGACCGGGATATACTTCGCGGGTGGACTACCTGTGGACACCGTGGCGCTACGCTTACGTCACGGAAGGCGATAAACAGAAGCGCGCCGGCATTCCGGACGAGCTGAGCGCGTGGCCCGGCGACAAGGGCTGCGTATTTTGCAACATGATTGCGGCGGTCGATTATGCCATCGAGCATGGGATGAATCGACGCGAGGCGGAGCGTGCCGCAGGTATCGTGCTGCGCACCGAGCGCAATTTCGTATGCGTGAATCGGTTTCCTTACACGTCAGGGCACATCATGATGGTGCCGTACGAGCACTCAGCTTCGCTGGCCGCGCTGCCGCAGGCGACGGCGCGCGAAATGATGGACCTCGCCCAGCAAGCGGAACGGGTGCAGACGGAGCTCTACCATCCCGATGGATTTAATTTCGGTCTGAATCTGGGCAAGTCGGCGGGCGCGGGTGTGGCGGGGCATGTGCATCTGCACGCGCTGCCGCGCTGGACGGGCGATACGAATTTTCTGACGGTGGTGAGCGAGACGCGGCTTCTGCCGGAGGATTTCTTCGTCACATGGGAGCGCATGCGACGGGCGTTTGGCGTGGATGCGCCAACCAGCGCCGGGCGCGAGAGCTGATCGTCGGCTTCCTGTTTCGTCCTGTTTGAGCATCCAACTTTAGTTAAGGCTACTCATGCCTGGAGGTGCAGCGATGGGGCGTTCATCTGCCGCCAAAGTTCATCGAGTGTCCGATTCTGTTGACGAGAAAGCTTCGCCGCAGAAGTCCGAGACCAGCGTGCATCCGAGCGAGCCGGACGATCCGAAGGCCGCGGGCGGCGCGCAGACCCAGCAGCAGGTGTTGGGTCTGAATGTCGGCGAGGGTGGCCATGGACGGCAGCATCCGGAGGCTACGGCCGGGCAGCACGCGACGGGATCGTTTACGGACGGATCGGAAAACAAGGGCCGGAAGAGGGGCTGAGCCGCGCGCTTTCGGACGGGAGCTAATCAGGAAGAGCTGATCAGCGCTGTTTGCTGCAATCACGTGCCGTTGCAGATCCCGGCGCGAATAGGCGTGGCGGGTGTTTTTGCGCGGGTCATGCTCCCCTCCGGAGGTATTCTGCTTCTGGAGACCCCCAAAATGCTCCTTGTCATCCTTCTTCAAGCCGCAATTCTCCTGGGCATCATCCTGCTTTTGCTTCGAAAGAATCCCCTGGCGCCGATCTCCGCGTCACTGCAGATGCTAGGGGAGGGAATGGTCCGCCTGAGTGCGCAGTCGGATCACGTGGAAGCGGATTTACGTTCGGGGATTCAGGACGTTCGTACGGACCTGAGCGCCGGGATGGGGCGATCGCGGGACGATTCTTCGCGTTTCTTCGATCAGGTTCGCAAGGAGTCGGACGATCTTCGGGAACTCCTGACCCAGAAGCTGCAAAGCATCGCCAACGATTCGGGTGAGCGCCACACCGCATTGGTTGAGAGCGTTAACGGGAAGCTGACTGCGATTGGGGAGAAGTTGTCCGCGGGACAAACGGTCCAGTCCGATGAAACTCTGAAAATGAAGGAGACTGTTGAGTCGACTCTCAGTCAGCTTGGCCGCGATCTTCGAGAGAACACTGGGCAGCTTACGGAAGAGGTCAAAACCCGTCTGAAGGAGGTTGCAGAACAAATCAACTCCATGTCGGAAGCGAACGAACGCCGGCAGGAGGGACTGCGGCTGACGGTTGAGGGCAGACTGGAAGGGCTCCAGAAAAGCAACATGGAAAAGCTCGATGAGATGAGGGCGACGGTCGATGAAAAACTCCACTCCACGCTGGAGAGGCGACTGACCGAAAGCTTTGGGATGGTGGCGGAACGGCTGGAGAATGTGCAAACGGGACTGGGTGAGATGAAAGATCTCGCGGTGGGCGTTGGAGACCTGAAGCGGGTACTGACCAACGTAAGGGCTCGAGGAAGCCTGGGAGAAACACAGTGCGGGGCGCAGCTCGACCAGATTCTTTCTCCCGATCAGTACATCAAGAATGCCCAGATCAAAGATGGCAGCTCCGAGCGCGTCGAGTTCGCGATCCGAATTCCTAATGGCGACCAACCCGAGATGTTGTTGCCCATCGATGTGAAGTTTCCGAAAGAGGATTGGGAGCGTCTGGAAGATGCGTTGGATGGTGGTTCGGCGGACGAAATTGCGGGGGCGCGGAGGGCGCTGGCGGCGACGGTTAGGGGCGAGGCAAAGAAGATCTGCGAGAAGTACATCGATCCTCCTCACACCACGCCGTTCGCGCTGATGTACCTACCCACGGAAGGCCTATTTGCCGAGGTGATCCGAGTTCCCGGCCTGATCGACGATCTCCAGACGCATTTTCAGGTATCGGTCGCTGGTCCCACGAACTTCGTCGCGATTCTCAACAGTCTCCAGATGGGATTCCGTACTGTTGCGATCCAGAAAAAGGGCGCTGAGGTTTGGCGGGTGCTGGGCGCGGCCAAGATGGAGTTCCAGAAATTCGGCAAGCTGATGGCCAAGGTAGAGAATCAGGTCTCAACTGTGCAGAACACGTTGAAGGATATTAGCAGCAAGACGAGGACGATCAGTCGCACGCTGAAGGACGTCAGCGCGCTTGAGATGCAGCCCCCGGAGGCCTCCGGCCTGTTAGGCATTCACGAGCAGCAGGCGTTACCACTGGCGCCGGCTCATGAATCGAATCAGGTCCTGGAAATGGCCGCCGAGGCCTCAACAGAGGAGGATCAGGTGGACCTTACAAGCCCAGCCAACTCCTGAGCGTTCAAGGGTTTGAGCCGGGGAACCTGGGCGATTCGGGGATGGCGGCTCCGTCGGCGCGAGGATCGGAGGCGCCGTAGTTCATGTCGGTGGCGCTGTTGTGGAGGACGGCCTGGCCCCGGCCCATGGCGGTGGTGAATTCTTTGCGGACCTCGAGCTGGTGGCCCATTTTTGTGAGCTGGTCGATGGAAGCTGGGGTGACGCGCGATTCGATGACAATGTTGCAGCCGAGCTTGTTATTGACGGTAAAGCGAGGCTCTTCCATCGCGGCCTGGATGTTCATGTGGTAGTCGACGACGTTGGAGACGAACTGGGCATGGGCAAGCGGCTGGTTGAAGCCACCCATGATGCCGAAGCCGATGTGCTCGTCGCCGCGCTGCATAAATCCGGGAATGATGGTGTGGAAGGGACGCTTATGTCCGGCCAGTGCGTTGGGCGATTGGGGATCGAGGGAGAAGAGGCCGCCGCGGTTTTGCAGGACAAAACCCATGCCGTCGACGGTGATGCCGGAGCCGAAGGCGCTGTAGTTGCTCTGGATGAAGGAGAGGATGTTGCCGTTGTGGTCGACGACGGTGAGGTACGTTGTGTCGCTGCCGCCGAGGGATCCGGGTGCGACGCTGCAGTTGGCTCGGGCGGGAATGATGAGCTTCGCGCGCTGGGCGGCAAAAGGTTTCGAGAGGAGCTGGCTGACGGGAATCTTCGAGAAGCGGGGATCGCCGTCGTAGGCTTTGACGTCGGCGTAGGCGAGCTTCATGGCTTCAATGCGGGTGTGCAGTTCGCCGGGACTGTGCGCGCCGGCGGGGTCGGGTGGGGACTGCTCCATGATGTTGAGCATTTCGAGCGCGGCCATGCCGTCTCCGTTGGGCGGCAGTTCGTAGACGGTCCAGTCGCGGTAGGTGGTGGAGATGGGATCCACCCATTCTGCGGAATATTGCGCGAGGTCGTCGGCGGTCAAAGTGCCGCCTTGTTCGGCAGAGGTTTTGAGGATGGCCTGGGCGATGGCTCCTTTGTAGAATGCGTCTTCGCCGTGGTCGGCGATGAGGCGCAGCGCGTTGGCCAGTTCCGGGTCGCGGAAGATTTGACCGGTGGCGGGGACCTGGTCGTTGGGAAGGAAGACGCGGCGGCTCTCGGGATTCGTGCGCAGCTCCGCGCCGACCTCCTTCCAGTAGTCGTGGATCATGTCGGGGACGGGAACGCCGTGGTCCGCATAGAAGATGGCAGGCTGGAAGAGGTCGTGCCAGGGAAGCTTGCCGAAGCGGTCGTGCAGTTTGGTCCATCCGTCGACCATGCCGGGAACAGTGACGGAGTCGATGCCGTGCTGGGGCATGGAGGCGGCGCCCTTCGTTTTGAGATGGTCGATGGTGAGGGCCTGTGGCGCCCAGCCACTGGCGTTGATGCCGTAAAGCTTGCGGGACCTGGAATCCCAGTAGAGGGCGAACAGGTCGCCGCCCATGCCGTTCATCATGGGCTCGGAGACATTGAGGACGGCGTTGGTGGCGATAGCGGCGTCGATGGCGGAGCCGCCCTGCTCGAGGATACGGGCGCCGGCCTGCGAGGCCTGGACCCAGCTGCTGGCCACAATGCCGTAGGGCGTGGAAACTACGGAGCGGCCCCAGGAGCGATCCTGCGCGTGCAGGGAGGCCGTAGCGAAAGCACAAAGGAAAACGGCAAGGCCGGAGCGGATGGTCATTCTTTCGAGTCTCCGTGGCGGGGTTTAAGGGCGGCGAGTATCGAGGGTAGCAGAAGGGGCGGGGAGGAATCGTTTGCACTTGTGGTGCATCATCGTGGTGTTGGGTGCTTTACACGACCAGGGGGCCTCAGTAGACTTGGAATTTCGGAGCCAGGGGGCGGTGCGTTTGTAACGAACGTCTGCACCAAACTTTGGCGCCTGCGCACGGAGGTTTTCACATCCCCCCCTCCCGATTTCAGCATCAACAGGAACGAAGGACCACAGGAGAGACGCATGGCATCAGGTGTGGAAGAGAAGGTTAAGCAAATCATTGTTGAGCAACTGCAGGTGGATGAGGCGGAAGTCACACCCACTGCGTCGTTCCAGGAAGACCTGGGCGCGGATTCGCTCGACGTGGTCGAGCTGGTAATGCAGTTTGAAGAAGCCTTCGACCTCGAGATTCCCGACGAGGACGCCGAGAAGATCAAGACCGTCAAGGACGCGATCGAGTACATCGACAAGAACGCGAAAGGCGGCAAGTAAACTTGCAACGACGTGTCGTTGTCACAGGGCTCGGGCTGGTCTCGGCAGTAGGCAAGACAGCTCCCGAGGTCTGGAACAACCTGCTTGCCGCGAAGAGCGGGATCGCCACGATCACGAGCTTCGACACCAGCGCCTTTTCTGTAACGTTCGCCGCCGAAGTGAAGAACTTCGACCCACTCGCATTTGTGGACAAGAAGGAAGCGCGGAAGATGGGGCGCTTCATTCATCTTGCGCTGGCGGCGACGCACGAGGCGATGGAGAGCTCCGGCCTGAAGGTGACGCCGGAGAACAGCGAGCGCGTCGGTGTATTTATTGGATCGGGCATCGGCGGGTTCGACGTGATCGAGCGCGAGCACAGCAATTACCTGCAGGGCGGCCCGCGCAAGATTTCGCCGTTCTTTATTCCGGCGGCCATCATCAATCTGGCCGCGGGACAGGTGAGCATCCGCTACGGGGCGAAGGGCCCGAACGAAGCGACAGCGACGGCGTGCACGACGAGCGCTCATTCCATCGGCGACGCGTATCGGATCATCGAGCGCGGCGATGCGGATGTGATGATCGCGGGCGGAGCGGAGGCAGCGATTACGCCGATGGGGATCGGCGGATTCGCGGCGATGCGGGCGCTGTCGACGCGCAACGACGATCCGGAGCATGCGTGCCGTCCGTTCGACAAGGACCGCGACGGATTCGTATGCGGTGAAGGGTCGGGGATCCTGATCCTCGAAGATCTGGAACACGCGAAGGCGCGGGGTGCAAAGATTCTTGCCGAGATTATCGGCTATGGAGTGAGCGCTGATGCGTATCACATCACGGGCATGCCCGAGGATGGCGATGGGTGCTTTCGATCGATGAAGAATGCGCTGAAGAGCGCGAAGATCGAGCCGCATCAGGTGGACTACGTGAACGCGCACGCGACGTCGACCACGCTGGGCGATGTGGTGGAATCGAAGGCGATGCAGCGGATTTTCGGAGAGCATGCGACGAGTCACAAGCTGAAGATCAGTTCCACAAAGTCGATGACGGGGCATCTGCTGGGCGGAGCAGGCGGTCTTGAAGCCGGCATCACGATTCTGGCGCTGATGAATCAGACGGCGCCGCCGACGGCGAATCTGGAAAACCCGGATTCGGAATGCGTGTTGAACTATGTGCCGAACACACCGCAGAAGGGGTCCCTGCACATTGCTCTGTCGAATTCATTTGGATTCGGGGGAACGAACGGGTCGTTGATCTTCCGGCGCTGGGAATAGCGCCGTCCATCGAGTTCGGAGTGCTGACCCAGCAGAGCAGGAAGTAACCGCAAACGCGGTGCATTAACGGTTACCGCTCGCCGGATTTCTCAACGATTGCGAAAAATTTTTGGTTGTCCATATCCTGCGGCGCAACTTGGCGGATATGATCGGTGACAGTCTGGCACGCGATTCGCAGCCGGACCCCAGACCGAATCCGGCAAGTTTTACTCCAACCTGCATGACGCTCTCTGAGGCCCGCATCCGTATGAGGAAAGGCAAAGCCACTCAATGAGCGTTTTTCTGGTGAACCCCAGCGATAATTCCTTTGGCACGGCTGTCATCACACCGCGATGGCTGTTTGTACTGGCAGCAGCGACGCCGTCCACCGTGGGAGATCCCATTTTGGTGGATGAATCGCTGGAACAGATTGTTCCGGAGAGGATTCAGGCCGGAGACATTGTCGGGGTCAGCGTCCACACCGGCAATGCGCTGCGTGGTTATCAGGTAGGGCGGATGGCGCGGGAGCGGGGAGCCTGGGTCGTCTACGGCGGCATTCACGCGACATTATTTCCTGAAGAGGCGCGAGAGCGCGGTCAGGGTCACGCAGTGGTCAAGGGCGACGGCGACGTAGTCTGGAGCCGCGTGGTGGCGGACTGTCTGGCTGGGAATCCCAAGCCGGTGTACGAAGGCGGGCGCATCGCCGGCACTGATTTTTTGGCGGCGCGCTGGGACCTGATGCAGCCGGAGAAATATATGTGGGCTTCGGTGCAGACGGTTCGTGGATGCCCGAAGCATTGCTCCTTTTGCAGCGTGTGGCGGACGGACGGACAGCAACCGCGGCAGCGGCGCTATCAGAGCGTGATTGATGAGATTGTGAACCTGCGGCGGCTGGGGTTCAGATTCATCGCGCTGGCGGACGACAATTTTTATCCCGTGACACTTACCGATCTGCGCCTGGCGCGGGAACAGAACAACTTTGCCAAAGTGGATGAGCTGATGGCGATCCGCGAGGAGCGCTTCCAGTTGATGGAAGAACTGGCCAAGCTGCCGCAGGACATGGTGTTTTTCACGCAGATCACCATGGAGGCCGGCGAAGACGGCGAGTATCTCGACGCCATGCGCAGAGCGAACATCAAGGGCGCGCTGGTGGGCGTGGAAGCGGTGACGCCGGAGGGGCTGAAGGCCGTCTATAAGGACTGGAACTGCGCCGGTGAAGCTCTCGCGAAGCGGCTGCAGACATTCAAGGAACATGGTGTGCACGTGCTGGGCTCGTTTATTTTTGGGCTGCCCACGGACAAGCCGGCCACGTTCGACGCAACTGTGGCGATGGCTCTGAAGGCGGGTGTGACGTTCGCGCAGTTCGTGATGATGACACCGTTTCCAGGAACCGTGGACTTCATCCGCTGGGAGAAGGAGCAGTCGGTCGCGCCGACCATGGTGGGCGACGTGCCGATCACGCGCTACTGGCTGATTCCGACTGAAGTTCGGCCGAAGATGTTTACACCGCATCCTTCGATGAGCTCCGATGAGATTCGGGAGCGCACGCAGAAGGTTTGGGACCGGTTTTACAACTGGAGCGCCATCTGGGAGCGCTCGGGGTGCTGTCCGAATCTGAGCTCGCGGGTTGCGTTCATCTTTTTGTCGAAGCTGTATCGGCAGATGTATGCGGGGACGGGAATCTCGACGGACAGTGCGCGGCGGAAAAAGTCGCGGCGTTGGGCGCGGTGGACAGCGCGGCAGTGCAAGCGGCTCTTCCAGGCAAAGCCGATGCCGGAACTGGCGTCGCCGGACTGGGGTCCGGGGTTTGGGGATCCGGCGCTTCTGCGGCGCACGGCGCAGGAGACGGCAGCGCTGCCTGTACTGGGGAACTGACGTGGCGTTGAGGGCCGCTTAGAACGAAACGGAGGCCATCCAGGCCCCGCGGGGTTCGTTGTAGAGGCCGAGGCTCATCAGCGTCATGGGCTGCACGATGTGCAGGCCGTTGTCGAGACACCACCGGAGGAGCGTGGTGTTGCGCGAGGGCAGAAGGATTCCGGGACCGCCAAAGGAATCCGGTGAGGCGATCAGGGCCTGGAGATCGAGATTCGTCTCCGCTGTGGCATGTCCAAAGAAAGCCAGTGAGCTTGCGTAGCCGGTGATGCGCCCGTCGCGTTCGACCACAACGGCACTGTTCTGCGCGATACCGTCGGCCAGTTCATGGCCCCGGTCGAACCCATGCACTGCGAGCGAGAGCGCGTTGCAGGCTGCTATGTCTGTCGACACGGCTGGCCGGACCGAACATCCGGCGACGGTGCGCTGCGTGGTTCGGCCCTGCAGGCAGGCGAGAGGCTCGCGGATATCGAAACCGAGGCGCGTGTAGAGGGCCATGGAGCGATTGTGAAAGGCCGCCTGGACCAGGCGGACGCCTGGCGCGCTGTGCTCTTTGGCACGGTCCATGACAGCCTGCATCAGCCTGCGACCCGCTCCACGATTCTGCACGTCGGGGTCGACACTAACGGGGCCGATGCCAAAGATGACGGATCGCTCGTCCAGACAATTGCTGCCAATGAGGCGGCCGTCGCTCTCCGCGACTACGCAATAGAAGCCAAGGTGACCAAACAGGGTCGTCGTGATGCCGATGGCGACCTGCTCACTGGGAAAATCGCAGGGGAAGTTGTGTTCGCCATTGATGGCGGAGAAGGCGCGCCAGGAAATGGCACCGCAGACGACGGCGTCCTCGGGCGTGGCTCTGCGAATCGTGACTTCCGGTTCGGCGCTTACCGGCATGGCTGGTTCTCCCTTGAAGCCAGCACAGTATAACGGGCGGTGGGGTGCGCTTATCCTGGGAACGCGGGGCTGCTTCGGACGTCAGTAGTAGAGATACTTGCGCCACTTCAGGTCGGAGTGGCCGATCATGCGCATGATGTGGCGGCTGGTGTGGAGTGTGAAGGGGCGCGGCTCGCGCTGCAGCTTCATATGCTCCAGCTCGTTGAGCATGTGATTGCCCTTGCGGCGATTGCAGGCGTGGCAGGCGGCGACCAGGTTTTCCCAGGTGGAGAGGCCGCCGCGGGAACGCGGGATGACATGGTCGAGAGTGAGCTCGGCCGAGGGCAGGATGACGCAGCAATACTGGCAGGTATTGCGATCGCGCAGCAGGATGTTTTTGCGCGAGAGGGCGCGGGTCTGGTGCGGGATGCGGCGGTACTCGAGCAGACGAATCACCGAAGGCATGGCCATGCGCAGACGCGCGGAATGCAGCTCGCTGTTCTGCTCTTCTTCAGTACGCGCGACGCCCTTGAGGACCAGCACGAGGGCGCGGCGAGCCCCGCAAATGTTGATCGGCTCATAGGAGGCATTGAGCACGAGGACCGGGGTTTGCAAGGCCTGGGTGGTGGTGACGATGCGCAACCCATCGTGGCCGTAACTTTCCGATTTCGCGTGGGCAAGGCTTTGGGATTTCCCCAGGCCTTGTCTGCGAGCGTGAACACCAGCTTTCCCCAACGACATAATTCCTCCGTGTTGGTTGGCCCGGTTGCCAGCCGAGCGAGCTATCGTGCGTCGCCGCCGGTCGAAACCGGACGGCCTTCCTCCCAGAAAACAAAATCCTGTTCCATCGGAAGCTCCGGCGATGCGGGCTCCCGCAGACACAAATCTTCAGGCTGCGCTACGTGTTGTTTTTGCGCGCGCGCGACGGTGGCTACCCAGACCGTTGCGGCTCCGGCGCGACGCAGCGCGGTGGAGCAGGCGCGAGCAGTGGCCCCGGTGGTGTAAATGTCGTCGATGAGGAGAACGTTGCGCCCCTGGATGGTCTGAGGATGGGGGACAAAAAAAGCGCCGCGAACATTCGCACGGCGCTCATGCGGGGTGAGACCCGCCTGACTCTCGGTGGCACGCTGCCTCACCAGCAGCGCCGCGGCAAGTTTGATATGAGTCTCCGGCCTGCGTTGGCGGAGCGCAGCCATGAGGCCGCGGGCGAGCAGCTCGGACTGGTTGAATCCGCGGCTGCGCCGCTTTTTGCCGTAGAGGGGAACGGGAACAGCGAAAAGATCCGCTGGCAGATCGGGAATGGCAAGGACGGAACCGGCGAGCAATGCGCCCAGGCGCTTCGCGAGCGGCTCCATGCCGTCATATTTAAGAAGGTGCAGCAGGGTGCGCAATTTCGTCTGGTAAACGCCGAAGGCCACAGCTTTGGTGAAGGCGGGCGGGGTGGCGCGGCAGCGGCGGCACAGGGGTTCGTCTGCCGAGGTAAAGTCGACTGCCTCGCCGCAGCAAGTGCAAAGGGTTCCAGTTTGTGCGGGGAGATCGTTCCAGCAGGAGGAACAGACGGGCAGGAGGGTGAAAGCAGCAAGCGGCAGGCCGCAGACGCGGCAATTAGCGGGAAAAAGAACGGAGGAGAGGCTGTCGAGGGTCCCCACTACAGTACTTCGAAGCACGCGAACCACCGCGCGCCACGCGGATACGTCAGATGGCGGAACTTCTGGCTCGCGGCTTCCCCGGTGAACCGGGTTCACGGGGGTGTTCGTCAGGGAAAGGCTCTGACTGAAGACACACCTCTTTTCGGAGAGAGCGTACGGCCCCCTCGTTGGCTGCAGTATACGGGGGAAGGGGGCAGGCGGCAACAACGGAAACGCCGGCGCAGGGTGCCGCAGGTACTCTGGGGATGAGGCGAGCGTTCAGTGATCAGCGTTCAGAAAACGGAAACCGCATCGGCAGCGATTCTTATCGATGATTTGGCGCGGGGGGCAGGCTTTGCTACCGCAGGGATCGCGCCTGTCCCGGAGTCGGGGTCCGTGGAGGACGAAGAGGAGCGAGTGCGCTTTGCGGAATGGATTGAAGAAGGCCGCGCCGGGACGATGGAGTATCTGAAGCGGCGCGATGAAGCCGGGCAACTGGTACGGTCGTCGGTGCGGGTGGCGTTGCCGTGGGCTCGGTCGGTGATTGTGTGCGCGGCGAACTACAACTCGGCACAGCCGCGGTCGACGGATCCAGTGCCGGGTGCGGGCTGGATCGCGCGCTATGCGTGGACCGGCAACGGCGAGCGGCCAACGGATTATCACAAGGTGTTGCTACGAAGGCTGGAGAGCTTGCGGGACCAACTCATGGCTGCTGTGGGTCCGTTTGAATCGCGGTGCTTCGTTGATACCGGCCCGGTGGTGGAGCGCGTTTATGCGCGATACGCGGGTGTTGGATGGATCGGAAAAAACACATGCCTGCTGAACCAGAGCCTGGGGTCGTGGCTGTTTCTCGGAGTCATCGTGACGTCGCTGGATCTGGGGGCGGAGCAACGGCATGCCCAGCTCGCGGCCGACCGATGCGGATCGTGCACCCGCTGCATCGACGCGTGTCCCACGGGCGCACTGACCGCTCCACGGGAGATGGACGCGAACCGGTGCATTGCGTATCTGACCATCGAGAAGCGCGGGGAGATTCCTGCGACGCTGCGCGAGGGCATGGGGCGGCAGGTCTTTGGCTGCGATATTTGCCAGGACGTATGCCCGTGGAACCGGCGCGCTCCGGTGTCCGCAGACCCGGAGCTGACGCCGCGGGGAGAACTGGTGAACCCTGCGCTGGACTGGCTGGCCGCAATGGACGAGGCGGAGTTTGGGCGCTGGTTCAACGGCTCGCCGGTGAGGCGCGCGAAGTTCCGCGGCTTCCGGCGCAATCTTGCGATCGCCATGGGAAACAGCGGGCAGCGACAATATCTGCCGACCTTGCGGCAGTGGTCGAGCGACACCGATCCCGTACTGGCCGAAGCGGCGCAGTGGGCGGTGGAAAATCTGCAACGGGGTGAGTGCGAGGGGGCACAACTCTGATCATCTGCCCTTGATTGCCGGGACAGATGGGCCCGTATAGCATTCAGGTGAAGCAACCGCGCGGCTCACGAAGTGTGCAAGCCGCGCAGCTTAAAAACGAATCAGGCGCTGGCGCGCACGACGTTCGCGGCGCTCAGGCCCTTAGGACCCTGGGTGCACTCGAACTCGACGGCTTCGCCCTCATTCAGTGTTCTGTACCCTGAATCCTGGATGGCGGAAAAGTGGACGAAGACGTCTTCGCCGCTGGACCGCTGAATGAATCCGTAACCTTTAGCTCCGTTAAACCACTTCACGACACCATTCTCTTTCACCTGGGAACTCCTTCATCGTTTGCGTCTACGTTTTTGTCTCCGTTTCCGCTGGCTGCTCCAATCCATTACTGCTGTAACGGAATTAGAGACACCAAAAGCTGCCTTTGCCCGCCCTCGATCGGCGGTTCGGGCAGCTCAGGGGATTAGCGGACAGTTACGGTGACAGCTATTCAGGTACATCAGGAACTGGCCTTCTGAGTCCGATTTCCTTCCTGGGGGATGGGAATCGTGTACCTGTTATGGCAGGAAACGATTTTGAAATCAAGAAAAAATTTGTCCCCAACCTGGACATTTTGCAGCAGGTTACGGAAGTATATGCGTCTTCGGTGATCCGGATCTCGGGTCGGTGGCATCGAGGGGCACCCCTGCCGGGGCTCTGTTACGATTTTCCCAGGTTCCTTGCCATGGCAGAAGGGTTGGAGACGCAGGCTGCGGCGGCAGTCGACCGAAGTGCCGCAGCGCCTCCTGCTGCTCCGAAACCGCCGACCCGGCCGCAGGGGCGCGGCGGGTGGCCGATCGCAACGGGGCTCATTCGATATCTCTCACAAACTGAAGTACATACTTACGCCTTCAGCGTGGCGGCCAACACCATTCTGTCTATTTTCCCGTTCATCGTGATGATGTTCACCGTGGCCCAGCAGGTCTTCCATTCGCCCAACATGGTGAAGGAAGTGGGCGGGATGCTGCACGATCTGCTGCCGTCGAACCAGGACTTCGTGGTCCGGAACATGAGCCTGCTGGTTCACCCGCGCGGCAGCGTCGAATTCGTTTCGGTGATCATGCTGCTGATCTCGTCGACGGGAGTGTTTTTGCCGCTTGAGGTGGCGTTGAACCAGGTTTGGGGAGTGGCGAAGAACCGGTCCTATGTGATGAACCAGCTTGTCTCGCTGGGGCTCGCGTGCCTGATCGGTCTGCTGGCGCTGCTGGCGGTGGGTGCGGCTACGGCGCAGACGAGCATTCTGTCGTTTGTGTTTTTTGGGCACACACAGAATGCCGCTTACGGATTTATCCACGAAATTTTTCTGCAAATTGCTGTGGCTTGCCTGAGCGTGGGGATGTTTTTCCTGGTGTACTGGATCCTGCCGAACCGGCGGCTGCCGATTCGGGCGGTGCTGCCCACGGCGGTAATTACCGGGCTGCTGTGGGATCTGGGGCGGGTGCTGTACATTTTGGTGCTGCCGCATTTGGATCTGCACTCGGTGTACGGGCCGTTTGAGGTTTCGGTGAGCCTGATGATCTGGGCGTTTTTGACGGGACTGCTGTTGCTGGCCGGCGCGCAGTATTCGGCGACGCGGCACGCGCTGCGGCTGGCCTACAAAGCGGACCTCGAGGCGGCAAAGAAGGCAGAACCAGTCCCAGCGTAGTTGCCCCGCATCGTATCTTTAGAGTTTTGCGGGAGGAACGCTCATGGCAGCACGGCCCACGTGGTCCGGATCCATACAGATTTCTCTGGTTTCGATTGCGGTAAGAATTTTTCCAGCCACCAATCCTGCTCGGCAGGTCGATTTTCACCAGATCGATCGGAAAACGCACCACCGCGTGCATCATCAGAATGTTGGCGATGAGGGCGGGGTCGAGAAGGCTGACATCGTGAAAGGCTTTGAATACGCCAAAGACAAATACATCGAGATTGATCCGGAGGAATTGAAGGCGCTGCGCCTGCCCACGGCTTCGACGATGCAGATTCAGCAATTCGTCAAGGCGGAGGAACTACCGCCGATGCTGTTTGAACGGCCCTTGTTTGTGGCTCCGAAAGACGACGTGCAGGCCAAGGCGCTGGCCATTATGCGCAAGGCGCTCGCGCAGACCGAGACGGTGGGCGTGGGGGAGATCGCCTTCAGCGGGCGCGAACATCTGGTGGCCATTGGTGCTCCGCCGGACCCAAAGCAGAAGGGCCTGATGCTCTACATGCTCCGCTACAAGGAAGAACTGCGCGATTCGAAGTCGGTCTTCTCCGGCGTCAAGGAGCCGAGCGTCACGGCGCAGGAGGTTTCGCTGGCAAAGCAGATCATCAACGCGAGCACGAAGAGGTTCGATCTGGACGCCTACAAGGATGACTACGAGGCGGCGGTGGTGAAGCTGGTGAACGCGAAGCGAAAAGGGAAGCCGCTTCCCGAGGCCGAACCGGAGCCGGCGAGACCGAAGGTAGTGAACATTATGGTTGCGCTGCGGAAGAGTCTTGCTTCGGCTGGGCATCCGGCAAAAGGGAAAAAGGCAGGGGGACGGAAAAAGGCGGCTTAAGCGTCGGGGAAAGAACGGCGGGCGGACAAGATCGCAGCGGGTATTATCATGGCCCCCATGCTGATCCGCTTCGTGATCGTGGTGGCAACGCTGCTTGCGTCTGTGCCCGGCCTTGCCCAGGGAGATGCCTTTTCGCAGCGCTTCGACGCGGTCCTGAGCCAGCATGGGATCGTGGGCGGCGGCATTGGCCTCGTCCACGGGCAGGAACCGGCGACGCAGCATTTCTTCGGCGAGGCGCGCAGGAGCACGCATCAGGCGGTTGACGCGAGAACGACGTACAACTGGGCTTCGATCACCAAGACGATGACTGCGATTGCGATTCTGCAGTTGCGCGACCACGGGCTGCTTTCGCTCGATGATCCGGCGGTGCGTTATGTGCCGGAGTTGCGGCAGGTCCACGACGAATTTGGTCCCATCGATGCGATTACGATTCGCAACCTGCTGACGCACAGCGCGGGGTTTAGAAATCCGACGTGGCCGTGGGACTGTGATGACGCCACCAACTGCGACTGGCAGCCTTTTGAGCCGACACAGTGGACGCAGGTGGCGGCGATGCTGCCGTATACGCACATTGCTTTTAAGCCGGGCACGCGCTGGAGCTATTCAAATCTGGGCTACGTCTTTCTGGGGCAGATCATCCAGCGGATTAGCGGCGACGACTTCGAGGTGTACATCGACAAGAACATCCTGAAGCCGCTGGGTATGGGGGACAGCTACTTCGACCGCTCACCGTATTACCTCGAGTCGCGGGTGTCGGCCAGTTATTTGCGCGCCGGCGACAAGCTTACGGAGCAGCCCTTCAACTTCGATAGCGGGATCACGACTTCGAACAGCGGCCTCAAGGCGCCGATCCCCGACATGGTGAAGTATCTTCGCTTCCTGATCGGCGATCCGGCGAATCCGATCTATGAGGTTGTGCTGAAGCGCAGCTCGCTCCAGGAAGCCTGGACCGGTGTGGTGCCGGTCGCGGAGCCGGGCAAAACGGCGACACCTTACACGCAAGGCGGGCCGATGATGGGCCTGGGATTTTTTGTGGTGAGACTCGACGGGCACCGCTATGTCTATCACGACGGCGACCAGGGCGGCTTCTCGTCCGAAATGCTGATCGATCCGGAGCGCCGCGTCGCCAGTATTCTTGCTGTGAATACAACGGACACGGGAGCGCCTGCGCCTGCCGCGACACTGCATCCGCAATCGAATACGGAACCGGATGCAGGGACGGACTTGCGGCTGACGCTGCGGCGCGAACTCGTAGAGCACGTTTTTCCGGCGTTGGCCGCGGGAAAGAAGTAGCGCCGCGAGGCTACCTGGCGGGACGTGCCCCGAATTTGTAGACGATGCCCACGGAGCCGGCAAATTCTTTTTGCCAGGTGAAGCCGTAGTGGGTGGGCTGCCAGTCAGGGATGGCGCGGATGGAGAGGCGCGGGCCGAGGTTGAAGTCGACCCAGGGGCCGATGGCAAAACCCATGGTGAGTTTGTCGTTGTAGATGCCCACGTCCTGAGGCTTGGTGCCGGCGGGAAATCCTGAGTCGAAGACGCCGTAGGCTGCGCCGAGGAGGGCGTGGAATCCGACGGTGTAATTGCGGCGGCGCATGGCGCGGAAATTGGGACCGAAGAGGAAGAGGTGCTCGGACATCTGCGGGCCGGCGGGAATGCCCTCAGTATTGGGAGGCACGACGAGATTGCCGTAGAGGCCGCGGGCGCTGCCTTCGATGCCGAAGGGGGAGCCGAGCCAGGCGGTGACAGAGCCGTTCCAGCCGAGCAAATTGATGGCCTCGACGCCGCGACCGGGGCTGGGATTGAAGTGGGAGTACTGCGCGCCGCCGTAGAAATCCCAGCGCTCGCCGTACTGCGGGGCTTCCGCTTCAGGAGCGGTGGCGGTGACCTGGGCGTGCACAAAAGATGTGGCCAGAAACAACGCCCCAGGGGCGGCCAGGGCCAGAAGACGAAACATCACGGCTTTCACGCGATCGGAAACCTCAAACAAAGGGATGGCAAGCTTCAAGACTAACAGGACTGGCCGTCCAGGCACACGGCTTCGCCTTTTCTGGTTGGACTCCGTGCTGTGTACGGGCGGTAGCGGACAGGCTGCAACATTGCCTGGGTATCCGATTCAACTACGGAGGACGGGGCGAATGTGGAGCTCTTTTAGCTGCGCCTCGCTGACGGTGCTGGGGGCATCGACCATGAGGTCGATGGCTTTGGCGGTTTTGGGGAAGGCGATGACTTCGCGCAGGCTGGAGGCGCCGGTGAGGATCATGATGATACGGTCGAGGCCGAGGGCAATGCCGCCGTGCGGAGGCGTTCCGTACTGCAGGGCTTCGAGGAAGAATCCGAAGCGTTTTTTGGCCTCTTCGTCGGACATGCCGAGGGCGCGGAAGATTTGTGACTGCACATCCTGGCGGTGAATACGGATGGAGCCCGAGCCCAGCTCCATGCCATTGAGGACGATGTCGTAGGCGAGTGCGCGAACGGCTTCCGGGTCGGACTCCATGCGGCCGGCGATCAGGTCGTCTTCGTGCGGCGAGGTGAACGGGTGGTGCGCAAAGGTCCAGGTCTTGTGCTCCTCATCCCACTCGAAGAAGGGGAAATCGGTGACCCAGAGGAATTTGTAATCGTCGGCGGTACCTTTCTTTTCGAAAGCCTTGTGCTCGTCCTGGAAACGCTTTGCAAGGTCGAGGCGGAGCTGACCGGCGCGCTTGTAGATCCAGAGGCGATCCTTTGCAGGCGCCTGGGCGCCGATCCTGGGGGAGATGACGATGAGGCGGTGGTCCGGCTCGATTCGCTCCAGGCCGCAGGCTTTCGCCGTTGCTGCGTCGATGTGCTGGGCGAGGGCCGCGAATTGCGGATTGGTGCCGAGGCGGTCGATGTCGAGATAAGCGAGGTCGGGAGCGACGGCCGCGTTGATCTCCTGCGCGAAGGCTTTTTTCTGCGTGTTGCTCATCGTCTGCTTGTTGGGGATGACGATAGCGACGATGGGCAGGCCCGACTCGATCTTGAGCGACGTTATTTCTTCCGCGCTGAAGACTTCGCGGACGTCGGTCATCGGCGGCAGGCGGAGGTCGGGCTTGTCGATGCCGTAGAGGCGGATGGCTTCGTCGTAGGTCATGCGCGGGAACGGCACGCTGATCTTCTCGCCGACCACTTCAAACGAGGCCTGGAGAAATCCTTCGACGACATTGAAGACGGTTTCCTGCTGGGGGAAGGTCATCTCCAGGTCGATCTGGGTGAACTCGGGCTGGCGATCGGCGCGGAGGTCTTCGTCACGGAAGCAGCGGACAATCTGGAAATACTTGTCGAGGCCGCTGATCATGAGGATCTGCTTGAAGAGCTGCGGCGACTGCGGGAGCGCGTAGAAAGTGCCGGGGTTGACGCGGCTGGGCACGAGGTAGTCGCGTGCGCCCTCGGGCGTGGAGCCGGTGAGGAAGGGCGTTTCGATTTCGTAGAAACCCTGGGCGTTGAGGTATTCGCGAAAAGCGAGCGCGACTTTGTGGCGGATCTCGAGGTTACGCTGCATCTCAGGGCGGCGGAGGTCGAGATAGCGGTACTTGAGGCGGAGCTCTTCGTTCTGGATGGCGTCTTCGGCGGGCGAGAAGGGCGGAACTTTGGAGTCGTTCAGGACGAGGAGCTCGGTGGCGGCGACTTCGATTTCACCAGTCTCCATTTTGGGATTGACGACGTCGGCTCCGCGCAGGCGGACCTTGCCGATGGCGGCAACGACGTACTCGGGGCGAATGTGCTCGGCTTTGGGATGGCCCTCGGGCGAGATTTCCTTGTCGAGGACAATCTGGGTGATGCCGTAGCGGTCGCGCAGGTCGAGGAAGATGAGGTTGCCGTGATCGCGGCGGCGATTGACCCAGCCCATGAGGGTGACGGTTTTGCCGGCGTCATTGGCGCGGAGTTCGCCGCAGGTCTGGGTGCGTTGGCGTGTGCCGAGAAAGTCGAGCAAAGTGATAAGTCCTTACTGCCGGATGTGAAATGCGCAGGGGCTAAAGCCCAGGTCTCTCTACGACGGCGAAACGGCACGACTGAAGTCGTGCCCTGATACAAAGGCTTCCCTCAGGGGCTGAAGCCCGGTGAGGCTTTGTGCTGCACGGCACGGCTGAAGCCGTGCCCCTTCAAAGAATCAGTTGTCAGAGCAGGCCGTGAAGCTGGTGCCTCCTCCAAACTTCACTTCCGCGCGAGCTATTCAGGCAAACGTAGCGCCTGCGTGAGCTGGTCGCGCGGGATTTTGGTCTGCTCGCCGGTGGCGAAGTTCTTCACTGTCAGGATACCGGAGGCGTGCTCGTCTTCACCGTAGAGAATGATGGTGCGGGCGAGCTTGTTGCCGATTTCGAAGGATTTTTTGATGCGGAACGAGCCATCCCCAAGCTCGATGCGGAGACCGGCGCGGCGGAGTTCGCGGGCGAGCGCGAGGGCGGGCGCGTTGAGAGCTTCGCCGAGGGGGGCGAGGAACGCGTCGGCTAATGCGGGCGCTGATTTTTCAGGAGGGGCTTCCGCTTGTGCCTGGAGGGTGAGAATCAGGCGATCGAGGCCCATGGCGAAGCCGATGCCGGGGGCTTTCGGTCCGCCGAGCATTTCGGAGAGGCCGTCGTAGCGGCCGCCGCCGAGCAGAGCGTTCTGCGCGCCTAGTCCGCCATGGGTGAACTCGAAGGTGGTGCGGGTGTAGTAGTCGAGGCCGCGAACGAGGCGCGGATTGATCTCGTACTTCACGCCGCAGGCGTCGAGCGCGGCGAGGACCGCTGCGAAGTGGGCTTTCGATGCGTCGTCGAGGTAGTCGGCGATTTTTGGCAGCGTGGCGATGATGGCTTCGTCGACGGGGTCTTTGGAGTCGAGCACGCGGAGGGGGTTGGTTTCGGCGCGGCGCTGATTGTCGGCGGACATCTGGTCTTTCACGGGCGCGAGCGCTTCGCGGAGTGCGGCGACGTATTTGGGGCGGTCGACGGAGGAGCCGACGGAATTGAGGACCAGGGTCCAGCCGGAGATGCCGAGCTCGTCGAGGAAGCTGGCCAGCATCTCGAGGACTTCGGCATCGCGCAGCGGCGACTCGGAACCGGCGCTCGCAGGCCCGATGACTTCGGCGCCGATTTGCCAAAATTGCCGATAACGCCCTTTCTGCGGGCGCTCGCGGCGGAACTGCGGGCCGATGTAATAGAGCTTCTGCAGCAGGCCGGACTCGCCGAGCTTGTGCTCGATGTAGGCGCGAACGACGCCGGCCGTGTTTTCGGGGCGGAGGGTGAGGGACTGGGATTTTTCGGATTGCGCACGGGCGCGGTCGTCCCACGTGTACATCTCTTTCGAGACGATGTCGGTTTCTTCGCCAACGCTGCGTGCGAACAGGGAGGTGTCTTCAAAGAGGGGGGTGCGGATTTCGCCGAAGTTGTAGCGGGCGAAGACGCGGCGGGCGGTGGATTCGACGCGGTCCCAGAGTTCGGTTTCAGGCGGCAGCAGGTCGCGCGTGCCGCGCACAGCTTTAAGAGAAGTCATCAGAACGCTTTCTCTGATTAGTTTACTGAAGGCGGCGGGAGGGATCGTCGATCAGGTGCGCGACGAGCGGCGGAGGTGGATGTGTTCAAACACCGCGGCGATGAGCAGGATCACGAGGCCGAGGAAGAGGGCCGGCAGCGCGAGGACGCCAAAGTCGATGAAGAGCGGCATGGGGTGATGGATGAGGTAGAGGAATCCACCGATGAGGCCCAGCGCGGCGAGCGCAAAACCGAAGATCAGGACCCATTGGCCGATTATGCGGGTGATGCGGAAGGCGCGCTCCATGGCGGAGCATACCATGCACGAGCGCTCGATCGGTGCCGGTCGGAACAGGGTGGTGAGGTGCTATTTCTCCGCTGTCGCGTGCGTGGTACGATCCGGGCGATACCTATGGCGCGAAGAGCAATTCTGCTGCTGCTGCTGATCTCCGTGCAGGGGTGGGCTCGCGAAAACGGGTCCGCGTGGGTGGAGGTGCGCAGTCCGCATTTCACCGTAGCGACCGATGCGGGTGATAAACAGGCGCGCCACATTGCGGATCAGTTTGAGCGGATGCGGTGGGTATTTAAGACGCTGTTTCCGAGGTCGAACGTCGATCCAGCGGCGGCGATCACGGTGATCGCGGTTCGGAGCCAGGCCGGATTCCAACCCCTTGAGCCGGAGGCTTATCTGGCGAAAGGGCAGGTGAAGCTGGCGGGGCTGTTTTTGCGGAACACAGACAAGAATTACATTCTGCTGCGGCTGGACGCCGAGGAGGAGCATCCCTTCGCCTCGGTTTATCACGAATACACGCATCTGGAGCTGGGAACAGACGGGATGCCGTTGTGGCTGAACGAAGGATTGGCGGAGTTTTTTCAAAACACGGAGATTCGGGATAAGGACGTGCTGGTTGGGGAACCGAGCACGGACAACATTCTTTACCTGCGGCAGAATCGGTTGATCCCGCTGCCGGTGTTGTTTCAGGTGGACGCGAATTCGCCGTACTACCACGAAGAGCAGAAGGGCTCAGTGTTTTATGCGGAATCGTGGGCGCTCACGCACTATCTGGAATTTCTCGATTACAAGCAACATACCAATCACATCGGGACGTACGTAGGGCTGGTGAATCAGAATGAGGATCCGGTGCGGGCGGCGGGGGAGGCGTTTGGCGATCTGAAGCAACTGCAATCGACACTCGAGGATTACATCGGCCAGGGGCGCTACATGGTCTTTCACATGAACAGTGCGGCAGCGCCGATTGATCCAAATACGATGCAGGTGACGCCGCTGACGCCACCTCAAGTGGATGCCATGCGGGCCGATTTTCTGGCGTACAGCGGGCGCAGCGATGACGCGCAAGCGCTGTTGAATCTGGTTATGAAAGTGGATCCGAACGACGAGCCGGCACACGAGACGATGGGATTCATCGAGTTGCGGGCGGGACATCGCGACGATGCGAAGAAGTGGTTCGGTGAGGCGGCGGCGATGAATCCGCAGAGTTATCTTGCGCTCTTTCATCTGGGATCGCTGGAGGTGGAGGCCGGCGACAAGGGCGACGAAGCAGAGGCGAGTTTAAGGACAGCGATCAAGCTGAATCCAAGATTTGCGCCCGCGTACGATGCTCTGGCGATGCTTTATGGCACGCGTCACGAGAATCTGGATGAGGCGCACATGCTGGAGTTGCAGGCCATGTCGCTGGAGCCGGGGAACGTGAACTATCGGCTGAATGTGGCGAACCTGCTGACCGAGCAGCAACATTTCGACGATGCGATTCGCGTGCTGCAGTCAGCCGAGAAGGTCGCGAGGACTCCGCTGGAAGCCGACGTAGTGCAGCGAGTGCTGACGCAGGTGGAGCGGAACAAGGCACAGATGGAACAGTGGAAGCAGCAACAGGCACAGGCGGAGGTGCATACGACGGTGGTCGCGCAGAGCCCGGGCGGCTCCGGGACCGGAGCAGCGGGGAACCTGCAGCCGGCAACACCGCCGAGGCATCCGACGGAGACACTGCACGGGGCGGACCGGATTGTCGAGGGCGTGATCCGCGGAGCGCACTGCAATGGTCCGGGCGTGCTCGAATTGACGGTGGTGGGGGCGAAGGGAAGTGTCTCTCTCTACAACAACGACGCGTACAAGATTGATTTCCGTGCGCTGAATTTCACGCCGACGGGAGAGATTCACCCCTGCCAGGATCTGGAGGGGATGAAGGCGCGGGTGCACTACTTCGCGACGGCGGACAAGACGGTGGATGGGCAGATCACGATGATTGCGCTGAGCAAATAGCGCTTCTTAGTCGTATCAGGCAATTTTGTAAGCGTAGGCGTCATCCACGAAGCGATCACCCCATTTCTGAGAGCCTATGCGCATCCCGACCACGGATTTGGTTTTCCCAAATACCTTTCGCAATGCGCGTACGAACGGGTCAGTGGTTCTCATGATGAATAGAGTGGGAGTGTCCCAGACAGTCAGCCCTGCATTCTTCAAAATGCGATTCACGCGCAGATAGGCATCTCCAGGGCTCAAAGGATCGAGATCTTTGGAGGCAAGCACAAAACGCCAGTCGTCATATTCGGGAAAGACGACCCAGAGCGCGAGCGACACGCGAACGCCGGCCTCTTCGAGAGCAGAGACGATTCTCTCGCTTTTTGCCAGATCGACCTCTACCAGCGCTTTTTCAGCCATGGCAGCACCCCGTGTTCTCTATCCATTTATCGCATTCAGGAATGCCTGGCAATCCGCTTTGCTGATCGTTCGATAACGACTCTCCTCTGACCAGATAGCGATCAGATCCCAGTTTCTTCGGAAAATGTCGTCATTGTTTGAACGCCTGAGCCGTGCCTGGTCGATTTTCGCGGTGAGCGCCAGTTTCTTCAACTCATGGGTGTAAGAGTCATTCACAGTTCTCTTATCGGGGAAGTCATATCGTTTGTATTGCTTCGCGATACGTGCTTTCAGTGCACATTTTATGGAATATCCAGCAAGATAATAGGCTCCGCTGAATTCCCGCGCGCGAAAGAGAACCTGGCCTCACGGAGGCGGATACCAGCGAGGGCCTGCCAGTCATCTCGGTTCACATGCCCAATTTTACAAGCGAAGTCATTGACAGCAGTCAGCCATCGGCTGCCGATAGTCGAAAACGCGCACCGTAGTAATTGTCCGGCTTACGCGCGGCTGAGGTAGGCGCCTTCTGCGGTGTCGACGCGAATCTTTTCACCTTCGTTGATGAAAGGTGGGACCTGGACAACGAGGCCGGTTTCAGTCTTCGCGGGCTTGGTGACCGACGAAGCGGTCGCGGACTTGAGGCCGGGCTCGGTTTCGACGACGGTGAGCTCGACGGTTTGCGGGAGTTCGATGCCGACCGGTTTGCCGTCGTGGAACGAGACGCGGATCTGCAGGTTGGGGATGAGGTACTCGACGGCATCGCCCAGGGTGTCGCGCTTGAGGTGGGTCTGCTCGTAGTTCTCGGTGTTCATGAAGTAGTAGTCGTCGCCGTCGTTGTAGAGGAAGTCCATGGGGATTTCGTCGACGATGACGCGCTCGATGGGATCGGGCGAGCGGAAGCGCTCGACGAACATGGCGCCGGTGCGGACGTTGCGCAGCTTGGCCTGAATGAAAGCACGCAGGTTGCCGGGGGTACGGTGCTCCACGGAGAAGACGAGGTGGAGATCGTTGTTGTGCTTGATGATCATGCCCGGACGCATCTGGGTGGCGGGAATCGCCATGGGTGAGGCTCCTTACTAAAGATATGTGCGGAATGTTGCGGGCAGGAAGCCCGCGGGCGGCGGACCTCGTGGTCCGCGCAGGTGCATACTCCGGCAGATTTGATTTTATCGCAGGGAACCCGCCCTGCCCGTTAGTGTTCGGCGGCCAGGATTGGGGATCCGCGATGATTAGCTGCCGAGGAAGACCTTGTGAAGGAAGTGGGCGAAGCCGTTGGACTTTTTCTTCTTTGCAGTTGGGGGCGTGGATGGCTGGTTTGCCGGCTTTGGCGTTGGTGGATTCGCCGCGCTGGCCGCGTCGCAAACCACGCCTGGGTAGAGGGGGTCGTTGCAGGCCGCGTTGGGAGGGGGATTGCGGGCCGTTGGTGCAGAGCCTGAGCGTGGAGCCGAGAGGGACGACGCGGGCATGCCGACGTTCTGGGCCGTTTCGCCGTTGTAGACCAGCGGAACGGTGACTTGGGCGTGGGTTTCGCCGGCAGGGACGATGGGGGTGGAAGGCGGCGGTGGTGGCGCCTTGAGGCCTTCACTTTCAGCCAGGGGGAAGGGATTGCGGGCGGCGGTGGTGGCGGCGGGCGGCTGCGGGGTCGGGGTGGCGTTTTGATCGTCGCTGGTGTGGAGGTTGGCTCCGGGCGCGCCGACGCGGGCGATGGAAGTTGGCTGAGGCGTGGGTTCCGGAGGCGGGCAGCCGCAGGATTCCTTTTCGTTGTCGACCACCTGCTGCAGGCTGCCGTGCTCGAAGAGGACGCGCTGATTGGGCTGGACGCGATACGCGCCGCCTTCAAACAGGCTGCTGGCGAGGATGTAGGGCGCGTGGTCGCCGTGATTGTCGATGCATGTGTCGCCCTGGTTGTTGACGCGGAGGCTGAAGTCCGCCTGGCCAGGACCGGAAATCAGGATGCGCAGATCGGGAGTCAGCAGGACATCGGAATACTCGCCGGGGAGATAGTGGGCTTCGAGAGCGCCCCGGTCGAGCGCGATCATGAGGCCGCCGCCGGAGATGGTGATGTCAGTGGAGAGATGAATTTTGGTGGAAGCGCAGACGTTGAGGTTTCCGCCGCGGGTGAGCGAGACGTGGACGGTTTTATCGGTGGCCGCAATGGCTCCGTTGTTGCCGATGAAGGCGCGGCCGTCGGCGATGGAGAGCGCGCCGGAGAGCGAGACATCTTCAACGGAGACGTTCGCGAGGGAAGACGGTTGGCCGGAGGAGCTGGGCTGCGGGGCGGACTGGTGGAGCACGGTCGCCAGGGAGTCTGAGGGCGCCGGCGTCGGTGGAGTTGATTGCTGAGCGGCGGCGCCAGCCGCGAGGCAAACTGCGGCGAGCGGCAGAAGGGCGGTGAAGGGCTTCATTCGAGGTCGAGAAAATTCTGGATGAGGCGCTTGCCGTCAGAGGTGAGGACGGATTCGGGGTGGAACTGCACGCCTTCAATGGGAAGGCTGCGATGGCGCAGGCCCATGATGGTGCCGTCGGCAGTGCGCGCGGAGACTTCAAGGTCGCGGGGCAGGCCCTTTTCCTGGACGATGAGGGAGTGGTAGCGGGTGCAGGTCATGGGGGAATGGAGGCCGGCGAAGATGGTTTTGCCGTCGTGCTCGACCTGGCTGGTCTTGCCGTGCATGAGCTTTGGTGCGCGAACGACTTTGCCGCCGAAGGCTGCGCCAATGGCTTGATGACCGAGGCAGACGCCGAGGATGGGGACCTTGCCGGCCATGTGGCGGATGAGGTCGATGGAGATGCCGGCTTCCTGGGGCGTGCAGGGTCCCGGGGAAAGAAGGATGCGGTCGGGAGCGAGGGCTTCGACCTGCTCGGGAGTGAGCTCGTCGTTGCGGCGAACGACAATGTCGGCGCCGAGCTCGCCCATGTACTGGACGAGGTTGAAGGTGAAGGAATCGTAGTTGTCGAGAACGAAGACCATCCTTTTTCAGTGTAGCGCCGACGTTGGGTTCGCTGGATGCCTTGTGGCCGCGGGTTTTGCGGACTTTTCGCCGCCGGCGGTGCTATGCTGTGGGGCATCGGAGGTGCTCGGTATGAAGCTCTTCGTCTCCGCTCTTCTTCTGGCTGCCGCTTCGGTGGCATTCGCACAAAATCAAACACCGCCTGGTATGACACTCGACTGGCCGGCGATGCCATTAGCTCCGGAGCGTCAGGCTGGGTGCCCCGTCGTTCTGACGAGCGCGCATCTGAACTGGCCGGCGAGTTATCTGCCGGTGACTGCGGCTGAGAGAGTGACGGCGCCTAATCTGGCGTTGGAGTTCGGCATTGCGAGCACGCAGCCGGTTCGGTCGGTTGGCGTCGTCGCCCATCTCGTGGTGAAAGAGAACATCTATCAGCTGGAGGCCGGAAGCTACGATTTGCGTCTCACGTTCTCCGGCGGCGACCAGGATAAGGCGACCGATCAGCAAAGAGAATTTCGGCTGCCTGCGAACCTGCACGCCTACGGAGTGACGCGGGTGACGGTGGAGCGCATCACGTTTTCGAACGGGGAGATGTGGACCGCCGGTGCGACGAGCCATTGCGGCCTGAACGTCAACGGTTCGGTCCTGGCAGCCAA
Organism: Acidobacteriaceae bacterium; assembly: GCA_036272255.1. GTDB lineage: Bacteria > Acidobacteriota > Terriglobia > Terriglobales > Acidobacteriaceae > Palsa-343. The sequence continues at coordinate 88,039 of DATAZC010000147.1, read as the reverse complement.
ATAACACGGGCTGCCTCGTTGCGAGTTGGAAGCCTCTTTGGTAGCGGAGGGCAGGTTAGACCAGCGACGGTCTGGCGCCCGTCGGCAGCAGGTCCGGTCCTGAGTTGCTGACGCGATTGCCGCCAGCGCGTTTGGCTGCGTACATCGCGTGATCCGCGAACTGCATGATTCCGATGGCGCTGCTGCTGGATGATGGATAGAACGCCAGCCCGACGCTGACGGCTCCGCGAATCGTGTGGCCTTCGATGGCGAAGGGCGCATCCATAGCATGCACGAGCCTTTCGGCAACGCTGTGGGCGATCTCCGCGTCCTCAAGGTCGGTGAGCACAGCGATGAATTCGTCGCCGCCGATGCGTCCAAGGGTGTCGCGCTCGCGCAGGCACGCTCTGAAGCGCTGTGCGACTTCGATCAGATAGGCATCGCCCACGCGATGGGTGTACGAATCGTTGACGTTCTTGAAATCGTCGAGATCGAGGTAGAGCAGCGCAGCATGGCGCGTGTTTGCATGTGCTTCTTCCAGCGCCTCTTCGAGCCTTCTGTGCACCAGGGTGCGGTTCGCAAGGCCGGTGAGCTGATCGTGCTCGGAGCGGTGCAGCACATCTTCGTACAACCGCCGATTGTCGATGGCGATGGCGGCGAGGTTGCAGCCGAATTCAAAGGCTTTCATGTTGAGCGGCAGCGGGTCGCCGTCTTTTCCCTCGAAGGTCATCGTGCCGAGGACTTCTCCACGGCTCGAGAGAATGGGGCGCGACCACAGATTGCGCGACGGGTTGGGTCCGACCAGTCCATGGCTCCGCACCGCCTCTGCGCAGGCTTCTTCGCTGGATGAAGGGTCCAGATCGTGCAACCGCGCAATTGTCTCCGGGGTCAGATGCGTGCGCGTCATCAACTCCAGGCGACGATTCTGGAGGACGTGGGTGTAGCCCTTCAGTCCCGCCCACATTTCGTCCGTGTAGGCCTGGATAGCGGCCAGCACGACAGGCAGAGGCTTGTAGCTGTTGATCAGCTCCAGAATGTGGCTGCGCTGCTGCTCCATGCGCGCGAGCGTGCTGAGCCGCGATGCTTCCTGGTCACTCCTGGCCCGGAGCAGCTTCTCTTTATCGAGCAGCCGCCAGCGCATACGCAAACCCCAGGCCAGCGCCAGCAGCGCGAAGCCGAGAATGGCGGAGGTGACGAGAAAGAGGTGCGCCAGCGTCCACCACGATGCCCTGGCCGTGACGGCAATGTCTTCGGGCGACCGGACCTGCACCTGAATGCTCTCGACCGCGCCCCAGAATCCGCGCACATGGACCATGCACACGCCGGTTGCGCGGATGCGGGTTCCGCGAGAATACGAAGGGAAGGGATCGGCGTCGGTGACGCGCTTGCGGTAGACGACGGGGAACACGCTGTTGCCGGAGCGAAGAATGATGGTGTCCAGGTTGCTTTGCCGCGTCTGAGAAATGACCTCGCCTTCAATGCTGATGAGCTTGTTGTTATAGAGCCCGGTCATGGCGTCGGCGTAAGAGATGGCATGTGGAGCTAAGGGAGCCTCGCCCGGCAGAACCAGGAATTGTCCCGAGTCCAGTCCGGCTACACCGTCCACGGCGGTGACAAATCCCGTTACTTCGACGCGCTGCCCGATGCTGACCGGATCGGTCTGACGGGTTTCGACCATGAGGCTGCTGTCGCCGTCCTGGACCACGAGCTTTTCGCCAGGATCGTAGAGGGTCAGAATTCCGGAGGTAAAGACGCGATGGCGGATCTTGAGCACTTCGTTCGATTTCAGCAGGATTGCCAGGGGAATCAGCTCTTGTCCCGCCTCTCCGCGATTGGAAGCATGCACCACCTCAATGGCGCTGCTGCTGTACACATTGATCCGCAAGGCGAGGATGCGGTCATTTGTCACGTCGTAGGTTCCGCCCAGCGCGCCGGTCACCCGGACGGTTGCGTCGAGCAGGCGATCTGGAGAAAACTGCGGATAATCGCGCACCACGACGTCGACCATTTTGTCGTCGACTTCGATGCGCAGCAGATAGAGGCTCGATCCGGAGGTTGTCTGGTAGGAGGCGGCGCGCACGATGCCCTGCATGGTGACGTAGCGGCAGTCGTTCGCCCGCTCCACTGCCTCGTGATAACTGAGAAACGCTGGCCGTGGCAGCGGGGCCGGGCCAGCGATCTGAACGGACGTGGCCACGATCTGTGTGCTGTAGCTCGCTCCGGTCCTGCCTTTGACGACGACCCGCGATCCGGGCGTAATGGCATACTTTTTGTCCGGCTGCACGTAGATCCAGCCGCCGTCGTCCTGGACGAAAAGATCGCTTTCCGCGGAATTGCTGTAGGTGACTACGCCGGTCACTTCCACGGGCAGCGCTTCGGCCGCCTCGGTTGGGGAGAGATGCCGGATTGCCGCGATGCTGGTGAGCGGCTTTTGGGGAGACTGGGCGCACAGAGGCGTCGAGGCCAGCAAGACGGACAGGAAGGCCCGCCGACAGCCCCGCTGGATTGATCCGATCCTTTGTGTTCCCGACACGGCGACAAATATACCCTCCTTATGATCGAGATTTCCGGTCGGCAGAAACATCCCTCTGTTGGGGAACGCGGTGGGTACCACGGTAACGAGCCGGCTGGGGGCGAAACATCCAGACTACGGTCGATGAGGAGATTGCTTAAGCCTTGCAGAGCGAGCGGACTTTTTGAGCGGACGATATATATGACGGGGCCTGAGTTCGAAGTGGTCAGGCCGGTTTGAGGTTGGGTGGGTATGGCGCAGCATCCACTGATAGCCGAAAATACAATGCCCAATGGCTCCTCTTCTTTCTGCGCTCCCATTTTTCTTTGCTGCATGGTTTTCGTTCTTAGCCGCGTTGATGGCCCCGTTCGGCCTTGCACCCATTGTCTTCTGGACGTATTTCCTGGGGTTGGTGGTCCTTGTGGTGGGGTTGATGGTCGCCTTTCGCCGGGACATTCCGCGCGCGCGTGGCCTCGACAAGGTCGTCTGTCTGGGACCCGTGCTCTACGCCACTCCGCTGGCGGTGTTTGCCGGCGAACACTTTACGGTGACACGGGAGATGAGCGGCATGGTTCCGCACTGGTTGCCGTGGCACATGTTCTGGGTACTGTTTGTGGGCGTGGCGTTGGTTGCCGCGGCGCTGAGCCTTGCGGTGGGACGCATGGCGGGACTCGCCGCCGCGCTGCTGGGTTTCATGTTCCTCGGTTTTGTCGCGCTGATGGATGTGGAAAGCGTTGCGGCTCATCCCCACAACCGTTTTGCGTGGACGCTGATGCTGCGCGAGCTGTCGTTCGGCGTGTGCGCGCTCGCATTTGCGTCGACACAGGCGAACGATCGATGGCGAGCGGCGGGAGAGCGCTTCGCAACGGTGGCGCGTTACGCAATGGGCGTGGTGGTAATTTTCTACGGTGTGGAGCATTTTCTGCACCCGCAGTTTGTGCCGGTGATCCCGCTCGAGCTGCCGCTGCCGACGTGGATGCCGTTGCATCCGGTGATTGCCTATGGGGTGGGTGCGGCGATGGTGGCTGCGGGCCTGGCGATGCTGGCCAACTGGTACGCGCGGCTGGCGACTACGCTTCTGGGCCTGGTGATTTGCGCGGTGGTGCTGGTGGTGTACGGTCCGATTCTCGCCGTGAATTTCAGCGACGTGGGTGTGGGCCTGAACTACTTTGCGGACACGTTGTTCTTCGGCGGCGCAATTCTGATGCTGGCGGCTTCCATGCCGCCAGATCATGAGGAACCGGCGCGGCGATTATCCTGAAGTTTGGCCGCAAGATATCAGAACCAGATCCAGGCGAAGGCGCAGCGGCGGAGGAGTTTGCTCCGAGCGATCCTGCGATGGATTGTCGTCGGGGTGGTGGGTCTTTGGCTGCTGGCAGTTTTGACGCTGGTGGCGGCCAAGTGGATCGATCCGCCGACAACAGTCGTGCATATGCAACGGCGCGTGCAGGCCTGGGTTCACGGCACGCCATATCACGAGCGCTACGAGTTTGTTCCCCTTAAACGGATCTCGCCTGATCTGCAGCATGCGGTGATCGCCGCCGAGGATGGGCGTTTCTACGAGCACCATGGGTTCGACTGGCATGCGATGGAAGTTGCGGCGGAAGGTGATATGGAGGGCGGACGGATTCGCGGTGGGTCGACGCCGACGCAGCAGCTGGTGAAGAATTTGTTTTTCGGAACGGGCCGGTCGGTGCTGCGCAAGGGCGCCGAGGCCACGCTGGTTCCGGTAGCAGAATTTGTGCTGGGGAAGCGGCGGATTCTGGAGCTGTACCTCAACGTGGTGGAATGGGGTCCGGGGATTTATGGGGCAGAGGCGGCAAGCCATGCCTGGTACGGAATTCCGGCTCGGAATGTGAGCCGGGAAGACGCGGCGCGAATGGCGGCGATTTTGCCGTCTCCGCGGAGGCGACGGCCGCAGCGGATGGATCGCTACAGTGGGCTGATCCTGGAGCGGATGCGGCAGGTGGGCTGGTAATCGCGAGTAACCTTCGCGACAGACACTGAAGATCATTTCCCTTCCGGCGCGTGATTTGGCATACTTGGCTTCCGTGGCACTGCGTCCCATGCCAGCGGCGATCTCTCCCTGCAATTCGCCGCATTGTTCCAGACGCGTGACAGAGAACCGCTCCCTTCAGCAAAGCTGTGGATGAGGCGGGTGCGGTATCGCTCTGCAGCTGGGCAGCATAGCCGGCGCAGAATCCAATTGGCTCATTGGCAGTTCTGGGTGCAACCGACGATGGAGGGTCCATGGCGACCACTGCTCCGCCGCTCGTTTGTCCACAGGGACACGGGCCTGGCATACCGGGTGCGCGATTTTGCAATACGTGCGGTAGTCCGCTGGCGACTGCGATGTACGGGCAGGGCACGCCTGCGCTGGGTCCCTTTGCCGGAGATCTGACGCCGCCCGCAGGGTTTGTTGTGCCGACGCAAGTGGCGACGCCGATGGCGAATGTGCCGCTGGTGTGTGCCGGGTGCGGCGGTCTGGGTGTTCGCCTGAAGGCGGACGAGGATATGTGCACGCAGTGCGGATGGCTGCGGCCGTTATATCCGGGCTATCAGCTGGATCGTGCCGTCTTTTTATGGGCTGGAGACGGTCATGCGATGAGCGCTTTGCAGAAGATGCCGCCGCTGAATGCGGTGGTGCGCTCGGTATCGGACAAAGTGGGGCGGCCGTGGATTGAATCGACCTTCAACGGCATTCGGCTGGGGCCGAGGCAGATGCCCGATGTGTGGAAGCAGGCGATTCTGGCGGCGCGATTGCTGGGGTTGCCCAGCATGCCCGATGTGTATCTTTCGGGCGATCACATGTGGGACGCGTACACGTTTGGGTCGGACACGAGCTCGTTTATCGTGATCGGCACTTCGCTGGTGAACAACTTCAAGGGCGATGAACTGTTGTTTGTTCTGGCGCGGGAGATGGGGCACTGCCGGGCGGGGCACGCGCTGTGGAAGTCGGTGGTGCGGTTTCTCTCTGGTGAACAACAGCGCAGCGGTTTGCTTTCTGGCGGACTGCTGGGAGCGATGAGCCCGAGCAAGCTGATCAGTGGGGCCATCGACATGCCGCTAATGGCGTGGTCGCGGCAATCGGATATCACAGCGGACCGGGCTGGGTTGCTGGCGGTAGGCGACGAGGCTCTGGCGCGGCGGGTATTGCTGGCGTGGTCGATCCGCTCGAACGCCATTCTGAAGCGAATCAACATTGACGAGTGGATGAAGCAGGAAGACACGAGCAACGACAATGTGACGCGGCTCTCTGAGATGACGACGTCTTCTTCGATGTACACGACGCGGCGGCTGCGGCTGCTGGGCGAGTCGGCGCGTGAGCCGGCACTGATGAGCTGGGCGCAGGGCATTCAACCAGCGAGGAAGAAGCTGACTCCCGCGCCGGAACCGGCGCCCGTGGCGCACAGGGGTCCACCGCCCCCGCCGACGGTGGCAAGAGACGGTCTTCGTATCGTATGCACCCAATGCCGAACCAGCATGACGATTCCGTTTGCGGTATTGCGGGGCAAACCGTCCCTCAATGTCCGTTGTCCACAATGTCACAACGTATCCACGTTGCGTCCAAAACCAGCTCTCCCATCGCCAGCGGCCACCGCTGCGGGGAAGTGATCGCGAAAAGGAGAATGAACCGTGCCAGAGGATAACAACAGCGAATTTGTCGTCGACCCGGCAGATGGAACCGGAGTTGACGATGTGTATGAAGCGACACTCGATCCCGGCGGAGATTCCGCTACCGATTCGGCAGCGGAAGCGGCAGCACAATCGGCGACGGATCTGCAGGCGCAAGCCGACCAGGCGGTGACGGACGGCGATTATGCGTCGGCCGCCGATCTGCGCGGGCAGGCGGAGGACCAGGCGGCGCAGGCGGGATCGACGGATATGCTCGACGGTTCGAGTTCGGCTGATCTACAGACTGCGGCCGCCGATCAACAAACGGCGGCCGCGGATGAGCAGCAGGAATCGACGGATGCAGCATCCGGAGATTATGCCGCTGCGCAGACGGACGCACAGAACGCCGAGAGCACGACCTATGACGCCGATACCACCGCGGGCGGAACGGATCACAGCGGTACGGCGTATGACGAAGCGCAGAACGAAGGTTGGGCGAACTGGGACCAGGAAACGGCCGATCAGGATCAGGCGACAGCGGACAGCTACGCAGCGTCGGGCAATGCGGACGATGCGGCGATGTACGCCGAGGACGCCAGCAGCGAACAAGCTACGGCCGACAGCTACGGAGCGGAAGGTCAGGATGGCAACGCACTGGCCGAGACAGATCCATCGTCGGAGGTTGCGGCCGCCGGTTCGGATGCTGCTGAAGATGCTCCGGTGGAGGAAGCGCCAGCAGAGGAAGCCCCCGTCGATGACACATCGGCGGACGATTCGGCTGCTTAGTTGTTGGAACTCATGAAGTGCCGGACCAGAGCGGCAATCTCATCGGCTTTGGTATCGAGGGCGAAGTGTCCGGCGTCGAGGACGTGGATCTCGGCGCTGGGAACATCTATGCGATAGCGTTCGGGCTCGCCGGGATCGAAGGAAAGGTCGTGCTTGCCCCAGACGACGAGGAGGCGGGGGTGCATTTTCTGCATCCATGCCTGCCATTTGGGATAGGCGTCGACGTTAGTGCGATAGTCGTAGAAAAGGTCGCTTTGGATCTGGGCCTGGCCGGGTGAATTGATGAAGTTGTATTCGTCTGTCCAGAGATCCGGTCGTAAAGCTCGAGGTTGGGATCGTCGCCGACGTGGCGAGTTTTTGTTGCGGCCATGGAGAGCAGGCTTTTGCGCAGCGCCTCATCGTTGGCAGCGCGATCGGCCCAGAATGCGCGACGCGTTTTCCAGTTCACTCCGAGGCCCTCGTTGTGGGAGACGGCATCCTGCACGATGAGCGCCTGGGCGCGCTCGGGGTGCGCGAGGATCATGCGGAAGCCAACGGGTCCACCGTAATCCTGCATATAGAGGGTGTAGTGCGAGAGACCGAGGGTCTCGGTGAACTTGTCCATGACAGACGCGATGTGGTCGAAGGTGTATGCGAACTGCTGTGGATCGGGCCAGTCGCTGTGCCCGAAACCTGGATAGTCGGGAGCGACCAGATGGTAGCTGTCGGCGAGGCGCGCGAACAGCGGTTCAAACATGCGCGAGGACGAAGGCAGACCGTGGAGCAGGAGGATCGTGGGTGCATTTGCCGGACCAGCTTCGCGATAAAAGATGGAGAGCCCATCGACTTTGACGGTGCGATAGAAGACCTGGGGTGTTATGGGTGGTGTCATGGGGGAATCCTTGGTCTGGGCGCGCGTGCCCAGGGTGAAAGCGAGCAGGAAGGCGATGAATGCCAGGACGCGATGCGAATTTTTCGTGTACATACGATCCTCGATCTAGTCGGTCACTTCGAAGATGACTTCGACCTCGGTGGGCACGCCAAGCGGGAGGCTCGCGACACCGATAACGGTACGGACGGGGAGTTTGTCGGAACCGAAAATATCGCGGAAGAGGTCGGAGGCAGCGTCTGCGACACGAGGCTGATCGTAGAAATCGCCGGAGGTGGCGATGAAGACGGTGAGACGAACGACGCGGGTGACCTTGTCGAGAGAGCCGAGATGTTTTTTGGCCGCGGCAAGTACGCTGAGGGCGGCGGTACGGACGGCGTCGCGCCCCTGATCGGCGCCGAGCTCTTTGCCGAGGCTGCCAATGTATTTCGGTTTGTGGTCGACGACGGGAAGCATGCCGCTGAAGAAAAGCAGATTGCCAGTCTGCACCGTTTCAACGTAGCTGCCGAATGGGGTTGGAGCGGATGGGAGCTGAATCCGGAGTGCCTCGAGCCGGTGCTCCGCGGTATTGGGCTGAGAACCTGCTGCGCTCACCATTTGCCTACGTGCGTGCCGTTGTCCACGTGGAGAACCTCCCCGGTTACATGACCGGCTTCTGTGAGATAGACGACTGCTTGCGCGATGTCCTCGGGAGTGGTGATTGTTCCCATGGGGGAACTGGCCTTCAGCATATCTTCTGACGCGCCACTGTGCAGCGGTGTGTTGACCACGCCAGGTGCGACCGCATTAAAGCGGATGTGCTGATTCGCATATTCGCTGGCAAGCGATCGCGTGACGGTGTTGAGGCCACCCTTGGTGATCATGGCAAGGGGGCTTCGGCTCCTGGGTTATCGACGAGCGCCGCGGTGATGGTGGTGACACTGCCGCCAACCCCCTGGGAGAGCATTTGCCAGGTCGCGCGCTGGGTGATGTGGATGAATCCTTCGAGATTGATGGAGACCAGGCGGCGAAAATCGTCGATGGTGTAGTCGGTGAAGGGCTTTGAGAAGAAGATGCCGGCGTTGTTGATGAGGTGATGGATAGAGCCGAATTTGCTGATGGCGGCTTGGGCGATTTGGTCGGATGTGGATTGCTGGGTAATGTCGCCATCGACGAAGGCGAGGTTGGGAGAGGGTGCGAAGGCGGCGCTCGACATATTGCGCGCGGTGGCCACGATGTTGTAACCGCGGTCCAGAAAGGCGCGGACGATGGCCGCACCAATGCCCTGCGAGGCTCCGGTGACAATGACGGTTTGCCGGTCAGCCATGGTTTCCTTCCTGTTTTCTGAGAGGGCCGGGGGACGTGATGCCGCTGCGCGCATGGACGAATCAACGGACTTCCATGATGTGGCTTTGGCCGGGGAGCCCGGGGCCCGTTTCGATCGCCGCAAGAATTACGGATTCCATGCCGCGGTTCCAGGATTCTAGTCCCTGCAGATTTTCTTTTGGGGAAAACGCAGCATTGGAAGCGAGAAATTCTGGAGGGGCATGTTCCGGGGTCAGGAAAATGAGGCGCCCACGAAGGCAAGGGTGAGGACGGTGATGTCGTCTTCCTGGCCGAAGGCACTGGCCGCGCGGGCGATCTCTTCAGCAGGAAGCGTGGAAATGGCAGCGGTGCGGTCGAAACCGTAGAGCTCGCCGCGGGAGTTGCGGGCTTCAACGACGCCGTCGGAGAGGAAGGTGAGGGTGTCGCCTGGATTGAGCCGGATAGGGGAGTCAGCCCATGAGCCGTCTGTAGTGAGGCCGAGGGGGAGGCTGGACGGAAGCGGGAGTTCCTGGCCGTTGCGATACGGAGGCAAGTGCCCGGCGTTGGCGATGATCATGGTTCCGTCGGCCGCGATGCGTGTAACGCAGCAGGTGACAAATCCGCCGCCAAGGTTACCGGCAAGACCTCGGTTGAGATCAAACAGGACGCGGGAGGGCGGGAGCAGCGGCATGGCGCGGAGCGCGCCGATGATTGCTGAGACGGCCATGGCCGCGCGCAGGCCCTTGCCGCTGACGTCGCCGACGGCGATGAGAACACCACCATTCTCGTCGGGGCGGATGTGAAAGAAGTCTCCCCCAACCTGAGTGGCGGGGATGTAGGCGCTCTGCATGTGGAAGCCGGGAACCGCAGGAGGAGTGACGACGAGGCGTTCCTGGACTTCGCGGGCGGCGTCGAATTCGACGCGCAGATTGTTGGCGTCACCCCAGGCAGTCCAGGCGCGTTTGCCAAGCATGATGAAGAGGGCGAGGCAGGAGAGCAGGAAAGCGAAGTTGAAGGTATCGAAGTAGAAAGGGCCGAGGTTGAACGAGTAGAGGAAGCCGCGGCGGCCGAGTGTAGCCGAGAGGGGGATGAGGGCGAGGGCAGCAGCAATGAGCTTATTGCGGCGCAGAACGACGAGAGCCCAGAGGTTGGCGCCAAAGGTGATGGCGTCGAAGGCGTACACGCAGATCAGCGAGAGGGGAATGGACCACGCGGTGAAGCTGGAGGGATTCAGGGCCAGCTCGCGGACGGCGAGGGTCACATTGAAGGTGACAAGAACAGCCTGGCCAAGGCGCAGGAAGAGGCGGTTGCGATAGGCATGGATGGCCCAGGTGAACTCGAGGTTGCAATCCATCTGGCCGATCTGGACGAGGGAATACGACAGGATGTAGATCATCCACGGAATGTGGAGAACGCCGTGGGATTCCAGATCGGCGATGATCCCGACGGGGGCATAAAGGATCAGCAGTAACGCGCAGAGGAGGATGTCGCGTCCGCCGCTGCGGCGCCAGAGGAGGAGCAGGCCAAGTCCGCAGCAGGTGATGATGAGATTGGCGCCGAGCTGGGGTCCGATGGAGATGATGGCGCGCTGATGGCGCGCGCTGCGGACAAGACGGACGAAGCGGCTGGAGTCGATGGTGAAGCGCGGGGTGACGCGGCCGACAGAGACGCGGACTCCGGGAATGTACCAGGCACGGAAGGCGACGACGGCCGTGGCGCCGGGGGTTGCGGCGCCGAGCGGGATGCCAAAGACGGCGGGCTCAGCAGAGGGGGCGACGACGATCTTTGGTTCTAGTGCTCCTTGCTGTCCGGCGAGAGTGCCGTTGACGTAGAGTTCGTCGGCCATCAGCTGGTTCTCGCCATCGAGGAGGATGGCGAGGGGGATTTCAGATCCGGCGCGTACGGGAACCCGGGCGCGAATCCAGAGGTATCCATGGGAGTCAAAAGGTGGGAGTGGGATTTGACCGTCAGGTGCGGTGGCCCAGGAGCTATCGTCGAAGGTGGGGCTGGCGAAGGCGGGGTTGTCGCCGAACTGGTAGCGGAGGGTGGGTTGCGCAGGTGCGCTGTAGCTTTGCGCCGCGGCCGGCAACGAGACGCAGAAGCACAGCAGAATCGCTGGGCGCAACCGTGCGGGGAACCACGCAAAGGCGGGCATCTGGGGCAGGTCCTCGGAGGGGGATGAAGAACAGGGTACAGGGAGCAGAGCACAAAGGACAGGGCACCGGGAGCAGGGAGAGAGAACCGGGACCGCGGCGTGCGGGCCAACTGGTCACTGAGAGACGGCAATTCGTCACAGGTCAGGGGAAAAGTTTGGCTGAGGGAACTTTGGGCGACGGGTGTGCGTAAGGTCCTCCTGTGGCAATCGCACAGGTACTGTGGCATGCTGATGTGGCCGTACCACAGGAGAGCGAAGAGGGGAAAAGACTATGGGAGATTCAAAACTGGATTTGTTACAGGGGACGCTGGACCTGATGGTGCTGCAAACGCTGGCGGCCATGGGCGAGCAGCATGGGTACGGGATTGCGCGGCGTATCGAGCAGGTAAGCGGCGATGAGGTACTGCTGAACCAGGGGACGATTTACGCGTCGCTGGTGCGGCTGCAGCAGCGAGGATGGATCGACGCGGAGTGGGGCGTGTCGGACAACAACCGCAAGGCGAAGTTCTATTCAATTACCAAGCGCGGGCGCAAGCAGTTGGCCGAAGACGCGGCGTACTGGCAGAGGCTGGCGGCCGTGATGGGGCGGGTGCTGGAACAGAGCAGGGAATAGGGAAGTAGCCAGTAGGGAATAGCCAGTAGCTGGTGGCCGAAGCGGGGAGCAGGGATGAGAGATTATTTGCGGCAGGGTTGGCATCGGGTGCGGGCGTTTTTCGGTAAGGCGCCGCTCGATGAGGATCTCGATGCGGAGATGGCTGCGCATCTGGAGATGGCCGTGGACGAAAACCTAAAGCGTGGGATGACGCCGGACGAGGCGCGGAGGCAGGCGATGGTGCGATTTGGCGGGGTGCAGCAGGCGCGGGAGAAACAGCGGGCAGCGCGGGGATTGCCGTTTCTGGATGTGCTGGGACAGGATTTGCGCTATACCTTGCGCACGCTGGGGCGCGATGCGGGATTCACAACGGTAGCGGTGCTGATTCTGGCGCTCGGAATTGGGGCAAACGTCGCGGTGTTCAGCGTGGTGAACACGATTCTGGTGCGACCGCTGCCGTTTCCTCAATCGCAGCAACTGGTGTGGATTGCGCCGCCCCCGACGAAGTGCGGCTTGTCGTGCGCGACGTATTCCGCCGACGCGTATGAGGAGTTCAAGGCACAGAGCCGCTCGTACGAGGATGTGACGGGGTACATGGCGTTCTCGAGCCCGGACAACCTGCGGCTGACGGGACGGGGCGAGCCGCAACCGGCGACGGGCATCGAAGTGCTCGGCAACTTCCTTCAGTTGCTGGGCGTGCAGCCGGCGCTGGGACGATCGTTCACGGCGGCGGAAACCAGGCAGGGTGCGCATCCGGTGGTCCTGCTGGCCGATCCTTATTGGCGGCGGCAATTTGCGGCGGACCCGAAGATCGTAGGCAGCGAGATCGATCTCAACGGAAAGCCGGTGACGGTGGTGGGCGTGCTGCCGCGAAGCTTCGATTTCGGCGCGGTGTTTTCTCCGGGCTCGAAGGTGGACATGATCACCCCGCTGATTCTGGACGATGAGCGGATGTGGGGGAACATTCTGACGCTGATCGGGCGGATGAAGCCAGGGGTGACGGTGGCGCAGGCCAACGCGGACGCGGCGACGGTGGTGCCGCATCTGTGCTGGAACATCAAGTATCCGGACACTTGCGGGCAATATGTGAACAAGCATGGCGTTTCGATGGGGGTGCAGACGCTGAAGGATTATGTGAGCGGGCGGCTGCGGAGGTCGCTGATCGCACTGTGGTGCGCGGTGGGAACGATTCTGCTGATCGTGTGCGTGAATCTGTCGAATCTGCTGCTGGCGCGGACGGCGGCGCGGAGCAAAGAATTTGCGATGCGGGCGGCATTGGGCGCGGGACGCGGCCGGTTGGTACGGCAACTGCTGACGGAAGCGCTGATTCTTTCCGGAGCGGGCGCGGTGCTCGGGCTGGGATTTGCGTATGGGGTGATTTTCTGGCTATCGCATCAGCAGTCAATTGCGCTGCCGCTTCTGGGCACGATGCGCATCGATGGCGAGGCCCTGAGCTGGACGGTTCTGATTGCTGTGATGACGGCGGTGCTGTTTGGACTGGTGCCTGGACTGCGGATGGCAAGCGGCAATCTGCACGAGACGCTGAAGGATTCCGGAGCAGGATCGGGTGCGGGACGCAGGCATGAGCGGTTGCGCGCGGTGCTGGTGATCAGTGAAGTAGCACTGGCCTGTGTGCTGCTGGTGGGGGCGGGGTTGCTGTTGCGGAGTTTTCTGAAGGTGATGGACATCGATCTGGGATTTCAACCCGAGCAGGCCGCGTCGATGAGAGTGGACTATGACGACCGTGCGCCGGATGGGAATGCGAGCGCGGTGAAGCGGGGTGTGATCTTCCAGCAGATTGTGGAGCGGGTGCGTGCGTTGCCAGGAGTCGAGGCCGCCGGGTTCACGGATTACCTTCCACTGGGGCGGAATCGCGCATGGGGAACGCCGACGCCGAAGGGAAAGACGTTTCCGGAGGGCGCACTGCACGGACCGCTGGTGTACGTGATTTCGCCGGGTTACATCGGGGCGATGGGGATGCGGCTGCACGGGCGCGACTTTGCATGGAGCGATGGGCCGACGAGCCAGAAAGTGGTGATGATCAACGCGTCGGCGGCGCAGGTTTACTGGCCAGGCCAGGATGCGGTGGGACGGATCCTGCAGGCCAACGGTGGCGATTGCGTGGTGGTGGGAGTGGTAGACGATGTGCATGCGGACAGCGTAGAGGGCGATCCGGGCTGGCAGATTTATTACCCGATGATGCAGCAGGGCCCCTCCGATGCCGAACTGGTGATTCGCACAAGTGTGCCACCGGCATCGCTGGCGGGGAGCGTGCTGCATGCGCTGCGGGAGCTGAATCCCAACCAGCCGGCGGCGGAATTCCGTCCGATTGCGCAGATGGTGGATCGCGCCGTATCTCCCAGGAAGTTTTTTGTGCTGCTGGTGGGACTATTTGCGGCGCTGGGTCTGACGCTGGCGTCGCTGGGCATCTACGGCGTAATTGCGTATGGTGTGACGCGACAGACGCAGGAGATCGGAATCCGGATGGCGCTGGGCGCGAGCCGCGGGCGGGTACAGCGTGGTGTGCTGGGACAGACGCTGGTGCTGGCACTGGTGGGCATCGCAGCGGGAACCGTGACATCGTTTGTCGTATCGAAAGAGATTGCGTCCCTGCTGTTTGGCACGCAGCCTACCGATCCGATGACGTACGTGGCGATGGTCGTGCTGCTGACCACGGTGGCGCTGGTGGCGGGCTATTTACCGGCACGACGGGCTTCGCGGATCAATCCGCTGGTGGCGCTGAGAAGCCAGTAAGCAGGGCGCAGGGTACAGGGAGCACTGAGCGGTAGTGTCCGGCGATGGACATGGGTGGTTGCGGGCGGACACCTGCGTCCGTGGGTGGGGCGACCGCTTTCTTTGATTTCAGCATCTTCCTGAACGGGACAATGGCTGGCCGGGTGCAGGAAACAGGGATGAACGTGCCGGGTGAAGGGACGACCGGCGCCGGCTGAAATCGTGGAGGATGCCTGAGCGTGTTGGCCGATCTAAAATCTGCGTTGCGACAACTGCGGAAGTCTCCTGCGTTTACCACGACGGCGGTGCTGACTCTCGCTCTGGGAATTGGAGCGACGACGGCGATCTTCACGCTTGTGGATGGCGTGCTGTTGAAGTCGCTTCCGGTGAAGGATCCGGCGGGATTGTTGCGGGTAGGCGACAACGAGCAGTGCTGCAACAACAGCGGGCTGCCGGATTTTGAAAATCAGGGCAAGCCGAACGACTGGTCGCTGTTTTCCTACGCGCAGTACAGAGAGTTCCGCGATCACACGCCGGGGTTCGAGAGCCTGGCGGCCTTCCAGGCGAGCACGGTGTACATGGCGGTGCGGCAGTCGGGCAGCAATCAGCCGGCAGCACCGACCACCACGGAGCTTGTATCCGGCAATGCATTCGATACGCTCGGCATCCGGGCCTATGCGGGACGACTGCTGCGGCCGTCCGACGATGTGCAGGGCGCGGCTCCGGTCGCGGTGATGAGCTTCGCGACCTGGGAGCAGAAGTTCGGGGGCGAGCGCAGTGTGGTGGGATCGGATTTGCTGATTAACGGGCATCCGGTGACTGTGGTGGGCATTGCGCCGCCGGGATTTTACGGAGAGCGGTTGAGCGCGGAGCCGTCGTCGTTGTGGATGCCAGTGAACATGCAGCCGCTGTTACAGCCGGAGAGTCATGAGCTGGAGCACACGGAAACGCAATTCCTGAATCTGATCGGACGAGTTGCGCCGGGAGCCAATATTGCGGCGATGCAGTCACAGATGGTTGTGGAACTGCAGCAGTTTCTTGAAAGCCCATTGGGCAAGATCACACTGCCCGAGGCGCGCGCGCTGATTCCAAAACAATATTTGCGGCTGACACCGGGCGGCGCGGGCGTGCAGCGCATGCAGGATACCTACAAAGATGATCTGCATCTGCTGATGTGGGTTTCGAGTTTCGTGCTGCTGATTGCCTGCGCGAACCTGGCGAACCTGATGCTGGCGCGGTCGGCAACGCGGCGACAGCAGATTGCGGTGCGGACGGCGCTGGGAGCCTCGCGGAAGCGGTTGGTACGCGGAGCGCTGGTGGAGTGCCTGGTTGTGGCGATGATCGGTGGGCTGGCGGGACTATTGTTCGCGTGGGGCGGGGCGAAGCTGATCCTGCACCTGGCGTTCGAGCACAATCCGGTCAACATCAGTGCGAGCCCGTCACCCCTGGTGCTCGGATTTGCGTTTGTGGTGTCGCTGGCGACGGGGTTGCTGTTCGGCGTGGCCCCGGCGTGGCTGGCGGCGCATGCTGATCCGATTGAGGCGCTGCGCGGAGCGAATCGTTCGACGGGACGGCATGAGACATTTGCGCAGAGAGCACTGGTGGTGGCACAGGCGGCGGTTTCGGTGGTGTTATTGTGCGCGGCGGGATTCTTGATTCTGAGCATGCGGCAGATGGAGCGGCAGCATTTCGGATTCGATCCGACGCACCGGACGATTGTGCAGGTTGACCCGCAGACGGCTGGATACAAGCCGGAACAACTGCAGAGTTTCTATCGGCAGGTGCACGAGACGCTGAGCCAGATTCCTGGAGTGACCAGCGTAGCGGAGTCGATGTACAGCCCGATGGATGGGGACAACTGGGGCGAGAACACCTATGTGGAAGGCGAGCCGGCACCGCCGCCGGGATCAGATTCACAAGGTTCATCGTGGGATCGCGTGAGCCCTGGTTATTTCGCGACGATTGGGACGAAGCTGGTGGAGGGGCGGGTGTTCACCGAGAGCGACAATGCGCAAAGTCACAATGTTGCGGTGGTGAACCAGACGTTCGTGCGAAAGATTCTCCACGGGAAGAGTCCGATCGGGATGCATTTTGGAGACTTCGATCCGGCGATCACGGGAACTTACGAGATTGTCGGCGTGGTGGAAGACGCACAGTACTGGGACCCGGACGAGCATGTGCGGCCGATGTACTTTGTGGCGTCGGAGCAGTGGACGCAATTGCCGACCACACATCCGCGGGCAGCAGACTATGCGCATTTCATCGCGCAGTCACACTATCTGCACGCTATTGAGATTGAGACACGCGGCAACGTGCCGGAGCTGGAGGAACGCGTACGGCGAGCATTGGCGAGCGTGAATCCCGACCTGCTGGTGACGCGCTACCAGAGCTTCGACGAACAGGTGCGGCTGGCCTTCACGCAGCAGCATATGGTGGCGGAACTGACCTCGCTGTTTGGAGCGCTGGCACTGGTGCTGGCGGCGATTGGGCTGTATGGCGTAACGGCCTATGCAGTGGCGCAGCGGACCAGCGAGATCGGGATCCGGATGGCTCTGGGGGCGGATCGGCTGGATGTGCAGCGCATGGTGTTGCGCGCAGCGTTCTGGCAAGTGGGGATCGGGCTGCTGATCGGGATTCCCGCAGCGATGCTGGCGGGTCATCTGATGGCGTCAGTGCTGTATGGCGTGAAGGTGTATGAGCCAACGGTGCTGGGGCCGGTGGTATTCGTGCTGATGACAGCGGCGCTGCTGGCGGCAGCGTTGCCGGCGCGCCGAGCGGCGGATGTTGAGCCGATGGAAGCGCTGCGGAGCCAGTAAGCGGCCGGGCTGGATGGCGGGTCGTCATGCGATCCGCCTCGCTCTGACTCGCACTCGCTCACGATGACGGCAAAGGACAGACACAATCGAGTCGGCTCGTCACAAAGCCATTGATTTTCTATCCATAGGTAGCCTATGGTTCGGGCAATATGGCGGATAAATCGGAACTGATGCCGGGGACGCTGGACATGCTGATTCTGCAGACTCTGACGCGGGCGCCGCTGCATGGGTATGGGATCGCGCAGTCGATCAAACGAGTATCAAACGACGTGCTGACGGTGGAAGAGGGCTCGCTTTATCCCGCGCTGCAGAGGCTGCTGTTGCAGGGATGGGTGAAGGCGGAGTGGAAGACGACCGATACCAATCGGCGCGCGCGGTTTTATACGCTGACTGCGGCGGGCCGCAAGCAACTGGGGATGGAGCTGTCGCGATTCGAGCGGGTAATCGAGGCGATCGGCAAAGTGCTGCGCGATGCCGAGGAGGCAGGATGAACGTTGCCCGGTTGTGGAGGAAAGTGAAGCTGCTGTTGGGGCGCGAGAAGTTCTCCGGCGAACTGGACGAGGAAATGGCATTCCACCGGGAGCAGATGGCGCGGGCGATGGAAGCCGAAGGAATGACTGCAGAGGCTGCGCGGACGGCGGCGACGCGGCACTTCGGGAATGCAACGCGGATGCGCGAGCAGAGCCACGAGGTGGTGGGATTTCGAGCAGAGACAGTGGCGCAGGATCTCCGGTACGCGACGAGGCAGCTCGGGAAGAATCCTGGATTTGGCATCACGGCGATTGCGATGCTGGCTCTGGGCATTGGCGCGAGCACGGCGATTTTTGGATTTGTGGACGCTGCACTGATCCGCCCGCTGCCCTATAAAAACCCCAGCCGGCTGGTAGACGTGGATGAAAGCGCGCCTGCATTTCCGCGGTCCAATATTTCGCGCGACGATTACGACGACTGGAAGCGGATGAATACCACGCTCGAGTCGCTCGATGTTTACAATGGCACCGGTTTCCTGTTGCGGATCGGATCGGTTTCGACGCCGGTACCTGCAGGACGGGTCAGCGACGGGTTCTTCCACACACTGGGCGTACAGCCCATGCTGGGGCGCGATTTTCGTTCAGGCGAAGACAAGCCGGGTGGCGCAAAGATTGCGATTTTAAGTTACGGCACGTGGATCAGCCGCTTTGGCGGACGGCGCGACGTGGTCGGCGACAAGATCAGCCTGAACGGCGATCCGTTCACCGTTGTTGGCGTGTTGCCACATGACTTCGCCTTTGCGCCGCGCGGGGGCGTTGAGCTGTGGGTGCCTTTGCTGGACAAACCTACCTGTGAGCAGCGACGAAGCTGCCACGATCTCGACGGGATCGCACGGTTGCGGGACGGCGTGAGCGTGGGACAAGCCAGAGCTGATCTCGCGAAGGTCGCGGCGCTGCTGGCGACTCAGTTTCCGGGGTCGAACAGTGGCCAGGGGGCGAGCGTGCATCCGCTCTCGGAATTCATTGTTGGTACAGTGCGGCCGATTCTGCTGACGCTGCTGGCTGGAGCCGGGTTGCTCCTGCTGATTGCATGTGTGAATGTCGCAAGCCTGCTGCTGGTGCGGTCGGAGAGCCGGAGGCGGGAGATCGCGGTGCGCGGAGCGCTGGGGGCAACGTCCGCGCGGCTGTTTCGGCAATTCGTCACAGAAGCGCTGTTGTTGTCCGCCGCCGGATGCGGAGCGGGCATTTTGATGGCGGCGGGGATGATGTCGCTGTTACGAAACCTGCTTCCCAAACAGATCGCGCAGGGCGCGCCCTTTCTGGACAACGTGGGGCTCACCGCGCATGTGTGGATCTTTGCGGGCGCGGTCACGCTGCTGGCGATGGTGCTGATGGCATTCACGCCTACGATGCGGCTGACCGGACGCAATCTTCATGCGGCGCTGAGCGAAGGAGGAAGAACGGTGGCGGGTCGTTTCTGGAAGAGGCTGGGTGCGAATCTCGTTGTGCTGGAGCTGGTCATCGCGGTGGTGCTGCTGGCTGGAGCCGGCTTGCTGGGAAAAAGCCTTTATAGGCTGCTGCACGTGGATGTAGGTTTCGATCCTGCGCATCTGGCGACGACGCAGTTGATGATGACCGATCCGGCGAGCCAGAAGCCGGAGCAACTGATGGCGCTGTACAGGGAGATCAAGGCGCGTGTCGCGAGTTTGCCCGGTGTTGAGGGGTTGGGGCTGACGTCGGATCTGCCGGTGCAGTGCTTCTGCGATACGGACTGGATCCGGGTTCCGGGCATGCCGTTCCATGGCGAGCACAACGACGTGATGGAGCGCGATATCAGTGCGGGCTACCTGCACTTGATCGGAGCGAAGCTGATCGAAGGCCGCATGTTCACCGAGTCAGACGATGCGAACCATCCCAATGTGATCATCATCAATCAGACATTTGCCCGAAAGTATTTTCCGGGTCAGGATCCGGTGGGCAGGATGATTGGGGACATTGCGCTGTCGCCGAAGTCGATGCGACAGGTGGTGGGCGTTGTTGCCGACGTGCGTGAGGCAGCGCTCGACAGCGATCCGGCGCCCTCGGAGTACTTCTCCATCAACCATGGACCGGACGTGTATTTTGCTCTGGCGGTGCGGACGCGCGGCGATGACAAGGTATTTTTGCCGGAACTGGTGAAGGCGCTGCGCGCGATCAATCCAAGTCTGGGAGTGTATGGCGAGGTCACGATGGAGCAGCAGATCGACCAGTCGCCAACGGCGGTAATGCACGAGCTTTCGGCGTATCTGGTGGGCGGGTTCGCGGCGCTGGCGCTGGTGCTGGGCGTGGTCGGACTTTACGGCGTGGTGGCGTATTCGGTGAGCCAGCGGACGCGGGAAATTGGAGTGCGGATGGCGCTGGGTGCACAGCGGAGTGCGGTGCATCGACTGATCCTGAAGGAGGCTGGGGTGCTGACAGTTATTGGGATTGCGGTTGGGATCGTGTTGTCGATTGGCGCGTCGATGGGGATGCGCAGCATCCTGTTTGGCGTGCGGGCGTGGGATGTGTCGACGCTGGGAGGGGTGGCAGCGTTGCTGGGAGCGTTTGCGCTGCTGGCTAGTTTTATTCCGGCGAGAAGGGCGGCGCGGGTGAACCCGGTGGAGGCGCTTAGGGCGGAGTGAGGCACTAGGAGCTGGGAGCCTGGAGCCGGGAGATGGAAGACGGGAGGCGGGGTGGATGCCTGGTGTCCGGCCGGGTTTGCGACGACGCGCTCTGTAACTATAGCGGTTACAAAATAATGGCGATGCCTTCTGCATTACTGCGACTACTCGATGTGGAGCGCCTTTTGTGGATCGAGGCGGGAGGCTCGGGTGGCGGGCATCCAGACGGCGAGCAGAGCGACGCCGCTTAATATGACAGGGACGGTTACAAATACCATCGGATCCCAGGTTTTGACGCCGAACAGGAAGCTGGCGATGAAACGGGTGAGTCCGAAGGCGGCGGCAATGCCGACGACAACGCCGACAATGGCAAGGCGCATGCCGTGCCAGACGATGAGGCCGCGGATGCGACCACGATCGGCGCCAAGAGCCATGCGGATGCCCATCTCCTGGGTGCGCTGTTGCACGGTGTAGGCCATGAGGCCATAGATACCGATGGCGGCAAGGATGAGCGCGGAGGCTCCGAAGATGGTGAGGAGGAGCATGTTGAAATCCTCACGTGCGGTGGAACTGACGACAACTTCCGTCATGGGGCGAACGCGGGCGACAGGAAAACCGCCGCTGGCCTGGCGGAGCTGTTCGGTGACGGCGGCGATGTACTGGTGAGGGTCGCCACGGGTGCGAACGATCCAGGCAACAGGACCGATGCCCGCGTTGAGGGCTGTCATGCCATCGGTGACCTGGGCCTGAGGAACCATGAGGAGGGGACGGGGGTCACGGTTCAGGCCGCCGTCGTGGATGTCGCCGGCGATGCCGATGATCTGACGCGGGCCCTCCGTAAACTGCGGACCGACACCTTTACCGATGACAATCTGCTGACCGATGGGATTTTCTGTCGGCCAGTATTTTTTGGCCAGGGATTCGTTAATGATGACGACGCCAGGGGCTGAACCCGTGTCCTGATCGGTGAAGTCGCGGCCGCGGAGCGGAATGTGGAAGGCGGCGAAGTAGCCGGGAGACATGTTCATCCAGCCTGCGCCGTCAGTGTTGTTGTTGGGATCTTTGCCGTGGGGGCGACCGATGATGTCGAAGGGCAGACCGAAGCCACCTTCGAGGGGCAGGCAGCAGGTGGATGAGGAGATTTCGACACCGGGGATGGCGTTGAGGCGCTGACGGGCTTCGAACGAGAGCTGCGCGACGGCGGCAGCTTTCTGGAAGCGGTCGCCGTTGAGGGACATATCCATAGTGAGGACGTTGCGGGGATCGAAGCCGGGATTGACGTGGCGCAGGGCGATGAAGGTTCGAATAAGCAGCGCAGCTCCGATGAGGAGAACAAGGGCAAGAGAGACTTCACTGATGACGAGCATGGAGCGTCCGATGGTTTGGCGGAAGCCGGTGCCGGAACGGTTGCTGCTTTCTTTGAGCGTGGTGTTGAGGTCGGGGCGTGAGGCGCCGATGGCGGGGAAGAGTCCGAAGAGGATGCCGGTGAGGAAGGATACGCCGAGGGTGAAGAGCAGAATGCGCCAGTCGAGAGAAACAGCGGCGCCGTTTTCGCCGACACGGGGAAGGTCGGCGGGTGAGACGGCGAGCAGAGCGCGAACGCCGACATAACCGAGGATGAGGCCGAGAATGCCGCCGGTGAGGGAGAGGACAATGCTTTCGGTAAGGAGCTGACGAACGATGCGAAGGCGGCCGGCTCCCATGGCGGCGCGGATGGCGAATTCCCGTTTGCGGCCGGTGGCGCGAACCAGGAGCAGATTGGCGACATTAGCGCAGGCGATGAGCAGAACAAAGCCGACGGCACCGAGGAGGACGAAGAGAGAGGAGCGCGCGTCGGCAACGATGATGTCGCGGAGAGGTTCAACGCCAAAGCTGCTCCTGGGATCGGCGAGGGTCCAGCGGCGGCGGAATTCGCCATAGGCGATCTTGAGCTGAGCATTGGCCTGGGCAAGAGAGATGCCGGGCTTGAGGCGAGCCGCGGTCAGAAAGAAGTGGCCCTGATTGGTGCTGTTGGGGTCGATCTGGAAGGGAAGCCAGATGTCAGCGGGAGGATCGGAGGGGAATTGTTGTCCGATGACGCCGAGGATGGTGTACGGCTCATTGCCGAGGGAGATGGCGGTGCCGATGACGTTGGGATTGCCGCCAAATTTGCGCTGCCAGAGGCCGTAGCTGATGACGACAACTTTGCCGCCGTTGGGGGAATCTTCTTGCGGAGTGAAGGTGCGGCCGAGGATGACAGGTGCGCCGAAGAGGCGGAAGTACGCTTCAGAAACGTGAAGGCCGTGAATCTGTTCCGGGACGGTGCCGGTGAGATTGAAGCCGGGACCCCCGAAGTCGTAGGCGGCAACATCCTGGAGGACGCTGGTTTGGGTGCGCCAGTTGTTGAACTTGGTAGGAGACGAGCCGGGAAAGTTCCCGTCCGGTGTGATGTTCATCAGCTGAACGATGCGGTCGGGGTCGGGATAGCCGAGCGGCTTGAGCAGGACGGTATTGACGACGGTAAAGATGGCAGTATTGGCTCCGATGCCGAGGGCGAGTGCGGCGACAGCGGTAATGGTGAAGGCCGGGTTGGCGATGAGCATGCGGAAGGAATAGCGGAGGTCGCTGAGGAAGTCGCTCATGGATGGGTTGCCCTTCGGAGCAAATTCAGAAGCCGGAACTACTGGTATGTGACATTCTACATAGCCAGCCGGGGAACTGACATTTGAATGTGACGGATTGTAACGCTTAGACGCAGGATCGCAGAGGCTCGTGAGCCGGCCAGGGCCAATCAGGCCGTCAGGCCGTCAGGTCGTCGTCGGCAGGGAGAAAGAGGGTGAAGACGGTGCCGCGGGAATGCGGGGCCTGCGAGGAGCGGACTCTGAGATCTCCGTGATGGCGTTCGACGATCTGACGGCTGATCCAGAGACCGAGGCCGGTGCCGCTGGCGCCTTTGGTGGTGAAGAAGGGATCGAAGATTTTTGCCAGCGTGGTTCTGGAGATGCCGGAGCCGGTATCGGCGACGGTGAGCACAACGCCGCGGCGGCCGCTGGCCCAGTGAGTCGCTTCACGGCTGCGAATAAGGATGCGGCCACCGTGGGAACCGACGGCGTCAATCGCATTGCCGAGCAGGTTGCTGAGAACCTGGCGAATTTCGCCCTCGAAACAGGTGACAGAAAGACGGGAACGGTCGCGGCGCTCGAGATGGATGCGCGCATTGGTGAGACGTCCCTGGTAGAGAGGCAGAGTGTCGCCGATAAGGTCGGCCATTGCGACGGGCGTGGCGTTGGTGGACTGACGATAAAACCGGAGGGTTTGACGGGCGATCCCGGAGACGCGACGGAGTTCGGCCTCAGCGGTGTTGAGGTAATCGCGGACCTCGGGTTTAACGGCAGAGTGCTGCGCCAGGTAAATGAGGTTGGTGACGGCTTCAAGGGGGTTATTGATTTCGTGCGCGATGGAGCTGGCGAGCCGTCCGACTGCGGCGAGCTTTTCTGACTGGAGCAGGGCACCTTCGACGCGACGGTTTTCAGTAACGTCGACGCCGAGCACGATAATGCCGGAAATGGTTCCGTCTGCGTCGCGGCGGGGCTGATAAACGAAGTCGAGATAGCGCAGCTCGGGAGGTTGTGCGGCGGTGCGCATCAGCTCGATGGGGGTATTTCGCCCGATGTAAGGTGCACCGGTGCGATAGACGGTATCGAGGAGCGCGACGAAGCCCTGCTCCATGGATTCGGGCACGGCTTCAGCGAGGGCGCGGCCGAGGATATCGCGCTGGCCGATGAGCTCCTGGTAAGGCGGATTGGCCATTTCGAAGACGTGGCTGGGGCCGCGAAGAACCGCGAAGAAGGCGGGAGCCTGCTGGAAGAGGTCCGCGAGGCGTTCGCGTTCCTGCTGTAGTTGGCTGTTGGCCAGAACGATTTGTGTTGTTTCGGTGCAGACAACCAGAGTGCCGCAGATAGTACCGGCGGCGTCGCGGACCGGACTATAGCCGTAGGTCCAGTAGACGTCTTCGAGTTTGCCGTTGCGATTAATGGGGACAAGTTGATTTTCGTGCCAGGTCGCTTCGCCGGTGGTCATGACGGTGTCGATCTGGGGGCCGATGATGGACCAGATTTCAGGCCAGCAATCGCGTCCATTCTGACCGAGAGCGCGGGGATGCTTATCTTCGCGAATGCTGGGACGGTAGCCGTCGTTATAAAACTGCACGAGATCGTCGCCCCACCACAGGAACATCGGATGGCGGGAGGCAAGCAGGGTGTTGACGGTCATGACCAGCGCTTCTGGCCACTGGTCGATGGGACCAACGGAGGTGCGGCTCCAGTCAAAGGCACGGGTAAGATCCGCCATCTCGCCGGAACCAAAAATCTGATTCTTTCTGGCGAGAAAAGGTACGGGATGAAGGGGGCGGCTCTTTGGCACGGCGGACACGGTCTTTGAATTCCTCGGGCATTCCGGCGCGGGGAGCGGCGCTAACGGGCTCCATTTTACCCGCCCATGAGGCAAATAACAGGGGATAGTTGGCGCGCTGCGGAGTTATGGACCGATCAGGTCAGCCGAGGGTTCCGGTGGGCATGGGGACCGGAATAGGTCCAGCGGCGGTGGCGCTGGAGGTGACTTTGTCGAGCCAGGCGAGGGATGGGAAGTAGGTCTGGGGGTTCTGCTCCATGACGTCGAAGTATCCGCGCAGGAATTCTTCGGCGATGGTTTGGGGGTTCTGCTCCATTTCGGCGGAGAGAACCTGGCGGGCCATGTCGAGGAGGAGCGAATCAACTTTTTCGCCGAGGCCTTCGGCCTGCTGCAACTCTCTGCGGTCGATGTAGGTGAAGGAGCCGCGGTTGGAAAGGACGATCATCTCCGTCTCCTCGCCGATGGAGGAGTCGTATTTGCGGGCGAGGTAGTTGAGGTAGGTGATACGGAGGATGGTGGAACGGAGACTGAAGCTCTCGTTGTAACGCGGGGTGAGCAGTTTGAGCATGGGGTTGACGGAGCGGGCGCCGGCGCCGACGATGCACGGACCAAAGGTTTCCATGACGGTGGAAGGCGGTTCACAGAGGAGGACGCGGCCGGCGTTGTCGTCGGTGGAGTTGCTGGCGACGAGAAACTGTAAGAAGGGAATTTGGGCGACGCCGTAGGAACGGAACCAGTCGCCCATGACGCGCTTGATACCGGGGACAATGTC
This sequence comes from Acidobacteriaceae bacterium, assembly GCA_036272255.1. Lineage (GTDB taxonomy): Bacteria > Acidobacteriota > Terriglobia > Terriglobales > Acidobacteriaceae > Palsa-343. Next base: position 62,429 of record DATAZC010000147.1, on the reverse strand, counting down.
CTGGCGGGATGCGGCGTTGCAGGCGACGCTGGCAATTTCAGAAGCGAGCATCCTGCCGGCGCGTGGATCTTTGGCGGCATAGGTAATGGCGAAGATACGCTTGCCCGATGTGACGGACATAAGGGTAGCTTCGTTCTCGGCGGCGGAGGAGCCATCGTTGGGCTCGATCCGAGAATCGGCACAGAGAATGGATCCGCCTGGAAAAGGGACGGCAATCCCTAAGGTCATTGCCTGCGGGCCTTTCGCAACCGCTGCGATGGAAGACAAAGTGGGCCGGTACGTGCCGGCTCTGGTTATGTCTGAGTGAAAACTTTCGGCTCTCGCAAAAGATCTCAGCAAACGGGGCCTCTTTGCGCGTCGTTCCGATATGACGGCAGTAACAAAGACCCTTTTGTCCATTCGATACGGGGATGGGAGATGGGGTCAATGGAATAGGAAGTTTAATTTCCACAAAGAATCAATGGGCTAAACAGTGACTGCGGCGATAAGGCTTGGGGTGCGAATGTTTCAAGGCACGCTAATGGAGCCGTCTGCCGGTATACGGCGTATACATCCCTGTGGTATACACCGTAGACATGGAACAGATCTCGACGGCGAGGAAGATTGAAGCGGCAGCCGGGCGCTTGCTCGACCGAGAGGGCAACGAGGCCGTCACGATGAGGCGGGTGGCGAAGGCGGTGGGCATCACGCCGATGGCTCTCTATCGGCACTTTGCGGATCGGGATGGTTTGCTGAACGCGCTGGCGGATGGTGGCTTCGAGGGACTGGCAGCGAGGATCGAAGGCACGGCGTTGCCAAAGGATCCGGAAAAGCGGCTGGCGGCAATTCTGAATGTGTTTTTGGATTTTGCGCTGGAGAAGCCGCGACTGTTCGAACTGATGTTTCTGGTGCGACGGGCGGGTGCACGGCAGTTCCCGGGAGATTTTCGGGAAGGGCGATCGCCGACGGCAAAGTTTGCTGCGGCGGCGCTGGAAGCAGGGATAAAGAGCGGGGTTTTCTGCGAGGACGATGTTTGGGAGATCACGTTTGAGACGGGCGCCCTGTTGCAGGGGTTGGTGATGCTGTATCTGGGCGGACGGGTTGGGACCTCGGCAGAGGAGTTTCGAGCGCTGTGTCATCGCGCATTTCGGAGGTATGTGAATGGGATTCGACGGTAGGTGGGGACGGATGACGATGGCGGCGCTGGCGTTTGCGGCGACGGCAGTGCTGATATTTTTTGGGAACGGCCTCGAGCCGCACTGGCCGCTGATGTGGATCGCATTTGTGCCGGTGCTGTGGTTCGCGCTGGGAAGCACGGCGTGGCAAGCGGGGGTTGTGGCGTTTGCGGCGATGCTGCTTGGCTGCCTGAACTTCTGGAGCTACCTCGGCGTTCTGGGCGCTCCGCACATTGCGTGGTTCGTCAACTTCGGCCTGATCGCGCTGATGTTTGCGCTTGGCGTTTTGCTGATGCGCGCACTGGCGCGGAGGGGCGCAGCGTGGAGCGCATGGATCGCGTTGCCGGCGTGGTGGGTGACATTTGAATACGTGCGGAATTTGATTTGGCCACACGGGAGCGGCGGTTCTCTGGCGTATTCGCAGCTGAACTTCCTGCCGTTTCTGCAGTTGGCGTCGCTCACCGGGCCGTGGGGGATGGGCTTTGTGCTGATGCTGTTCCCGGTAGGGCTGGCATTGGGGATTGACCTGTGGGCTTCGTCACGAGGACAGGCGGTGCGAGTACTGGCAGCGACCATGGGCGTTGTGGCGGCGGTTTTGCTCTATGGTGCGGTGCGCATGAATCTGCGGCAGCCTGGGCCGGAAATTCGCGTGGGACTGGTGTCGTCGGACGTAAGTCAGGGCGTGAGGGATCCGGGCGCGCCGGCAACACGGCTCTTTGAGCAATATGCACAGCAGGCGGAGGGATTGATCGCACGCGGAGCGCAGGTGGCGGTGATGCCGGAGGACCTGGCGGTGATCGTCGAGCCCGATACCGGAGGAGCAGACGGAATCTTTCAGCCGATCGCCGACCGCACAGGAGCGGTTCTGGTGATTGGGATGAACCGCGTGACGAGCGCGGGACAAGGTGCGCGGCATTACAACGAGGCGCGCATCTACATTCCAGGTGCGGCGGTGCGGGGCTACGACAAGGAGCATCTGTTGCCGCCTTTCGAGACAAGCATTTTCACGCGGGGAACGGCGCGGGTGGTGTTCGCGGCACCTGGGCAGGCTGCCGGACGGATGTGGGGCGTGGCCATCTGCAAGGACTACGACTTCACCGAGCCGGCTCGGGCGTACGGTCGGGCGGGGGTGGGACTGATGCTGGCGCCGGCGTGGGACTTTCACGTGGACGCATTCTGGCACGGGCACATCGCGGTAATGCGCGCTGTAGAAGATGGGTTCAGCCTGGTGCGCTCGGCGCGCGGTGGGTTGATGACGGTGGCCGATGACCGCGGAAGGATCGTGGCCGAAAATGCCAGCGACTCCGCGCCGTTCGCGACGCTGCTGGCGACGGTCGCTGTGGGGCATGACCGAACGCTGTTCCAGCTGTGGGGTGATTGGTTCGGCTGGTTCGCGATTGCGATGCTGTTGGTTGTGCTGGTGAGGCTCGTTGCGGGGTCACGAGGCACGCCGGGCGATTAGGGACTGGGTTCATCGCCATTTATGATCGAGAATTGGCGCATAACGCAAACTCTTTCTCAGGATCACGATGAAAACCGGCATTATTGGCCTGCCCCAGGTAGGCAAGACTTCGTTGTTTAAGATTTTGACGCGGGTCAACGTTGAAGACCGCGGATATTCCCGGGAAGCGCATCTGGGAATTGCCAAAGTTCCCGACGACCGGCTGGACCGGCTGGCGGCGCAGTACAACCCTAAAAAGCTGACCCACGCGACGGTGGAGTACGCCGATGTGGCGGCCATTGGGCAGGAGGCGCTGAAGGAGACAGCGTTTCTGACGAGCCTGCGCAACGTCGACGCGCTAATCCATGTGCTGCGGGCGTTTGAGGATGATGCGATTGCGCATGTGGGGGCGATTGATCCGCTGCGGGATGCGAAGAGTGTGGAGTTCGACCTGATGCTCAGCGATCTGACGCAGGTGGAAAAGCGGCTGGAGCGTCTGGAAAAAGATTTGAAGAAGATGAAGACGCCGGATTTGGAAAAGGAGAACGCGCTGCTGATCCGCTGCAAGGCTTTTCTGGAAGAAGAAAAGCCGTTGCGCGAGCTGGAGATGAGCCCGGAGGAGAAGAAGCTGATTCGGGGATTCATGTTCCTTTCGCAGAAGCCGGTGTTGTACGCGGTAAATGTTTCGGAGAGCACGACGCTGGGGGCCGATCTGGAGGCCGCTGCGGCGAAGTACGGACTGACGGAACTGGCGGCGCGGCCGAATGCGGGAGCGACGGCGTTCTGCGGCAAGGTGGAAGCTGAACTGTCGGAGATGGAAGAAGAAGAGGCGACGGAGTTTCTGGCTTCGTATGGTTTGACGGAGAGCGGGCTGGTGCGGCTGATCCGGAAGAGCTACGAATTGCTGGGACTGATCAGCTTTTTCACGATCGGCGAGGACGAGTGCCGGGCGTGGACGGTGCCGGCGAATTCGCGGGCACAGGAGGCGGCGGGAGCGATCCACACAGATCTGGAAAAGCATTTCATCCGGGCGGAGACGATTCACTGGGACACGCTGCTGGCGGCGGGTTCAGAGGCGGTGGCACGGTCGCAGGGAACGCTGCGGCTGGAGGGGAAGGATTATCTGGTGCAGGATGGGGACGTGCTGCACATCAGGCACAGCGGGTAGGACAGCGGGTTAGCAAGTTGGCGAGTCAGCAAACAGGTGGATGGCGATGAGACGCTGCAGGAGACACAGTTCGCGATGATCCTGGCGCTGATTCTTGGAAGCCTGGCTGCGGTTGCTGACATTGTCGGCGGTGTGGTGCTGGTGCAGCGGAACTGGACGCAGCGGTATCTGCGCTACTCGATTGCGCTCGGCGCGGGCTTCATGATGGCAGTGGCGATTCTGGACATGCTGCCGGAGAGCCTGAAGTTTTCGCCGGTTTGGGCACCGACGCTGGTGCTGGCCGGGTACTGCGCGATTCATCTGCTGGAACACACGATCACGCCACATTTTCATTTCGGTGAGGAGACGCACGCGCACGAATTTCTGCACCGGCGGACGGGCTGGTCGGTGCTGATGGGACTGGCGGCCCATTCGTTTTTCGATGGCGTGGCGATTGCGTCGGGGTTCGTTCTCTCGAAGTCGCTGGGCTGGATGATTTTTGTGGCGATCATTCTGCATAAGGTTCCGGAGGGATTCACGATTGCATCCGTGATGCTGGCGTCTGGCCAGACGCGGCGGATGGCGGTGGTGTCCGCGGTGGCGTTGGCGGCGGCGACGATTGCGGGCGTGCTGATTATCGGTTTCCTGCCGCACTGGGTGGAGGCGGGGCTTCCCCTATCTGCCGGAGTCGCGATTTATGTGGCGGCGACCGATTTGGTTCCGGAGGTCAATCGGGAGCCGGGGGTACGAATGGCGCTGGTGTTCTTTGCCGGAGTGGCGATTTTTGTTCTGGTGCGGCTGCTGGCGCCGGTGTAAACAGCGTTCAGTGATCCGTTGTCAGCGATCAGTAAATGGCCACCGGCTAACGATGCAGGAAGAGGCTGTAGAGCAGGATGGCCAGCACGACGGTGCTGATAGCAACGTAGAGACGATCGCCCTCGAACTGAAACCCGACGATGCACATGACGACGCGGGCGACCGGCGTGGCGATGAGAACGAGAAGCCCGAGCATGATGATGCATTCGGGATTGAGGACCGCGACGCCGTGCAGAACGCCGGACAGCGTGGTGAACTGTGCTGGCTCGGCATGGAAGTGGGAGTAGTCGGGGCGTCGGCCGCCGTTGTGCGCTAAATAAAGGATGCCCCCGGTAAGAACGATGGCGGCCGCCAGCATGACGCCGGTGCGGAGCATGACGCCGACCCAGGTCTCGATGCGGTGGTCGGTCCAGTGTTCGGGAGGGTTGTCGGTTGCATTCATCCGTGTGCTCACAGTTTGCCGCTGAGGCTGTTAACGATCATCTCGACGCCGAGCGCGACGATGACGAGGGCGAAAACGATCTTCAGTGTCCGGACGTGAATGCGGACGAGAAGACGCGATCCAATGAGCGAGCCGAGCAGCACGCCGAGCATGACGGGCATGGCGAGGGCGGGCGCGAGGTAGCCGCTGCGCAGGTAAAGGCCGGCGCTGGCTGCGGCGGTAACGCCGATCATGAAATTGCTGGTGGTGGTGGAGACTTTGAAGGGCAGGCGCATGGCCTGATCCATGGCGATGACTTTGACGGCGCCAGAGCCGATGCCGAGAAGGCCCGAGAGAGTGCCGGCGACGGTCATGAGGCCGAAGCCGGCAGGAACGCGCTGGGCAACATAATCCTGATGGGTATCGGGACCGATGGGCAGGCTGCCCGCGAGCCTGAGACGCAGAGCGAGCGGGTCGGGGCGCTGCGTGATGACTTCGTGATGCTGCTTAAGCGCTGTGAACGCGGAGTAGAGAAGAACGACGCCAAAGACGATGCCGATGGCATGCGTAGGGACGCGTGTGGTGAGCCACGCGCCGACCAGCGCGCCGAGAGTGGTGGCGATTTCGAGGAACATGCCCACGCGGATATTGGAGAAGCCTTCGCGGACGTAGGCGGCGGCTGCTCCTGAAGAAGTGGCGATCACGGAGACGAGCGAGGCACCGATGGCGTAGTGAATGTCGACGCGAAAGATAAGTGTGAGGAGCGGAACAATGACGACGCCACCGCCGAGTCCACTGAGCGCGCCGAGAAGGCCGGCGGCGATGGAGGTAACGAACAGGATGAGAGAGAACTCGAGGGCGGTCATCAGTACAGGGAGCAGGTACAGGGAGCAGGGTACACAGCTCCGAGTATCGGTAGAAGGGTACAGCGTTCAGGGTCGAGAGTGCGAACCTGCTGTCCGGGGCTTAGGTTTATTCGATCGTGAGAACAGCAACGCCGTCCGGTGGAAGGGTCAACGAGGTGTCACTGAGGCCGATGTCCGTCGCGGATCCCAGGACAATCGAGGAGCCGGGGCGGACGTCGACGTGGACTGGTTTCTCTGCGAGGGAGAAGGCGACGGTGGCGGAGCCGCGCTCCATGACGAGCCACTTTTCTTCTTCGCTGAAGTGGACGTGGACCTGAGTGAGGTCGGGATTGGTGAGGTCCGGGGTCGCGTGACGGAAGGCAATGAGCTTGCGATACCAGTCAAGCACTTCGGCGTGAGGAGGCTCGTTGCGCTCGTCCCAGTTGAGTTTCGAGCGCTGAAAGGTTTCCGAGGATTGCGGATCGGGTATCTCGAAGGGTTTCCAGCCGAAGGCGGCAAATTCTTTTTTGCGGCCTTCGGAGACGAGTTTGCCCAAGTCTTCTTCGTGATTGGTGAAGAACTGAAAGGGTGAGGACGCGGCCCATTCTTCTCCCTGAAAGAGCATGGGGATGAAGGGCGCAGTTAACTCGAGGGCGGCGGCAATTTTTGCGCGGCCCGGGCTTACCTCGTGCGCGAGGCGCTCGCCTTTGGCGCGATTGCCCACCTGGTCGTGATCCTGCGAGTAGCCGAGAAAGCGCGAGGCTGGAAGGTTAATGACAGGACGGCCGTGGATGCGGTCGCGGTAGGGCGAGTAACGACCGTCGTAGACATAAACGTCGCGCAGAGATTTGGCGACGTCGGCAAGGGAGCCGAAGTCTGCGTAGTAGCCGGAGCGATCGCCGGTGAGCGCGGTGACGAGTGCGTGGTGGAAGTCGTCACTCCATTGCGCATCGAGGCTGTACCCGCCGGCTTCGCGCGCAGTGACGATGCGCGGGTCGTTAAGGTCGCTTTCGGCAATCACGACATAGCTACGGCCGGTATGGGCCTGCAGCGCACGGACTTCAGAGCCGAGTTGCTCCATGAAGTTGATCGCGGAACGATCCACGTAGGCATGGACAGCGTCGAGGCGGAGTCCATCGAAGTGGTAATCGCGCAACCACATGAGCGCGTTGTCACAGAAGAATCGGCGGACTTCGTGGCTGCCTGCGTCTTCGAGGTTGACCGCGTCGCCCCAGGGCGTGCGATGGGAGTGAGTAAAGTAGGGGCCGAATTTTCCCAGATAATTACCGGAGGGTCCGAGGTGGTTGTAGACGACATCGAGGAGGACGGCGAGTCCCTGGGCGTGGGCAGCGTCAATGAAGCGCTTCAGAGAATCGGGATCGCCATAGGGCTGGTGCGGCGCGAAGAGGTCAACGCCGTCGTAGCCCCATCCCTGAACGCCAGGGAATGCGTTGACGGGCATCAGCTCCACGTGGGTAATGCCGAGGTCGCGGAGGTCGTTGAGCCTGGCGATAGCGGCGTCGAAGGTACCTTCAGGCGTGAAGGTTCCGATGTGGAGTTCGTACACGATGGCGCTCGCGAGCGGATGCGCTTCAAAGCTGGCGTCGGACCAGGAGAAGGCGGCGTGGTCGAGAAGGCGGGAGGGACCGTGGACGCCGTTGGGCTGCCAGGGGGAGCGGGGATCGGGGAGTGCGAGGTATTCATCATCGAGGACGTAGGCGTAGTCGATACCAGGGTGGGCCGAATCGACGTCGGCTTGCCACCAGCCGCCGTCGTGGTGCTGGAGCGGGTGCCTTACGTCTGCGATCTGAACGGCGACTTTAGCTGCGTTGGGGGCCCAAAGGCGAAAGCGATGCATGGGGAGAGGCTATCCTCGGGAAAAGTGTAACTGTTCTCTGCAGAGAATCAGGATTGGTTGACGTGTTTCGCGTGACCATGGCGATTGGCACGGTGATGAGTTTCTTCGTTGTGTTCCAGGTCAAAGGCGGCGTTGATCAGCGAGATATGGGAGAAGGCCTGCGGAAAATTACCGACGAGCCGGTGACGTTCGACGTCGTACTCCTCTGAGAGCAGGCCGAGGTCATTGCGGAGGGTGAGCAGGCGATTGAAAAGGGTGCGCGCGTCGTCGACGCGGCCGATGGCTTTAAGAGCGCTCACCATCCAGAAGCTGCAGGCGAGAAAAACACCTTCGCCGGGAGGAAGACCGTCCTCGACGATTGCGGTGTCGTAGCGGAGGACGAATCCGCCGGTCATGAGATCGCGCTCAATTGCTTCGATGGTGCCGCGCACACGGCGGTCGGTGGCAGGGAGGAAGCCAATGACAGGCATGAGCAGGAGCGCCGCATCGAGATGTTTTGCGCCATAGAACCCGACAAAGGTGTTTCTCTCCTTGTCGTAAGCTTTGCGGCAGATTTCTTCATGGATGGTTTCGCGCAGCTTTTCCCATTTTTCGACCGGCGCTTTGATGCGCAGTTTTTTCGCAATGAGAATGGCACGGTCAAAGGCGACCCACGCCATCATTTTGGAGTAGGTGAATTGTTCGCGGCCGCCGCGCGTTTCCCAGATGCCTTCGTCGGGGCGCTGCCAGATTTCCTCGAGATGATTGAGGATGAGCATGAGGACGCGGAAATCGTTGGAGGTGTGGCGATTCATGCCGTGCAGCGCGTGGTAGAAGGTGTCGAGAAGCTCGCCGTAGATGTCGAGCTGAAGCTGTTCGGCGGCCGCATTGCCGACGCGCACGGGGTGCGAGCCCTCATAGCCGGGAAGCCATTTCACTTCCCACTCGAAGAGCTGGCGCTCGCCTTTGAGGCCATACATGATCTGGACCTGGTCGGGACTGCCGGCGACGGCCCGCAGCAGCCAGTCCTGCCACGCGGCCGCTTCGTCGTAGTAGCCGGCTGTGGTCATGGCGAGAAGGGTGAAAGTAGTGTCGCGGAGCCAGCAATAACGATAGTCCCAGTTGCGCGGCCCACCGATGCTTTCGGGTAATGACGTCGTGACGGAGGCGACCTGGCCGCCGGTGGGCCGGAACGTCATGGCCTTCAGGGTGATCAGGGATCGCTCGACAGCATCGGCGTACTCCCCTTCGTATTTGAGCTGCGAGGTCCAACGGGTCCAGTAGCGCTCGGTATCTTTCAATGCGCGCTCAGCGGGGATGGGCTTGGGATCGTCGCGGAAGGAGGGCCCGTAGGTGAGCGTGAACCAGACGCGATCGCCTTTGGCGACGGTGAATTCCGCGGCGGTATGGAGATTTTCGCCGTGCACGTCAATGGAGGCATGGAGAATGGCGATGCCGGGTCCGGCAACGGCACGAATGCCGTGATCGATGGCGTTGACCCAGGGAACAGTGCGGCCGTAGTCGAAGCGCAGAGCGAGCGCCATGGTCATCTTCACGCTGCCGCGGATGCCTTCGACGATGCGGACTACATCGGAATTGTGTTCGCGGATGGGCATGAAGTCGATGAGGCGGACCGCGCCGTCATCGTTTTCGAAGGTGGTTTCGAGGATGAGGGTGTGGTCGCGGTATTGGCGCGAGGACTTCCATCCTTCGCCGACGGGACAAATTTGCCAGAAGCCGTTTTTCTCGGAGCCGAGGAGAGACGCAAAGCAGGCGCCGGAAGAGAAGTTGGGCCAGCACAGCCAGTCAATGGAACCACGGCGACTGACGAGCGCCGCTGTTTCGCAATCACCGATCAGAGCATAATCTTCGATCTTGGAGGGCATAGGCGAACTTACTGCTCGTGGTAATTGCGCATGAGGCCGCCATCGATAACGAAGGTGGACCCGGTTACATAAGATGCATCGTCAGAGACAAGGAAGGCGACCAGGGCGGCGACGTCGTCGGGGGTGCCGAGGCGGCCGAGAGGGATGTTGGCGAGCAGCGCGTCGAGCTTGGGCTGGTCCTTGAGCAGAGACTTATTGATTGGGGTGGCGATGGCCCCGGGGGCAACGTTATTGATGGTGATTCCGAGGGGGCCGAGCTCGACCGCGAGGTTGCGCATCATCATGCGCAGCCCGCCTTTGCTGCAGCAGTAGGTAGTGAAGCCGGGGAAGACCATGTCCTCGTGGACGGAACTGATATTGACGATGCGGCCTGGTTTTTTGGCGTCGCGCAGACGGCGGACGAAAGCCTGGGTGAGGAAGAACGGGCCGCGGAGATTGACGGCCATCACCTTGTCGTATTCCTCTTCCGGCGTGTCCCAGAAAGCGGATTTTTTCTCCATGCCGGCGTTGTTGACGAGGATGTCGCCGGAACCGAAGCGGGTCCATGCGGCGTCGACGAGGTTGCGGACGTCGTCCATTTTATTAGTGACGTCGGCCTGGACGACTTCGCCCTGGCTGCCGCAGGCCTCGATGGCCCGGCGGGTGTCGTCGGCCCCAGCCTCGCTGCCGATGGTGTCGATGATGACCTTCGCGCCGTCGCAGCCGAGGCGTTTGGCGATGCCCTGGCCGATACCGGAACCGCCTCCGGTGACGATGGCGACTTTTCCCTCGAGACGCATGTCCCCCCCCGCTCCTGTCTGGTTGTCTGGTCAACCGGTTGGATGCGAAAACGCAAGCGGTAAAGCGGTGAGCTTATTGAGAGAAGTATGGCATCTTTGTAAAGAGTGAATCGTCATGGCCCCGTTCTTCGGCTTTTTGTTGCTGCGGCGATCTGTGTCCTGGGTGTCGCGGCAGCGGCGCAGTCGAGCGCTATGTTCTTCAACCCGCTTTTGTTGTCGGGACCTGATCCCTGGGTAATCGAGCACGACGGCTTCTATTACTTCATGTGCTCGACGGAAAAAGACCTGACCGTGTGGAAGACCCGGGACATCACGGACCTGCGGCACGCGGAAAAGCGCGTGGTATGGACTCCTCCGCCCGGACACCCATATTCCCAGGAGCTGTGGGCGCCCGAGCTGCATTATCTCGAGGGGCGCTGGTACATCTACTTCGCCGCCGACGACGGATCGAACAGCGATCACCGTATCTGGGTGGTGGAGAACGGCTCTGAGGATCCGCTGGAGGGCGCCTGGACCCTAAAGGGCAAGGTTGCCGATTCATCGGACAAATGGGCGATCGATGCGACCGTACTTGAGCTGAGGGGGGCGAACTATCTGATCTGGTCGGGATGGGAAGGCGAAACGGACGGGCAGCAGGGCCTTTACATTGCGCGGCTCAAGAATCCGTGGACGGTGGAGGGCCAGCGTATGCGCCTGAGTTTTCCGCTGTATCCATGGGAGAAGGTTGGCGATTTCGCTACTCCAGGGCAGATTCGGACGGTGCCACACGTGGATGTGAACGAGGGCCCGGAGATCCTACAGCACGGCGACCGCGTTTTTTTGATCTACTCGGCCAGCGGATGCTGGACGGACTACTACGAGCTGGGAATGATGAGCCTCGCGACGGGTGGTGACCCGCTGGATCCGTCGGCATGGACGAAGTCTCCGACACCTGTCTTCTGGCAAAACCCTGACGGAGCGGCCTACGGGACCGGCCATAACGGCCTTTTCCGTTCGCCGGACGGGAAAGAGGACTGGATCATCTATCATGCGAATCCCGGGCCAAATGAGGGCTGCGAATCGCTGCGCTCAGTGCGCATCCAGCCATTTACGTGGAAGCAGGACGGAACGCCGGACTTCGGCAGGCCGGTTCCTCTGGGGCAGCTTCTGTCCAAGCCCGCAGGAACACACTAACGGCTTCAAACCGAACCGGATCCACCCAACCGTGTCTGGAACCTTGCCCGGAGTGCGTGCGTATCTTACTGTGTACTTCGGAGAGGGCTGGGGCCAGAAGCAGCCGACACGGCAGCGCTCCGAATTATTCTTGGGTTTGCGGATGAACCGTCGCCGGCTTTGAGCGGCGGCTCCAGGGGAGGATTGGCCATGGCTGTGTACTGCAGGAATTGCGGAAAAACTCTCGCCGATGACGCCCGGTTCTGTTCGGGATGCGGGGCGACGATGCAGCCGCCGATAGCACCGCCTCCTTATTATCCAACGACGTCGGTGACGCGACTGGTGCGGCCACGGATGGGCCGAATGATTGCGGGCGTCTGCCAGGGCCTGGCGAACGCATACGCGTGGGATGTGGTGTGGGTGCGGGTGATCACGGTGCTGCTGACGGTGTTTGGCGGTGGATCGGGATTGCTGGCCTACATCATTTTCTGGATCGTGATGCCGGAGGAGCCGATGATGCTGCCGCCCAACATGCCTCCGCCTCCTTCTTATCAGCCCCCCAGCTAAGGGCAAAGGCCAGCGTCCAGCGAGCCGGCTGCAGGCTGGCGGCGTATCCTCATATCGATGTTCTTCCATTCGGATGGGTCGAAGCTGTTTTACACCACTCTGGGCGGCGGGCCACCGGTGGTGTTGCTGCATCCGACGCCGGTGGATCACCGCTTCTGGATGCCGGCGGCTGAGATTTTGGCGGGAAAGTATCGTGTGATTGTTCCGGATCTGCGTGGGCACGGGCAATCGGAACGGGGCGACGGCGCGATTACCGTGGAGAAGCTGGCGGCCGATGCGGGACGGCTGCTCGATTGTCTGGAGACTGGAAAGGCGTTGTTCGCGGGCTGCTCGATTGGCGGCTATACGCTGTTCGAGATTTGGCGAACCATGCCGTCACGCGTGGAGGGGTTTGTCTTTTGCTGCTCGAAACCGCAGGCGGATACCGATGCGCAACGGGCAAAACGCGCGGACACCATTGCGAAGGTGCAGGAGCGCGGGACTGCGGAGCTGATTGAGTCCAATCTGGAGACGCTGATTGGATCGGCAGCGCGGCGGAGGTGGCCGGAGAAGGTCGCTGAAGCGCGGGAGATGATGCAGGCGGTTCCGGCGGAGTCCGTTGTGGCGATGCAGCAGGGGTTGGCAGCGAGACCGGACTCTGCAGTAACCGCACGGACACTGCATGTACCGTGCTGCGTGATTGCGGGCGGAGAAGACCCGGCGAGTCCACCCGCAGACATGAAATTGCTGACGGAACAAATTCGCAATGGCGGGTATGGCGCGGAGTACAACGAGATCCCTGACGCGGGTCATTTTGCACCGTTTGAACAGCCGGAACTGGTTGCGCGCATTCTCCGCCGATTCTTCGATTCCGTGATATAAAGACGGCTGGTTACCGGCGCTAATGGCGCAACTTAAATGCGCTAATCGGTTTCCCATAGGCTGAGCGGCCCCGTTCCCGGACCGCTCCGAAAATGAACGGCCCAAACAGGGCTGAGAGGAACTCCCGATGAAAGAGTTTTCAGGATTTCGACCCACGGCCGGCAAGTGGATGGACCGGCTCGCCGCAACATCCCTTGAGGTTTCGAAGCGCGGAATCGCGCTGGCGCTGGTTGGGCTGATGATTCCGATGGGTATCGCGCAGGTTGCATTCGCGCAGGAAGCACTTCCGCCGCCTCCGGATCAGCAAGGCCCACCGCCGGATCAGGGTCCGCCCCCTCCGGACGAAGATGCTGCACCGCCGCAGAACTGGAATGCGCTTAGCCCGGATCAGTTGAATCAGCTGGTGGCGCCGATCGCGCTCTATCCGGATTCACTGGTCGCGCAGGTGTTGGGCGCTTCGACCTATCCGACGCAGATTGTGGAGGCGGACCGGTTCGTGCAGTCGCAGGCCGGCGCGCCTCCGGAGCAGATCGCGCAGATGGTCAACGGGCAGAACTGGGATCCCAGCGTGAAGGCGCTGGTGGCGTTTCCCTCGGTGCTCGCGAACATGGACAAGAACCTGGAGTGGACGACCAACCTGGGCAACGCGTACTACAACCAGCCGCAGGACGTGATGAACGCGGTGCAGGGTATGCGTCAGCAGGCGTATGCAGCAGGGCATCTGCAGTCGACGCCGCAGCTGGACGTGCAGTATTCGCCGGGTGACATTGTGATCGCTCCGGCGAATCCAGCGGTGGTCTATGTGCCGTACTACGATCCCTGGGTGATGTATGGATTCCATCCCTATTACGCGTGGTACGCACCTCCGCCGCCTGTTGGATGGAGAGTGGGCTTCGGTTTTGGCTTCGGCGTTGGTGTTGCCGTTGGCGTTTGGGGCGGCTATGGATGGGGATGGGGACACTGGGGCTTCGCATGGGGTGCGCACCCGTATGTGGCGTTCAACCACGTCAGCTATGTATCGCGCAGTGTGACGGTGGTGAACCACGGCTACTATGGGCGGTTCGATCGCGCTCCTGGCGCACGCTCTTACAATGTGCAGGCGGCGCACGCGGCCTATGCTCACGGATACGCAGCGGGAGCCCGCAATGGCTATAACCGTGGCGAAAACAACGGCTACAACCGCGGCGTAAACAACAGCAACCGTCCGGCACCTGGCAATTTCAGCCGGCCAAACACGCCCGGCAACAACAACTACAACCGGCCAAACACGCCCGGCAACAACAACTACAACCGGCCACAGGGTAACAACAATTACAATCGGCCGAACGCGCCGGCGAACAACAATAACCGTCCGACACCGAACAGCAACCTGGCTCGGCCGCCGCAAAACAACGGCAGTTACAATCGGCCGAGTACGCCGGGTAACTATAATCGGCCGAGCACGCCGACGAAGAACAGCCGGCCAGCGCCGCAGAGCCGGCCGGCGCCCCACACCGAAAGCCGTCCTTCCGGCGGTGGGGAGCATCCGCATGGCGGTGGTGGAGAAAAGGGTGGTGGCGATAAGGGCGGCCATCCGCACGGCCGCTAGAATCTGACAACCGGCAGCGAAGAGAGGGATGGCAGAATGCCATCCCTCTTTCTTCTTTTGGTAGTGCGGACGGTTGTAACCGGCGCGGCTTCGACAGCGAATCAGTGGCTGATGAAGCTGTGGTACAACGGTCTGTTGTCCGCGAAGGAGAGCTTGCCATGGATATAAAAGGGGATCGCCGCGCGTTTTTAAAGGGGACCACCGCAGCTGCGGCCGCAGTGCTGACGGGAACTGCACTCCCACGCGGAGCGATCGCTACAACCGATTTGCCGGCGCTGCCCAACAATCCGCGCACGCAGGACGCCATGCCGACGCGGAACCTTGGCAAGACGGGTTACAAGGTTGGAGTCTTCTCGCTGGGCGGGCAGGCAGCGCTGGAGCACCCCAACAACGCGGATATCGCGGTGCCGATTATTAATCGGGCGCTTGATCTGGGAGTGAACTATCTGGATACTTCATCGATTTATGGCGGTCCGCTGCGCTGGAGCGAACAGTATGTGGGCGAAGTGATGAAGACGCGGCGCAACGAGGCATTTCTGGCGACGAAGACAAAGGAGCGGACGCGGGAAGGCTCGATGCGGATGATCGACAAGTCGCTCGAGCTGCTGCATACGGATCATGTGGATCTCTGGCAGCTGCACGACATTGGGACGATCAAGGATGTCAATGCGATTTTCGCGCCGGGCGGAGCGATGGAAGCGCTGCTCGCGATGCAGCAGCAGAAGGTGGTGCGGTACGTGGGCATCACGGGACACTATCGGCCAGACGCGTTGATGGAGGCGATGCAACGGCACGATTTCGATTGCATTTTGATGGCGCTGAACGCTGCCGATTCGCATCACTTCACGTTCCAGGAGCAGTTGCTGCCGATGGCGGTTGAGAAGCAGATGGGGATTATCGGGATGAAGATTCCAGGGCGCGGACGCCTGTTGACCGGCTATAACGCACCGCCGCTGGAAGTGCAGAAGAAGTCCTGGGAAGGAATGGTGGTGGCAACAGGACCGGGAACGCTGACCATGAAAGAGGCGATTGGTTACACGCTGTCGCGTCCGGTGAGCACGGTGATCGTTGGGTGCGACTCGATTGCACAACTGGAAGAGAACGTGGACATCGCGCGGAACTTTACGCCATTCAACGACACGCAGATGGCCGCGCTGGCGTCGAAGGCCGAGCCAGTTTCGAAGGCTTCACTGTTCTTCCGGTTCTACGACCATGACGCGGCGAATGGAATGTAGGAACAGGGAATAGCCAATAGGGAAGGGTGTAGAAAACCGGACTTCACTACTCCGCCATTGCTGCCGCGAATCAGAAGACCAGCGGAATCTTGATGAGGATGACGATATCGAACGTCTTCGGAAGGGCCGCTTCCATGGCTATTCTACCGCGCCTGCTTTTTTAGCTGATGTAGTCCTTAATAAAGGGATCCTGGGAGTGGACCAGCTCGTGGGTTGTGCCGTCGAAGACGAGGCGGCCCTTGTCGAGCATGAGGAAGCTGGTATTGGGATCGGCTTCGTGGGGCGGAAGTGGCTCCATTTGATTTGTGGTGCGATTGAAGGCGTGCGTCGAGAGCACGAAGGCATCCTGCAGACGATGGGTGACGAGCAGCGAGCTGGTGTGAGAGACGTCACGCTGCTTCATGACCAGCTCAATGATGGTCGTCGAGGTGATGGGATCGAGTCCGCCGGTCGGCGAGTCGTAGAGGATGAGCCGCGGATTGGTGACGATAGCCCGGGCGATGGCGACGCGGCGCCGCATGCCTCCTGAGAGTTCAGAGGGAAATTTGTAGAGAGTCTGCTCGAGCTCGACGAAGCGAAGTGCTTCGGTGACGCGGGCAGTGATCTCGTCCTCGGGAAGATGCTCTTCGTTGAGGCGATAGCCGACGTTGTCGCGGACGGTGAGCGAGTCGAAGAGGGCGCCCTCCTGAAAGACGGTGCCGATGGCGCCGCGCAGCTGGAAAAGATCCTGTTCGCGCATGGCGCTGATTTCCTGTCCAAAGACGAAGATGCGGCCGGAGTCGGGGCGAAGGAGACCATTGCTGAGCTTGAGGAGAACGCTTTTGCCGACGCCGGCGGGGCCGAGGAGAATCCGCATCTCGCCCTGACGGACCTGGAAGGAGATGTTTTCGAGAACTGGTTTTTGATCGAAACCGATCGAGACGTCTTCGAAGACGACGGCGGGCTCTGTAGAGGAAGTGGCATTCTGCGGCGGTGTTGCTCCGTTCGTCTCTGCGCCTGTGCCTGCAGTTATGTTCACCAGATTTACCTGCCGAAGATGCCGATGAGCAGGCGGCTGATCATGAAGTCGCAGGCAATGATGAGAATGGAAGACCAAACCACGGCCTGGGTGGTGGAGCGGCCGACGCCCTGGGTACCGCCGCGGGTGCGCATTCCATAAAAGCAGCCGATGGTGGCGATGATGAAGCCGAAGAAGATGGGCTTGACGAGGCCCTGGAGGATGTCGGGAAACTGGAGCGACTGGTAAGAGGTGTGGAAGTACTGGGATCCATCCTGCCCGAGCATGGAGATGGAGACGAACCCCCCGCCGGCGATGCCGACCGCGTCCGAGATGATGACGAGGAAGAAGAGCATGACGACGGTGGCGACGATGCGGGGCATGACCAGCTTTTTGAGGGGATCGGTGCCGAGGGCGCGCATAGCGTCGATTTGCTCGGTGACAATCATGGAGCCGAGCTCGCTGGCCATGCCGGAGGCGTTGCGGCCCGAGACCATGAGCGCGGTCACCACGGGGCCGATTTCCTTGATCATGGAAAAGCTGACGAGCTGGCCGGTAAAAGCCGCGGCTCCAAACTGCGCGAGCGTGGAGGCCGACTGCAGGGCGAGCACGCCGCCGAGGAAGAAGCCGGTCAGGATGACGATGGGCAGCGAGCCGACGCCGATGATGTCGGCCTGCATGAAGATGTCGGCGCGGTAAAAGGGCTTCCGGAACAGATTGGAAAGCGCCCGGCCGGAGAGCAGAGCGTAATCCTGGAGGGCCAGGACGCCTCGTTTGGCGGCAGCATCGATGGTCTCAAGGGCCATGGGCGAGAACAGGGTACAGGTTACAGATTACAGGGTACAGGGTAAACGAGCAGGGAGCAGGAGCAGGGATGGATGCAGCGACGGGTAGCGCGAGTTGCGCGAGTAGAATCCGTGGCGGAGGGTGCGAGGTGATGGCGAGAGTCAGTTTGCTGGTGATAGCGGGAATGATCGGCATGTCGGCCGTGTTAGGTGCGCAGACGATTCAGGTGGACAGGAATAATCGGACGATTGCGGTGACGGCCAGCGATAAGGCTTCGCTTGATGCGGATGTGGCGGTCGTGACGGTTGGCTTTCAGATCTATTCGCCCGATGCGGCGACTGCGGACAGCCAGGGGTCGAAGGTTTCCAACGCGATTCTGGATGCGCTGAAGAAGGCGGGCGTGGCGGATAAGGCCGTCGAGAGCCAGGACCAGAAGCTGAACTACGCGGAGTTTTCGCCGGACGAGAAGAGCACGCCGGAGCAGCGGGCGCAGAAGGCTTTCACATTGTCGCAGAGCTGGACTGTGCATGTGGGTGCGGCAGATGCGGCGCAGGTTTTGCATGTGGCTGTGGAAGCGGGTGCGAACCAGAGCGGCAATATCGAGTGGGACCTGGCGGATCGGAATGGATTGCAGGCCAAGGCCGCGGAGAAGGCGTTGGTGCGGGCTCGGCAGGTGGCGACGCAGATGGCGGCGGGACTGAACGCGCGTCTTGGCCAGCTGATCTACGCGAGCAATCAGACGCCAGTGAACCGTTTCTTTAGCGGGATACTCAATACCGAGTCAGCGTCGATTGCATCGAGACCTTTCCCCCCTTCCCCTCCGCCGCTGGCGATCCGACCGCAGCAGGTGGAGGAATCGGCTACGGTCTATGCGGTATTCGCGATTGAGTAGGTACGCGGTCCCTGTGTCGTGATGCATACGTGTGCACAGCGGAAGTCAGGGAAAAATGCAGATCCGAATTCGATTAGCGCCTGAATTGGTTGCTGCGCAAAAAGCGCGCAACGATCTGGCTGCTTCGCTCAACATGAAAGATTTTTGGTTTAGGGGGGGGGTTGCGGGAGTGAGTACAAGGCGCTCCGAGTCTATTCGCGGGAGCGTTTGCGAATCTCTATGTTCAGGCGCTTGATTTTCTGATTCAGCGTGGAGAGCGGGATGCGGAACTGCTCGGCGGCTTCAGTTTGGTTGCCGTTGCAGCGCTCCAGCTTGTCGACAATGATGCGGCGCTCGATGTCTTCCATGATGTCGAACAGGGAGGCGTCGGGGCTGTGCTCGAGGAGGCTGGAGCTGTAGCTGGAGCCGGTGAGATGGCCGGGGAGAAGGTCGGCGCCGATGGTGCCGCCGGAGGAGAGGACGACGCCGCGCTCGATAACGTTCTCGAGCTCGCGGACGTTGCCCGGCCACTCATAGTCGACAAGGGCGCGCATGGCTTCCGGCGTGAGAGCGCGGACGGAGAGGCCGTTCTCATCGGAGTAGTGCTTGAGGAAGTGCAGGGCGAGTGCCGGGATGTCTTCGCGACGGCTGCGCAGCGGAGGCAACTCGATGGCGATGACGTTAAGGCGGTAGAAGAGGTCTTCGCGAAATTTGCCTTCACGAACGGCCTGGCGGAGATCGACGTTGGTAGCGGCGATGATGCGGACGTCGACCTGGATTTCCTGTACGCCGCCGAGGTGCATGAATCGGCGATCCTGGAGGACGCGCAGAATCTTTGCCTGCGTATCCATGCCCATGGTGGCGATTTCGTCGAGGAAGAGAGTGCCTCCGTTGGCGACTTCGAAGAGGCCCTTCTTGGCGGCGATGGCGGAGGTGAACGCGCCTTTGACGTGGCCGAAGAGGGTGGATTCAAGGAGATCGGTGGGCATCGCACCGGTGTTAACCGGGACGAAAGGCTTATCTTTACGGGTTGAATTGGAGTGCAGCGCTTTGGCGATGAGCTCCTTGCCGGTGCCGCTTTCGCCCTGGATGAGGACAGTGGAGCGGGTGGGCGCGACCTGTGCGACGAGGTCGAAGATGCGGAGCATGACATCGCTCTTGCCCACGATGTTGGGAAAGTTGTAGCGCTGACGGAAGGCGCGCTTCAGCTGGACGTTTTCTTCTTCGGCGCGATACCGGGCGATAGCCGCGCGAATATCGGCGAGGAGCTTTTCGTTGTCCCAGGGTTTCTGGACGAAGTTCTGCGCACCTCCGCGGATGGCATCGACGACGTTATCGACGGTTCCAAAGGCGGTGATCATGATGACAGGCAGGTTGAGTTCGCGCTCGCGGAGCGTACCGAGGATTTCGATGCCGTTGCGGCCAGGGAGGGCGAGGTCGAGGAGGACGAGATCGTAAGGCTGTTCGGCAATGCGCTCGAGGCCGAGTTCGCCGTTCTCCGCCGTGTCAACGGTGTAGCCTTCCAGCGACAGCAGAGTTTCGAGCGACTCGCGAATCGCGGCTTCGTCGTCGATGATGAGGATGCGAGGGGAGGGTTCCGAACTGCCAATCGGGGCATTGGCCGGAACCGCGAGGGTGCCTTCAGACATGCGCGGGTTTCCTTAAGAGGGGAAACTCAAGATAGAAGGTCGTACCGGATCCCACCTGACTCTCCACGTGAATTTTGCCGGAATGTTCCTGAATGATGCCGTAGGTGACGGCGAGGCCGAGGCCGGTGCCGCGAGGCTGCCCATCGCGACGCGCGGTTTTGGTGGTGAAGAACGGGTCGTAGATTCGGCGCAGATGCTCAGGCGCGATGCCGGATCCGGAGTCGGCGATGGAGATGCTGACGTGTCCGTTGACCTCGGTGGCAATGCGCAAGGTGCGAGTCTCGCCGTTCGCTTCGAGGCTGGACATGGCGTCTTTGGCATTCAGGAAAAGATTGAGAAAGACCTGCTGCAACTTGCCGGAGTTGCCCATGATGGGAGGCAGGCCGGACATAAGATTGGTTTCGACATTGATCTGAGAGGTCTTGAACTGGTGATCGAGGAGCGTGAGCGTCTCGCGGATGATGCCGTTGACGTCGGTCTCGCGGTACTCCGCACCGCTGGTGCGCGAAAAATTCAGCAGGCCGTTGACGATTTCTGAAGCGCGGAAAGTCTGCTGCGTGATTTTGTCGAGCAGCGGACCAAGCTTGACGTCGCCTTTAACCTGACGGGCCAGCATCTGTGCATACGACGAGATGACGGCGAGCGGTGTATTGACCTCGTGCGCGACGCCGGCGGCGAGCAGGCCGATGGAGGAAAGCTTTTCCGCCTGAGCGAGCTGGCCTTCCATCTCGGTCTGGTCTGTGATGTCGTCGATGAGGATGATGCGGCCAACGGTACGAAAATCGCGGGAGACGAGCGGCGCGATGGCGATGTTCGCGATGCGCGTTTCTTCGGCGCGGGTTTCGAGCCGGAATTTGTAAAGATTGTGGACGCCGGGCTGGTCCTTCACGCGGCGGAATTCCTCGACGAGCTCGACAGGGAAGACGGTCTCGATGTTCTGGTGCAGGGCCTCTTTGCGGGGAAGCGCGAACATGACCTCCATCTGGGAGTTCCAGCTCTCGATGCGCTCTTCGGGGTCGAGGGCGATGATGCCGACATTGATGGATTCAACGATGTTCTCGTTGAACTCCTTGAGGCGCTCGTACTCGATGATTTTTTCTTCGAGGCTGGCGTAGAGGGTCGCATTCTGGAGCGCGATACCGATGTAGCCGGCGAGAGATTCGAGCAGCTCCATGTCTTCGCTGGAGAGGAAGTCGCCGCCGGCGCGGCGTCCGAGGCCGATGACGGCGATGGTGCGGTCCTGAATTTGTCCTTCGCGGGTTGCGGGAACACCGACGCGACAGGGCAGGAAGTAATTCATGTCGAGCTGAGCGGTGGTGCGCTGTTCCGCAGGCGTGAGGTTGAGCGCGAGCTGCGGGTTCTCGAGGAAAAGGTGGGTGCCTGCATTCGGTTCGTCGAAATTGAGGAAGCCGAGGTCCATGTAAGAGGCTTCGAGATTGTCAGGCAGGCCGTGGTGGGCGGCGAGACGGTACTGGCCGGGGACATCCTGAAGAAACACAGCGACGCGATCGACGAGCAGGGTGCGGGGCAGGCGATCGACGATGGCATGGAGCAGGGCGTCGAGGTTGGTAAAGGAGCTGAGGCCGCGCCCAAAGGATATCAGGGTGGTGCGGTAGTCGTAGCTCTGGCGGTCGAAGAAACGGTCGACGCGCAGCTGGATGACGCGTTTGAGCGGTTCGAAGAGCAGGGCGGCGACGATGATGGCGGCGACAAGTCCCCAAACGCCGAAGCTGCGGAGGCGTGCCTGGGCAAGAGCCCCGGCAATGGCCAGCATGGCGAAGTAGACGCCGACGAGGGCGGCGGTAGCCAGAGTGTAGGTGACGCCGCGCTTGAAGATGAGGTCGACGTCCATCATGCGATAGCGGACGATGGCCCAGCTGAAGGTGAGCGGGAGGAAGACCATGCAGATGCCGGCGATCTTGGTGAGAGCGTCGGGCATGGCGATGTCGGCCATGTAAGGGATGGCGGACAGGAGCGTGAAGGGAGCAACGGCAAGCAAAGTGCCGCGGGTGAGCCACTTCAGCTGCTGGCGCTCCAGGGGAGCCTGCGCGTGGCGATATTTTTGATAGAAGACGATCCCGGCGAGCACATAGAACAGGGCCTGATGTCCGACGGCCAGCTGATCGAGGCGATGGGCGAGCAGTTCGGTGGCCGACCAGAATTCGATGGCAACGATCTGGAGGGCGATGATGAGCGTGGCCGGCAGATAGATGAGGGGAGCCAGCCAGGGCCGGCGTTCGCGATGCTCCGGCGCAAAAGCCAGAGCGAAATGGAGAAACAGCGCCGGCTGCAGGGCGTTGGCGACAATCTTGCCCCAATAAATAATCTGGTCGAAGTCGTTGAGCTTGCCGGTCCTCCAGAAGGAGTAGAGAACGAAGGAGACGAGGCAAAAGATATAAAAATGGGTGGAATGGGGGGCGGTCCAGCGTCGGAGCAGGACGTAGAGGCCGATGCCCAGATAGACCAGGGCGATGAAGCGGAATCCCTGGTTGATGCTGCGGTCCTGCATGTCGAGGACGACCGGAACATCGGGCAGACGGATGCCGTTGCGTTCGAGGGTGTAGTGGATGGTGTTGTAGGCGCCGGTGTGCCAGATTTCACGGGCGAGGTTAGCGCCGATGGGAGTGGGCTGATTGTTGGCGGCAACAAGGAGGTCACCCGGCTTGACGCCGGCTCTTTCGCCGGGACTGTTGCCGGGAACGTGCTGCGCCAGCAGGCCCTGGGTTCCTTCGATCCACGAGACGCCATCGGTTGGGGACTGATAGCGGTTCTCCTGTACCAGGTTGAAGCCCGCGCACACCATCGCGGCCCCGGTAAAGAGCGCGAGGAGCACAGCGACGATGCGGGTTTGAAACGTGCGTTCCATGGGGTGAGGTGCAGTGCTCCCGAAACCGAACACCTCTGGGGATCCCGACCTTGATTATTGTCTATTTTCGGGTCGGGATTCCGCTTGAGCGGCAACCAGTAGAGCTTCTACCGAGCAAGTTGCGTGCCACAGGGGATATCGAATCCGGTATTCCTGGCGTTTCCCGGATATACCTGATTCATCATTACATACGGTGACGCAGGTGGGTCACCGTCTTCCGGGAAGCGGATAATTTTCGCGGGAACCTCTGGAAAGCTGTCAGATGCTATGAAATTTCATAGTGACGAATGAGCGGGAGGGGCTGCCACTTTTTGACGGGCTGAAAGAGTTTAGTGATGATGCTCATCGGCGCGGCGGCTCGTAGCCCAGATAATGCCGCCAAGAAAAATCATCACAAAGCTACTAATCACGAGAAAAGTCACGGTCGTTCTCCTTGCGCATGCAGTTCGAGACGTGTCCGCCTCAGAATACCTGAAGGTCCAGGCGCACGGCGCGGGTTTCTGGTTACGCTCCCAAGGCGCCCACGGACACGATAGAGTGAAGCTGAGAAAATCCTGATGAAGCGATTGCGGGCCGGGTGCGGAATTTGTTTCGCACTTTTTATGGCATGTTGTGGAGCGGGCAGGGCGCAGAGTTCCGAACAGACGACTCCGCCGGCGGCTGGGAGTACGGTCGCGCCTGCCGTGACGCCAGGCGCCGTTGCGGCAAATCCATCCCTGGCCCAGGGGTTGGCCGCACTGCAGGCGAATGACGCACGGAAAGCGCTGACGGATTTCCAGCAGGTGCTGCAGTCGGATCCGAACAATACGTCGGCGAATCTGCTGGCTTCAACGGCCGCGGTGGAGTTGTTTCAAGGGCAGCTCGCGGTTGGATACGCGGAAAAGGCGAAGAATCTCGATCCGGAGAACTGGAAGATTCACACGACCCTGGTGGCGGCGTACTCTTCGGCTGGAATGAAACAGCAACGGGACATGGAGCGAACGCTGCTGAAGGAGATGCACAGGACGGGAGCTTCCGACGCGCGGCTGGCGACGGGATTTCTGGTCGAGATGTTTCCGGTGGGAACCTTACGCGTGGATGCGGTTGAATATTTCGAGCCGGTGGGCAAGTTTCACACCTACTATCGCTTTTTGGTTCGGCAGGCGGATGGGCATCGGGTGTGGGAAATCGATGCGCAGAGCGATGATTTCGATCAGAAGTCGTGGGCGGGGGCGCATGCAGATCAGGCTGCGGCGGGCGAGCGGCAGTTTCAGCTCACCGGCCATGGAGAAGAGGGCAATCCCATCGACTATCGTGTGTTTTCAGGAAAACCGGACTACGACAATATTCGCGTAATGGTGGTCGAGATTCTCCGGTCGCGGGGAGTGCCGGGCGCGAAGGGCTGATCGTAGCTTTCGCTGGCCGGTACAAGATGCCCCCTTGCCAAAAACCCGCCAGCATGGCCTCGACGAGATTCAGATCCCTTCGCCCATGCTGACGAGGCCGGTCTGCTCGTTGCGGTATTGATCTCGTTCCTCTTCTTCACTGGTAAAGGAGCGGACCTGATCGAGCTCGCGGCTGGTGATCTCGAGCTGGCCATCGAGAACATCGACGCGGAGGCGCAGGCGCTTCACTTCTTCGGCGAGAGCGATGATGACACCGGAGAGCGGGTCCTTGATCTGATTGGGATCGGTGATCAGGACGCGCTCGCCGTTCTGGTAAACGATGTGGGCCGGGACGCCGACCACGGTGGAGTTGGGCGGGACATCGCGCAGCACGACCGAGCCAGCGCCGACTCGGGAATTTTCGCCGACGCAGATATTGCCGAGAACCTGTGCGTTGCTGCCGACAAAGACGCCGGACAGGACAGTGGGATGGCGTTTGCCGCGCTCATGGCCCGTGCCGCCGAGCGTGACTCCCTGATAGAGAGTCACGTCGTTGCCGACGATCGCGGTTTCTCCGATGACGACTCCGGCGCCGTGATCGATGAAGACACGGCGGCCCACGACGGCGCCTGGATGGATTTCGATGCTGGTGAAGAGGCGCGCCCACTGCGAGAGGAGACGGGCAATCAGGCGAAACTTCGCGCGCCACAGCCGCGCGGTGATCCGATGCGCCCAGACGGCGTGCAGACCGGGATAACAGAGCACCACCATCAGGCGCGATCCAGCGGCGGGGTCGCGGGCCAGGATCGAGTCGATGTCTTCGCGGATGGCGGCGAACATGAGGACAGGTTACAGGGAGCAGGACACAGGTGGCATGGAAGGGCGGCGATGCGAGAGGCTCGCTCGCCGCCAACTTCGATGCGGACTAGATTTTTGCTGGAGCCTCCAGCGGCTCGGCTTTCAGTTGCTGGGCTTCGTTGCGCAGATTTTCGAACAGCACCGTGGAGATGTAGCGTTCACCGAAGCTGGGGATGATGACGACGATGAGCTTGCCGGCGTTCTCTTCGCGGCGAGCGACCTGAATTGCGGCATGGACCGCGGCGCCGGAGGAGATGCCGACGAGGAGACCCTCTTCGAGGGGCAGGCGGCGCGCCATGGCGATGGCATCGTCGTTTGAAACCTGGATGACCTCGTCAATGAGTTTGGTGTCGAGAATCTTAGGGACGAAGCCGGCGCCGATTCCCTGAATTTTGTGTGGGCCGGGCTTGCCGCCGGAGAGAACAGGGCTGTCGGTCGGCTCAACGGCAACGATCCTGAAGCACGGCTTTTTGGGCTTGATGTACTCGCCAATGCCAGTGAGGGTGCCGCCGGTGCCGACGCCGGAGATGAGGATGTCGGCTTGGCCGTCGGTGTCGTTCCAGATCTCGGGGCCGGTGGTATGGAGGTGGATCGCGGGATTGGCCGGGTTCTCAAACTGCTGCAGCATGTAGCCGTTGGGCGTTTCGGCGAGGATTTGTTTTGCTTTGGCAATGGCGCCATTCATGCCGTTGGGGCCGGGGGTGAGAACGATTTTCGCGCCGAAGGCGAGGAGCAGCACGCGGCGCTCGAGGCTCATGGTTTCAGGCATGGTGAGGATGAGTTTGTAGCCTTTGACGGCGGCGACGAAGGCGAGGCCGATGCCGGTGTTGCCGCTGGTGGGCTCGACGAGAACGGTTTTGTCAGGATGAATTTTGCCCTGGCGCTCGGCATCTTCGATCATGGCGTAGCCGATGCGGTCTTTCACGCTGTTCACGGGATTGGCGCTTTCCAGCTTGGCCACGACGCGGGCGTGAGCTCCGGCGGTGACACGGTTCAACTGCACGAGCGGAGTGTTGCCGATGAGGTCGATGACGCTATTGGCGATCTTCATAGTGGATTCCTCGACGGGAGAGCGTTCGGGTTCAGTTTAGACGCGCTTTGTTGCGTCTTGATATGTGTGCGTCGTTACCCAGCGAGTTTGTGCAGGGCGGCGGCCGCGTGCAGCCTGCGTTCCAGATGCCACTCAAGCGCCTGAGTTGCAAAACGACGCAGGTCGGCGGATCGGTTGGCTGGCCAGTCTTCGCCGGCAAGCGCGGCGACGGGGGACTGGAAGATGCGGCGGGCCATGGTGAGAGACTCAGCGGAGAGAATGCGGCTTCCGGCGTTTTTGTGACGATTACAAACCAGGCCATCGGACTGTGGCTGAAACCAGGCGGGAGCGGTGCCGAATGGTTCGCCGCAAACCGTGCATTGGGTCAGGGATGGCATCCAGCCGAGGAGACGGGTGAGCCAGAGGGAGAAGTAGGTCACCGGCATCCAGACGCGGTCGCCGCGCGTGTGATCGAGTACGGCGAGGGTGAGACGGAAGACGGCTTCGTGCGGATCGTGGTCGGGCAACGCTTCTTCGAGGACTTCGGCGTAAAAGGCGAGGGCCGCGGCGCGAGCGTAGTTGACCGGCTCGGAGAGGGGCGAGGCAATGACTTCGCAGGAGTCGAGACGCACAAGGTCCTGTTTGGGCTTTTCGACGTAGCTCGCGGTAACCCAGGTCATGGGCTCGAGGGCTCCGCCAAAGCGGCGGCGGGATTTGGCAGCAGCTTTGGCGACGCCGCGAATACGGCCGTGGGCGCGGGTAAAGAGCGAGACGATCTCGTCAGCCTCATGGACGGGCCACTTGCGGAGAACGACGGCTTCAGCCTGGAAGGAGGAGCTCACGGGTCAAGTTCAGGTTAGCTGGTTGGGCGAACGGGGGAAGAATGCGGGGTAATTGGCCCGCAAATGGATTGGGCCTTCGTTCCGATAAGCGGGACAAATCTCAGCTATCACAAATTTTTATATAGAGACTTCCCTATGGCCCGCGCGATAACCTGAATGCGAACCGCGGAAACCTTTTTGCAGCCCTCGAAAATCGCGCCGCTCGGCGGAGATTATGATGGCGCTGCGGTCTGCCCCCCTGGGTGAGCCTGGCTCGGCAGTAACATTGATCCCAATCACGACTTAGAGGAGAAGCATGTCGACTGAATTTCGGAATTTCCTGGCGCTCTCGTATGAGGAGTTAGAGGAGCTCAACCTGAAGGCAAAGGATCAGCGCCGGAAGCGCGTGGCACTCGACAAGATTCAGGAAGAGCGGCTGAAGTACCTGACGGATCAGAAGGGCATCAAGGCGGTCACGGTGATGTTCTGCGATCTCGAAGGCCGGCTGCACATGCTGGACTACGACAAGAAGTTCCTGGTGAAGAGCTTCGACAACCTCACGTTCGATGGCTCGTCGATTCGCGGATTCACCGCGCAGCGCGAGAGCGATCTGCGGCTGGGCATTGACTGGAGCGCGTTTTATTACGGTCCGGCCGACATCTTTGGAGCCGGCAAGGTGCTGGTTTTCGGCGACGTCATCGACAAGGGCGGAGCGGCGTACTCCGGCGACACCCGCGGCGTGTTGAAGAACTTCGCCAGGGCCCAGTTCGAGAAGAGCGGCTACACACTGAATGCTGCCAACGAAATCGAGGGTTTTCTGTTCGGCGGCATCGACGCGGAGAGAAATTTCCCCACCACGGGCCACTTCGACTACGTCAACACCGGTGGTTATTACCACTCGCTGCCGGGCGATCCGCTGCGGGAGTTTATTGACACGACGGCGGAAGTGCAGCGGGCGATGGGTTTCGAGAATGAGAAGGATCACCCGGAAGTCGCGCCGTCGCAGTTCGAGATCAACTATGGATATGGGGAAGTGGTTGCTGCGGCGGATCAGATTCAGCTCTATAAACTGATTTGCCGCCAGGTGGCGACGAAGCTGGGAATGACCGCATCGTTCCTGCCCAAGCCGGTGGTGGGTGTGAACGGCAGCGGCATGCACACCAACGTTTCGATCAGCAAGGGCGGTAAAAACCTGTTCTGGGATCCGAGCGGGCAGGAAAAACTGTCGCCGCTGGGCTGGAAGTTTGTCGATCGCATTCTGACCCACGGAAACGACATTTGCCTGCTGCTCAATTCCAGTGTGAATGCGTATCGGCGGCTTGACCCGCACTTCGAGGCGCCCAACCAGATCAAGGCATCGGCCGTGGATCGCGGATCGATGATCCGCATTCCGATCGGCAACGAGCGGTCGATGCGCGTAGAGGTCCGGTCAGTAGCTCCGGACTCGAATCCTTATCTGGTTATGCTCTCGGTGTTTAAGTCCGGCATCGAGGGCGAAACATCGAGGATCAAGAATCTGCGCCAGGCGGAGCGGTATTTGCCGGACAACATTTATACGGCGCTCGCGGACTTCCGCAATTCGGCATGGGCGACGACGATGCTGGGTGAAGACGTGAAGGGCCGCTATGCCGATCTGAAGCAAGCTTCGGCAGATCGCTGCCCGCGGTTGCTGGGCACCTTCGTAAAACCGCAGGAAGTGCAGTTCCATCACGAGGTGTATAACCAGTTCCTTTGGAATCAGTTCTAAGGGCTGGCCGTCCGGGCGGAAGCGCCCTTTGGGCGCACAAAACAAAACAAGCCCTGGCGATAAGCCGGGGCTTTTGTTTTGCTTCGACGTGAGTGCCTGTGTGGTGTTTCTGACGTGCCGTTATGGGTGCGGAGTAAACCTGTGAGGCGGCGAAAAGCACCCGCAGAGCCCTCCGGTACGCGTTTGGGATGACAACAGTGAAGAGGGTTGCGGGAGCAGGTCAGGAACCTATGAATCGCGCGTACAGGCTGCGTGCCACGGCCAGGTCGGTTGTTCCTTGTATGATGGCGCGGCCGTCGGCGAACACGGTGAGCGTGTACTCGGCGCGCTGAAAGCGGAGCAGCAGGTCGTTGCGCTGGACCTTGCCGTGGGGGCGGAGGCGGTTTTCCATCTCGGCGAGGTCGAGTGGGCGGGCGCGTTCGTGGATCTGGACGGAGTTCCGTCCGCAGAGCGTGATATGCGGACGGCCCTCGCCACGGAGATGGACAAAGTCACGCTCCCCACAAACAATGCAGTCCGGCCGGGGTGAACCGGCGGCGATTCCGGTCCACTCATTGCTCCAGACGTCACAGGAGAGCAGCGTTCGGCGCATCTTGTCCCTGGCTCCGACAATCCATTTCAGGGCCTCCGTGACTTCGATGGACGCCGCAAGGTTGACGGCGGTGTTGAGAATGCCGGTGGTGTCGCAGGTTTCTACGGCTCCGCTGGGCGGCTCCGGGAAGACACAAGCAAGGCAGGCGGTCTCTCCGGGAAGGATGTTCATGGTCACGGCATAGGACCCGACGGCGGCGGCGTAAATCCAGGGTTTGGACCGTTCAATGGCATAGTCGTTCAAAAGATAGCGAGTTTCGAAGTTGTCCGTGGCGTCGAGCACGATGTCGGCGCCTTCAAGGAGCGCATGGATGTTGCCGGGGACCAGATCGGCGATCTGGACGGTGAGGCGGATTTCACTGTTAAAGGCGGCGATTTTGCGACGGGCGGCCTCTGCTTTGGGCAGAGAATCCCGGGCGTCGGCCTCATCGAAGAGGATCTGGCGCTGCAGGTTGCTTTCCTCGACGAAGTCCCGGTCGATGAGGGTTAGCGTACCCACCCCAGCACGCGCCAGCAGACTCGTGGCCGCGGCGCCGGTGGCGCCCACCCCGACCACTGCCACATGGGCGCGCTCGATCTGTTCCTGGCCCACAAGGCCGATCGGGGCAAACAGGACCTGGCGCGAGTACCTTTCACGGACGGTTTGGGACGGAGCGGCCATCTGATCAGTAGTATAGAAATTCAACGCGACGCGCGCTTTCGCTGATGGCTGGCCACACGATCGATGAGTGGCATCTCATGTGTTCGAGAGCAAAAAACTCGGGGATGCGAATCCCGGAGCCGGGGCCATCGAGCTGACGCGATTTTGAGGAGAACTCGTCGGGGCCAGGCGGTGTTAGACAGGACAGAGGTCCTCTGAGTTTACCGAGACGACCTTTTCCGATGCAGAACGAGGGCAGTTTGGGTTCGAGAGTACTTTCTGCTTTGCGCGACCATCAGCGACAGGGCCCGGCGACGACGGCGAGATGGAGGCCTCGATCGCAGCCCGCGCAGGTTTTGTGTTTAGGTTTGTTGTTGGGCGGCGCGGTTTCGCTGCGGGCGCAGCAGCCCCTCAACCCGACCCAGCCGCCGGTAGCCAGTTCTCCGGAACAACAACGGCTGAAGACCCCGCCGGTTCCGCCGGGCAGCGTGTTGCCCTCCTACAACACCACGCAGGATAAATCGGCGGTGAAGGTGCAGCCGGTGCCAACCTCTGCGGACCTGGAGGGGTGGGCCGGGCTTTCAGTAACGAACATCGGATTCGAGGGGGTGGTGGCGAATGCGCTGGATCCGTTGCCGGCGCAACTGGAGCAACAGCCGAATGCGCCGCTCGATCCGGTAAGAGTGCGTGCCAGTTTGCGCAGGCTTTACGCCACGGGACTCTACCAGAGTATTTCTGTGAGCGGGCAGAGGCAGGGACAGGGGGTTGCCCTGGTTTTCAAGGGGACGCCGACGCTCTTCCTTGGGCGAATCCTGGTGCGGGGCGTGAAAAACTCCCACCTGAGCAATCAGCTCAATTACTCCACACGACTCAATCCCGGGACTCCTTTTACCGAGCAGAAACTGAATCGCGCGGTGAGCCTGCTGCAGCAGACGCTGCAACAAAACGGCTACTACCAGGCTTCGATCGTACGGCATACGGCGGTGGACAAGACGGACGCTGAAATCAAC
This sequence comes from Acidobacteriaceae bacterium, assembly GCA_036272255.1. Taxonomy (GTDB): domain Bacteria; phylum Acidobacteriota; class Terriglobia; order Terriglobales; family Acidobacteriaceae; genus Palsa-343. The sequence goes on along the minus strand of DATAZC010000147.1, from coordinate 31,470 downwards.
GTCCAGTTCAACGTGAACACGGGAAAGACGGCGCGCGTGGGCGATGTTGCGGTCGAGGGCGACAGCGGCATGGACGTGCCGACCTTCCGGAAGAAGGCGAAACTGAAGTCCGGTACGAAGGTGAATTCGGACACGGTAAGCCGCGCTCTGGCGAATCTGAGGAAGCAGTACCAGAAGCAACAGCGGCTGGAGGCCAATGTCAGCCTGGCCTCGACCCAATACGAGGCGCCGGGCAACCGCCTGAATTATCACTTCGACGCGGACCGCGGCCCGGTGGTGAAAATCATTGTGGAGGGGGCCAAGCTCAGCCAGGGTAAGGTTCGCAGCCTGGTTCCCGTCTATACGGAAGGAACGCTGGATGAGGATCTGCTGAACGAAGGCAGCAAGCGCATCAGGGATTACTACCAGCGGCAAGGCTATTTCAACGCGAAAGTGACGCACCTCGAAGACGCCAGGGATAGCGTCACGCATATCACCTACGACGTAAATCTGGGGTCGCGCAGTCGTATCGAGACCGTGGATATTCGGGGGAACGGCTATTTCGGAGCGTGGCTGCTGAAGCAGCGTCTGAGCGTGCAGTCTGCATCGCTGTTCATCCCGCATGGCATTTACAGCCAGGCGCTGCAGGAAGCGGATGTGAATGCGATCACGGCCATGTATGCGGGAAACGGTTTCACGAACGTGAAGATAACGCCGGAGGTCCACGAAGCGGCCAAGCAGTCGAAGAAGGGCGAGCGAAGTCTCACTGTGACCTACAACATTGTCGAAGGCGCACAGCAGCGGGTTGGGGAGTACAACATCGACGGCGCGTCGCCGTCGCAACTGGCGGAGATTCGGCCCAAGCTGAGTTTGCAGCCGGGCCAGCCTTATTCAGGAAACAATCTGGCATCGGATCGCGACGCGATCATGGGCTATTTTCTGGATCACGGATACGACCACGCGACGGTGACGTTGCGGCAGAATCCTTCGCCGAAGGATCCGACACTAATCGATGTCGATCTGCACGTGATCGCGGGCGATCAGCATTTCGTTCGCAACGTGTTGATGAGCGGGATGAAGTACACACATCGAGCCACCGTGAAGCACGCGATTCTCGTGAAGCAGGGCGACCCGCTCGATCAATCGAAGCTCTTACAGACGCAGCGGGATCTCTACAACCTGACGCTGTTCAACCAGGTGACGACGGCGGTGGAGAATCCGGGAGGGGACGAGCCGCGCAAGAATGTCCTGATCCAGTTCGACGAAGCGCGACGCTGGGATGTGACCTACGGAGGCGGATTCCAGGCGCAGACAGGCACGCCGAGTACGAACTGCCCCAATCCGCTAAGCCTGATTGCCCTGGGCATCAATCCGTCGACTTACTCGTGCAGTCCGAACGGCAAATTCGGAGTGAGCGCGCTGGTGGAACTGGATGTGTCGCGGATCAACTTGTGGGGCAGAAATCAGTCGATCAATTTCAAGTCGGAATACGGATCGCTGGAACAGCAATTCACCGCGAATTACAACTGGCCGAGATTCCTGAACCATCCGACGCTCGATGCTTCGCTGGGCGGCGGCTATATCAATGCTCAAAACGTCGTGACGTTTGCCTCGTCTACATCAGAGGGCGATGTGCGCCTGACACAGCATCCCAACCTGATCGACACGCTCATCTATCAGGTTTCGTTTCGCCGCGTGAAAGTCGACCCCGATACGATCCAGGTCGCGCCGAACCTGATTCCGCTCCTGTCGGAACCGGTGCGTGTAGGCGGTCCTGAACTGACGTGGATTCATGACACGCGGCGGCCTGAACCTCTGGATGCGCAGACCGGCATGTACAACAGCATCCAGATCTTCGCCACTGACAACTCGTTTCTGACTTCAGAAGCGAACTATGCGCATTTCGACTGGTCGAATGCGACCTATTATGGGTTGGGCAAGGAGAAGAGATACATCCTCGCCCGCAACACGCGCTTTGGCATGGAGAGGGTTTTTGGAGAAGCGCGATACGAATCGATTCCGCTGCCTGAACGTCTGTACGCCGGCGGTCCGGAGTCGATGCGTGGCTTCCCGCTCAACTCCGCGGGACCACGCGACTCCATTACCGGATTCCCGATTGGGGGCGCCGGCGCGTTCGTGAATCAAACCGAACTGCGCCTACCGAATCCGCAGCTGCCGTATTTCGGCAACTCCTTAGGATTTGTTCTGTTTCACGACATGGGGAACGTCTTTAATAACTCGTCGGATATTTGGCCGAGCGCGCTGAGGATCAAACAGCCCCACAGTTACACCTGCACGGCAAAGGCCTATCTGGACGCGACCCTCCAGCAGCAGAAGACGCGCTCCTCGAGCACGAATCCAACCGGGTTGTGTGACTTTAACGATTTCTCGCATACGGTGGGGGTCGGAGCGCGGTATCACACGCCGATCGGGCCGATTCGCTTCGATGTCAGCTACAACCTGAATCCGCCCGTCTACCCGGTGCTGGTGACGTATGGGAGTACCAACGCAACGAACTCGAGCAACCTTACCTGTTATTCGAATTCAGATCCGAACGCAGCGCCACAGTGTTATGGGCAGGCGGCGCACTTCAACTTTTTCTTCAGCATCGGGCAGGCATTCTGATGATGACTGGGATGGGAGCAAGGGCACGCAGGGCGATGCTGGCCACGATCTTTGCGGTTGCTGCGGGGATCGTTGCTGCGCAGAACCCTTCTCCCCAGGCGCCCCCGCCATCGCCCGGGTCTGCGGCCGCCGACCAACCCGTTGAACTGGATCACGTCGTTGCCAACATCGGTCCCAATGTGCTGCTCGAAAGCGATGTCGAGCAGGAGATGCACCTTTCAGCACTGGAGCCCCTGCAGGTACTGCCCGGACAGAACACACCGGATTTCGCGCTGCGACGACTGATCGATCGAACGCTGATCCTCGATCAGATGGAGCAGCAACAGCAGTCGACCACGACGGCGAAGCCAGACGTCGACAAATCGCTGGTGGAGTTGAAGAGGCAGATACCTGCGTGTGTGCAGTTTCGGTGCGAAGAATCCGAAGGTTGGGACAAATTTTTGCAGTCGAATGATCTGACCGAGGCGGTTGTGCAGAAGCGCTGGAGTCAGCGCATGGCAATTCTGAGCTTTATCGACCTGCGTTTCCGCAGCGGAGTTCGCATCACGCAGGAGCAGGTTGGGACGTATTATCAGAAGACCCTGGTGCCTGCCTTGGCGAAGGACAACCAAGAAGCACCTCCTCTGGCAGATGTTTCCAGCCGGATTCAGGAAATCCTGCTCCAGCAACAGGTCAGCGGGCTATTTCAGGACTGGTTGTCGAGCCTCCACGACCAGGGGAATGTGCAGATTGTGGATCGGGCGTACACCGCCGATCTGGGAGCCAAGCCGGCGGCAGAGAACCAATGAACGCGATGCCACAGCCAACACCCGAAGAAGAACCACTCGGCACTGAGAACCCGCAGCGGGCCCACCCGCACCGCGTGCGGAATCTTATTGCCTTTGGGGCGCTGTGGACACTGGCTGTGCTCACCGTTCTCCTCGGCATTGTCGCGTGGGTTGCCAGCACCCCTTCGTTTGAGAATCGAGTGCGCCGTGCTTTGATCTCCGAGTTGCAGAAGTCGACAGGCGGACGAGTGGAGCTGAAGAAATTCAGCTGGCGTTTAACGCATCTGGAGTTTGAGGCAGACGATCTGACCATTCACGGTCTTGAGGCGGCGAATCAGGTGCCTTATGCACATATCGACCGGCTGTTTGTGCGGCTGCAGATTCTCTCGTTTTTCCGGGCAAAGATCGGGCTGAACTATCTCGAAGGCGATCACCCGGTGATTCACCTGATCGTTTATCCAGACGGAACGACCAATCAGCCGAAGCCAAAGCAGGCATCCAGCGGGAGTTCGACGGACCAGATTTTCGATCTCAAAGTGGCCCGTACCGTTTTGAATGATGGCGTGGCGATCCTCAATGCGCAGCAGATTCCGTTCAACCTGGCGGTCAACAATCTGGCAGCGCAGGTAAACTATGTTGCGGTGCGCGATCACTATGTGGGCACAGTGCATGCGGAGGATCTTGTTGTGCAACGAGGAACCGACACGCCTGTGCATTCCGAGCTGGACGCTTCTGTGGACATGGGGCGCGACAACGCCGACCTGGTATCGCTGATGCTCGAAAGCGGGCCTCAGGGCAAGAGTCAGAAGACGGTGTTGCGGGCCAGCGGGAAGCTGAACAACTTCGCAAATCCACAATGGCAATTCACGATGAAAGGCGCGATTGACGCGCTGGAAGTTCGCGCTCTGACGGGCGTTCCGGGGCTCGAGGCCGGTACGGCGCAGCTTGAAGCGAACGGGCACGGTGGCACGACGCAATTTGTCGTCGATGGGAACGCGCGCATCAGTGGCGGGGCATACAGGACCGGGACGGTGGACGCCACCGGCGTGACCGCGGATGCTGTTGCGCATGTCACGCAGGATCTGATTGCGGTCACCGGAATTCATGCTCGCCTGGCGACAGGCGGAGTGGTGACCGGCGACATGCACATCGTGAACTGGCAGACACCGGGTCTCGCGCAGCCCGGCCAGGCTCCGAAGAAGAATGCGCAGCAGCAGGGCACGATCCGGACCAGGCTGGCGGGATTCACGCTGGACTCGGTACTGGATACGGTGGCACCGCGGCGTTTTCGGCGATTGGGATTCGATACATCGGCAGCGGGAACCGCGAATGTGGACTGGACCGGCAGCCCGGAGAATCTTGTTGGGACGGTGAAGGTAACGGTTGCGCCGCCGCACACGCCGAGTCCCAATGAGGTGCCCGTGAACGGCGAGGTGGACGCTGCATACAGGAACGCAAACGGCTCGGTCATAATCAACGCTTTCGACATTCATACGCCGGCATCGGAAATTCAGATTACGGGGAGCCTGGGCGTCTATCCGATGACGCGTAAATCGCAAATCAACGCGAGCCTGGTGACCCACAACGTGTCGGAGTTCAATCCGGTGCTGGCCGCCTTTGGCATTTCGGCTCCTGGGCAGCCGACGCCGATCCCAGCGGACCTGCACGGGGAAGCACAGTTCCACGGAACGGTAACGGGAAACCTGACTTCGCCGAGCTTCCAGGGCCATTTGCAGGCTACGGACTTCAACATCGTGCCTCTGGGACCAACGCCCGAGGCGACGCGGGCGGTGAGCAACATTCACTTCGACAGCCTGACGACTGATGCCGCGTACAGTGCCGGGTCACTCTCCGTAAGCGTGGGCACACTGGTGCAGGGAAAGACCACAATTCAATTCTCCGGCGACGTACACGGACGAGCCAGTGAGCCGAAGGACCTGTTTGCAGATTCTTCTGCAATTCACGCGAAGGCCGAAGTAAAGAACGCGGACATCGTGCAGTGGATGGCGCTGACGGGGAAAACCTATCCGGTGTCCGGAACCCTGAATCTGCACGCGCAGACCGATGGCACCATCGGAGATCTGAATGGCACAGGCCAGGTGAGCGTGACGGGCGGGGCGGTTTACGGCGAAGCCTATCGATCGCTGACCACGGATGTTCAGTTTCGCGGCAAAGACGTGAGCGCAATGCATCTGGTGTTCGCTCTCGATGGAGGACGGATTAACGGGGACGGCGGCTACAACTTCACGGCGAACACGGCGCACGTCAATCTACAGGGCAGCGGTTTTGAGCTGGCGCATATCAAGCGGCTTGAAAACGCGCAGTATCCCGTGTTGGGGACTGTTGATTTTGCGGTAAAGGGAAGCGGGACGGTCGAGGCGCCGGTGCTCGAGGCGAGCATGCATGTGCGAAACCTGCAGGTGGCGCGCGAATTTAAGGGTTCAACCGACATTGATGCGCATACGCAGGGACGCGCGCTCGAGATGCATGTTCGCTCCCACCTGAATACGTCGAATCTGGAGCTGACGGGTGAGACGCAGTTGGCGGGTGACTACCAGACACAGGCCAAACTGAACTTTGCCGGTTTCAACATTGATCCTTTACTGCGCACCTTCAGCGTTACGGGAATTCGCGGCAGTTCGTCGATTGCAGGCGCTGTCACGGTATCCGGTCCGCTGCGTAAGCCGAAACAGCTGAACGGCGACGTTCGGCTGAGCGAACTTGCGGTCACCCTGGAAGACGTTCCCATTCACAGCGATGGTCAGGTGCATGCGACGCTGCGCAACGGAACCTTCCAGATGGATTCGTTGCACATTGTCGGGCCGGATACCGATCTGCGCACCGAAGGATCGGTCGGCATATTTGGAAACACTAAGCCGATCCACGGCGGCGCCAAAGGTTCCATCAATATGGCGCTGGCGGAGACGCTTGATACGGACATAATCTCTTCGGGGCATGTGGACTTCACGGTCAGTGCTGAAGGCACGGTCGACAATCCCGACCTGACCGGTAACGTTAAATTCACGAACGTGAACGTGGCGCTGGAAGACTACGTGAACGGCCTGAGCCGTATGAACGGCGAGCTGGTTTTCGATCAGGATCGACTGGACTTCAAGAATGTGACGGCTTACAGCGGCGGCGGTTTGATCAAGGTCGGCGGCTATGTCACGTATCATCGCGGGCTCTATGCGGATCTGACGGCCGATGCGAAAGACGTGCGCATTCGGTATCCGGAGGGCGTGACGTCGACAGCAAGCGCGCAGATTCGTCTACAGGGAAATCAGACCAGCACTCTGGTGAGCGGGCACGTGACGCTGACTGGCTTTGCCATCAATCCCAACGTGGATTTTGCATCCATCGCCAGCAGCGGAGGCGTATCGCTGCCGCCCAATCCCGATTCGCCCACGAATAAAGTGCGGCTGAATATTCGCATCACGTCGGCGCCGTCGCTCAACTTCCAGAATTCGTTTGCGCGGCTGGCCGGCAATGTAGATCTGGCCATCCGCGGCACTCTGGCGGAGCCCACGGTGCTGGGGCGCGTGACGATCACGGACGGCCGGGCGACCTTCAATGGGGAGAAGTTCGAGTTGCAACATGGGGAGATTTACTTCAGCAATCCGGTCCGCATCCAGCCGGTGCTGGATCTGACGGCAACCACCACGGTCGAGAACTACACCATCACGATTGCGCTGCAGGGGGCAACGAACAAGCTGAATCCGACGTTTCGGTCGGAGCCGCCGTTGTCGGAGCAGGATATTTTTTCGCTGCTGGCGATGGGCCGCACCCAGGAAGAGCAGCAGATCTACAGCACAGAGCAGCAGCAGGCGGGAGTGAACTCGACGGCAGATTCTCTGCTGGGCGGCGCGCTGAATGCGACGATCAGCAATCGGATTCAAAAACTTTTCGGCGGCGGCAGCGTCAGGATCGATCCAACCTTCGTGAGCGGTGTGGGCAATGCGACGGCGCGCATCACGGTTGAGGAGCCAATTTCGAAGAACGCTACCCTAACCTATGCGACGAACGTCAACTCAACAGCAGAGCAGTTGATCCAGGGCGAGTGGCGTGTAACGCCCGATTTTTCAGTCGTTGCCGTGCGCGACGAGTCGGGTGTTTTCAGTTTGATTTTTCGGCTGCACCGGCGCTATCACTGAGTGGAGGAGGGTTCTCCGCTGGCTACGCAATTCCTTCAGAATCAGCAGTTAGGCACACGCCAAAATCTGCCAATTCTCCGCAATTTTCGCAGCAATCGCGCATCCAAATGGGGCCTTTCCGTGTCTGAATAGATCGGAAGGGTTATCTCCTCGGTTCGGGAAATCCGGACAGGAAATTCGCACAAAGATGGAGACAGCCCTGGGAGAAAAACTATGAAGAAGGCATTTCTTTTTATTCTTGCGGCGGCTCTTGCCGTGCCTGCGGTGTTTGCGCAGAACGACTCCGAGGCGCAGGCGGTTGTGCAGAAGGCCCTGAGTTCGTCCCGCTTCAAAGGCATCCAGGCAACGGTGCAGAACGGTGTGGTCACGCTGACGGGAACTGTAGACACGGTTGCAGCGAAGATCAGCGCGGATCAGAAGGTGCATCACGCGAAAGGCGTGACCGCGGTTCGCAACGAGATTCAGGTAGCAGGCCCCGAGGTTCCCGATCAGCAGTTGCAGCAAAAGCTGATGAAGGCGATCACCTATGACATGGTCGGCTACGGAACGACGCCGTTCGATGCCATCACGGTGCAGGTGCAGAATGGCGTTGTCACGCTGGGCGGCCACGCCTACGGACCGGTGGATGCTTCGGATGCCGTCGCGATTGTTGCCAACACGAAAGGCGTGAAGGACGTGGTCGACAACATCCAGGTGGATCCGGTTTCACCGAATGACGACCGCATTCGCCGGGCAGTGTTCCGCGCAGTGTACGGCAATCCGATGCTGAACCAGTACCTGATCGATCCGGCAAAGCCGATTCGTATCCAGGTGGAAAACGGGCACGTGACGCTTTACGGAGAGGTGGACACGCAGGCGCAGAAGAATGCGGCCAACATTGCGGCGAACACCGTTCCTGGAGTGTTCAGCGTGACGAACGAGCTGCAGGTGGCGAACGGCGGGTCAGAGAAGCCGGGCAAGTAAGTTCCCAAAGAGGCCGGCCGGAGGGCGGGCCTCCCATAACCGTTACACTGAAATGGACCTCATCGGTGGGATGAGGTCCATTTTTTGTTTATGCCGCTACTGCGCGACATTGGCGTGACGCTGGAGATGATCAAGTGGGAGCACTCCGTGTTCGCGCTGCCGTTTGCGCTGACCGGTGCGATGCTCGCTGCGCACGGCTGGCCGCCGGCGGCGAAGCTGGGATGGATTGTGCTGTGCATGATTGCGGCGCGCTCGGCAGCAATGGCTTTCAATCGCTGGGCGGATGCGGATCTCGATGCCGTAAATCCGCGGACGAAGATGAGAGCGATTCCGGCGGGACTGCTGACCCGCGGATTTACCGCGGCCTTCACCCTTGCGATGGCCGCGATTTTCGTGCTGGGCGCGTGGGGGCTGAACCGGCTAACGCTGATGCTTTCGCCGGTGGTGCTGGCTGTGCTGTTTCTCTACTCGTACACGAAACGGTTCACACGGTGGTCGCATCTTTTTCTGGGATTGGCGCTGGGAATCGCGCCGACCGGAGCGTGGATTGCAATTCGGGGTTCACTCGATCCGCGCATCCTGGTTCTCACGGCTGCGGTGTTGTTTTGGGTCGCGGGTTTCGATGTTCTATACGCATGCCAGGATGAAGCGCACGATCGGGCGGCTGGACTCTTCAGCATTCCAGCAACGCTGGGCGTTGGAAAGGCTTTCTGGATTGCGCGCGCGATGCATGTGACGATGCTCGGACTGCTCGTGTGGCTCGCGGTGCTGTTTCAACTGGGATCGATTGCCGGCGTGGGCATTGTGGCGGTCGCGCTGCTCTTGCTGTGGGAACATCTGATCGTTTCGCCACAGGACCTGACGCGCATGAACGCCGCATTCTTCATGATGAACGGTGTGATTGCGGTGATCTTTTTTGTGTTTGTAGCGGCCGATCTGCTGATCGGGCGTCATGCGTAAGCGAGCTGGGTGCGGCGGCGCGCAAAGCAGACGGCGAGCAAACCAACGGTGAAAAGAAGATAGAGGGCGGGGCGGCTGCTGGCCGCCAGGGTACCGGTGAAGTCCGCGCCGGGCAAGTGATGCAGCGCGCCCGTGTACCACCAAACGATGTAGAGGGCCTCAAATAATTTGCTGCCGCCGGTTAGAACGCCGAGCGCGAGGGCGAGGCTGGGAATAAAGAGAGTAGCGACGGCGAATCCGACGAGGCCATGCAGATCGCGGGCGACTACAAGACGGAGAGCGAGGCCGCTGCCGGCGGCGAGCGCGACCAAAACTCCGGCAAGCCAGACCGCAGGCAACTGCCGCTCGAGCGAACGCGGAGCTGAGAAAATAAGTGGGCCGGTGGCATAGCGCGCTTCTCGGCTGCCCATCTGCGCCCAAATAAACATGGGCCAGAGCCAGACGGCGAGCACGATACCTTCTCGGGAAGCGGAGAGCGGGGCGGCGAGGCAGGCGATGATCAGGCCACCCGCGACGGCGTACCACCACCAGCGATGGCCCTGCAGCATCAGGCGCAGCTCCGCGATCACAACGGCGACGAAGAGGTCCTTCACGCTTGACGGCGGAAGAGGTGTGAGCCTGCTCGACCATGGGTCGCTCTGCACGAGTTGGCGTGCAGCAGCCAGTTCAACGACCGCACCGCGTTCGGTAATTTCTTTCGGCCTGCTGGCGAAGCGTTCGCGCGCGGGATCGAAGCGATGGAAGAAGAGTGCGGCGAGCAGCGAAGCGGCGATGGCATAAGCGAACCAGCTCAGCCGCGCGGCCACCTGCGCGGCGTCCCAGCGGATCCCGGTCCACTGAAAACGCTTGCGCGGCGGCGCCCCGCCAATGCTCAGAGAGAAACTGTTCTGGAATGTCGGGTCGACCTGAAGGATGTCAGTCCGCATGTGGAACATCATCGTGGACAAGCCGGTGAAGTCGTGGAAGTAGTCCGCGTTGGTGACGGGTGCGCCGCGTTTCATGGCGGGAGCCATGCCGCCGGTGAGCAGACCAATCCACAGGAAGAACCAGATCACGTTGCCCAAGCCGCTGCGGAGGACGGGCAGCGTTTCAAAAAGAACAGCGAGGGCGGCGACGAAAGCCATGGCGGGCAGAGCGTAGAGCAGCAAAGGAGAAAGCAAAGCCCAGAGGTGGAGGGTGCGGTCTTCCGCGCGGAACAGCTGCATGCAAAGCGCAGCGGCGCCCATGACGAGCACCATGGCGCCGAGCACGGCGAAGTTGCCGAGAAATTTGGCAATGGTGTAAAAGCTTCTCGTCATCGGAGTGGCGGCGAGAATCTGACCGACACGCGTGGTCTCATCGCGCAGGACAGAGCCCTTTACGATATAGAAACCGGCCAGCGTGAGAAAGCAGCTGGTAACGACGCCCATGAGCGCGCCGACCCACGCCGAGTTATAGACTCCACGGAAATCGTCGAGCCGCATGACGATGTGACCGGCGAAGGTCTGGTAGCCGAGGAAGACGGCGAATCCCAGGGTGAGAAGGAAGCTGGTGCGGCGGACGCGGGTCAGGAAATCGGCCTTCACCAGGTGCCAGAGCACGCGGGTGCGCGTCACGCGACGGCCCCGGCTCGATAGACCGAGAGCGAATCGAGATATGCGTCTTCCAGTGTGGGTGAGGCGGGTTGCGCGCCGGCGGGAGGATCCTGAGTCAGGATGCGCACATGTACGCCGTCGCTGCGGCGCGCAGTACTGCTGACGCGATAGCACTGTTTCACGGCGTTGAGGTCGGCGCTGGGAACGACCCATTCCCAGGTGCGGCCTTCGACACGGCGCAGCAGGTCTTCGGGTGCGGCGTGGGCGACCAGAGTTCCGTTGGAGATCAGGGCGATGTCAGAGGCGGTGGCCTCGACGTCGGAGACGATGTGCGTGGAAAGGATGACGATGCGCTCGCCAGAGAGGTCAGAGAGAAGATTGCGGAAACGCACGCGCTCTTCGGGATCGAGGCCAGCAGTGGGTTCATCGACGATGAGCAGTTGGGGGTCGTTGAGGAGAGCCTGCGCGATGCCGACGCGCTGCTTCATACCGCCGGAAAAGCCGCCCAGCGGACGCCCGCGAACATCGGAAAGGTTGACAAGGTTCAGAAGCTGATCGATGCGACGGCGCGCGTTGGTCGCATCGAGTCCTTTGACGGCGGCGAGATACTCGAGGAATTCCTGGGCGCTGAGATTGGGATAAACACCGAAATCCTGCGGCAGGTAGCCGAGGACGTTGCGCAGAGCGTTGGGGTCCGCTGCCAGGTCAGTGCCATTCCAGATGACTTTGCCTTCGCTGGCGCGGGTGATGGTCGCCAGGATGCTCATCAGCGTGGTCTTTCCGGCGCCGTTGGGCCCGAGCAGCCCGAGGACGCCGGGTTTGAGCTCCAGGCTGAAGCGGCGCAAAGCCCACACTTTGCCGCCATAGCATTTGCCGACGTTTTCGATAGATAGCTTCAACCCGGAAACCTCGCTCGCATCTGTGGGGAGAGGTACGGAGATTCCTGAGGAATGGTTCCAGGAGCGGATGAGGATTCACGAAGTCCGAACTAAAGGGGTGCGGGTCAGCTTATTGAGAACGGCGATGGCGTCGTGAAGGATTTTTTTGTCGTGGGACGGGAGGGCATGAATCTGCCGGGCGAGCGACTCGACGCGACGATTGCGGGCGAGGAGAAGAAGGCGTTTGCCCCTTGTGGTTGCGGAGATGTGGATGGTGCGGCGATCGCTGGCACTGGAGCTTTTTGTGACGAGGCCCTTTGTTTCAAGAGCGTTGACGATCCGGGTCATAGTGGGCGGGCGAACCTGTTCCGCGTCGGCGAGCCGGCCGAGAGTCAGGGGGCCAGCAAAAGCGATAACGGAGAGAGCGGAGAGGCGGGGAGCATTAAGGCCGGAAGACGAATCGACGCGGCGCAGTTTGCGCAACAGATGGATGGCCGCCGAGTGGAAAGCCTGGGCCGTGGCTTCCGCATCGAGCTGACGGGAGGTTGACATCGAGGGTCGTCTTCAGGCTAAATCATTAGCTCAGCTAACGAAATGGAGAACGAACCATGGAAAGCAACGGCGGATGCGTCCATCTCAGTGAAATAGGACAGATCGCGCTGACGGTGGGAAATCTCGAAGAGTCGAAGGCGTTCTATCGGGACACGCTGGGAATACAGTTTCTCTTCGATGCGGGCACGATGGCGTTTTTCCAATGCGGGTCGGTGCGGCTGCTGATTGGAACCGACGAGCAGCAGGTCGTGACGAATGGGACAATTCTGTATTTCCGTGTGCCCGATATTCAGATCGCGTCAGCCGCGCTGAAGGCGAAGGGTGTGGTCTTCATGCAGGAACCACATCTGGTGGCACGAATGAAGAGCCATGATCTGTGGCTGGCGTTCGTGAGGGATCCCGCGGGGAACACATTGGGATTGATGGCGGAAATGGCGAGAGCCGGAGAAAAGGAGACGAGCGCGTGAGGAAGTGCGATCGAGCCGTTCTGCGAACATGGAGGATATGGATATGCCTGAGAGCGGCAATGGAATTATGAGCCAGCGCAGCCAGCACACCGTGGATGAAACGGTGGAGAGGCTGAAGAAGATTCTGGAGTCGAAGGGCGTGAAACTGTTCGCGCTGGTGGATCATAGCGGCGAGGCAGAAAAAGCCGGGCTGAGGATGCCGCCGACCAAACTCCTGATCTTCGGTAATCCTGCAGCAGGGACGCCGGTGATGTTGGCCGCACCGAGCATTGCGATCGATCTGCCGCTGAAGATTTTAGTGTGGGAAGACAGCGAGGGAGCCGTGTGGCTCTCGTGGAACACGCCGGAATATTTGCAGCAGCGCCATGGCGTGCCGCCGGAACTGGTCAAAAACATCAGTGCTGCAGCAGCCCTGGCGGCGAAGGCCGCAGAAGCCTGAGTATCTGGATGCGACCGACTCAGGCCTCGTAGTCGCGGGCGAGGAGGATGAGAAGGACGAAGCCTCCAAGCATGACAGCCTCCTCGACATCGGTCGAGAGGTTGTGAAGACGATCGAAGTCGGCGTGGCGCGGATCGGTTTTAGGGACGCTGTCGATGGCGCCGCCGGCAGCGATGCGATCGCGCTCCATGCGGGGAATGACGCTGAACTGGGACCATGCGGTGCAGCCGATCATGATCACGGTAATGACGATGCCCAGAGAAGCCGTGCTCATCCGGAATGCGCGCAGGAAAAAGCCGAGGCCGAGGACGACGATGATGGCGGCGCCGGCGATGAAGCCTTCATGATGCAGAACACCGAGACATTTGGCGACGATGGTGCCGGCGGCGTGTGTGTCAGAAATACTGCTGAATGCAGCCCATGCGGTGATGGGAAAGAAGAAGAGTCCGCCGAGCCAGAAGACAAGGGCAAGCCAGGCGATGGTGCGGAGAAAGGTTTTCATTGCGCGTCCAGCGTACAGCGTCCGTAAGCGGCGCACAACGGCGCTGGACCGCCGGTGGCGATGAGGAAAGGCCGCGCAGTATAGTGGCGGTTATGAAAAAGAACGTCCTTGCCATATTTGTAATTTCTTTAGTTACAATTTGCATGGCGGTACCGTGGCTCGATGCGCAGAAACTTCTCGTAGCCAATCAGGGTGATCGCACGGTAACAGTGATCGACGCGGCTCTGGGAACTCAGGTTGGCACGATCGCGGAGGACGTGCCCGGAGAATGGGGGCACGAGATTGCCGCATCGTCCGACGGACACATGGCATTTTTGCCGATCTACGGAAACTCGGGAGTGGGGAAGCCGGGTATCGATGGCAGCAGGCTGCTGGTGATTGACGTCGGCATGGGACAGGTGACGGGCGTGATCAACTTCGGGCACGGAGTGCGGCCGCATCTTCCAGTTCTCGATCCGGCGCACGGCATGTTGTATGTGACGACCGAACTGGACGATGCGATCACGGCGATCGATCCGAAAACGCTCGCGATTGTGGGGAAGGTGCCAACCGGGCAAAAGCAATCGCACATGCTCGCGATCTCGCACGATGGCTCGACGGGCTACACGGCGAACGTGGGACCGGGCACAGTGTCGGTTCTGGACATGCTGGGGCAAAAGGCGGTGGCAGTGATTCCGGTGGCAAAGGAGATCCAGCGCATTTCGATTTCGCGGGATGATCGGATGGTGTTCACGTCCGACGTGGCGCTGCCGCGGCTGGCAGTGATCGATACGGCTGCGCGCAGCGTGAAAACGTGGGTCGATTTGCCGGGGATGGGCTACGGATCGGCGGCGACGCACGATGGACGCTGGCTGCTGGTGGCGATTCCCGCGAAAGATGAGGTAGCCGTCGTCGACCTTCAGACAATGCGGGTGGCGCGAACCATTCTGGTGGGGAAATCTCCGCAGGAGATTCTGATTCGGCCCGATGGGCAGACCGCATATGTGTCGTGCATGGGCAGCGCGCAGGTGGCGGCGATCAACCTGACAACGTGGAAAGTGGACAAGCTGATCGACGCAGGCAAGGGCGCGGATGGGCTGGGTTGGGCGCCCTGAAGACGGCGATCAGCGCTCAGCGTTCGGCGTTCAGAAAATGCGCAGGGTTAACTACTTACTGCTGCGGTGCTCCATAAACGCTGGGCCGTCCGATGAGGCGCTCGATCCGCTGACGAATGGGCGGATGCGTGGAGAAGAGGTTTGCGAAGTCGCCGCGGCTCAACAGCGGCTGCACGATGAAAAGATGCGCGGTTGAGGGCGAGCCCGGCATGGGAATGCGCTTGGAGTAGGCATCGAGCTTTTCAAGAGCGCTGGCGAGAGCGTAGGGATTGCCGGTAATGTGCGCACCGGTGGCGTCGGCTTCATATTCCCGGGTGCGGGATACCCAGAGCTGGATGAGCAGAGCGGCGATGGGTGCCAGGATCAGCATGAAGAGGGCACTGATACCGCCTCCACGGCGACGGTCGCCGCCACCGCCGAGGCCGCCGAACATTTCGGCGAAATAGCCCATGCGGGCGATCAATGTAATCGCACCGGCCAGTGTTGCGGCGATAGAGCTGGTGAGAATGTCGCGATTGCGTACATGGCCGAGCTCGTGCGCCAGCACGCCTTCCAGTTCATCGTCATTGAGAAGCTGCAGGATTCCCTGGGTGACTGCGACGGAGGCATGTTTCGGATTGCGCCCGGTGGCGAAGGCATTCGGTGCGTCAGTGGGGATGACATAGATCTTCGGCATGGGCATGCCGAGCCGGCCAGTCATGCGTTCGACGACGGCATAGGCGCGAGGCAGCTGCTCGCGCGTGACGGGCTGGGCGCGGTACGCGGCCAGAGCGACTTTGTCGGAATAGAAGTAACTGAAAAAATTCATGGCCGCGGCGATGACGAAGGCGAGAATCATACCGTTCTGGCCGCCAATGCGTTCGCCAATGAAAACCAGAAGGAGGGTGAGGGCAGTGAGCAGGAATGCAGTTTTGAGGGCGTTCATACGGTGCCTCCTCGTCGGGGCGCTAAGCCTATTTTTTCACGAGTGACGCATGGACGTGCCTGGTGGAATGGGGGGCCAGAGCTGGGGAAATTTCGCTGGCCTGGAAGCTTTGGAAAAGCAGCGTGCGCGCGACAGTCGGAGGAAACGCAGGACTCCGACTTGCCATACATTCCCACTAAAGTGTTATGAATTTTGGGATTAAAGGCTCACCATCGCAGTTACTCCAACAGACACCGTATGGTCACTTAGGTTGTTCAATTGATATATGTGGCGGTCGACTCTTTGCACTGTATAAGCTACTTTTTATCAGTCATATAACGTTCAAGAGACATTTCAGAGACTTGCTCCTCATGGTCGCTCAGGTGCGAGGCAACAAAAGTGGCCAGAGAATTGCCTCGACCACGGTAACCCTTAACAGCTCAGACACCGTTCACAAGGGCGACTGGAATCGATTCGAATTCCAGCCCGGCAGCCCAACTCTCCAAAAAATCGAGGATTGAACAGTTATGAGCAAGGTGCATTTCTGGCAACGGTTGAGTCTCGTTGTGATCGCCGTGATGGCGGCAATAGGCGTGGCCCAAGCAGCAGATGTGAACGGACGCATCAAGGGGACAGTGTCCGATCCGTCGGGTGCAGTCATCGCGGGGGTGAAAATCACCGCCACGAACGCGGCAACGGGTGTTTCGTTTGACACCGTATCGGCCAGCGACGGCGGGTATCTGTTTCCGCAGCTGCCGGTCGGGACCTATTCGATCACAGCGGTGGCGCCGGCGTTTAAGAAGTACCAAACGACGGGCATTGTGCTCAACATCGACCAGGAGTATGTCGCCGATGTTCATTTGACGGTTGGGTCGACCAGCGAAGTTGTACAAGTCAACGCCGCGGCGGTCCAGGTGGACACCAGCGAAATGCAGCTGAGCAACGTCATCAACTCGCAGCAGATGGAAGAGCTGCCCCTGATTGGGCGTAACTTTACCGCACTTGAACTGACGCTGCCGGGTGTTCAGATGTCGAGCGACCGTTTCGCCGGAACCTATTCCGTGAGCGGCGCGCAGACCCAGCAGTCTGAATATCTGGTAAACGGCGCGGACACCAACGACATCGCGCTGAACACCCTGGCCTTTGCGCCGAACCTCGATGCGATCGATCAGTTCAACCTGATTGACGGGCCGCTGAACGCGGAATACGACCGCAACTCGGGTGGCATCGTGAGTGCGACCATCAAGGAAGGCACGAACCATCTCCATGGAACCGCCTTCGAGTGCTACCGCGACACCTTTCTGAACACGGCAAACTTCTACTTTCACAATGCCACGACGGGCGCGGCTGAGGTGAGCAAGTATCACCAGAACATCCCAGGTGCGACGGTGGGCGGCCCGATTCTGAGGGACAAGCTGTTCTTCTTCTTTGGCTATCAGGGAACGAGGCAGATCACACCGCAGAGCGGTGGCAACGTGAACGTTCTGTCGACCGCCGAGCGCGGCGGCGACTTCTCCGTCGATGCCGGACCGGCGGGTACAGCACCGGGTCCCACGGACACGTGGGGCGCCTTCACGGCTACTGCGATCCCCTCCACCATCAACATCCCGGGTTGCGCGGGCAATACCTGGGCCCAGTGTGCTTACACCAATGGCGGCGTTTTCCCGGCGGGCTCTCTGAACACGATTGCCAAGACGCTGATGTCAAAGTATCTCCCGACCGCGAACCAGGGGACATACGGCTACCAATTCACCCCAGTGGTCCCTGAGAGCATCAACCAGTACATCGGGCGGATCGATTACTCCCTGAATCCGCAGAACCAGTTCTACGGAATCTTCATCAACCACAGGCTGAACGAAACCGAAACCCTGCCGTTTACGGGCGCGACGGTGCCGGGATTCGGCGATCAGGATACGGAAAACATCAATCAGATCACGGCCGATTTCGTACATCAGTTCGGTCCGACGCTGGTCAACGATCTTTCCGCACACTACACGCGGTTCAACTATCAGGCAGTCATCCCGCAGAATCCGGTGGCTCCCTCGAGCGTCGGCTTCAACATCACGCCTGAGAACGCCGCGGGCGAAGGCATGACGGCAGTTTCGGTGAGCGGCCTCAATCAGGTTGGTTTCGAACTGGGCTTCAGCACCAACGGACCTCAGCCCCGTATCGACCAGGCCATTCAGCTGGACGATTCTGTGTCGAAAGTGATCGGCAACCACGCATTGAAGTTCGGTTATGAAGGCGAGCGGTTCAACGTTTCGAACCCATTTGGCGCCAGAAACAATGGCTCGTTCGGCTTCGATAACACGGCCAGCGCGTTCACCAGCGGCGACGGCGCGCTGGACTTCCTGCTGGGCGTTCCTGACACCTATAGCCAGGGCTCTGGCGCATCGATTCAGGCGGATGCGTTCCTGAATTACGTCTTCGCGCAGGACAGCTGGAAGCTGTCGAACTCGTTTACGCTGGATTACGGCCTCGGCTACTCGATCGATACGCCGCTGCGTAATCATCAGTACGACGGCGAGGGAATTGCATGCTTCGTCAACGGCTTTAATTCGACGCTCTTTCCGGGGGCGCCTACAGATATTGCTTATCCAGGTGAGGGCGGCTGCCATAACTCGGGACAGGCCACGACCCGCTACACAGAGTTTGGGCCGCGCCTCGGATTTGCCTGGGCGCCGAACCTCGGAATGCTCTCGGGCGGCGATGCGAAGAAGTTCTCCGTGCGTGCCGGATTCGGCATCTACTTCGACCGCAGCGAGGAAGAAACTTCGCTGAACACCCTGCAAACGCCTCCTTTCGGCCTGAACTCAGGCGGCGACACTGACTATGCGGGATCGGACCCAACTGTGACCGGACCATCATTCGCCAATCCTTACGAAGACATCAATACCGGCACGGTGTACGCGAATAAGTTCCCCTATACCTTCCCCCACAAGGGGCAGGTGATTTCGGCGGCAACGTGGTCCTCAATCGAACCGTTCGATATCAGCACCTACGGACCCAGTTTCCGCGCGCCGTATGCGGAGAACATTCAACTCGGCGTGGAGCGTGAGTTTCCGTCGAACACAGTGGTCCGCGTGAGCTACGTTGGTTCCCTGGCGCGGCATAACCAGGTGAGTTACGAAAGCGATGCGATCACAGCAGCAGGGCACGCGGCCTGCCTGGCGGATACGGCCTTCTGCGCCAGCCCGACAACCTCCGCCTATCGCAACCTCCAGCCTTTGTATTTCCCCGATCACACGGTGGGGAACAATGCGAACATCGCGAGTGTGGGGACGGTTGGATCGTTCAGTTCGTCCAGCTACAACTCAATGCAGGTGTTTGTGCAGAAGGGTATGACCCACGGACTGATGTTCCAGGTGGCGTACACGTATGCGCACGCCCTCGACGATGCCTCCAGTTATGAGAACGCGGGTTATGGTGAGAACGGTGCTCGCGGTTACAACCAGTTCGACCAGGGGCTGAACTACGGAGACGCTGCGTTTGATGTGCGCAACCACTTCGTATTCTCTCCGCTGTATATCGTTCCGAAGTTCGCAGGGAGCGAGTATTCAGCGAAGAATCTGGCGCTGGCCGGCTGGGAAGTTACAGGCATCATGACCCTGTCGCAAGGCTTCCCGTACGACATCTCGTATGCGGGTGGCACTTCCCGGTCGCTCTGGTGCGCGGCGAGCGTGAACTTCTATGCTTGCCCGGACGTTCCCAACCAGGTGGCGCAGTTGCAGTTCGCTAATCCGCGCGTTCGCAATGGCAATGGTTCTTCGACCTGGTTCTCCAACGGCTTGACTGCTTTCACTTCTGAGGTCCTCGGCAGCTTCGGCAATGTGCACCGCGACCCTTATCACGGTCCGGGAACGAACAACACGAACATGATTCTGGCGAAGAACTTCATGGTCAATGCGGAACGGGGCATCACCATCCAGACCCGCATTGAAAGTGACAACGTCTTCAACCACACGCAGTTTGTAAATCCAACCAGCACGTATGGCAGCAGCAGCATCGGGCTGATCGGATCGGCGGCAGCGGGACGACAATCGCAGCTGGCCCTGAGAGTGGTGTTCTAGCCGCAACCTGGTTTGGACACAAAAGGCGCCTTCGGGCGCCTTTTGTGTTGAGCCGGGGCGGGTAACCGCCGAGTGTTTTGGCATTAGACGCCAAATCGCGGCAAAAGGTGATCTGCAATTATGGAGAGAAGCAATACGGATATATGAATTTCCAGATTGCCCGAGGGTGGATCATTCGTCACTATATTCCATAAATGATTGATTTTATGGGAATGATCACCCTTTCGGGGGATGTCCGCAAATGGACTTTCAATTGCTAAATATCCCGCCATTAGCCTCCCCGGCTGTCACAGCTGTTTCTTCCCAGTTTCACTTTAGTAGAGATCAGTAGCTTTGGTGGAAGCAAGGATCATGAGCCGCATCCGTAGCGGAGCGGTTTACCTGTATCCGGGTATCGCCCATGTCGCCTGGCCCGGTGGACGTTAATCGAAGCGCAGAGCAAGACCCAATGGAGGGGCAGTGATGAAGCAACTGAGGTTGCGGTGGATCATCGTAACGGTCGCAGCAATGCTGTGTACCATTACGGGCGCGATTGGAGCATTGGGCCAGGCAACAAACAGCGGTACGGTGGTGGGCGAAGTAACGGACCCAAGCGGCGCCCTGATTCCGGGTGCAACGGTGACATTGAGCGATGCCTCGGCCGGCGTCAAGCTGACAAAGGTCACCAATACCGATGGCAAGTATGTGTTTCCGGCGGTGCCTCCAGGGACCTATTCGGTGAGCGCGACGAAGTCTGGATTCTCTCTCACGAGAACGGAAGGACAAACCGTCCAGATCGGCACCCAGCTGACGATTAATCTGTCGCTAAAGGTTGGCGGCGGGTCGGAAACGGTTGAAGTGCAGTCGATCGGGACTGAACTCCAGACATTGAATTCAACCGTGGGTCAGACCATTTCGCAGGAGGCAATCAATTCACTGCCAAGTCTGAACCACGACGTGAACACCTTTACCTCCATGCAGCCGGGCGTCAGCCCCGACGGCAGCGTGGCCGGAGCGGTGAACGATCAGAGCACCTTCCTTCTGGATGGTGGACAGATCACCAACGACATGGACGGCAGTATGTCCGTCTACACGGGCAGCTTCGCGGGTGACCCGACCGGTGTTGCCGGCGCGAACGGTATGCTGGCGAATGGGCCGACCGGCGTGATGCCGACGCCGCAGGACAGCGTAGAAGAAGTTAAAGTCAACACGGCGAACCAGACGGCGGACTTCGACAACTCAGCGGGTGCGCAGGTGGAGTTTTCTACTCCGCGCGGCACCAACCGCTGGCACGGCGCCGCCTATGAATACTACCTGGACAACGGGTTCGATGCGAACAGCTGGGAGAACAACGCCAATAACCCCAAGACGCCGCTGACGCAATATCACTACAGCCGGTTCGGTGCTAAGGCGGGAGGATTCTTTCTGCCGAGCATCCTGGGCGGGCGGTGGTACATTTTCGGATTCTACGAAGGATTCCGCTATCCGCAGTCGCAGACCATTACCCGGGCGGTTCCGACGGACAGTCTCGAAGCAGGCAACATCATCGAGAACGGGACCACCTACAGCATGAAGGCCATCGATCCCCGTGGCATCGGACTAAATCCCGATGTGGCGGCGATGTGGACGAAATACATGCCGAAGGGCAACGTCAACTCCAATAGCGGATGCGGGAGCATATTCGGAACGGAATGCGACGGCGTCAACGAAGTCGCTTTCTCAGCGAATATGATCACGCCGTCGAGCAGCAACGACATGGCCTTCCGCATCGATCACGCGTTCAGCCCGAAGTGGAACTGGTTTGCCAGCTACCGCTATTACAAGCTGAGCCAGATCGGTAACCAGCAGGTGGATATCGGCGGATTCTTCTCCGGCGACAAACTGGGAACGCCTACATCGGAGGCCAACAGGCCGCAGCAGCCCTGGTACTTCGTGACCGGGTTGACGACCAGCATCACGGCCAACCTGACGAATGACTTCCACTACAGCTTCCTACGCAACTTCTGGCAGTGGACCGACCAGAATGCGCCGCCCCAGATCTCCGGTTTGGGCGGAGCATTGGAGCCTTTCGGCGAATCGGCGACCTATGTTCTGGCCCCCTTCAACGTCAACACCCAGAGCATCCGGACGCGCTTCTGGGATGGGCAGGACAACTTCTTCAGCGATAACTTCTCGCTGCTGAAGGGGAACCACCTGATGCAGTTTGGCGGCCAGTACCAGCACAACTACAATTACCACCAGCGCAGCGACAACGGCGGCGGCATCAATTTCACGCCGACGTATCAGCTGGGTGATTCGGCCGGCTCGGGGACGATGACTTTGGGCCTTCTTGGCGGTTTTCCCACCGACAAGAACTCCAGCCGCGTGGCAGCAGCGGGCCTGGGCATCGTAACGGATGCGCAGGTTGCTTACACTCGCAGCGGTCCCACATTGGCGCTGAACCCACCGCTGACGCATGCGTTCGATCAGATGAACATCGACTACTACAACGGATACTTCAGCGACACCTGGCACATGAAGCCGAGTTTCACGCTGACCTATGGCATGGGCTATACGCTGGAAATGCCGCCGGTGGAAAAGAACAACAAGTCCACGGTGCTGGTCGACAGCTCGGACGAGCCGATTGTGACTGAAGACTTCCTCGCTCAGCGCAAGAGCAATGCGCTGCAGGGCATGGCGTACAACCCGGAGGTTGGGTTTGCGCTGGTCAATAACGTGGGTGCCGGGGATAAGTACCCCTACGATCCGTTCTACGGTTCGTTTAGCCCTCGCGTCGGTGTGGCCTGGAATCCAAGCTTCTCCAAGGCCACGGTGGTTCGCGGTGGCTATGGACGCATCTATGGCCGCCTGAACGGTGTGGACCTGGTGCTGGTGCCGCTGTTGGGCGTGGGCCTGATCCAGCCGGTGCAGTGCAAGACGGCAAATATGGACGGGACCTGCGCCTCGACCAACCCGACCGCGGCCAATGCGTTCCGCATCGGCGTGGACGGAAACAGCGCTCCGCTGCCGGCGGCCGCTCCCACCCTGCCGCAGCCAGCCTTCACCGGCTATAACCTGGTGGCTGGGTCAGCGAACGAAGCGATGGATCCACACTTCCGGCCGAACGACGTTGACTCGTTCGATCTGACCATCCAGCGGCAAGTCGGACAGAAGTCGCTGCTTGAGGTAGGCTACATCGGCCGGCTAATCCATCACGAGTACCAACCGATCAACCTGAACGTTGTTCCGTACATGATGTCGCAGGGCGGCCAGCAGTTCCAGACCGCGTATGCGAACCTGCAACGGTACCTGGGTTGCGCGACCTCCGCTGTGGCCTGCGGCGCCAGTGTGCCGGCGTCGGGGACTGCGGCGTACACCAGCTATATCAACTCTGTAACAGCGCAGCCTTTCCTTGAATCCAGCCTGAAGGCATCTGGCTACTGCAACGGCTACGCCAGCTGCACGGCAGCGGTACTGGATCAGGAGATGGGCAATCTGACCTCGCAGAGTGTCTGGAGCCTGTGGTCGGATCTGGACAACGGGTCGTTCAACTTCCCGCGCACCATGCAGAACACGCCCATTCCGGGGTCGGCCTTCGGCGCAAACGGTCAACAGAGCAGCGGCGTGGCTGAGAATGCCAGCGTAGGGTACGGCAACTACAACGGCGCTTTCGTCAGCTTCGGTACGCGCGGCTGGCATGGCCTGACCATGCAGCATAACCTCACCTACAGCAAAGCACTGGGAACCGGAGCCTTTGTTCAGGCAACCAGCGAATACACGCCAAACGATGCGTTCGATCTGCATAAGATGTACGGGGTGCAGGCGTACGACCGGCGGATTGTCTACAACACTTACATCGTGGCGCAGGATCCGTGGTTTAAGGGCCAGCAGGGATTACTGGGCCGGGCGGCAGGTGGGTGGACGTTCTCCCCGATCTTCACGGCCGGATCCGGGCCGCCGGTTTATTGCGGTACCTGGACCAACGCCCAGAGCTTCGGCAGTGCGGACGGGAACAACTATGCGACGAACGAGCAATGCGTGTTCACCAGCCCGTACAACGCCGGACACTCAGCTCACTTCTCGGGTCCGGGAAGCGCAAACCTGTTCAAGGATCCGGCAGCGGTGTACGCACAGATTCGCGCACCTATGCTCGGTATCGATACGGGAAACCCCGGCACCGGTCCGTTCATGGGCCAGCCCTACTGGAACCTCGATGGGCAGATCAAGAAGGACATTCGGATCATGGAATCCGCTACCTTCGAGTTCTCGTTCATCGCAACCAACATGCTGAACCACCGGCAGTTCGGCGATCCTTCGGATTCGATTTCGAATCCGGGTGGATTCGGCGTACTGGATTCGCAGGCCAACACTCCGCGGGAAATGGAGTTCGGCGGACGAATCACCTTCTAGGCGGTGAATCGTTTTTAACCTGAAAGCGGAGGGGCGACCCTCCGCTTTTACTTTTGCCGGGATGCCGGGAATTCCACAATATGTGACAAAAGTTGCAGGTATGATTGCCTACCTCGGTCTTGTCTTTCCTGATACGGGCGCGTACAAGGGTGATCTGGGCAAGCCGGATGGCATCTCCCCAGTAACGAATTGATGGTTCAGCAAGGCAACCAAAATCTCTCCCAAGGAATCACCCATCTCAATGATTGCCGACATTTTGCTGGTGGACGATAACTGTATTCAGGCGACCACCAGGAAAGCCATTCTGGCTCGTTCGGGAAACGTTGTAGTTGCATGCGATGGAAGGCAGGCTCTGGCGATGCTGGAGCAGTCCGGAGGTCTGCGGCCGGTAGGCCTCGTGGTAACTGACCACCTGATGCCCGGGATGAACGGCCCGGAGTTTGTGTCACTTCTCAGAATGCGATTTCCCGATCTGCCCGTAGTGGTGCTGAGCGGTTTGGCGGATGCCGAGGACGAATATCACAATCTCGATGTGATCTTCCGTATGAAGCCCTGTCCTCCCGATGAGTTGTTGTCGTTGGTGCGGTCGCTGCTGATTCAGCCGATCGGCCGGACAGCCTAAAGCAGGAATAAGCAGGAACAGGGAATAGCCAATAGGGAGCACGTTGGTTTTGGCTGCCCTCGTTGCACTCTTCTTCTCTCAACTTTTCTGCTGATGTGCTCTTTTACAGTGTGAGATTCGTCACAGCCGCTTCACGCCTCCTGACGTGAAGATCAGGGTGTTCTCTGGTTGTCGCGGCAGTTCATCCCCCGAAAGTGCGACAATCAGAAGGTCGATCCCTATGCCTGCATTTGGCAGTTTTGCACTTCTGATCGCGCTCGCTCTGAGCGGTTACAACCTGCTGGCAGGCGCCGTAGCGCTGCGCCAACTGGCGACAGGCCGTTCAGGCAGAATCTCCCCCGAGCGCCTTGCTGAGACCGCGCGCCGAGCCGGCATCGCCAGCTTTATTGCCACGGCGTGTGCGGCTTTCGCGCTGGTCTGGGCGGCCTTCACCAACGATTTTTCCGTTGCCTACATCACGGAGCATTCGAACCGAGCGCTCCCCTGGGCTTACAAATTCGCGGCACTATGGTCGGGCCAGGAAGGGTCGCTGCTGCTGTGGGCGTTCCTGCTATCCGCGTACGGTTTTGTTCTGCGGGTGCGGCATAAGGTCGACGTTAAGCTGACGGCGTATGTCTCGACGAT
Source organism: Acidobacteriaceae bacterium (assembly GCA_036272255.1). Classification (GTDB taxonomy): domain Bacteria; phylum Acidobacteriota; class Terriglobia; order Terriglobales; family Acidobacteriaceae; genus Palsa-343. The sequence continues at coordinate 5,931 of DATAZC010000147.1, read as the reverse complement.
TCTGGCTGGAATTCAAGTCTTCTTCCTGCTGCTGGTGAACGTGGCCGCCACACCATTCTCGTTGGTGACAGGGGCGGTCCCCGCCGATGGCAATGGCCTCAATCCGCTGCTGCAGTATCCGGAGATGGTGATCCATCCACCGATGCTGTACCTGGGATACGTTGGCTTCAGTGTTCCATTTGCGTTTGCGTTAGGCGCCCTGATGATGCGATATCCGGGCGAGAAGTGGATTCACATTACACGGCGCTGGACGATGGTGACGTGGCTTTTCCTGACGGTGGGTATTTTCCTGGGCATGCACTGGGCCTACTCGGTGCTTGGCTGGGGCGGCTACTGGGGCTGGGACCCGGTGGAGAATGCGTCGCTGATGCCATGGCTGACGGGCACAGCTTTTCTCCACTCGGTGATGATGCAGGAAAAGCGTGGCATGATGAAGAGCTGGAACGTCTGGCTGATCTTCTCGACGTTCATGCTGGCGATTCTTGGAACGTTGCTGACGCGGTCGGGGCTGGTCAGCTCCGTGCACGCTTTCGCGCAGTCGGCGATCGGGACGTGGTTCTGGGTGTTTTTGGTCATCACGCTCGCGGTTTGCACCTTTGTCTACATCCTGCGGCGCGACCACCTGAGGACCGAGCACAAACTGGAGTCGCTGGTTTCGCGCGAGTCGAGCTTCCTGTTCAACAATCTCGTGCTGCTGGCGGCCTGCTTCACGGTTTTGTGGGGAACACTGTTCCCGGTGCTTTCGGAATACGTGCAGGGCAATCGGGTGACGGTGAGCGCGCCCTTTTATAACCGGGTTGCAGTACCTATCGGAGTGTTTCTGTTGTTTCTAACCGGGATCGGGCCACTGCTGGCGTGGCGCTCGACGTCGATGAAGAGCATCCGGAGGAATTTTGTTGTACCGGCCATCGTGGCGCTGGCCGTGGCGATCGCAATCATCCCGCTGGGCGTTCATCCCTGGACTATTTTCACCACCGATGAGCAGGGCGCATTCTACGCATGGATCACCTTCGCGATGTCGGCGTTTGTGGCCACCGCCATCTTTGCGGAGTTCTTCCGCGGCGCCAAAGTGATTCAGCAGAAGTCGCGGCAGAATCTTCTGGCCTCGATGGTGCAGTTGACGCGGCGCAATACGCGGCGGTACGGCGGCTACATCGTTCACTTCGGCATCGTGCTGATCTTTATCGGAATCGGCGGGCAGGCCTTCAATCAGACCCACGAGCAGACGATGAATTACAAAGACAGCTTCTCGTTGGGACCCTATCGCGTGGTATGCCTGGATTATTCGGAGGACTCGAATCCGAACTACGATACGACCTTCGCGATCCTTGACGTTTACCGTGGCGACCACAAAGTGACGCAGCTGTCGCCGGAAATGCGGATCTATGCGGTGAACGGGCAGCCATCGACGATTGTGGCGAACCACTCAACCCTGGCATGGGATCTCTACGTCATCTATGCGGGCAAGGATCCGGCAACAGGGCAGCCGGTCATCAAGGCGTTTCTGAATCCCCTGGTGGCGTGGATCTGGATCGGATTGATCGTCACGATTTTGGGCACGGGCGTTGCGCTGGTGCCGAACCTGAGCGCGGCACTGGCATCGCAGCGGAATCGGGCGGTAGTGCCGGCTGAGCCGGTTGCAGCCGGACGGGCTGGCGACTGATGCGCCGACTGACTCGATTCGCGATTCTGCCGCTGGTGATGGTGATGAGTGTGCTCACGTTGGGCTCTGCCGATACCAGCGCGCGCTATCAGGACCTGGGCCACAAGCTGATGTGTATTTGCGGGTGTAGCCAGATTCTCATCGAGTGCAACCACGTCGGCTGTCCTGACTCTGATCGAATGCTGGGCGAGTTGCGCGCGGCCATCGATCAGGGGGGCACGAACAATGCGGTTCTGGTGGCGTTCCAGGATAAGTACGGCCCGACCGTGCTGGCAGCGCCGCTGCTGACTAAGTTCAATATCGTTGCATGGGTCGTGCCTCCGGCGCTGTTGATTCTCGGTCTGGCTGGGACTTTCATGCTGGTGAAGAAGTGGAGGCTGCGGGCTGCGACCATGCCCGTCGTCGTCGACGATCCTGCTGCCAATGACCTTCGGGAGAGGATCCGGAAGGAGACAGAGATATGACCCCGAGCTTGTTTGCCTGCGGACTCTTGTTGATCGGCGCGTTTCTCTATGTCTTCTGGCCGGAGCGCAACGTGGAAGCGCAGCATCAGAAGACGCGCCTCGAATATCTGCGGGAGCGGCGCGAGGTAGTGTACGACAATCTGCGCGACCTGAATTTTGAATACCGCTCCGGAAAATATCCGGAAGAAGATTATGCCTCGCAACGAGCGATGCTCGAGAACGAGGCTGCGGAGACGGTGGCGGAGATCGACCTTCTGGAGTCGGACGTCCTATCGCCCCAGCACGGCTGAAATTTCAAAGAAGACTGGAAAACCATGAAGCTCATTTGCCGTTTCGCTCTTTTTGCCGCTGTGGCCGCGCCACTTTCTCTGAGCGCTGCCACGATTTCGGGCACCGTGACGGACCGGACCACGAACAAACCAGCGTCCGGCGACACCGCCGTCCTCCTCGATCTGCAGCAGGCCATGACCGAATCGGCGCGCACCACGATCGACGCAAAGGGGCACTACTCCTTTAACGTTCCGGACAATGCCGGGATGCATCTGGTGCAGGTCGAGCATCAGAAGGCGTCCTACTACGGGCCCGTTCCGCCGAATACATCGGTGGTGAATATCGATGTCTTCGACGTGGCGCCCAAAGTAGACGGGCTGCATCTCTACGCCGACGTATCGCGCATGGAGACTGACCCGCAAGGTCTGAGCGTGACTGAGAGCTACTTCATCCGGAACGAGTCGAAGCCGCCGAAGACGCAGTTGAGCCCGCATAGTTTTGAGTTCTATCTACCGCCGGATGCTGTTCTTGAAGGCGCGACAGCGACGGGACCGGGTGGAATGGCGGTATCGAGCGCGCCCGTACCGGTGGGCGACAAGGGGCACTACGCCTTCATTTTCCCGTTGCGGCCTGGCGAGACGCGGTTCCAGGTGGGCTATCGCCTGCCCTACAGCGGAAGCGCGAAAATACAGGCGCACGTGACTCTGCCTGCGGAGAACGTCGCGGTGATGCTGCCGAAGAGCATGAGCTTCGACGGCGGCAAAGATTTCCAGGCGCTGGGCAGCGATGCCAGCGGGCCGGGCACGCAGACCTGGCTGGCCACGAACGTCAAGCCGGAGACGGTGGCAGCCTTTACGGTTTCGGGCACGGGGTCGATGCCGCGCGAACAACAGAATCCGCAAGGCGGCCCCGGCCAGGGCATGGGACAAGGAGCCCCCGGAATGGGCGCGGGCGCAGATCAGGGAGCGATGGGCGGTGGTCCAGGGACGGGATCTCCGGATCAAACGCCGCAGACGAATGGACCTGGCGGCGGCGTTGCCGGGGCGGTGCCCATTGGCACGCCCGATCCGCTGCAGAAATACAAGTGGTATATCTTCAGCGCTCTTGGGTTGGCGCTGGTGATCGTCGCGGCTTTCATGCTGCGAGCCAAGCCAGGACAAACATCATCGATTGCGGCGGCTGAGCCTTCACCGCTGACACCGACCCTGCCACCAGGAGTCAAGGCGACGGCGGTTCGGGCGCAGGCGGTAGCGGCGGCGCCGGTGAACGGTGCCACTCCAAAAGCCGGAACGGCTGCCGGAACTCTGGCGGCACTGAAAGAGGAACTGTTTCAGCTGGAGACAGAGCGGTTGGAAGGAAAGATCAGCGATGCAGAATATGCAGAGCACAAAGCTGCGCTCGAGGTGCTGTTGAAGCGCGCGCTCGCGCGTCATGCGGTTACGCAGTGATCCAGGTCAGAAGCAGAAACAATGCAGCTACGGCCGCTGCGATGGGATACGCGTAGTCCTTATGCTTGCTGGAGCTCTTTGGCTCGATGGGGAGGGTGTTCATGCGCTGCCTCACGGGGAAATCTACTGCCTGCTTAGACACATTCTTCGGCACCAACGACTCCAAACTTGAGAAATATTTTTCCTCATCCACATTGGGGTGCCGCATGAGTTACCTTCGCGCCACACCTTTCGTTTTCTCCGTTGTTCCAGCCCGCGAATCACAGTCGGAAAGCCAGATGTACAATCGCGTCCATCATGAGTACGCCGAGCACACCCGGTTCCAAGTCCGGTCCTGAGCATGAATTGTTTCGACCCGATCGTCCCGAGGCGCACGAACCCTGGTCGCCTCTCCCCTGGATCATCGCTCTTGGCGTTGTGGTGCTGGCAATCGGCGGACTACTGGCTGTCAATCATCATCGTGAGCCTCCGAATCCCGGCGGCGCGGGCCTGGCTCCGGCCGATGCTTATGCCGTAAGCTTGCCGATCAGCAATCTACAGATGAGCCAGGCCGGCAACATGGCCGGATCGCAAACCACGTACGTCGATGGCCAGATCACGAACCACGGACAAAAGACCGTCACTGCCATCACCGTCCAGGTGGCATTCCATGGATTCGAGAATCCTATTGCGAAGAAAGAAACGTTGCCGCTGCCGCTGATTCGGACACGACAGCCTTATGTAGATACCCAGCCGGTGAGTGCCGCCCCCATCGCCCCCGGAGAGACGCGGGAGTTTCGGTTGATCTTTGACAGCCTTCCCCAGGATTGGAATCAGGGCTATCCGGAGGTCCGGATTATTGAGGTCGCCAGCCGGTAAGCCGAGGCCGGGCGGTCGGTCCGCATGTGCGTAATTTCTTCCCGATCCTCCGGGAATGTGCGTTTTTTACAGGGCGAACGGTAGTAACCCGCCTTCCCGCATCCCCATCCAAATGATTGATTGTAATCAGTTTGAGTAACGACGGGCATCCGGCCAAAGGTTTGGCACGGTGAGTGCTCTTTATCGCAGTGCAACACGGGCGCTGCGCAGCCTACCGAAGCTTCAGTCAAAGAGAAAAAACACTATGAAAATGAGATTGAAATCCGGTTCGATTCCTGTACTGCTGGTTTCAGCAAGTCTGGCTTTGCCAGCGGTCGCGCAGTCCACCTCGGATCAACAGCCCCAGGTTCAAACGGGCGCCTCCACGAACGCACAGTCGCAGGCCCAGACCACCAACCCGCAGACCGGTACCGGCAAGGCTCCCCTTCCGGAAAAGTCGAATGAAGGTTTCTGGGGTCACATGAACCCGTTTGCCCGCAAAAAGTGGGTGAATCGTCAGCTGGACCCTGTGAAGGATCGGCTGAACGAACTGGACCAGTTGCAGGCCAAGAACGCCAACGACATTAAGGACGTCGATCAGCGCGCGCAGAACGGTATTCACGCCGCGCAGTCTACGGCCGACCAGGCCAACCAGGTTGCCACAACGGCGAACCAGACGGCCTCGCAGGCGCAGCAGACCGCACAGCAGGCGAGCGACAAAACCGCTCAGCTGGGCCAGACTGTTGCCAACATCGATCAGTATCACCCGATTACGAACACTGACATTCACTTCCGTCCCGGGCAGACCGTGTTGAACCAGAAAGCCAAGGACGCGCTGGATCAAGTCGTGAGCCAGCTGCAGGGTCAGAAGGGCTACGTGGTCGAAATCGAAGGGTATTCACGCTCGCGCGGTGAGGCGGGCATGGCGAATTCGCAGCACATGGCGGAAGCGGTCGTGCGGTACCTGGCCGAGAAGCAGATTCCAGTGTGGCGGATCCATGAAGTGGCAATGGGCAACGCGCCGATCAGCACGGATGACAACTCCGATGCGAAGCCGGGCAGCATCGTTCGCGTGAGCCTGATGGCCAACAGTTTAGCAGCCTTGAATCCGCCGTCTGGCGGTTCACCGATTGGCGCGACGCAGCCTAATTCCGCGCAGCCCTCCCCTCAGGGTGCTGCGTCGCAGCCAACGGCCCAGCCTCAGTAAGAAGGCAGGCGCAACCAAGCTCTCACACAACGAGAGAACCAA
>DATAZC010000146.1:0-1560 GCA_036272255.1 Acidobacteriaceae bacterium | reverse complement strand
GCCTCGCGCATCAGCCGCCGCAGCTCCGGCGTCATCGCCGCCGGATCGCGTTCGGTCCGCACTGCCAGGTCCATCGCCATCCCCGCGGGTCCATAAAATCCACTGTCTGGTGTGATCTGCGGCAGGCACACCTCGATCTCCGCCTGCGACGGCTCGGCAACGGAGACCTGCCGTTCGTCATCGAGCACGCCCACCACCACCGACTTCCGCTCCTTTCGAAAGCTCAGCAACGGGGTTCCCAGAATCTTTCCCGGATCGTCATCGTCGCCCTCATATTCCTTGACGAACTCCCGATTCACCACGACCACCGGCGTGGAAGTCGCCGTGTCGCCGTCGCTGAAGAACCGTCCGCGCAGCATGGGGAACCGGAAGACCTTTTGCTTATCCGCCGTCACCACACCAGCCTTCGCCCGGATCTTGCCGCGGCGCACATCGATCGCGTTCCCCTTGCCGTCGCCGAATGAAAAGACGATGTTGAACGTCTGGCCCAGCGGTACTTCGCTCATCAACGCGGCACTCTGCACCCCGGGCATGTGTTGCACCCGCTCCAACAGCGGCGCATAAAGATCCTTGTACAGATCGCGGCCCACATATCTGTAATTTGGAATCGTCATGCTCGCCACCATCACGTGGTCGGTACGAAATCCGAGCGGCACGTGCCGCAGCGTGTAGATCGTCCGCAGCAGCAGTCCGCAGGCCACCAGCAGCGTCAGCGACATCGCAATCTCCGCCACCACCAGCGCGGCGCGCAGTCGGTGCTGCCTGCGTCCCGTGCCGCTCTGCGTCGCGCCCTGTCGTAGTGCCGGCTCGATCGCCGCTCGTGCCGCCGCCATCGCCGGCCATGCCGAGGACACCAGCGCGCTCATCACCGTCAGCGCCAGCAGTACGCTCAGCACGCGCAGATTCGGCGTCAGCGTCGTGTAAATGTGGAACTGCGTTTTCAGTCCATGCTCGAACATCCGCAGCGTCAGCATCGCCAGCCCGATGCCCAGCACGGACGCCACACTGCTCAGCATGAGCCCCTCGATCAGCAATTGCTGCACGATCCGCCACCGGCTCGCGCCCAGTGCGCCGCGCACCGCAATCTCTCGTTGCCGCGCTGTCGCCCGCGCCAGCAGCAGGCTGGTCACGTTCACGCAGGCAATCAGCCACAGCACACCGGACGCGCCACCCAGCGCCAGCAGCGACTTCCGCACATCCTCATCCACCAGCGAGTCGCCATAGCGCTCTACCCGAACGCTGTTGGCATGCTCGCGGTAGTCTGCCTCCGTATACTGCGTGGCGACCTGAGCCTGGATCGTCTTCAACTCGGTCTCAGCCGCCGTGAGGCTCGCGCCCGGCGCCAGCCGTGCGATCACCTCATAGGTTGGCATCCCATGCTTCGTACGTACCCTGTCCGCCTGACTCGGAATGATCGGCGTCCATACCATCGGGTGCGACAGATCAAAGGGAAACACAAAGCCTCGTGGCATCACGCCGATCACTGTGTAGGCCTCGCCGCTGATCTTCACTGTCCGGCCCAGGATCTGCGGGTCCGCCCCAAACGCACCCCGCCATATC
>DATAZC010000145.1:0-56786 GCA_036272255.1 Acidobacteriaceae bacterium | reverse complement strand
GTAGCCCCACTCGTTGTCGTACCAGCTGATCACCTTGGCCATGTTGTTGCCCACAACCTTGGTCAGCGGTCCGTCCACGATGGAGGAGCGGTCGTCGCCCTTGAAGTCGCTCGACACCAGCTCGTTCGTGTCGTACCCGAGGATGCCCTTCAGCTCGCCGTCAGCCGCCGCCTTCAGCGCGCCGTTGATCGAGTCCTTCGTGACCGGCTTTTCGGAAACGAAAGTCAGGTCGACCACCGAGACGTTCGGCGTGGGGACGCGAATCGCGAACCCGTCCAGCTTGCCTTCCACCTCGGGGATAACCAGCTTCAGAGCCTTGGCTGCGCCTGTCGACGTCGGAATCATCGACAGCGCCGCAGCGCGCGCCCGCCGCAGGTCCTTGTGCGGGAAGTCGAGGATGACCTGGTCGTTGGTATAGCTGTGGATCGTTGTCATGATCCCGGAGACGATCCCGAATTTTTCCACCAGCACCTTCACCACCGGCGCCAGGCAGTTGGTCGTGCACGAGGCGTTCGAGATGATGTTGTGCTTCGCGGGGTCATACTTCTTCTCGTTCACGCCCAGCACCACGGTAAGATCCTCGTTGGTCGCCGGAGCCGAGATGATCACCTTCTTTACCGGCCCGCGCAGATGCGCCTTCGCCTTGGTGCCATCGGTAAAGTGTCCGGTCGACTCGACCACGACTTGCGCGCCCACCGATTCCCAATCCAGCAGCGCCGGATCCCTCTGCGCGAAGACCTTCAGCTTTTTGCCGTCGACCGAGATGAAATCGTCGCCCGCGGTGATCTCGTTCTTCAGATTGCCGAGGATGGAGTCATACTTCAGCAGGTGAGCGAGTGTTGCGGGGCTGGTGAGGTCGTTGACTGCGACAAATTCGATTTCCGGATTTCCGAGCGAAGCGCGAAACACGTTGCGTCCGATGCGTCCAAATCCGTTGATTCCAACCTTGACGGCCATAAGAAAATCGTCTCCTTGCCTCAATTTTTCAGCTTACGTGGTGCTACCGATGTGATCCGGATCACTCTGATTCTTAAAGGTCCAAAACGTCCGGAACCACCCAATTACCGATGCTAGCACCGTTGTCAATTGAAAAACGAATCGGTCCCCCCGCACCCTGTTTTTTTCCGTACCAACGTCACATGCTATTCACACAAAACCGTGCCTGATGTGGCACATAACACCAGAGTTCGTTTGCCCCGTGTCTGCGACTGTGTTACATCCTGGATATGCGCCAGTGGTTGCGCGATCACATGAGACGACGTTCGAAGCGTGGGCCCAACACCTCAGAGTCCACCGGAAAAATTGGGCAGGAACTGCCCCAGAACCAACCAGCCCCCCTCCAGCCTGCCTATTCCGGCGGCTCCGCTCAAACGACCCCGGCGGACGACGACGCGAAACCCGCGCCGAAAAAGACTCCCGAACCCGAGGCTAAGAAACCTTCCGAACGCCCCCACAAAGCAGTCGCCGAAGTTCCCGCCGAACCGGTGGGTACTTTGGCAGCTCCTCCAGAACCTGTCGGCAAAATGGTGGTCGAGACCCAGCCGGAGTTGCTCTCGACGCCTCCGCCCGAGGCGGTGCAGGGAGCAGCCAAAGGGGCGCGCGGGTTCGTGGTCCTCACCATCGGCCTGCCCGGCTCGGGCAAAACCACCTGGTTCAAGCGCCGCGGTGTCACTCCGCTTTCGAGCGACCTGCTCCGCAGCCTCCTCTTTGACGACATCACCGAGCAGCGCTGGCAGGGCCTGGTCTTTTCGACGCTGCGCTCGCTCCTGCGTGCCCGCCTCATCGCCAAAATGCCCTGGAACTACGTCGACGCGACCAACCTCTCGCCTCACGAACGCCGCCAGTGGATCAAGATGGCCAAGAGCTTCGGCTACGACGTTCAGGCGGTCTTCTTCGACGTGCCGCTCGAAATCTGCATGGAGCGCAACAGCCGCCGCGAACGCACCGTCTCAGACGACGTCATGAAGAAGATGGCCGAACGCCTCCGTCCACCGGACTTCAAAGAAGGCTTCACGAAAATCACCGTGGTGCGCGTCAAGGGCACGGGCACCCCGGGGGCAGTCGCAGGCGGCGACGAAGAGTAAAGTCACCGCTGTGATCCGGGACAATCTCTCATTCGGAGCGAAGCCGCCCCGATACGTTGTGCCCGCCTTTCGGCGCAACATGAATTCAGGCGCGAGTCGAACGGACTTGCATTTTCATCCGGCATGCGCAACGGCATCGGCCTCGTGCCTAACGTTCGTTCTGCGGGCTACGTCGATGCACGCCGCCAATTCCATTGACTCAGGCCCGAGATTCAGAGGACGCTGAAACGAGCCCGGCATGTACATCCCCAGACCCAACGAAGAAACCCGGCTGCCTGTCCTCCACGGGCTCATTGAAGCTGAACCCCTCGCCGCTCTCGTGACCTTCACCTCCAAAGGCCTCGTCGCCTCCCACATTCCCATGGTTCTCGATCGCAGCACCTCCGGGTTCGGAATCCTGCGGGGACACGTGGCTCGGCCGAACGAGCAGTGGCGCACCTTCGATGCCTCCGTTGAGGCTCTCGCCATCTTTGCCGGCCCGCAGCAGTACATCACCCCCAATTGGTATCCGGAGAAACAGGAGCACGGAAAGGTCGTGCCCACCTGGAATTACATCGTCGTGCACGCGTACGGTCCCCTCACGGCGCACGAGGAACCCGAGTGGCTCATGCCGCACCTGGAACAGCTGGTCGCGCAAAACGAGGCCGCTTTTCCATCGCCCTGGAAAATCACCGATGCCCCGGCCGACTACATTCGCTCGCAGATGAAGGGAATTGTGGGGCTCGAACTGCCCATTACCCGCCTCGAAGGCCGATGGAAGCTGAGTCAGAACCGTTCAGCAAGGGATAAACAGGGTGTGATCGATGGACTGGCCAAGCTGGATACGCCCGGGAGCAGGGCGATGAAAGGCCTGGTCATCGAACGCTCCTGAGCGTGGCCCTACAGCGACTCGTACACTAACGCCACGAAGGTGTTCGGCTTTATTGTGCCCTTCGCCCACGTCGCGTCCAGGTCCGCCGTTGGGGCGGCTGCCACAGCCTCCACCACACTCTTGCCCGACGCTTTCAGCTTCTCCACCCGATCCGCCACCGTTACCAGCATCTCGCGATAGCGTTCGAGCGCGGCCTTGTCGCCCAGCGCGCCATGTCCGGGCACAATCTTCGTACGATCATCCGCAGCGGCCAGCACCTGATCCACTCCACGAATCATCCCGTTGATCGTGCCCCCGGAACCGGTGTCGATGAGTGGATACATCCGGTTGAACCAAAGATCGCCGGCGTGAATCACGTTGCCGTGCAGGAAGTGAACGAAGATGTCCGAATCGGTGTGCGCCTCGGGCGTGTGCACCAGATTGATCTGTTCGTTGTTCACCCAAAGGGATTCGCTTTCCGCAAAAGTCTGTTGCGGCAGCGCCGCGTCCGGTGCTGCGTTAAAGTGCGCGTCGTAAACCTGTATCACCTGCGGCTTCTGCAAGCGCGTCCGTGTGTTGTCGTGCGCCATGATGAAAGCGCCTTCCAGATGCAGCGCAGCGTTGCCGTCGGTATGGTCGAAGTGCCAGTGCGTGTTGATCAGCAGTTTCAGCTTGTGCTCGTCGAGCTTCCCAAGGGCATCGAGCAGGATGCGCGTTCCCGTCGAAATCTGCGAGTCGATGATCACTTTGCCGTCCGGCCCGATCTGGCAGACGACGTTGCCACCCACGCCCTGCAGCAGAAAAATCGTATCCGTCAATCTGGTCGTTTTGATCTTCTCGGTCGCCGCTGCCGTCCGCAGTTGCTGAGCCAGATCGGGATTCGCCTGCACCGCCGGATTCGTGCTCGCCGGCGCCGGCGCCGGACTACTCTGAGCGGGCGCAGCCTGCGCCAGCAGGCGCCCGTGGGTCAGCCACGCAGCCGTCGCCATGCCCGTGCTCACCAGAAAATCGCGGCGCGTTTTCATAAGTGCGGTTCGACAAAGATGTTCATCGTGGACGACACGCTTACAGAAGTCCTGGAGGCAAATTCAGGCCGCCCAGCATGCCTTGCACGTTCGATTTGATAATCTCATCCGCGCGCCGTCCAGCCTCGTTCACCGCGGCGGCCACCAGATCCTCCAGCATCTCGACGTCCGGATTCGGCCCCGTCAGACTGCTGACCGCGGCCGGATCGATGCTGACTTTCAGGACCTCTTTCTTCCCATTCATCCTGACCGTGATTGCGCCGCCTCCCGACGACGCTTCCACGACCGTTGCGGCCAGCTTTTGCTGGATCTGCTCCTGCATCTGTTTCGCCTGGCCCAGCATTTCCTGGAGTTTTAGAGGATTCAGCATCGATTCTCTTGTCTTCCGATCTGGTATTTAGATCCGCAGATTTTCAGTTCGTGTCCCGGAGGTCCAGCACGCTGCGAATGTCCGCGTTGAACAGCTCCTTCGTCTTCCTGACCAGCGGATTCTCCATCGCCGCGGACTGCGCGCTGCCCGCAATCGGCGGCGCCGCCGCCTTGCCTGGCCCCGGTTTGGCCCCGCTCGTCCCGTTCTCGCCGGGGACAAACGCGATTTTCTGCGTCGCTCCCATGGCTTTCATTGTCTTCCTGCAAATCGCCTCAGCATCCGCATTCACCGTCAGCGCCAGCATTTTTTCCCGGATCGCCAGCTCCACGCGAATCGCGTTCCCCTGCTGCGTCCAGTCCCCCTGGTGGATCAGGTTTGCGGCCGTCTCGTGTCCCCCGGAGGCCAGCGCCGCGGACACTGCATCGCGAATCTGGTCCAGATCCGGCGCCGCCTCGGGAGCCAGAGCGAGCGCACCGTCGGTCGACTCGGCCAGAGGCTCCGCCACCCCGACTGTGGCTGGCGGCTTCGCTTCGGACACAGGAGGCATGGATGAAAAAGACGCTTTGCCCTCGGCCGCGGATCGCCCCACGCTCTCTGCCGGGGACAATGCGCGCGCCGCCGGTTCCGCGCCACCACTCTCGCCCATCGTCTTGCGATCGCGATCCGCTTCAAACGGCGAAGGCCGAGCCGGGGTTGGTGCGGAGGCACTCACCTGCCCCCTCATCGGGACCGACGTATTTCCTGCAACCTCGACCCTCAGCCCTGTACTCTGCCCGGTGACCTGTCCTGCTCCCTGTGCCCTGGTCCCTGTACCCTGACCCGAGCCCTGCGACCCACTCAAAATCTCTTCAATGGGCAACAGGCGTTGCAGGTGCACCAGCTTCACCAGTCCCAGCTCCAGATGAAAGCGCTGTTCCTGCCGGTAATTCAGATCATCGAAGGTTCGCAGCATCACCTGCAAAAACCGTGTCAGGTCCTCTTCGGAAAACAGCATCGCCGTTCGTGCTGCCCGTGCCCGCTCGTCGGCCGAAATCTGCAGCAGGTCGGTGTTCTCGCCGCCCACCCGCGCCATCAGCGCATTCCGCAGATACCGCACAAACTGCCGGGCCAGCGCCGACGGGCTGTTACCCGCGTTCAGCAGCGTGTTCGCCTCTTCCACGACCGCCGCCGTCTGTCCCGCGCTGATCTGTTCCATCAGCCGCTCAAATACCGTGTTGGGCACCGCGCCCATCAGCTCGCGAATCTGCTCCGCCTCAAGGTGCGCCTTGCCGGCAACCATCGGAGCCGACGCAATCGCCTGGTCCATAATCGACAGCGCATCGCGCATCGATCCGTCGCCGGCTTCGGCCAGCAGCGCCAGCGCCGCGCCCTCGGCATCGATCTCTTCCTGGGCCGCAATCGTCTTCAACTGCGCCAGGATGTCGTCGTATTTCACCGCATGAAAACTGAAATGCTGGCACCGCGACCGGATGGTCTGTGGAATGTCTTCCGGCTGCGTGGTCGCCATCATAAAGATCACGTGATCCGGCGGTTCTTCCAGCGTCTTCAGCAGGGCATTGAAAGCCGCATCGGTGATCTGGTGCGCTTCGTCGAGGATCCAGATTTTGTACTTGTCCCGCGCCGGCCGGTAGCGTGCCGCCTCGCGCAGTTCGCGCACCTCATCGATGCCGCGATTGGTCGCCGCGTCGATTTCCAGTACGTCCACCGCATTGCCCGCGCGAATTTCCGTGCACGAATCGCAGACGCCGCAGGGCTCCTGCGTCGGCCGCTCCTTCGTTCCCACCGCGGTACGGCAGTTCAGCGCCTGCGCCAGAATCCGCGCGATGGTGGTTTTCCCAATGCCGCGATGACCCGAAAAAATATACCCATGCGCGATCCGCCCCTGCTCCAGCGCATTCACCAGCGTCCGCGTGACGTGCTCCTGCCCAGCCACGTCTGCAAATTTTTGGGGACGGTATTTCCGTGCCAGTACCTGATATGCCATCGAATGCTGATTGTATCGCCTGGAAGCCGGGTCGATTTTCCAGACACGAAACGCGCCTCAGTGAACCCTGTATCAGCTAGTTTCGGGGGGCTTTGTCAAGAAGATGGATGACACGGTTGGAATTCCGGGAGGCGATTGGCAGCAACTGGGTTATCCCGCCATCAAGAGTGACCAGATGCGCTTTGTGCTGGATCGCGATTCCCAACAAGTACGCATCCGTAACCTGCCGATAGCCCTGCAAACGGCCACCGCAAAGGGAAAGTGCCGACTTGATATCGAGATCGTCAGGGCAGAACACGTGACCTGGATGGCGGAGGTTGGCGACCAGCAGATCGAGAGCTTCTCTTACACTCACCGCGTCCGGAGTGACAGTCCGATTGGATGCAAGCCGAATAAATCCAGTCTGCGTTATCGGGCAGGTCGTCCAGCGGCGATTCGCGTCAGCTCTGAACCATGTACTGACTTTCACATGGTGCTCGTGGGTGGGCCAGAGCAACGCCAGCAAAGCATTGACGTCCAGAAGGTATGCCGGCCCTACCACTCGTCTTCCATTTCGAGCACGCGCTTCGTCGTAACAACCGGCGAATCAGGGGGCAGGATCGGCAAATAGAGGCCGTCAACATACTGCAGAGTCATTGGCCGCGAAATCCCCCGCCGGATCAGATCGCTGGCTGCCTTGCCCATGCTCAGTTTTCTATCTTCGGCGTATTCCTTCACCTGCTCCAGCACATCGTCATCAATCGCGAGCGTCGTCCTCATAGCTCCAAAATGATGTCATGATCTACATTGTGATGTCAACGGTAGTATGATGACATCACAATCTATTTGTGATGTCCCACCTCCACTACCGCCTCGCTACTTCCGCCGACCTCCCCCATCTCGGACCGCTCATCGAGGCTTCCATCCGCGGCCTGCAGGCGGGCGACTACTCGCCAACCCAAATCGAGCAGGCCATCGGCACCTGGCTCGGCCTCGACACACAACTCGTCGCTGACCAAACTTACTTCGCCGTCGAAGTCCAGGCCAATCCCGCCAACCTGCCCACCCTCGGTGGACTCGCAGCCTGCGGAGGATGGTCCCGCCGGAAAACTCCTTACGGCAGCGATCATCGTCCCGGACGCGACAACGCCCTGCTCGATCCCCGCACGGACGCTGCCAAAATTCGCGCCTTCTTCGTGCATCCCGCCTGGGCGCGCCAGGGTATCGGCAGCTGCATCCTCGAGCTCTGCGAGCAGGCCGCCCAGGCCGAAGGTTTCA
Source organism: Acidobacteriaceae bacterium (assembly GCA_036272255.1). Lineage (GTDB taxonomy): Bacteria > Acidobacteriota > Terriglobia > Terriglobales > Acidobacteriaceae > Palsa-343. The sequence continues at coordinate 49,216 of DATAZC010000145.1, read as the reverse complement.
CGCGCTTTGAAATGGGCGCCACTCTCACCGGCATCCCGCTCTACCGCCATCACGGCTATACGGAGCAGGAGCGCATCGAGCTTCCGCTGGCCAACGGCGAACTCCTGCCCATCGTGCGCATGACGAAGCAGCTTTGAATCCCCTGGACCTCCAGGGTCAGGGAAGCCGAACGTCGATCGTCTGGACATTGCCTACGTGGCATGTGATCTGGACGGTCTGCTCGTTGCGGCCCGGTCCGAACGTCGCATCAGGGCAGGGAAGCGGCCCGGTCCGAACGCGCTTCTGCATCAGAGGAAACCATCGCGGGTTTTTAAGAATCCGGTACTGCTCGAACACGGCGCCGCCGATGAGTGCGTGTCCCCTGGCAGTTTGATACGACAGGGCTGGGGAGATGCGGCCCGCGTGATCCGCCATCAAGCCGCTCGTCCCCGCAAGAAGGACCAGAACAACAATCAGGCCCCGCCCTAAACGAATTACGAAAAACAGGGGGAGAGCCAGGCCGATGAACGCAGCCACGCGGTTCTTGTGCCAGAGCAGAAACATGCTCAGAACGTAGGCCACCAACCCAAAAATCAGCGTCAGGATCGGCCCCAGCGGAATCGCCAGAGAGTATCCCGTGTCCCACTGCAACAACTCGAGAAAGATGAGGAAGAGCAGCAGGGCTGTGCTTCCCGCCTGCCAGCGGGCCGAGAGCGCGGCCACGCTTCGCATCAGAACCCAGCTGGCCCAGAGAAACGCCGCCAGGACGACGATCAGAATCAGCGCGACCATGGCAACATCTTCGTTGTCTTTGAATCGTCCTCGGCCGCGATCACGTTCTCCCCAATCACTTTCGGCTCGCCCGCTTGCGGTTCGCCGCCACCGGCTTGCGCCTGGCCGCAGCCTTCTTCGCCGCCCGCGCACGCTTCCTGATCTCCGAAGGCGCGTACATGCTCTTCCGGCAATTCACCGACCCGCAGTTGCATCGCGCTTCGTCATCATCGCCGTCGTAGAGGAAGTAGTCGTACGTCAGTTCTTCGCCGGCCCTGATGTTGCGGATCGCCATGATCCATACCCGCCCATCCGCCTCATCCGTTTCGCAGTTCGGATCGCAGGAGTGGTTGATGAACATCGCCGTTCCGTGCCCATCGATCACCGTTCTTCCATCGCCGACCCCAAACAGGTAGGTCGTGGGCGAGTTTTCGTACTTCTCATCGGCTGTGCCTTTCGGGATGCGCGGCCCGGTATACTCCACCACCTGGGCGCCTTTGCGGATAGGCGCCATGGTGTAGCATCCGGCGGCGTGGATTGCTGACGAACGAATAATCAAACTCATCTCCACCACAATACCAATCCCACCCCGTCTTTCCGCGAGCTGCCGCGTCTAAAATAGAGGCAATGTTGCGGCGCTCCCTCATCGCCGGTTTTCTTGCTCTGCTGGCTCTGCCCCTGGCCGCGCAGCAGCAGGACAATTCCGCCCCGCCACCCGCGCAGAATCCGCCCGCGCAAACCAATCCGCCCGCCCCGTCGAAGAAAGACGCGCCGAAGAAGAGCACCACCGGCCAGAACCCTTTCCCCGAAGCGCAATCCGAGGCCGCTGCGCATCAGGCCCAGCCGCAGGACAATTCCGAGCCCAGCGCTCCCCAGCCCCAAAGCGCGCCGCAGAACGGCAAGCCAGCCAGCGACAATCCGTTCCCCGAGGCGGAATCGCAGAAGGCGGCCCGCGCGGCGCAGCATCCCGATGATGCGAATCCCTCCGCTCCTCCGCCCGCCGAGGATCAGAGCTTCAGCTCCAGCCAGGTGAAGGGCCTCAATATGCCCACCACCGATGAGGCGCCGCCCGCCAATCTGCCGCCCTCAACGCTGCCCTACAATCCAAAGCTCGCGCGCAAGGACGCCGAAATCGGCGATTTCTACATGGAGTCCGGCAACTGGCAGGGTGCGTACGAACGCTTTCTTGAAGCGAACCGCTCCGATCCTGGCAATGCCGAAGCCGTTTTCGGTCTCGGCGAAACCGCGCGGCGCCTCCACCATGCTGACGAAGCGCTGCGCAACTACCGCCTCTACCTCAGCGCGCTGCCCAACGGTCCGCATGCCAAAGAAGTCCGCAAGGCGCTGAAGGAAATGGGCGCAGCCCCGCCGGCCTGACGCACGCCGGTGATATAGTTCCCCCCAGCAGCCGTCCCCGGGCCGTCTCCTATGCACGCTGTCCTGCAGCAGGTTTTCGCTTCCTATCGCGTCGAGCTGTCCGCCCGTCCGGTTGACTGGTGCCAGCTGCATCCTCTCCAGGATGAACGCCTCTGGAGCGCTCAGGAACTCACCGAACACCTGGTGCTCACCTGCCGCAGTACCACCCGCGTGTTGCAGAAACGGATCGACCGCGGAAGCGCCACCGCAGAACACAGCACTCCGGTGCAGTGGCTTCTGCAGATGGCCTTGCTTTCCTTCGGCCGCATGCCTCGCGGTGCTCCGGCTCCGGTATTCGCCCGGCCTGGCCAGCTGCACTGGAAGCCGATGAGCGGCGCGCTACTGCTCGAGACGCTCCAGCTGGAACTGGATCAGATGGACACGCTGATCGACCTCTGCCGCCAGCGCTTTGGCCTGCAGCGAGTCACCAGTCACTTTTTCCTCGGACCCCTCCGCCCCGATCAGTGGCGCAGGTTTCACGTCATCCATCTGCGCCACCACCTCGGTCAGCTGCGCCGCATCGAATCCTCGGTCAGCGAAGCGCCCACGGCCGAGCGGCAAACCCACTCGGCCTGGCACTGACCGGCCTCAGTATTTCGACTTGAACGCGTACGTCAGCCCCATCGTGAACTGGAACGAGTTGCGCCTGGTCGCTGGCTCCGTTGCCGGCGGATCGTTCAGATAGCTGTCCAGCGTTCCTACGCTGAATCCGAAGTTCTTGTATGTCGGAAATGCGAAGGTGTTCGTCTCCGCCGCAGAATAGGCGCGCTCGTTGTTGTAGGCAGGAATGAAGCCCACTTCCTGCGTGTACGTCACCAGCTTCAGTTTCAGAAGATAGTTCGCCGAGAACGTCGACCCAATCAGGTTCTGGCTCGACGGAGTGCCGGTGATAAACGACTGCTTCTCGTATTGCACCGTCGCCTTCAGATCGGCTTCCTGCTTCGGTGTCTTCAATGCGGTCCATCCCAGCCCGCCGCCGTAAATTTGCTGCAGGTTCAGATCCTGGCTGAAATTGTGATCGAATGCCGCCTGGCCCAGCGCAAAAATCCTGGGCGATACATACTCGTCCCGCTCCGCATCGAAGTGCAGGATGGACGACTTCGTGCTCGTCGACGGCGTGAAAACTCCGCCGCTCGTGAAGCTCGGCTGTGTGATTTTGCCGAACGATCCCGCGAAGTCAAAAGAGGTCCGGTTTCGCGAATCGAGCCAGCTCACCGTCGGCACTACCCGTACCAGGCCAACGCTGCCCGATACCGCGTACGAATCCTGGGTCGCGGTCACCAGCGTCGCGCCCGCCGTCGCTGCGCCATTCCATCCGGCAAAGAAGCTCGGCTCATGATGCAGCTGCTTGTCCAGTTCGGCCGCAGTCACAATAACCGCAGCGTTTTTCGTCGGGACCGGCACCGCCGCAGCCTGGTTCGCCGGCTGCACCGTGACCGTATCGCCCGTCGCTTCGATCGTGCCCTGTGGCAGATTGGCCATCGCCTTTTTCCCATGCTGCTTCATATCCGAATTGAGAACGGCAAAGCTCCCCCCGGCGTGAAGCTCCTTGATCGCCGACCACTTGACGGTGAGATCGCCCAGCGGGTCGCTGTGGAACGTCACGGCACCGCCGATTTCGCCCACAAACTTTCCGTGAATCGTGTCGCCGTTGCTCAGCACAAGGGTGTCCGGCGCGGCATCGGCCTTCTTGTCCTGTGCCATGCAGCGATCCGCCGGCGTCAGCATCAACAGCGTCAGGGGCATGATGAATACGAAAGAACGAAAACGTTGGAGCAGACTCATAGGGAGGGTTCTCCTGGGTAAGAATGAAGAAGTCAATGGACGAACTCAGCGGAATAGAAGATGGCTGTCTTGCGTTTCAGGATGCGGACCGTACGCCCCGATGATTCTCCCCGCTGGACGCGCCGCCCGATTTTCTCGACAATGGAACTATGCCGCTGACCCGTGAACAGGCTCTCGATTACTTTCGCTCCGACGACCTCATCGGCCTGGGCATGGAGGCTGACGCTGTCCGGAAACGGCTCCATCCGGAAGGCGTCGTCACCTACATCATCGATCGCAATATCAACTATACAAATTTCTGCACCGAATACTGCACCTTCTGCGCTTTCTATCGACCCCTCAAGGGTAAACAAGCCAGCGAGGGATACATCCTCGACTTCGAAACGATTTACCAGAAAATAGCGGAAACCCTCGAAATGGGGGGCACCGGCGTGCTGATGCAGGGCGGCCTGCATCCCGACCTTAAGATTGACTGGTTCGAGCGCCTGCTGCGCGGCATCAAGCAGCGCTACCCGTCCATCTGGCTGCACTGCTTCTCCGCGTCCGAAATTCTCGCCATCGCCGAATACAGCGAGCTGTCTGTCCGCGACACCATCATTCGCCTCCGCGATGCCGGCCTTGACTCCATCCCCGGAGGCGGCGCCGAAATCCTCGACGACGCGGTCCGCCATCGCATTGCTCGCCTCAAGTGCGGCACCGAAGACTGGGTGCTGGTCCACCGCACCGCCCACCAGCTCGGCATGCGCACCACCGCCACCATGATGTTTGGCGTGGACGAAACTCTGGAGCAGCGCGTCAACCACTTCGAAGTCATCCGCCACCTCCAGGATGAGACAGGCGGATTCACCGCATTCATCCCGTGGAGCTTCCAGCCCAACAATACCGCCCTCGGCGGACGCGGCTGGGACGAAGCTACCGCCGTCGACTATCTGAAGGTTCTGGCCATCTCCCGCCTCTATCTCGACAACATCGAGAACGTTCAGTCCAGCTGGGTCACCCAGGGACTCAAGGTCCTGCAACTGGGTCTGCGCTTTGGCGGCAACGACGTCGGCTCTGTGATGCTCGAAGAGAACGTCGTCAAAGCGGCCGGCACGGCGAATTGCACAACGGAAGAAGAACTTCGCCGCGTCATCCGTGATGCCGGTTTCCAGCCCCGCCAGCGCGACACCCTGTACCGCACCATGTTTTTGAATTGACAATCTGTGCCGGGGTGGCTGCTACTCTAAATCAATCTCCCCGGTCATCACGTGCGCCCGCAGCCGGTATTCCCCATCCTTGCTCGTCCGGGTAAAGCTGCGGAAGAACCCGCCCTTATCCACTCCATAAGCCCGCGCATTCACGTCGCCGATATCCACGGACGCGTCCACCGACTTGTAGGCGCCGTCACTGGGCGAATTGATCGAGATCTGCCCCGCGTACAGATCGAGGTCTTTGTCGCCGGCGACGTCTTCCACCTTTACCTCGCCCGCACCCATGTGGAAACGCAGGTTCGTCTTTTTAGGGACTTCGATTCGTATATGCAGGTTCTGATTCTTCACCGGACTGGTGATGTTCAGCCGGCCATAGCTGGGCGTTCCGGAGAAGCGCAACTCCACGTCCATGGCGTGGCCGGTCTCCACGGAGCACGAAACATGGATCGTCTCCGCATCGGTGCCTACGATCTCCACCCCAGCCGGCCGCGATTCGATCACCAGCGCACCACGCGACCGCAGCGGAGCCTCGATTGGATGATCGCAGTCTCCAACCGTCTCCGCGAATCCCATCGGACCCGCCACCAGCACCACCGCCGCCGCACAGGCACACAGGAGTTTCATACCCGACCCTACGAGAACACCAGGCCAAAGGTTCCCAATTTTCGGGTTCAGATCGCCGCAATCGGGCCGAAGCCCTAAGCGACTGCCGGTTTCTTCGGTAAAAACGCCCGCGTCACCAACGACAGCCCAAAGCAAATTAGCAGGCACCGGATCAACAACTCCGGCTCATACCGCCATGCCAGGGCCGCCAGGCACACGGGATACGTCACCGGTAGCGTTTCTGCCACCAGGCTCGTTCCCCATTCCGGCCGCGCCGCTGATCCGGGAATGCGCACCCGCAGACTGGGTACCAGACGCGGCACGCGCTTCCTGTACTCCAGATACGCCTCGCCAATCTGTCCAGCCAGGAAATTCTCCTCGCCGAGGATCAAGCGGAAATAAAACACCGCGATCAGCAAGAGAAAAACCAGCGCACCCGTTGGCGGCATCAGGATCGCGACGCTCAGTCCAAAAAACATCGACCCGAGGTAGAGCGGATTTCGCACGTATCGATACGGTCCCGCTGCCATCATTCGGTCGCCATGCATCGCCCCCGAATGCACTACCCCGGCGCTCAGATACGCCGTCCCCCAAACCCGCAGCGCCGCGCCCACGAATCCGAACAGGATCGCCAGCCCCGTCACCAGCAGAGTTGCCTGATCCAGATGGAGCCAGCCCCACCGGGCCAGCGTCGTCGAAAGAGCCAGCCACGAAGTCGTCGTGTGGGGGGAATAGCGGCCCGTGCTCCATGTCCACGGAGCCCAGAACCCCACCGCGTACAGCACCACGATGATGAGAACCCGAAACCGAAATTCAAACTGGGTGGCTTTCATCCCAGAGCTTCCTTCAGCCGTCCATGAGCCGCCGTCAGCCGCGTCTCCGCATCCGCGCGACTCACTCCCAGCTTCTGCATCACCACCGCCGTCTTTACCGCCTCTGCTTTGGCCAGCAACTCCACCGCCGCCTCGTAGCCCAGACCCGTAATCGTCGCGATAATCCGCGCAGCCCGGTCCTCCAGTTTCGAGTTGGTCGGCTGCACGTTCACCATCAGATTTCCGTAGACGTAGCCGAGCCGGATCATCGCTCCGGTCGACAGCATGTTCAGCACCAGCTTGGTCGCGGTTCCCGCCTTCATGCGCGTCGAACCCGTTACGACCTCCGGCCCCGTTGCCGGCACAATCGCGATCGCAGAGGCCGCTGCCACCGGTGAATCCGGCACGCACGTCAGCCCGATGGTCAGTGCGCCCAGTTTCCGCGCGTACTCCATCCCGCCCAGCACGTAAGGAGTCCGCCCGCTCGCCGCAATGCCCACCAGCACATCGCCAGCGCCAAAATCATGCTCTTCGAGATCCTGCGCTCCCAGTGAAAAATTGTCCTCTGCCCGCTCCATCGACTGGCGCAGCGCCGCTTCGCCGCCCGCGATAATCCCCTGCACCAGATCCGGCGGCGTGTCGTACGTCGGCGGCACTTCCGAAGCATCCAGCACCCCCAGCCGCCCCGATGTCCCCGAGCCCAGATAAAACAGCCGTCCTCCCGCCTCCATACGCGCGGCAATCGCATCCACGGCTGCTGCAATCCGCGCCAACTCGCGCCCCACCGCCGCCACGGCTTCTGCATCGGCCGCGTGCATCACCCCCAGCATCTCCAGCGTCGGCACTTCGTCGATTCGCTCCGATGCAGGGTTCCGCGCCTCCGTGGGCAAACTACCCAAATCCAGTTCTGTCATTCGACTCGATGCTATCTCAGCAGCCAATCCTCATCCTCTCCACCGCCGTCCGCGCCGCCTCTTCCGTGCGCACTTCGCACTCCCATACCACCACCACTCGCCAGCCCAGCCGCCGCAGCGCCGCCCGGTTCCGCCGATCCCGCGCTACGTTGCCGCCCCGCTTCGCCGCCCAGAACTCCGCCCGCGTCGCCGGCACGACCGAGCCGTATTTGCAACGGTGACAGTGCCAAAAGCATCCGTGAACAAAAATGGCCGTCCTGAATTTCGGCAGCACAATGTCCGGTCGGCCTGGCAGGTCCTTCCGATGCAGCCGGAAACGGAGCCCCATCCCATGCAGCGCGCGCCGGACGCGCACTTCAGGCTTTGTGTTTCGCGACCGGATCGCCGCCATGTTGCGGCTGCGCTGCTCCCGCGTGTGCACATCCGTCATCTGGCGAGGGTGGTCTCCACGCGACTCGCGAACTCTTCAAGGCTGAGTATCTGTATTTGTGTGCCACGGGGATACTCTCGATGCAACGACTCCGGAACGACTAGGGACACCCCTGCTTCGTGCATTTCCTGCAGTTGGTTTGCCGAGATTCCTGGCTGCGTGGTCAAGATATATTTGCGCTGCACACGGCGAGCTTCATTCAGGATCTGCCGCCAACGGTCTTTGCACGTTGTCTTTAGTCCGATCACATATAGGCGCTCCGTCGGCCAATCCAAATTTAGATATGCCTCCACACTGGGGATGACAACGTCCGGTTTGCCGTCGATAGCATTGGGACGCATTACGTGAGGGATTTGCCTACGAACCAATAACGCGCTTACATGGTTTTCAAGGGATCTCCCCGCCCGAGACTTGCGTCGATTCATGACCGTTGCTGCTACGGTGAGAAAGTCATCTATGTCGCGAAAGAGCCGCCGAACCTCAGCGGTACACAGAGAACGTTCGGCCATTTTGAAGAGTCGGTACTCGCTCTCCATCAGCTTTGTGAGAGACGAATCGAGGTCTCGTTGCGCGAAGCCGCGTACGCAATCATCGAGAGTTCTGTGAGTTGTCTGGGAGAATACCTGCCCGGGAGGAAAGGCGACCAACCCTTCGACGAACTCCCCGAACGCCCGTTCAACGCATTCGTCTTCGCTCTCTTCCTGCCCGGCACCGTTCCGATAGACGGCCCAGGAGTCACCGATCTGCAGACCGAGCGCCGCCTCCAGTTCTTCAATATCGTCTTCGAGATCGATAAGAAATGCCCGAAATTGTCGAGGGCCAACGGGGATGAGAATCAACAAGTCGCCAACTGAATCCCGGGTTAGATAGGGGAAATTCCGGCCGAAGCGGGTCAACCTGTACTCGCTGCGGGTGCCCTTTCCATACCATGTGATCGCTGACTGCGTTTCATATTCCTCAACCTGCCAACGGATCGAGACCAATTCCTTTTCCAGAGTGCCTTTTTGGGGTGGATGGCCTGAAAACATTTGCCAAACGCCATCTTGTTTCGGCAGGTAAAACCCGTATTGATGCGCACCTGTGGCGTTGACATCGTTCGCCGAGATGAATTTCAGCAAAGCGTTGCCAGTCCCGGCTGCGACACTTATTGCAGCTTCGCAGTTCGGCGATGGCATCACACGGCCGCCTCCTCCAGATCAAGCATGGGTCGCTTCAGAAGACACCCTTTATTTCGCCGTTCCCACTCGTCACGCAAAACCGGCAAAATTGCCTTAACCACGGCCGAGGCCACTTTCGGAACCACCGCGTTTCCAAACTGCCGGTATGCCTGGGTGTCTGAAACTACGATGGGAAACTTTGTCGGATCGTCTGGAAATCCCATGAGCCGTTGGCATTCTCTTGGGGTCAGCCGCCGAGGATTCTTACGAGATTGGGGAATTAGGATCTCAGAGCCGTCTTTGTAATAGCGCGCGCTCAGCGTCCGGGAAACGCCCTTCAAATCGGCTAGGCCAAACCCGAACCCATTCCCTTTTTCACGATGTCGTTCAGCATATTCCTGCAGGTAGCTCCAGAGATGGTTTGTTAGGGTGTATTTGGCGTCCGGGCTTTTTTCTAGAATGTCTTCAAATTTCGGCCTATCCTGTGGCGGAACCGGAAACTCGAACGCGGGTTCACTCCCAAACAAGTATTTGTCGAAACACACGATGTAGACTCTCTCGCGATGTTGGGGAACCCAACCTGAAGCGTCGATAACGTCCGCGAAGACTGCGTAGTGAAGCTCTTTGAGAGTGTCGAGAATTGTATTCCAGGTTCGCCCCTGATCGTGCGATTTCAGATTCTTGACGTTTTCAAGCAGCAAAACCGGCGGCCGCTTTACCTCGGCTATCGTCGCAATGTTGAAGAACAGAGTTCCTTGGGTCGTGCATTTGAATCCATGCAGCCGCCCAAGACTGTTTTTCTTTGAAACTCCTGCGATCGAGAAAGGCTGACAGGGAAACCCCGCCGCCAGAATGTCGTGGTCAGGGATTTCGCTGGGATGAATCTCTGTTATGTCGCCACGCGGTACCTCGCCGAACCACTGGCGATAGGTCCGCTGCGAGTAGCGATCCCATTCCGAAGTGAACAGGCACTTCCCGCCATTCTCTTCGAGTGCGATCCGGAATCCGCCAATACCAGCGAATAGGTCAACGAACGAAAACGGTAGCCGTTCGCCATTCACTGTTCGACTCTGTGGAACATCGAAGGGGAGAGGCGGCGTATAACTCAGTTGGGCCGCCTGTCGAAGCGTGGCAATCAGGAATTCATTCTGCTTTTGCGGACTTCTTTGGATTTCACGCCGAATCCAATGCCGAAGGTCGGTGGGGACGTTCCTGATATTCAACTGATTCGACATTACGCCTCGCTGGGAAAAACTGCTAGCAAGGATGCTAGCAGAAATTCCCAGAGTAGGGTTCGTTTTTTATTCGCTCCTGTGGAAAGCTGGCACCGAAATGGTTTCTTCTAATCCGCCGGGGCCAAGCCGGTATTGCTGCTACCGCTTTTCTTGAGAGGTCTTCTTTATGGCTTTTTTGGCGGCTTTCTTCGCCGGGGTCTTCTTTGCAGCGGCCTTCACGGCCTTCTTGGCCGCACGCTTTACTGGAACCTTCTTCCGCGCCGCCTGGGTCTTCTCCGTTAGCGCTGCCGTCAGCTCTGCAACATCCACCGGCTTCGCTGACTTCCGCAGCCTCTCGATGTCGTAGAACGCGCGCTTGTCCCGAAGAAAAATGTGGACCACAAAATCCACATAGTCCATCAGGATCCACTCGCCCTGCCGCCGCCCCTCCACGGAGTTGGGATACGTTCCGAACTCCCGCTTCATGCGCAGCTCGATCTCGTCGGCAATGGCCTGCGACTGCCGCTCGTTCGCCGTGCTGGTGATCAGGAAAAAATCGGTGAAGGCCGAGTCTGCCGGGTCCAGCTGCAGAACCCTCGTCTCTTCGCCCTTCTTCTCATCGCAGGCCGCAACCGCGGCCAGCACCATTTTGCGGGTTTCCGTCAATGACATGCGTGGGGTCAGCGCTCTCGTTCGCTCTTCTGATGGTACGGCAATTTCCTGTGCCTGGGAGTTGTGGGCGAAAGCAGACTTACGAAGCCTGGCTATCCCGGTACAACCCGTGGTCGCGAATGTACGCAGCCACCGCCGGCTCCAGTTCCCAGCGCGGATCCGCCCCCCGCTGCAGCGATTCGCGAATTCCGCTCGCCGAGGCAGGCTCCCGGAGTTCCGGCAACAGATACAGTCGCGACTCGCGCTGCCCCGGACCGTGCAGGCACAACGCCAGGTGGCCTCCCCACTGCGCATCGCAGGCCGCCACGGCAATGCTGGATGGCAACGCCGCCGCAATCCGGCCCAGATCGAATCCCGGCCGCGCCGCCACAACAAAATCACAAGCCACCAGCAGATCGGCCGCGCGATACCACTTCCCAATGCTCAGAAAAGAATCCGCGCCCATCAGACAAAAAACCTGATCGTTCGCCGCCAGCGAGCCCCGCAGCGCCTTTACCGTATCGATGGTGTAGTTCGGCCGGCCATCGGCGCGCGGCGCGTCCACTGCGGACACTTCCATCCCAGGCTCGCCCTGGATCGCCAGCTCCGTCATCGCCATGCGGTCTGCAAAGCTGGCCTGTGGCCGATCCCTCTTCAGCGGCTGCACGCCTACCGGCGCGAAGAACACCTTCGCCAGGGCCAGACGATCCATCGCCAGCCGCGCCAGCGCAACGTGGCCCCGATGCGGTGGATCGAAACTGCCGCCGAAGAACCCGATCCTCATGGTTTTGAGCATAGCGCGTCAGCCCGGTGGCTCTCGAAATCCGGTACTGTGGCTTTGTGTCTGCTCCTGCAACCCAGTTCGCCGCGATCGCTCTCGGCGCCAACCTCCCGTCGCCCGCCGGCTCGCCCGAGCAGACCATTCTTGCCGCGGCCAGGGACCTGGCCGACATCGGAATCCTCATCGCCTGCTCCTCGCTCTACCGCACCGACCCCGTTGGGTTCGCGGACCAACCGCCATTCGTCAACGCCGCCGTTACCCTCACCACCACCCTCGGCCCCGAGGCGTTGCTGGATTTTCTGCTCACCACCGAGCGCCGCTATGGACGCGATCGCAGCGCCGGCCAGCCCAACGGCCCTCGCACCCTCGACCTCGACCTGCTCCTCGTCGGCGATCTGATCCTGAACACGCCCCGTCTCACGCTCCCCCATCCCGCCCTCGCCAGTCGCCGCTTTGTCCTCGCTCCCCTCGCGGAAATCGCTCCCGATCTGCGCCACCCCGTCCTTGAAAAAACCATCGCGGAACTTCTCGCCGATCTCCCTCCCGAGGACCCCAACCGCATCGAATCGGTGCGAAAGATATACTCCCCGAAAGACCACCCCTGAGACATGCGTTTTTTCCACCGCATTCATCTTGCCTGCGCACTCGCCTTGCTGGCGGCTGCCGCTGGCTTCGCGCAAACAAGCGGCATGGTCCGCAACGCCCACGGCGACCCTGTTCCCTCCGCGGCCATTACTGATATGGCCGGCAACCGGCTCGCCGTCTCCTCTGCGGACGGCTCCTTCACCCTCTCGCAGTCTTCCGGTGAGGTCGAAGTCACCGCTCCCCATTACGTAACCGCCGTTGTTACCATTACCGCGGCCCAGCCCGTCAACGTCGTCCTCCGTCAGCCCCTCGAAACTGTTACCGTCACCGCCTACCGCTCCGCACTGGGCTCCTCCGACAGCCCCGCCAGCACGCGCGTCCTCGATGAACAGCAGCTCCAGCTGTCCGCATCCCCGTCGCTCGACGGCAAGCTGACCCAGGTTCCCGGATTCACTCTCTTCCGCCGCTCCAGCTCCATCGTCGCCAATCCGACGACGGAAGGCGTTTCGTTGCGCGGCCTCGGCTCCACCGCTGCCAGCCGCTCCCTTGTCGTGCTGGATGACATCCCCCTCAACGATCCTTACGGTGGCTGGATTCACTGGGAAGAACTCCCCGAGCTTTCCATCCACTCCGTCGAAGTGGTCCGCGGGGGCGCGTCCGATCTTTACGGCTCCAGTGCCATCGGTGGCGTCATCAGCGTCATTCCCGTGCGTCCGCAAGCCAGCGGAATCCAGCTCTTCACGAGCGGCGGATCGGAAAGCACGCTCGATGAAGGAGCGCTCGCGAACCTCCAGCACGGCCCATGGTCCGGCGTTGCCAGCGGCGGCCTCATCGCCACCGACGGCTACACGCTCATCGCCCCCGATCTGCGCGGCCCCATCGATCAGCCCTCGAACGTCCACGCCCAAAACGGTCTCGCCGAAGTCGACCGCGCCCTGCCCAACGGGGGCCGCGTCTTCCTCCGCAGCAACGTCCTCAACGAGCTCCGCCACAACGGCACGCCCGTTACGGGAAACGCTACCCGCCTCTGGCGCGGTGCGGCCGGTGCCGACTGGCGCGGCTTCGCGCTCCGCCTCTTTGGCGACAACGAACATTACCGCCAGACCTTCTCCAGCGTCGGCGCCGGTCGGGCCTCTGAAACCCTCACCCGCTTCGCCTTCGATCCGGCCGATGAACTCGGCACCGCCCTCCGCTGGCGTCGCACGCTCGGCGCTCACGCGCTCGTTCTCGCCGGAGCCGACACGCACGACGTCCGTGCCGAGGACTCCGAGCAGCTCTTCAGCGGCAAAGGCAGCACGCTGGACACAACCGCACGCCAGCGCCAAACCGGCGTCTGGGGCGAAGCCCTCCTGACCCCTGCTCAGTGGACCATCAGCGGATCCGCGCGCGTCGATCACTTCTCCAACTTTGACGCGCAGCAGTTCTCCAGTTCCGCCGCGCCCGTTCAGCTCCCATCCTTCAGTGAAACCGTCTTCGATCCGCGCCTCGGCCTCGTGCGCCGCATAACGCAGTCCTTCTCGCTGAACGTTTCCGGCTTCCGCGCTTATCGCGCCCCCACTGAAAACGAGCTCTACCGAACCGGCCAGGTCGGCCAGCAGATCACCGAACCCAATCCCAATCTCCGCTCCGAGCGCGCCACCGGCTGGGAAGCCGGCTTCCAGACCGACATTCGCCGCTACGGTGCCAGCCTGCGCGCCAGCTATTTCTGGACGCAGGTCAACCGCCCCATCACCGCGCTCACGCTCAGCAGCACGCCCACCTCCACGCTGCTCCAGCGCGAAAATCTCGGCCAGATCGAAAGCCGCGGCCTCTCTCTCGACTACGCCATGCGGCCTGCTTCCTGGCTGGGCATTGAAGGCGGCTACCAATGGGCGGACGCTACCGTGACGAAATTTGCTCCCGAGCCGCAGCTTGTCGGCAACTGGATTCCCCAGGTCGCCCGCAACATGGCTACCTCACAAGTCCGGTTCACTCGGCCGCGCCTCGGCGCACTGAGCCTGCAGGGCCGCATCAGCGGCCGCCAGTTCGACGACGACGCCAACACTTTCCTGCTCCACAGCTATTTCCGTCTTGATTCAGGCGCGGAGCACAACTTCGGCCGCCACGTCGTCGCCTTTGCCTCAGGCGAAAATCTCTTCGACCGCTCCATCGAAGTCGGCAAAACCCCGCTCACCACGCTTGGGACGCCGCGCCTTGCTCGCTTCGGCCTGCGCCTCAACTTCGGTGACTAGCAAGCGAGGCTGCTCAGTGCGACTCGCGGCCTGCATACCGCAGAGACCACGTGATCAGGACCAACTGAAGCGGAATCCGCGCCCAGAGCACCCACACAGGGACCTCGGGGAATCGCTCCGCACGCCGCAGCATGAACAGATGCACATCGAAGAAGACCACCAGCATCCCGGCGATTCCCATTGCCGCGAAACGGCGCGTGGCCCGCGGCAGCAGACCCAGCCCGCCCAAAATCTCCGCCATCCCGCTCAGCTTCACCAGGGCGGCCGGATGCGCGTAGTGGTCCGGCATGATGTGCGTGTAAAAGCTCTCATGCCAGAAGTGGTTCACACCGCTGGCGGCATAAAGAAGAGACTGGGCGATGACGCCGGCCCGATAAGCGGCCCCTTCACGGCCCACGCTGTTCAGCACTTGCCTTCGATCAGCGCCGCCACTCCAGCCCCGATCACCGCCAGCGATGGATCCTCCGGCAGCACTTCGACCTTGTAGCTCTGCAGCGGGCTCATCTTCACCATCTCCCACAAGTGCTCCTTCAGCCGTGGCAACTCCAGCCGATCGATGTCGCGCCCTGTGTAGTAGAAACGCCCCGCACCCTCCAGATGGATCTGCGTCGCCGTTGCCGCCGCCAGCGCGCGATGCCACAACTCCACAAAATCTCCGCACCGCCGGTCGCCCTTCTTCGCCGATGCAAAAACCTCATCCGGCTCCATGTCCAGAAACCGCAGCCGCATCGCACGGTGTCCCATGATGCCTTCGAGGTGCCCGCGCCCGCCGCAGCCACAGTAATTTTCCTTCGGGTCCAGCGTCACGACGGTGTGGCCCCCTTCCCATGGGCCCTCCGTTACCGGATACCGCCCGAACCCAATGCCGTTCCCAATCGTCCACACCCGCACCTGGCGATCCATTTGCCCGCGCGTTGCCGCAATTCCCGCCGCCACTGCATCCGCGTCGTTGAACACCGCCAGCTTTACGTCGATCCCGCGTCGTTTCAGTCCCGCGCTCAGATTGCTGCAAACCTGCGCACCCTTCAGCTGCGGCAAATTCGGAGCGTCGAGCATGATGCCCTGGTGCACATACCCAGGCAGCGCAACGCCGGCTGCGTCAATTTGCGATCCCTCGGGAATCTGCGCCGCGATCGCATCGCAGATGATGTCGCAGAGACTCTCCGCGGGCACCTCGATCAGCCCATTCGTGTCGTCTATATTTTCAGGAAATTCTTTCAGGCCGCCGACCAGCTTGTGTTCCTCGATCAGGCCCGCGACCACCCGGGTCGTCATGACTGCGCCAACCGTCTTCGACATAAGACCTCCGCCGCGGCTCCTTATCCCTCGAAACGGGCCAGCCGGTTGATGCCGTTAAATGCGGCAGCCTTGTAGGCCTCGGCCAGCGTGGGATAGTTGAAAACTGTATCGACGAAGTAGTCCACCGTGCTGTTCAGGGCCATAACCGCCTGCCCAATGTGCACCAGCTCCGCCGCGCCTTCGCCGATGATGTGCACGCCCAGCACCTGGCGCGTCTCGCGATGGAAAATCAGCTTGAGGCGGCCCGTCGTGTCGCCGCGAATCTGCCCGCGCGCGATCTCCCGGTAATACGCCACACCCACTTCGTACGGCACATCCTCTTCCGTCAGCTGCTCTTCGGTCTTCCCGATAAACGAGATCTCCGGGATGGTGTAAATGCCGTAGGGATAGAAGCTCGGGTTCGACTGGATGTGGTCGTCGCCAAACGCCCGCGCCGCTGCAATCCGTCCCTGTTCCATCGAAACCGACGCCAGCGCCGGGAATCCGATCACGTCGCCTACCGCGAAAACGTGCGGCACTTTCGTCCGAAAATCCTTGTCTACCGGGATTCGCCCGCGATTATCCGCCTCAATGCCCGCCGCCGCCAGATTCAGCTCGTCGATATTGCCCTGCCGTCCGACTGCATACAGCAACGCGTCCCCCGACATTTTTTTCTTGCTTTCAAGATTCGCGACCACCGCGCCATCCGGCAGTTGTTCGACGCTCTCCACTTCCTCACCCAGCCGCATGGTCACGCGCGCATCGCGCAGGTGATAGCTTAGCGCTTCCACGATCTCCTGGTCCGCGAATTCCAGCAGCCTGGGCCGTTTCTCAATCAGAGTCACCCGCACACCCAGCGCCGCGAACATGCAGGTGTACTCCACCCCGATCACGCCGCCGCCCACCACAATCAGGCTCTTCGGCAGATCCACCATCTCCAGCACCTGATCGCTGTTGACGATGGTCTTTCCGTTGACCGGAACCTTCGGCGAAGAAGCCGGCCGCGTTCCCACCGCGATGATGATGTTGTCCGCTTCGTAGGTGTTCGTCCCGCGCATCCCATCCACGCGGATGTGGTGATCGTCTTCGAACCGCGCTACTCCGTTGAGGACTTCCACCCCATTGCGCGAAAGCTGCGCTTCCGTCACGTCAATTTCAGTCTTGATCACGTGCTGGACCCGGAAGGCCAGATCCGCCATCGTGATCTTTTCCTTCACGCGGTAGTTCATCCCGTAAATCGAGCGGTAGTTGTATCCGGACAGATGCAGCACCGCTTCCCGCATTGTCTTGCTGGGAATCGTGCCCGTATTGATGCAAACGCCGCCCACCACACTCCGCATCTCTACCAGCGCGACGTGCTTACCCCTCTTTACCGCGGACACAGCCGCGCGCTGCCCCGAAGGGCCGGAACCGATAACGAGCAAATCGTATTTCGCCATGAGTCAGAAGGTCGGTATCAGAAGTTCAGAAGCCTGGTATCAGAAGTCCGGAAGTTTGGTATCAGAAACGCAGATCGGGTCTCGAAAATCACCTGCGCTGCATCATCAGCCGGCGCACAGTCGAGCCCATCTTACAATCCTGTGATGACAGGCCATATGAATACTCTCTTACACTAACCTTTCGATGCTTCTCTATGCCATTACGAATCGCCGCCTCCTCGATGGCGACGAAGACGCGAAGCGAAACCGCCTCGTCGAGCTCGCGCACGCGTGGGCCAAAGGCGGCGTCGACACCATCCAGGTCCGCGAACGCGATCTCCCCCTCACCGAGCTGCAGCCGCTCGCCGCGCGCATCGTAGAAGCCGCCCGCGCTGCGAACGGCAAGACGCGCGTCCTCGTCAACGGTCCGGCACAGCTCGCTCTCGACGCCGGAGCCGACGGCGTGCACCTCCACGCTAATGCCGGACCCGCCGCCGTCCAGGCAGCTCGACAGGTCTACGCCCGCGCCAATCTCGAGGCGGTCATCAGCGCCGCCTGCCATACCCCCGACGAGATCCGCCAGGCCACCGGCGCCTCGCTGCTCCTCTTCTCGCCCATCTTTGAAAAAGTCACGGAGCAGGGAACCACCCGTGGTCAGGGTCTGGTGGCACTGCGAGCCGCAGTCGACCTCGCCAATCCTGTTCCGGTTCTTGCTCTCGGTGGCATTACCGAGAAGAACGCCGCCGCCTGTGTCCAGAATGGAGCGGCCGGCATCGCCGCCATTCGCCTCTTCCTCGGCGACACGTGGCAGTCTCTCCTCGAAGTTGCGCCCCCATCCGTGCGACCATCGTCCTGACTCTTCATCCAAAGTCAGAAATGCACTTCCTGAAAGAAGACCATCCGCAGAAACGGCGCGCCACACCCGCGCCTCGCCCCGACCGCGGACGCGGGATCGGCTACATCGCCTGCGCGCTCGCGGGATGCTGCTGGGGGTGTGGATTCTTCTTTGGCAAAATCGCCTTTTCCCGCCTCAGCGTCGATCACTACGTCCTCTACCGATTTGTCTTCGCGTGCCTCGGCCTTCTCCCCATCCTCGAGGCTCCGCGCTTCTCCGCGCGCGAATGGAAGCTGCTCCTTATCGGCGCCTTCCTCGGCATTCCCGTCCAGTTCATCGTCCAGTTTGAGGGCCTCAAACTCACTACGGTCAGCCACGCCGCACTCATGGTCGGGACGATGCCCGTCATTCTGGCCGTCGGCGCGCACCTCTTTTCCCACGAACGCCTCGACCTGAAAGGATGGCTGGCGCTGCTCGGCTCTACCGCCGGCATCGTCCTCATCGTCCTCAGCGCTGGTCGCGGCACCATCGGCAGCGGGAATATCGCGGGCGATCTGCTCGTCGTCGCCTCCCTCGTCATCGCCCTGGGCTGGGTGCTCCTCAACCAGCGCCTCATGGCGCTCGGCCGCTCCCCACTCTCCGTCAGCGCGTGGACTCTCCTCACCGGCTCCGCCATGCTCTTCCCCTGGGTCCTTCTCCGCGACGGCCTGCCTCCGGTGCGCGGGCTCGGCTGGCATGTCTGGTTCGCCGTTGTTGCCAGCGGCCTGCTCTGTACGGCTGCTGCCACTCTGCTGTGGAACTGGGGCATCCATCGTGTCCCAGCCTCACGCGCCGGAGTCTTCCTCAACATCGAGCCCGCCCTCGGGTCCATCCTTGGCGTCACGATCCTCGGAGAGCGCCTCGGCCCCGGCGCCTATGTTGGCGGGGCCCTCATCATTGCCGCCGTCATCGTGTTGACCACGGCGAGCCACGCCTCCCGCGACACTGCTACGGCCTGAACTCCGGTCCCTTGTACCCAACCCCCCCAGAACCCGCGCGCCATCCCTGTACCCTGCAACCTGTCTCCTGTACCCTGTCCCTAGCGTGGTCGAGCTTGTCCCATCCATCCTTTCCGCCGACTTTGCCCGCCTCGGCGATGAAGTCGCCGCAGCTGAGCGCGGTGGTGGGGCTGTCATCCACGTCGACGTGATGGATGGCCACTTCGTGCCCAACATCACCGTCGGCCCACCCATCGTCGCCTCCCTCCGCAAACACACCCAACTACCTCTCGATTGCCACCTCATGATCGAGAATCCCGACGAGTTCATCCCCGCCTTCGCCGACGCCGGCGCCAGCTGGGTCAGCGTCCATTACGAGGTCTGCCGCCACCTGCATCGCACTCTCGAACTCATTGCTCAGCACAAGATGCAGCCCGCCGTGGTCATCAATCCCCACACCGAGGTCGACCTGCTGATCCCCATCCTCGGCATGGTCCATCACGTCCTGGTCATGAGCGTTAACCCTGGTTTTGGCGGCCAGAAGTTCATTCCTTACTCCCTCAACAAGGTTCGCCGCCTGAAAGAACTTCGACGGGAGATGGGCCTCAGTTATAGGATTGAGATTGACGGTGGCGTCGCTCACGATACCGTCGCCAGCATCGTCGAAGCGGGAGCCGAGTTGCTGGTCGCCGGCAACGCGGTTTTCGGCGAGGGCCACCCGGAGCGGGACGCGCGCAGCCTGCTCGATGCAGCCCAGCGAGCCGCCCGTATCGCGGCCGCATAAAGGTTTCTTCCCTGGCACGGGGTCTCGCAGACTATCCCGGGCCGGGCGCACCGCACGGGGAGTCTGCACTCATGAGGTGTTATGAATCGGTTGTCCATCCGCGTTTCCGCAGTTTGTCTGGGCCTGGCGATCGCGCTTTCGTCCCCGTACGCCTTCGCTAAAGAGCATCCCAAGAAGAAAAAGAAGAACGTCGACCTGAGCGCCAACCCGCTCGGCAACGTGCAGTCGAAGCAGCCCGATAAAGAGCTGTTCGACAAGGCCATGGTCGCCCTCAAGCACGGCAAATACGACGTCGCGCGCCTCGACCTCCAGACCCTGCTCAACACCTATCCCGAGTCTGAATACGACATGCGCGCCAAGCTCGCTGTCGGCGATACCTGGTTCAAAGAAGGTGGCTCCGCAGCCCTGACCCAAGCCGAATCCGAGTACAAGGACTTCATCACCTTCTTCCCCAACACCCCCGAAGCTGCCGAAGCGCAGATGAAGGTGGGCGACATCTACTTCCAGCAGATGGAAAAGCCCGACCGCGATCCGCAGAACGCCGTGCACGCCGAGCAGGAATACCGCACCATGCTGGAGCAGTTCCCGGACTCGCCTCTGGTCCCGCGCGCCAAGCAGCGTCTCCGCGAAGTTCAGGAAGTCCTCGCCCAGCGCCAGTTCGAAATCGGCGAGTTCTACGCCACGCGTGAACAGTGGGCGGCCTCCATTGCCCGCCTCCAGACGGTCGCCGACAGCTACCCGCTGTTCAGCCACAACGACCAGGCGCTGATCACCATCGGCGACGCCTACGCGCAGGAAGCGCAGGTCATGTCTCGCTCGAAAATTCCTCCCCGGGCCAAGGCCGAGCTGGTGAAGCATTACGATGACCGGGCCGCGGCTGCGTGGTCCCGCGTCGTCTCCCGGTATCCCCTGGCTCCGCACGTCGAAGACGCGAAAGACCGCCTGATTGCCATGGGCCGTCCCGTTCCCGATCCCAGCCGGCAGGCTCTGGCAGAAAGCCAGGCCGAGGAAGACAGCCGCGTCAATTTCCGGCTCGGTAGCCGTGCCGTCCAACTGCTGGGCCGCGGTCCCAACACCGTCCGTGCCGCTCGCGTGGGCGATCCCTCGCTGAACAGCCCGCCTCCCGTCCTCGCCCCTGACGTCGTTAAGGAAAGCGCAACCTCCTGGGCCCAGGCCCTGCGCGGCCAGCCTGTTACCGGCGTCGCTCCCGAGACCGCTTCAACGACGAACGCGGCCATCGACAACGGAACCGCGCCTCCGACCACGGAACACCCCGCGCAGAAGGCCACCTTTGAAGAGGTGCCGGACGCCACCGGAACTCCAGGCAGCACTGTCACCGTTCAGGTTCAGGGTGACAACGCTCCCTCTGGCGGCTCCGCTCGACCGCCCGCCACTCCCGCTACCGAGGTCCCTGCGGCTGAAGCTCCTGCGGCCGGCGCAGAAAGCTCGCCCGCCAACGCTGCGGCCCCCGCAGCTGGTGGAACCGGAGCCCCCGCCGCTCCTGCTGAGCTGCACAGCAACTCAGAGCCGCTCGTAAAGCCCGGTGGACCCGGCACACCGCAGCCGCTTCCCGCCGTTGATAAGCCGGCGGAAGCTGCCCAGCAGATCAACCAGGTGCCTGCCGGCGGCAATGGAGCCCAGGTCGCCACGGGAGCCAATGCCAGCGGCAAGCCCAGCAAGAAGAAGAAGGCCCCGTACGACAAGAAGGACGAGTCTTCCAGCAAGCACAAGAAGAAGGAAGGCGTGGACAAGCTCAATCCCTTCTGACAGCCGTCATCTCACATGGGAAAGGCCGCCTTCCTGGCGGCCTTTCTGCTTGTGTGGACTGGCGCGGTCCGGGCGCCCGGCGTGAATCGTCCCCGTGCAACGCGAATCGAAAACGTTATATCGTGAGAAGTTACTGCTTGCATGCCGCCGCACACCGATAACATCATCGATCCGCCCGCCTCGCCGCCTGGCCGCGAGCTTCCCAAGGCCTACGACCCCGCTGCCATTGAAGAGCGTTGGGCTGCCTTCTGGGTCAACGAGCGCCTGTTCGAAGTCAAAACCCCCGCGCCCGGCCCCGCTGGTCCGCGCGCCTTCACCGTCCTGCTGCCTCCGCCCAATGTCACCGGCAATCTCCATATGGGGCACATGTTCGAGCACACCGAGACGGACATCCTCGTCCGCTGGCACCGCATGCTGGGCGAAACCACGCTCTGGCTCCCCGGCACCGACCACGCCGGTATCGCGACACAGATGCTTGTCGAGCGCCAGCTCACTACCGAAGGCACCTCGCGCCAGGCTCTTGGCCGGGAAGCTTTCGTCGAGCGCGTCTGGCAATGGCGCAAGCATTACGGCGGCGCCATCCTCTCGTCGATGAAGCGCATCGGCGACACCGTCGACTGGTCCCGCGAGTACTTCACCATGGACGAGCACCTCTCTGTCGCCGTCCGTGAAGCCTTCGTCCGCCTCTATGAGGACGGCTTGATCTATCGCGGCGCTTACATCGTGAATTGGTGCCCGCGCTGCCAAACCGCCATCAGCGATCTCGAAGTCGCGCACGAAGAACAACAGGGCAAGCTGTGGGAGATTCGTTACCCCGTTGTGGGTTCCGACGAATTCCTCACCGTCGCCACCACACGCCCCGAAACCATGCTCGGTGACGTCGCCGTCGCCGTGAATCCGCTCGACGAGCGCTACACGCATCTCCACGGCAAAATGCTCAGGCTCCCGCTCACGGATCGTGAAATCCCCGTCATCGTCGACGACTGGGTCAAGTCCGACTTCGGTACAGGCGCGGTCAAAGTCACGCCCGCCCACGACCCCAACGACTTTGCCATCGGCCAACGCCACGGTCTCCCCGCCATTTCTGTCATGGACGAGGCCGCGCACATGAACGCCGAAGCCGGTCGCTACGCCGGCCTTGACCGCTACGACGCCCGCAAAAAAGTTCTCGACGACCTCGATGCCCAGGGCCTCCTCGGCGCAGCCCGCGATCATGTCAACGCGATCGGGAAGTGCGACCGCTGCAAAACCGTTGTCGAGCCGCGCCTCTCCACGCAGTGGTTCGTCGCCGTCAACAAGGAGCCCCGCAGTAAGGAATCGATGCCCGCCCGCCTCTCCATGGCCGGCGCCGCCAAAAAAGCGGTTGAAGACGGCTCCATCCGCATCACGCCCGACAACTACTCGAAGATTTATCTCGACTGGATGAGCAACATCTACGACTGGTGCATCTCGCGCCAGCTCTGGTGGGGCCATCGCATTCCCGCGTGGCATTGCGGCAACTGCAAACAGATCACCGTTGCCCGCCAGGATCCCACCCACTGCGCCCACTGCGGCTCGGACAAAATCACCCAGGAAACCGATGTCCTCGATACCTGGTTCTCTTCCGGCCTGCTGCCCGTCACTGTTTTCGGATGGCCTCCGCCGCCGGGCCAGTCCACGCCCGACCTCGACGCCTTTTACCCGACGTCGCTGCTCGTTACCGGCTTCGACATCCTCTTTTTCTGGGTCGCCCGCATGATTATGCTTGGGTGTTATTTCTCCCTCGACGCGCCCATGCCCGACGGGTCCCCGCGCACCCTCAAAGAATCTGTCCCTTTCCGCGAGGTCTACATCCACGCCCTCGTCCGCGACGCCGACCGTCAGAAGATGTCCAAGACCAAGGGCAACGTCATCAACCCGGTTGAGATCGTCGAGAAGTACGGCACCGATGCCGTCCGCTTCACCCTCGCGTCGATGGCTTCGCCCGGCACCGACATCGCCTTCAGCGAAGCCCGCACCGAAGGCTACCGCGCCTTCGCGAACAAAATCTGGAACGCCGCCCGGTTTATTTTCATGAACGTCGAGCGCGCCAGGGAAGCGGGCATCGTCGTCGATCCCTCCGCTCTCGGAGCCGTGCCCACCCCTGCTGCCGACGCGCCTCTCGACGCCCGCTGGATCGTCGCGCGCCTCAACTCCGTCGCCGCCGAAATCAACGCAGCCTTCGGCGATTACCGTTTCGACGAAGCCGCCAGTCTCGTTTACCAGTTCTTCTGGGGCGACTTTTGCGACTGGTACCTCGAAATCGTCAAGCTGCGCCTCGACTTCAGCGACCCGTCAGCGAAGCCGTCCACCACCGCTGCGCTCACCACACTCCTCCAGGTGTTCGAATCGGCTCTGCGCCTGCTCTCGCCCATCATGCCCTTCCTCACCGAAGAGCTCTGGCACGCGGTTTACGATGATCAGGCTCCCGCAAGGTCCATCGCGCTCAGCCGCTACCCGCTCGGCGCTGCACATTCCGACGACGTCGCTGAAATCGACTTCGCGCTCCTCCAGGAACTCATCGTCTCCGTCCGTGCCCTCCGTAAAGATCTCGGCGTCGAAGAGAAAGCCTCCGTTCCCATCCGCGTCCGCGCTGCCGCTGGCGTTTCCTTTGCAGACAATCTCGAAATCATCCAGCGGCTGGCTCGCGTCTCCGAGGTTGCTTCCGTCCAAACCATGCCGGAAGGAGCCGCTATCCGCAGCACACCCCAGTTTGACGTCCAGGTCATCTACGAAAAGAAGGTCGACGTCGCCGCCGAACGCGAGCGCCTTACCAAAGAACTCGCCAAACTGGAAAAAGGCCTGGCTTCCGCGGAACGCCAGCTCGGCAACTCCGCCTTTCTCGATAAGGCCCCGGCCCACGTAGTCGACGGCCTCCGCAAGATTGAAGCCGACACTCGCCTCCTCCTCGAAAAAACACGCAAAGCTCTCGACGACCTGGGTGCGGAGGGCCCACACTAACCGCCATGGAATGGAAAAGCCGCCGTATCGAAGCCATTCTCGAGCAGGCCCTCACCGAGGACAAAGCCACCAGCGACGTCACCACCGCGCTCACCGTCGACCCATCGTTGCGCGCCTCTGCTACCGTCATCGCCAAAGAGGAGTGCGTGCTCTCCGGGCTCGGCTGCATCTCGCGCTTCCTGGATATCTTCGCCCGCCTCGATGGCAAATCGAGTGGCCGCCACGAAGTCGTCAGCCATCCTGAAATCTTCGACGGCGTTCGCGTTCGCAAGGGTCAGGCCGTCGCCGTTATTCGTCACAATGCCCGTGTCATTCTGGCCTGCGAGCGCGTCATGCTCAATCTCATGCAGCGCATGAGCGGTATCGCCACCCTCACTCGCCGCTACGTTCATGAGATTGACGGCACCGGCGTCAAAATTCTTGACACCCGCA
Organism: Acidobacteriaceae bacterium; assembly: GCA_036272255.1. Classification (GTDB taxonomy): domain Bacteria; phylum Acidobacteriota; class Terriglobia; order Terriglobales; family Acidobacteriaceae; genus Palsa-343. Next base: position 24,227 of record DATAZC010000145.1, on the reverse strand, counting down.
AGACCATTCCCGGCCTTCGCATCCTCGACAAGTATGCGGTCCGCTGCGGCGGCGGCGAAAATCATCGTCTCGATCTCTCCGACGGCATTCTCATCAAGAACAACCACATCACCCTCGGCGGCGGTATCGTCAAAGTTCTCACCCGCGCCAAAGAACGCCGCAAGCCCGGCCAGACCATCGACATCGAAGTCCGCAACCACGTCGAGCTTGAACTCGCCCTCGACAACGGCGCCGAGTCCCTTCTGCTCGACAACATGACCCCCGCCGATATTAAAAAGTCGGTCGACTTCGTCCGCGAACGCGGCCTCAAAATTCCCATCGAAGCCTCCGGCGGCATCACCCTCGAGAACATCCGCAAGTATGCGCTTGCCGGCCCCGACTACATCTCCGTGGGCGCCCTCACCCACTCTGTCCCCGCCGTCGACCTCTCCATGCGCATCACGGCGGAGATTTACTAAAGCGGTGCTGGACGTGCATCAAACGCTGATCGAAGACTCCTTCGATCTCCCCGCTCTCGACGCCGTCCTCGCCGGTTCGCGTTTCGCCGGCAACCTTCACTTTTTTCCTTCCATCGGATCGACCAACACTCACGCCATGCAGCAGGCCGACGCCGGCGCCCCCGACGGCAGCGTCTATTGTGCCGACGAGCAGACCCTCGGCCGTGGCCGCGGCGCTCACGCGTGGACCTCTCCTCCCGCCGGAGGGCTCTACCTCAGCATCCTCCTGCGCCCTCGTATCGCCCCCGCGGACGTCCTCTGGCTTTCTCTGGCCGCAGGGCTCGCGGTGCTCAGCGCCATCCGGAGCGTCACTTCGCTCCAGCCCGACCTTCGCTGGCCCAACGATCTTCTCTTTGGACCACGAAAATTCTGCGGCATCCTGACCGAGCTCAACGCTGAAGTCACGCGCGTCCGCCATGCGGTCATCGGCATCGGCATCAACGTCCATCAGCCGCAGTTTCCTCCCGATCTCCGCCCCATCGCCACCTCGCTCTTCCTTGAGTCTTCCCGCAACTGGCCCCGCCAGGATTTGCTCCTCGCATTGTTACAATCTCTCGACCGCGAGCTCGTGGCCCTGGCCGACCCGCCTGCCGCCGCGCAAAGCATCCGCCTGCGCCTCGAACAAAGTTCCTCCTGGATTCGCGGCAAGCGGGTTCGCGTCGACGAAGGCGAGCCTTTCACCGGTGTTACTGAAGGCCTCGACGCGCGCGGCTTCCTCCAGGTCCGTACCTCCTCCGGCGTCCGCACGGTGCTCTCCGGCGGCGTTCGCGAAGCGGGTTCGACATAAAATCGAACCCGAGCGCCTCGACCGCATAAAATCACACCATGCTCCTCGTCCTCAACGTCAACAACACCAACACCGTGATCGCCCTCTACGCGCTCACCCCCAGCGGCCACACCGGCGATCTCCGCGCTACATGGCGCATCAGCACGCGTACCGGCCAAACCGCAGACGAGTACGGCATTCTTGTCCGCAGCCTCCTGCAAAGCGAAGACGTTGAGACCTCGGCCATCCGCGGCATTGTGATCGCCTCCGTCGTGCCCCCCATCGACTGGATCCTTCGCCAGTTCTGCGACCGCTACTTCGGCCAGAAGCCGCTCTTCATCGAGCCTGGCGTCAAAACCGGCCTGCCCATCCTTACCGACAATCCTGGCGAGGTCGGCGCCGACCGCGTCGCCAACTGTGTCGGCGCCTTCCATAAATATGGAGGCCCCACCATCGTCGTTGACTTCGGCACCGCCACCAATTTCGACGTCGTCTCGAAGAAGGGCGAATTCCTCGGCGGCGCCATCGCCCCTGGTCTCAACATCTCCGCGGAAGCCCTGTTCGCCCGCGCCGCCCGTCTGCCTCGCGTCGAAATTCGCCGCCCCACCAAGATCATCGGAACCAACACCGTCGACAATCTTCAGATCGGCCTGTTCTGGGGCCACATCGGTTTGGTGGATTCTATCCTCGAGCGCATGATCGCCGAGCTCGGGCCCGAAACCAAGTGCGTTGCCACCGGCGGCCTCGCTCACCTCATCGCGCGTGAATCGAAGCACATCTCCGACGTCAACGACCGCCTCACCCTCGAGGGTCTGCGCCTCATCTACGACCGCAATCGCGCCACGCGCAATCAATCTGAGCCGCAGCCGGCGCGCACTCACGACGCGTGAAGCCGTGGAAAATTACTTCAACTACTTCACCGAAATTGAGGATCATTTCCAGCGCCGCCGCGGCTCCATCCTCCTGCTCTCCACTCTGGACTGGGCCCTGATCGAGACCTGGCGCGAGGGCGGCATTCCTCTTGAGGCCGTTCTGCGCGGTATCGACACCGCCTTTGATCGCTACGAGTTGCGCAAACACCGCACCGCGCGCCGCATCAACGGCCTCGCCTGGTGCGCGCAGGAAGTCATCACCGCCGCCGAAGAGATGCGCGAAGCCGCGCTGGGAACCGCGAAACCACAATCCGACGCAGCCAGTGCTGGTCTCGAATGGGATCGCATCGCCACGCACCTCACCCAGGCTGCAGCCCAGATGAAAGCCGCGCAACTCGCCGGTCTCGCCGCCGAAAACGCGTCTGAAATTGCCGATCGGCTCACCGCGCTCGCGGCCCCAACCGCCTCCGCACCCAACCTTGAAGACCTCGAACGCAACCTCACCGTCCTTGAAGAAAAACTTCTCAACGCCCTCATCGCCACCGCGCCGGAAGCCGAACTCACCGCCCTGCGTGAACAAAGCGCTCAGGAACTCGCTCCCTACCGGCGCCGCATGCAGGCCGTCCAGATTCGCCAGATCGAACAGCAGTTTCTTCACAAGCGCCTGCTCGAGAAACACAATCTCCCGCGCCTCAGCCTCTTCTATATGAGACAGGAGTAGGTTAGCCCGGTCCGATGAAGCTCCGCATCGAAAAATCCGTTTACGGTGGATCGGGGCTGGCCCGCGCCGACGGCAAAGCCATCTTTGTCCCCTTCACGCTTCCCGGCGAAGAAGTCGAAGCCGACGTGGTGTCCGATAAGGGCGGCTTTGCGACCGCTGAACTTCAATCCATCGTCGAATCGAGCCCCACTCGCGCCCAGCCACCCTGCCCGTACTTCGGACAATGCGGAGGGTGCCACTATCAGCACGCTGCCTACCCCGCTCAGGCTGAAATCAAGCTCGCCATCCTCCGCGAATCTCTCGAGCGCGCACGGATCAAAGACATTCCCGTCATCATCCCCATCACCGCCGAGCCCCTGGGCTATCGGAATCGCATCCGCCTGCACATTCAGGAAAATCCGTTCGCACTCTGTTACAAAGTCCGCAAATCTCACGCGAACCTCCCCATCGCAACCTGTCCCATCGCCGCTCCTGCCTTGCAGCGCGCCATCGAAATCCTGAATCGCGAAGGCGCGAGCCTCGGCCTCGCACCATTTGTAACCGAGCTGGAACTCTTTACCTCCCCAGGCGAATCTCCTTTGCTGCTGTCCCTGTGGACGAACCAGCCCGCGGCCGCCGCCAAGCCCTGCTTCGACAAAGTGTCACCGCAACTGCGACAAATCCTTCCCGAAGTCCACGGTATCGGCCTCTTCGCCACCGAAAGAAACCGCACCACGAATCGCCTCCTGGCGCGCTCAGGCGAAGAATTCCTCACCTACCCCTCCACCGCTCACCGTTACCGCGTCGGCCTCGGATCCTTCTTTCAGGTCAATCGGTTTCTCATTGACCCGCTCGTCCGCCTCGTCACCGATGGCGAACAAGGCTCCATTGCATGGGACCTCTACGCCGGCGTGGGCCTCTTCTCTCTCCCTCTCGCCGCCCAATTTGCTGAGGTCACCGCTGTAGAATCCTCGCCCTCCGCCGTGCGTGACCTGCGCGAAAACCTTCGCGGCACCCAGCACCGCATCGTCGCAGCCGACACCGCGGCCTTCCTGCACCAGGCTGTCCAGCACCGCTACCCCGTTCCCGACCTCGTCGTCCTCGATCCGCCCCGTGCCGGCCTGGATAAGGAAGTCACCGCAGCCCTCGGCAAAATCCGCCCGCGCAAGATTACTTACGTTTCCTGCGACCCTTCTACCCTCAGCCGCGACCTTGCGGCGTTAGTAGAATCCGGCTATCGCCTCAGGAATATGCATCTGCTGGACCTCTTCCCGCAGACCTACCATCTGGAGAGCGTCACGCATCTCTCTCTCGATTGACCGCACCCGAGGCGACCATTTCCAATGGCCACCTCCCTCGCCATTCCGCGGCACGCTCCTCCGCGTCCCTCAACGCAACTCGCAACTTCAACATCGCCAGACCTCCCATTCCTGGCTGCTCCCGCCCTCCTCATGGCCATCGCCTTTGCCATTGGCGACAGGTTCGCACAGAGAATCTGGCTCTTGCCGAGCCATCTCCTCATTGCCCTGACCCTTTTCTTCGTCATCACACCGATCGCGGCCTTCCGCGCAATCCGCGTTGCTCCCTTCGCCGCGGCCATCGTGTGCTGCATGCTCGGAGTGTTCTCCGCGGAAGTCCAACCCCATCCCGCAACCGCAACGCCTCTCGAACGGATTGCATTCGCGACCCCCACCTCTACTTCGGCCACGCGTGCCGCCGGCCTCGAACTCACCCACACGATCGAAGGCGCCATCATCCGCACCAACCCACAGCGTCAGGTCGACAGCTTCGCCCCGTATTCTGATGTCGTTCGTCACGAAATCAGCCAGCAAATCGACCTCCGCGTCTCCGCCGTCGATGGCCAGAATCTCCCCACCCCCGAAGGTCTCCGCCTTACCCTCTACGCCCCCGCCGACGCGACCTTTCCACAACTAACCTGCGGCAAAACTCTGAGCGGTCCGGTGGCGATGCACACCGAAGAGCGTTTCCTCGATCCCGATGTTTGGGATGCCTCTGCATGGCTGCGTCAGCAGGGAATCAGCGCGCTCGGCAGTGGTCACGCCGCACAAGTATCTGTAACTGCGACAAATCTGCGTCCCAGCTTCAACTGCTCGCTTCACAATGTCCAGGAATCGGCCAGCCAGCGTCTTGTCGCCCTCGCTGACCGACCCTCCTCGAACCGGATCCCCACATTCCTCCGCCTCTCCCATGACGATGCCGCCATGCTTACCGCCATGCTTACCGGCGATCGCACCCTCCTCGGTCATCGTCTCCGCGTCGGATTCGAGCGCACCGGCTCTTTCCACCTCCTCGTCGTCTCCGGAATGCACCTCGCTATCTTTTCGGGGCTCGTCTTCTTCGTGACTCGCCGTCTCCGCCTGCCTCGCGTCGCCGCGTCCCTCGCCACCATTGGGCTCTCGCTTGCCTATGCGCTCTTCACTGGATTTGGCCAGCCCGTGCAGCGCGCTTTCTGGATGGTCACCCTCTATCTCTGCGGTCGCATGCTCTGGCGCGAGCGGCACCCCCTCAACGCCATTGGATTCGCCGCCCTCGTCATGCTGGCCGTCCATCCCTCCGCGCTTCTCGACGCCGGCTTTCAGATGACGCTGCTCTCGGTCTTCGCCGTCGCGGGCATCGCCGTCCCGACGGCTGAGAAAACTTTCGGCCCGTATCTCAGCGCCACGCGCGACCTCTGGCTTCTGCCGCTTGATCCAGCGCTGCCTCCGCGCGCCACACAGTTCCGCGTCCTCCTCCGCATGGTTGCCGTCCCCATGAGCGCCGTCATTGGCCCGTGGCTCGCGCTGCGCGTCTTCCCCAAATCCGTTCGCTTCGCGCTGCTACTTGCCGAGCTCATCACCACCTCCATTGCGATCGAGCTGTTCATGGCCCTGCCCATGGCTATCTATTTCCATCGCGTCACTGTGGTCGCGCTGCCCGTCAACATACTCATCGTTCCACTGCTCGGAATCCTTCTGCCTCTCGCGCTCGCGACCCTCCTCCTGGTCGTTACAGTCCCAGAACTTGCCGCCGTCCCCGCCGCTGCCGTTGCGGTGCTGCTGCATGGTGTCAGCCTGCTGGTTCATGCCTTCGGCGCCATGCGTCTTGGTGATTTGCGGATTCCGCCTCCGCCGCCTCGCCATCCCTGCAGCCGCGGTGGCGCTTTGTGTAGCCACCGCCGTCACAATCTGGCCGCAACCCGTCACCCACCGTGCGGGATCGCTTGAAATCTCCACCATCGACGTGGGCCAGGGGGACTCCATTCTGGTCATCACACCCAACGGCAAAACCCTGCTCATCGATGCCGGCGGCATCGTCGGCGCCGGTGGCCCCAACGCCTCCGACCCCAATGCCCACGCCTCCAACTTCGACGTCGGCGACGACGTTGTCTCGCCGGTCCTCTGGTCGCGCGGCATCCGTCGGCTCGACGCGGTCGCCATCACGCACGCCCACGCCGACCACATCGGCGGCATGCCTGCCGTTCTCGCCAATTTTCGACCGCGTCAGCTCTGGATCGGCATCAACCCGCACTCGCATGCTTATGACGCGGTCCTCGCCGACGCACAAATCGCAGGCACCACGGCCATACGTCACACCGCCGGTGACAAATTCACATTTGACAATGTGCAGGTGCGCGTTCTGGCTCCCGAGCCCGGCTATCGTCCCGCCGCCAGCCCTGGCAACAACGACTCGCTGGTGTTACAGCTTCGCTACGGCAACACCACAGCACTGCTTGAAGGCGATGCCGAATCGCCCAGTGAAAATCGAATGCTCGCCGAAGGCAGCCTCCATTCCGATTTCCTCAAAGTGGGCCACCACGGCAGCCGAACCTCCACCACACCGGACTTCCTCACCGCGGTCTCGCCTTCGTGGGCCGCCATCTCCGTCGGCCGCCGCAATTTCTACGGTCATCCGCGCCCGGAAGTTCTCGACGAACTCCAGACCGCGCACGTCCGCACTCTTCGCACGGATACCCTCGGTCTCTCCACGTTGTATTTCGATGGAAATGAAGTGCGCGCGGCAGTCTGGGCTGCGCAATCCGCACGCTAACGCCGCTTCGGCATCCGCTCCAGCGCGTCGCAGGCAGCCACGGCCCCGTTCTCAGCCACGATCTTTGCCGCCGCCGCAGTCGCCCGCGTTACGTAGGCGGGATCGGATAGCAGCTTCCGGATGAGCTGTGCCGCCGGCTTTGCTTTGTACTTCGTTCGCCCCAGCACTTCCGCGACACCCAGCTTTCGCACCCGCCTCGCGTTGTCCGGCTGATCGTGACTGTACGGCATCACCAGCATCGGCCGTCCAGCGCGCAGTGCCTGCGCCGTTGTTCCAATTCCCGCCTGATGGATAACGACCGACGCCCGCGGAAAAATCTGCGAGTAGGGCGCATACCGCGCCACGCAAATCGTCTCCGGCAGCCTGCGTTTCGGCAGATTTCGATCGTCCGCGCCAATCAGCAGCACCGCTCGCTGGCCCAGACTCTCCGCCGCCTCCGCGCTCTGCTGATAGAAATCTCCGGCATGCATCACCGCTGCCGATCCCAGCGTGAAAACCAGCGGCGCCGGCCCCGCATCCATAAACGCTGCCAGATCCCCCGGCAATGCACCCTCAGAACCGGTCCCATCGTAGAACGGGAACCCGGTCACTTTCACCGACGGCGGCCAGTCCGGCTGCGGCTCGCCCATCACCCGCGAATACAGCGCCAGAACCAGGCTCTCCGCATGCTTCGCATCGAAGATCGGATCCTTGCCCCGCGTCAGCCCCAGCTCCTCGCGCAGCGCGTACACCGGCTCCGGCCACTTCCGTGTCACCAGCCGCGCAAACCTGGCCACCACATGTCCCAGCGGCGGCACCGCCTCCTGCACCCTGGCCAGTGTTGGATAAGGCGGCAATACCGGGGGATCGTAACCGGAGAAAAATGAGAACGGCGCCAACACATACGACGCCCAGGGCACGCCAGTTTTCTCCGCGACAATCGGCCCCGCATAGGCCAGCTCGCCCGTCACCAGCAGATCCGCCCCACCATCCGCTTCCACCGCGGCCAGCAAATCTTCGTAGCTCTCGCGCAGGGAAGGGAAGAGGAATTTGCGCAGTCCTGTCTCTGTCCCATGCTTGATGTCGTAAATCATCGCGATCAGCCGCGTGTCGTTGGGGTCCTGCTCCGGCCGCACCGGCGCAAACTCGATCCCCAGCGGCTCGACCTTCGCACGAAACATTTCCGGAATCGCCAGCACTGGCTTGTGCCCGCGCCGCTTCAGCTCCAGCGACAACGCAATCAGCGGATTCACATCCCCGAACGTGCCATAGGTCGAGAAGACGATTCTCATCGCACTCCGGAACCGGAATTCGTCGGTGAATTGTTCAGAAGCCAGCCTCAAATACGCGCAACCGATGCTCCAGCTCCCACTCCTGCTGCGCCTTCTCGCTCCCCTGCACCAGGGTCGCGCAGGCCAGCGCAGGCGTCTCCGCGCCCAACTGTTGCCGGCACGCCGCTACCGCCGTTTCCAGCTTTTCCGGCGTTACCCGTTCCCACAAACTCGCCCCTGGCAAAAAGCTGTGCTCGAGTCCGGTCCGCGCCATCCCCTTCAAGTCGTGATAAGTCAGCGGATATGTATCAGCCGCACGCACATACTCGTGCGTCAGATCGATGCGCGACACGCCCTCATCGTCCGTCGACAACGCCACCGGCACCCCTGCCTTCCGATACAGCATGAACGGATGCTCGTTCCCCTTCACGTTCAGGATCACGTCATTGCTCGTCAGGTTCACTTCCACCATCACGTGCCGGTCCGCCATCTCCTTCATCAGATCCGACGGCCGATCCTCATACATCACATCCACGCCGTGGCCAATCCGCTCCGCGTGCCCCTGCTCTACCGCCGAACGGATATGGAATGTCAGCCCGTCCGGAGGCACCATGTCCTCGCTCAGTTCTCCCGCGTGCAACGCAATGTGCACCTGCGGATATCGCCCGTGCAGATAGTCCAGCATCTTCATCTGCAGCGCATAATCACGCATCGAAATATACCCGTCCTCTGGCATAACAAAATTAATTCCCACTACATCGGAATCACCGGAAGCAACCTCAAAACCCAGAAGCGTCTGCGCAAACACCTGCTCCGGCGGATGTCCTCGCAGTACCTGATAGAGAAACTTCACCGTCACTCTGCATGCCGGAGCAGCATCCGAGTGCCCGCAGTGTTCCATCGCCTCACGGGTTTTCAGCGCCTCGGCCAGCTCCGCGCGATCGCTTTCCACATTGGCCCGAAACGCGCTCTCGCCCAGCAGTTGCTCGCGCAGTCTGGCCGGATCGTCGTGCCAACCGAACTTATAGGCCAGCGCCGCCGCCGCTTTGAACCCCGGCGTCTGCATCAGCTCCAGATACTGCTCGTTCTGCGCGGCTGCCCGCGCCGCCACTTCGTCGACCCATTCCCCGGTGAAGCGCTTGTTGTCGCCGAACCGTTCAAATGTATCGAAAAAGTGATCGTGCCCCGATTCGCCCGTGACCGGCACAAAGGTTCGCATGGAGAACGCATCGATCAGCGCATCGTACAAGTGCTGATTGGCCGGTGCGTCCCTGGCCGACGTTTCGCCCTCCGGGCAATTCGGCCCATGATGCTCCGTGTCCATCTTCAGTTGCGCGGCGTTCACACAAAGCCCATCTTCGCCGGCCTCGCGAATAAAGGTTTCCGCATAAACGGCGCCACCCAGATGGCTGTGCAGGTCTGCCCCCTTGGGCATCCGATACAAAAACGCCCGCAGTGCCGCCGGACCCTGCTTCTTTGCTTCCTCAAACGCCCGCGCTGCCCTCGCCTCGGGATCCGCACCGCGTTCTGCGCTGGTTCGATGCGTCGGCTTTGCGTCGTCCCGCGCTTGTGCCGCAACCGAAAAACTGCCCACAAACGAAATGCAAACAGCCACCAAAACAGAAACACCCCACGCGCGGCGAGTCAGGACCATAAGCTTTCAATTTCCTCTGGGATTCAGAAGCGGCCAATCGTGGCACAAGTGTATCGCGACTCCGATTCGCTCTCGTGGGCTCCGCAGATGCATTCTGCGCTGCTGACAGGGTAAAGTCGTCACCATGGAAAGAAAGCTCTTCCAGGTTGTGATCGCCGCTGCGATCTTCGCGGCCGTCCATGTTCATGCGCAATCCGCGTGCAAGGGGTCCAGCGCCACGGCATCTTCCTCCGCCATGCCGCAAATGGACGACATGCACGCCATCCCGCCCCCGGACCAGCTTCCCGCGGCCGAGCACATGACCGGCATCGGCAATTCCCACATCGCCATCAGGGCCAGCGCCGACGCCCAGGTCTGGTTCGATCAGGGGCTTAGCCTCCTCCACGACTTCTGGGATTACGAATCGGCCCGCGCCTTCGAGCAGGCCATCCGCACCGATCCCACCTGCGCCATGTGCTACTGGGGATTGGCGCAGGCCGAAAGCTTCCGCGGCGGTCCCGATAAGACCTACGGCAACCAGGCCCTCGCGCAGGCCGTGCGCCTCGAACACAAGGCCAGCAAGTCCGACCGCCTCTATATCGACGCAGCCCAGGCCGACGACGCAGGCGGCCCCGATGGCAAAGCAAAGTCCATTGCCCTCTATCGCAAGCTCGTCAAATTGAAGCCCCACGACATCGAAGCTCGCATCTTCCTCGCGAATGCCCTCGGCGACGGCTTCGACGACAACGGCGAACCCAAACCAGAAGAAAAAGAAAAAATCGCCATCCTCGAGGGTGTTCTCAAAGACGCTCCCAACGACTCCGCCGCGAACCACTACTGGATTCACGCCATGGAGCCCAGCAATCATCCCGAGCGCGCCATCTCCTCGGCCGCTCTGCTCGCTTCCCTCGCGCCCACCAGCGGCCACATGGTCCACATGCCCGGCCATATCTACTATCGCGTCGGCGATTACGCCAGCGCGGATCGCTGGTTTGCCGCCTCGACCGCGGCCGATGAGCGCTACATGCGCGACCAGCACGTCAACGTCGACGATGACTGGAACTACGTCCACAACCTGATGTACGGCATCGCCAACCTCATGGAACAGGGCCGCCTCGATGAGGCCAATGCGCTCTCCGACCATCTCGCCGGCGCCCGAGGCTCGTCCTCCGCCACCCTCTATATATGGAGCGCCCGCGACCAGGTCTCACGCGTCAGCCGTCGGCTCCCCGTCGCGCTGCGCATCGGCGACTGGTCCGCCGTCCTCGCGATGCTTGACCAGGCCGACCTCGCGGACGCCGCGAACACCACCAACCTCCGCTTCCTCAAAGATGAACTGCGCAGTTTCGCCCTCGGGATGGAGGCACTCGATCGCGCCGACCTCGCCGCGGCTCAAGCGGCGTCAGCTTCCATGGATGCCGGGCTGTGGCGCCATAATCAGGACGACCCCAACGCTGCGAACCACACGCCCCACTTCAGTAAAGCCGCGGTCGTCTCCGGTTTAGCCGCGGGCGCAAAGTCCGACGCAACCAAACCCGATGCCAACAAACCTCCGATGGCGCCCATGAATGCCGACGCCGACGCAGGCCCGCTGGTCACCACCCTCAGCATCGCTTCGCTCGAACTCCGCGCCGGCGTCCTCCTGCTCCAGGACAAGACTGATCCTGCAAAAAAGCTCTACGATCAGGCCCTCGCTGCGGAGAAAAAGCTCGGCTATCACGAGCCGCCCTTCTATATCCGTCCCGTTGCTGAAACCGAAGCCGCAGCCCTGCTCCGCGCAAAAGATTATGCCGGCGCCAGGAAAGCCTACGAAGCCGCCCTCATCGAACGTCCATCCTCAGGCTTTGAGCTCTATGGCATCGCTCGCGCCGATGAGCTTGCCGGCAACAAGGCCGCCGCCCAAACGGAATACCACGCATTCCTCAAATCCTGGCCCTCTGCGGATGCCAAACTTCCCGAGATCCAGCATGCCAAAACAGCGCTGGGCGAAACTGATTCGCTCGCCGCAAAATAACTCCCCGGCTCTCCGAGGCCATGCGATTCGAAAGGCGCTTGTCTGAGGGCTGTCGCCCCGACCGGTTTGACGCTGGTTCGATTGCATCACATTTGGTGTACAATCAACGCTTTCCTCAGAACCCCACCGGAGCGATGCCGAATGTTCAAGAAGCTTTCCACTGTTGAGCGGTACTTCGTGTGTGTACTTTGCGTGTTTCTGGCCTGCGGAACTCTCCTGGCGCAGCGGCGCAACCGCGGCGGATCGGGTGCGGATTTCGGATTCCGCTTTCTCGGTCCCATCAATGGGAACCGCGTGGCAGCCATCGCCGGCGTTCCCGGCGATCCCAGCACCTGGTACGCCGGCGCAGCTTCCGGGGGTGTCTGGAAATCCAGCGACGGCGGCAATCGCTGGAACCCGATCTTCGATGACGAGCCTGTCGCCGCCATTGGCGCGCTGGCCGTCGCGCCTGCCGACTCTAACGTCGTCTGGGCGGGAACCGGCGAAGCCTGGGCCATCCGCGACATCGACGTCGGCGGCGATGGCGTCTACAAATCTACAGACGCCGGCAAAACCTGGACCCACATGGGCCTCGACGAAACCGGGCGCATCGGGCGCATTGTTGTCGATCCCGAAGACACCGACCGCGTTTTCGTCTGCGCACTCGGCAGAATGACGGCGCCCCAGCAGGAGCGCGGCGTCTACCGCACTGAAGATGGTGGCAAAACCTGGCAGCGTGTTCTTTTCGCAGATGCAAACACCGGCTGCTCCGGCATCGCCATGGATCCTCACAATCCCCGCACGCTGTTTGCCGGCATGTGGCAGGTGGAAATGCACACGTGGGGAGAGAACGGCGGTGGCCCGGGCAGCGGCGTCTATGTCTCTCACGACCGCGGCACCACCTGGACCCACATCGAAGGCCATGGCCTGCCCCACGCGCCCGTCGGCAAAATCGATATTGCCGTTGCCCCCACGGATTCCAACCGCGTGTATGCGCTCATCGAAACCGACAAGCAGGGTTCCATGTGGCGTTCGGACAACGGCGGCGCCGACTGGCATGTCACCAGTTGGGATCGCACGCTGATCGGCCGCGCCGGCTACTACATCCGCGTCGCTGTCTCTCCGGGTGACGAAAATGAGGTCCTCGTCTCCAACAGCAGCTTCCTCGTCTCGACGGACGGCGGGCTCACCTTCGAAGAAAAGCCATGGGGCGGCGATAACCACGACATCTGGATGGATCCGAAAGATCCCAACCATTTTGCCATCTCCTTCGATGGCGGCCTCGCCATCACCACGGTCGGCGGTCGCGGATTCCACGATGTCAGCCTCCCCATCGGGCAGATGTACCACGTTGCCGTCGACGACCAGGTACCCTACTACGTCTACGGCAACATGCAGGACAACTCCACCATGCGCGGTCCCAGCGTGCCAGAAGGCTATGGTGGCGACATCGGTTGGGATCACGGCATGGGCGGTTGCGAATCCGGGTTCACACTGCCGGACCCCACCGATACCAATATTGTCTGGGCTTCCTGTTACGCCAATGAGGTCACGCGTTGGGACGCCCGCACCCGGCAGGCCCGCTCCGTCAGCCCGTGGATGCACATTCTCGACTCGATTCCGAATCAGGCGAAATACCGTTGCCACTGGACTCCGCCTCTTGCTATCGATCCCTTCGACCACAACACGGTCTACTACGGCTGCCAGGTCGTCTTTAAAACCAGCAACGCCGGTCAAAGCTGGTCGGTCATCAGCCCCGATCTCACCACGCAGGATCCTGCGCACAACGGCTCTTCCGGTGGAATGATTCCCGATAACCTCGGCCAGTTTTACGGCGAAGTGGTCTTCGCGATCGCCCCCTCGACGGTGCAAAAAGGCCTGCTCTGGGCCGGCACAGACGACGGCAAACTCTGGAACACCCGCGACGGCGGCGAACACTGGAGCGACCTCACTGCAAACATCGAAGGCATGCCGAAGCTCGGCACCTTCACCAGCATTCAGCCATCGTTCTTTGACGCAGGCACCGCCTACGCTACGGTCGACGCCCACCTCATCGACAACCGCGACCCCTTCATCTTCAGGACGACCGACTACGGCAAAACCTGGACGAGCATCTCCAGCGATCTGCCCAAAGGCCCGCTCGCCTACGTTCGCAACGTCTCTGAAGATCCCAACTGCAAAGGTCTGCTCTTTGCCGGAACCGGCAATGCCCTCTACTACTCACTCGACGATGGCGGCCACTGGACCCACCTCAACAAAGACCTGCCTCCGTCCCCGGTGACATGGACGGTCGTACAGAAACGCTTTCACGACCTCGTTGTCTCCACCTACGGCCGCGGCTTCTACATCCTCGACGACATCACGCCGCTGGAGCAGATGGCGAAGCAGCCCACCACCGAAGACGTTCGCTTCTTTGCCCCGCGACCCACCTACCGCCTGCCGCGCGGCGAATCTGTCTTCCTTGCCTTTTCTCTCAAGGCTGCTCCTTCCGGCCCCATCGAGGCGCAAATTCTCGACGCCAAAGGAAAGCTGGTGCGCAAGCTGACCGCAACCGGCCACCCGGGAATCAATCGCCTCCCCTGGGATATGCACTACGATGCGCCGCGCCAAATCTCGCTGCGCACCGTTCCGCCGGAAGATCCGCATATCTGGGAAGAAGCCCGCTTCCGCGGTAAGGACGAGCGTCCCATCACCCACTGGGGCATGGAGCGCGTTCCCACTCCTCTGGCCGCACCCGGCAAATACGAGGCCCGGCTCACGATCGACGGCAAGACCTACACCGAGCCCATCACCATCCTCATGGATCCCAATTCGCCCGGTACCGAAGCGGACATCGATGCCTCAGTCAGGTTGCAACTCCAGATCGCCGGCGAAATCGACAGGATTTCCGATATGGCGAACAACATCGAGTGGATGCGCAAACAACTTGCCGATGTTGAGAAGATGCTCGGCAGCAATCCTGCAGACAAAGAACGCCAGAAGCAAGCCAAAGAGATGGATCAGAAAATGCAGGATGTGGAGTACGAGATGTTCTCCAAACCCCTTGCCGCCAGCGACGACAAGACGTACATATCCGCCTGGAAGGTCTACTACAACCTGCTCTGGCTGAATGGCGAAATCGGCTCAGGCGCTGGCGACGTTGCGGGAGGCACGGAATTCAAGCCGACCGATACCGAAGTTCAGCTCGCTCACCAATACGAGCAGGATCTGGCGAAAGCTGAGGGCGATTATCACAGCCTGATGACGAAAGATCTTCCGGCCTTCAATCGCACTTTGGTCGATCACAACGGGATTCCTGTAGCGGCAACAGGGGCTCCGGCTCCTGCCGCGCCGGCTGATTCCAGCCAATAGCGAGTTGCTGTCGCTAAAACGAGCACCGCACGCCCAGCTGCAACTGGCGGGGCGGGCGGTTGCCGTATGCATTCGCCGAAATCAGCGAGCCGAACGTGGACGAGTCGAAGATGCGGTCGGGCACGTCGAAGTTCGGATGGTTGAAGCCATTGAACAGATCGGCCCGCAACTGCAGCGTGGCCTTTTCGGCGACTCGCTGGCTGCGCATCACGCTCAGGTCGAAGTCGACGAACCCAGGACCGGTCACACTGTTCCTGGGTGCGGTGCCGAATCGAATTTCTCCCAGAAGATTAGGGTTCGAAAACGCGCATGGATTGAACCAGCTCCACGGCTTGCCGGTTACGTCCGCAGCCCGGCCGCCCTGGGAGATGGTTGTGTAGCAGCTGGGATCGGCGTTCGCCATCACCGCACCCGGCTTCATCGGATCGCTGACCTGGTCAGGCCGATCGATGTACGCCTGAATTCCGGTCATGCTCTGCAGCACCGACCGGTTCACCGTAAACGGCCTGCCGGTCTGCACCGTGCCGGTTCCTCCAAAGCTCCAGTGCGAGAGCAGCGCGGACAGCACCGGATTCCCGGCGAATCCAAAGCGGCCTGCAAGCGCCGGCTCCTGGTAAACATAGCTGGCCACAAAACGCTGGCGTGCGTCGAAGTCCGACAGGGCCCGCTCGGCGTGCAGGTCATTGGAATTCTGCGGGAATCCTGGATCGACCGCCGTGCTGAACAGCTGCGACGCATCATCGATGGACTTCGACCAGGTGTACCCAGCCAGAAACTCCAGCCCATTTGCGTAGCGCCGGACCGCGCGCACCTGAAGCGAATGATACGTGCTGTCGGCAATCGACGCGATCTGCTGCATCGTGGTGAACTGCGGATACGGCGCCAGGCCACCCGGCGCAGGCTGGTTGGCGTCGCGGCGCAGCGGCAGGCGCGTACCCTTGCTGCCCACATAAGCTACATCCAGCACCAGACCCTTCGTAATTTCAACCTGATTGCCGAGATTCCACTGCTGCACATTCGCATCGCGAAAGTCTTCCGGCATCGTGAACGAGATGGGGAAGTTGATCGGCGAACTGAAGATGGTCTGAATATTGTTGGTGCCATCGTTGACGAAAGCCTGGACCGGATAGAACGGCGGATTGAGTCGCGAACCAAAGTTCGTGTTCAGAATGGTCACGTCGTAGAAAATTCCATACGCGGACCGAACGACATATCGCTCGCTGTTCAGCGGCCGCCATGCCAATCCAATGCGAGGAGCAAAGTCGTCGCGGTCCGGACGATAGACTCCGCGCGGGACGCCATGGGTCCCCGCGATCAGAAACATGCAGCCCGGCCTGGGCGAGCATGTCGCCGAAGCCGTTGAGAGATCGGGGATCGAAAGTCGATTGCCCGTGTCGTAGGGCGGCGAACTGTATTCGTAGCGCAGGCCGGCGTTCAGCGTGAGCCGTGGAGTCAGCCGGACATCGTCCTGCGCATAAACGGCCGTGTCCGAGGTGCGCAGATCGGTGGCCGTGTTGCCGCTGACGCTGACCGCGATGGCGGGCACGCCGAGAAGAAGATCCTCGATGGAATTGCCGCTGATGCCGAGAAAATCCCAGAAGCCGCGCGAAAATTCGTCGATGTAGCTGTTGTTCGCGATGTTGAGATAGTCGACACCAAAGTTGAATTGGTGGCGCCCGCGATTGAAAGCAGGATGCCACGCAAGATTGTCTGCGAAATTGAATGTGTTGTTGTGGCGATCCATCGGCAGGCTGGTCGATCCGCCGATCCCGTCGTATCCGGTGATTTCAACGTCGGGATAACCCTGGTCGACTGGTCGCCTGAGCATAGTTTGAAAACCGGGAATCGTCTGGTGGCCCTTGTTCGCGAGGAAGCCGCCGAAAGTATTGCGATTGAACCCGAACTTCGCTTCGTTGATCGTCTCGGCTCCGAAGGCATGGATCCATCCAATGCCGACATTTTGTCCCAGCGTGTCTTCCGGCGATCCGTAACCGGGCAGATTGCTGAACGAGGGCACTCCGGGATCAAACGGGTTGAATCGGTTCTGATCGAAGACCGCGTAGTGTCCGGAGAGATTGTCGACCGAGCTGATGGGACGATCGAGCCGGAGGGTCGGCATTTGCTCGGTCTCCGTCAGCAGCGGAGCTGCAATGTAGCGTGTGGACGTGATGGGATCGCCGACATTCGCTGCCGGAAGCAGATCGAGAACCGCTTTGCCCGCCGGGTTGATTGCCGGTGGAGGGATCACCGCCAGCAGTCCCGCGCGCAGGGCCTGCGACGGGACCGAAGCCTGGCGGGTGATCGCCTGCCGCAGCGACAGCTCCTCATCCGCGACAAAGAAGAACGTCTTGCCGGTGCGGAGCGGTCCGCCAAGCGATCCGCCGAACTGATCGCGATCGAAGGGGGGAATCGATCCGCAGGCGCCCTGCATGGCCGTGGCCCCGCACGAGGGAAGGTCGAAGTAGTTCTTCGCGTCCATGTTGCGGTTGCGCAGGAACTCGAACCCGCTGCCATGGAAATGATCGCCACCAGATTTGAACGCGACGTTGATCTGCCCGCCTGCGCTGCGGCCAAACTCCGCTGATGAATTGCTGGACTGCACCTTGAATTCCTGGATGGCCTCGACCGATGGGAGCACACTCCACTGGTTCAGGAACGCGTCGTTGTTGTCGACGCCGTCGAGCAGGAAGTAGTTCGATTGCTCCCGCACGCCGTCGATGCTGATGGCGCTGCCCAGAACCGTATTCTGCGATCCATCCGTGCCAGGCTCCGAACCAGCAACCAGCAATCCCAGAGTAAGAAAGTTCCGCTCGTTGAGAGGCAGATCGGCAATACGGGCGCCGTCGATCACCTCGCCCACGGTTCCATTTTGCGACTGGATCAGCGGCGGCGCACCGCTGACCTCGACGCGCTCATCCACACGGCCAACGGGCAGCGCGAAGTCGAGCGAAACAACGGAATCAATTTCAACCCGGATGCCGGAGCGGACAACTTCGCGAAAGCTAGGGCTCGCGACGGTGACCGTATACTCGCCTGGCTGCAACAGGGGCAGCACAAAGCTCCCCATCGAGTCGGTCCGCGTCTCGCGAACGGCGCTGGTCGCCAGACTGCGCGCCCGAACCGCAGCGTTCACGATAACCGCGTGCTGCGGATCCTCCACCGTGCCGCGAATGGAGCCAGTGACGTCGAGCGCGAAGGACGGGTGGCAGCCGAGAACCATCAGAATCAAAATCTGAAAGACCTTCGAACCAATGCTCACCAGGTGTCTCTCCAGGCCGCCGGCGGGGACGGCGGCAGTTAGCCTGTCGGCTGCCATGCCGCATGCTGGGTCCATGCAGTCGCCGCGGGCGGCAGAACAGCCAGCGGTGTGGGGTCTTGCGGCTACAGGCAGTCCGGACTCAGGCGCCGGGGATAACGCCCGACTCGACTATACTTCAGTCGCGTGCCCCCAAACGCGGAAAGGGAACGGAATCGTTGGAGTCGATCATTTCTCATTACCGTCTGATCCGCCAGATCGGGTCGGGTGGGATGGGCGTTGTGTACGAAGCGGAAGACCTGAGTCTGGGCCGGCACGTCGCGCTCAAATTTCTGCCTGAGGCGGTCACCGGCGACGAACCGATCGAGCGGTTTCGCCGCGAAGCGCGAACCGCGTCCTCGCTGAATCACCCGGCCATCTGCACTGTTTACGAAACCGGCTTCGACCAGGGCCGGCACTTCCTCAGCATGGAACTGCTCGAAGGTGAGCCCCTGAGCCAGCGGCTTACCCGCGGCCCATTCGAGTTGCGGCCGCTGATTGAGTTTGCCCTCCACATCAGCGCGGGGCTCAGCGCGGCCCACCGCAAGAACATCATCCACCGCGACCTCAAGCCCTCCAATCTGTTTCTCACCACCTACGGCCACGCAAAAATCCTCGACTTCGGCCTGGCGAAACTGATTGACGACGCCCATATGCGTCCCGATGCCGAAACCGTAGCCGCTCCACTTACCCAGGCCAACGCCGCCGTAGGCACGCTCGAATACATGTCTCCCGAGCAGGCTCGTGGAAGCCAGCTCGACGCGCGCACCGACCTCTTTTCCCTGGGCGGCGTGTTCTACGAGATGGTCACCGGCCGCCGGCCCTTTTTTGGTGCGACCCAGGGCCTGCTCTACGATGCCATTCTGAATACCGACCCCGTCCCTCCGCGCACGCTGAATGGATCCATTCCCGCCCGGCTCGAAGAAATTATTCTGGCCATGCTCGAAAAGGATCCGGACCTGCGCATGCAGAGTGCCGACGCGGTGCAGACGGATTTCCGCCGTTTGCAGCGCGATGTGGATCAGGGACGCGCTGGTGTCGCTCCCGCGCCCGACTCATCGCCCACCGCGGCTCGACCGCGCGCCTCGTCGTCAGGGGCTCGCTCCACCTCGCGCGTCACGGGTTCCCGCGCCACTGGCCGCGTCGCGCGTCCGCGCCGGCGGGCCATTGCGGTGCTGCCGTTTGCCAACGACACTGGCTCGCCGGAACTCGAATACCTCAGCGACGGGCTCACCGAAGTTCTGATCAACAACCTCTCCGGTATTCCTGAGCTCAAGACCGTGCCGCGCGCGGTGGCCTTTCACTTCAAGGGCCGCGCCTTCAACCCGGCCGAGATTATCCGCGATCTGCGCGTGCAGACCGTCGTGGTGGGCCGGCTTTCACGACGGGCGGCGCGCCTCAGCGTCGGGGTCGAGCTCCTCGACCTCACTTCGGTGGAGCAGATCTGGGGCCGGCAATACAGCGTCGACGAGCAGGAGATCGTCGGCCTCGATAACACCATCGCCGCCGACATCACTGCGGCTTTGCGTTTGAATCTCACCTCCGACATCACTCGGCGGATCTCGCGCAGGCAGACGACCAACGCGCGCGCCTTCGAGCTTTATCTGAAAGGGAGGCACGCGTACGCGCGCTTCCTCCTGTCCGATCAGGTGTTTCAGGCGATTGAGTATGCGCGCCAGGCCATCGAACTCGACCCGGCGTTCGCTGCGGCATGGGCGCTCTCAGCCGATGCGTATGCGATTTGTGGCTACTTCCGCTATCGCGCTCCCGATGATGTATTTCCGAAAGCGAAGGCGGCGGCGCTGCGGGCGCTCGAACTGGATCCGGCGCTGGGTGAACCGCACGCGACACTGGGCCTCATCTACTACGTCTACGAGTGGGACTGGAGCCGCGCGGAACAGGCCTTTCAGAGAGCTGCTCAGGCGCAGGCTGAGGGCTTGGGCGGTGGCACATCGCACGCATTCCTCATGTTGACCCTCGGCCGTTTTGATCAGGCCATGGAGTTGTGCGCGCGTGCGCTCAAGGTCGATCCGCTGTCGGCTCCCGTGGCGCTCGCCGCTGCCTGGATCTATCTCCAGATCGGCGAAATAGAAAAAGCGCAGCGCCAGGGAAAGAACGCGCAGGAACTTGACCCGAATATTTATCACAACCTCGAATTTCCGCCCATCGACATCCTCATCGATCTGCGCCAGGGCCGCGGTATGGAAGCCATGATGAAGTATCAGGCGTTTCTCGTGGAGGCAAAGCTCGATGCCACGAAGAGTGCGATGCCTTACCTGATGGCGCATGCTGGCCTCAAGGATCAGGTGCGCGGTATTTTTCAAATGGCCGATCTCTCGGCAGCCGATCCAGTCAAGCTCGCCGTGGTCTACGCCGTCCTTGAGGACTACGACCAGGCCTTTGCCTGTCTCGAGCGTGGCATCGAAGGTCGATACCGTGCCATGCTCGAAGTCGCCGTGACTCCGGAATTTTTGCCCATGCGCACCGACCCCCGCTTCATCAGCATCCTGCACCGCATGAAGCTGCCCGTCTGATCAGGGCGCTTTGGCGCCGTTGCGTGTTTCACCAAAGTCTTCGCCCAATGCCGCGGACGGTCGCCCGAGGATACCCGCAGCCGCCTGCATGCCGGAGATGGTCGCGGCCTCCACACATCCCGCGTTCACTCCGTTGTCAGTCCAGTCGCCGGCGAGAAACAGATTGTCGAAGCCCGATCCGGCTGCGGGCAAACGGTACTGCGGGCTCCCTTTTACCGACATCACGTAGCGTTCCGAAGGATCGATGTTCACGCGGAAGAACTGCGCGCGGAATCGGGCCTCGCCATCGCCGTGCCCGATGTCCGCAAGCAGCGAAAAATCGCATGGGCTGGCCCCACTTGCCGTTCCGGGCAGCAGAGCCGCGCAGCTTGCCTTCATAAATTCGAGCGCAGTTTGATAAATCGCCTGCTCCTGCGTGGCGGGGAAACCGTGTTCGGTCGCTGGCGGCAAGGGAATGTCAGGCATGGGCCCGCAAAAATAACAGATGCTGGTGGGCGCCGTGGACGCGGGCCAATCTTCGCGGATCAGCAACTGATCCATGTTCGCGAAGGTGTCCATCGGTTCGGTGAAGCCGGCGACCAGCGGTGATTCCGTCTGCCAGTAGGGCCAGCCCAGACCAGCCATATCCGGCAGATACCACGCCTGGAAGGCCTGGGTTGCGGTCGTCTGCACATGGTCCACCATGGCCTGCCATGCCGGACGCGCCGCCACCAGTTCCGGGCAAAGCAGTGGAACCGCGCCAATGGAGATTCCAAAAACAACCTGATCGAAATCGACACCGCGCACCAGCGCTTTTTGTTCCACGTTCTGCCAATCCGTCCAGTTGGATTCGAGATTGGTGTCCCGGCGCCGCAGTTCCTCGCCCTCCACCAGCTGATCGTAAAGCGGCTCGCTGGGCCAGCAGGGAAGCCGCCGCACCTCGACCAGCGGTTCGTATTCGCCCGTTTTGATGGTTGCCTGCCGTCCCATATCGATCGATGCGATCGACTGCCCATCGTCCGACATGTGCAGTGCGGTGACTTTGTGAAAGAAACGAAACTGCACGCCGCGCTTCTTCAGTACCTCATACAGCGGCGCAAAGATCGTGTCGCCCATGCCGGCCTGCATTCTCCAGTACACGGCCCCGCGATACGTAAACAGGATGCGCAGCATTCCTCGCAGATACGTCCCGGCAGCGCAGGACGTATACGGGCTGAAGCACAGATCGTAGAACGCCCGTACCAGGCCGCACGACGAAACCTCCGCAGACGCACCGTGCCGCGTCAGCCACTCGGCGTAGTCGTATTCGTCAATGGAGGAGAGGCCGTGCACCAGAACGCCATCGGCAATCATGCCGCGCACGTTCACCACCACAAACTCCGTCATCAGCAGGAAGCGGCGCAGCTCCTCGTTGGGTTGGCCTTGCAGCGTCTGAGCACTCTGAGTCTTCTGCCGGATCCATTCCCAGTAGGTTTCCACCATCGAGCCGAGCAGAGAATGAGCAGCAGGATCGATGTGCCCATTGCGCGCTGCAGCCGCATCCACGTGCGCTTTCGCCGTATGCAGAATCGTTTCGCCCGTGCTGCGCGCTGCCCTGGGACGACCGACTCCTGCCTCCGCGAGGAAATGTTCCACCCGAGACCCAAAGCTTTCGTGTTCCGGCGGAGCGTCGGCGGCCAGCGGCGCTTTCACCAGCAGGTTCCGCATGAACTCCAGAGTCGTGCCGAGGATCTCCCACAGCGTGGGGAGCGCCACGGTATTTCCGGGAGTATCAGGATTGGGATCGAAGGTGAGCAACCATGGAATCCACTGGCCGTTCACGTGGTCTTCGACATTCACTTCATTACAGGGTTTAAAGGCTTGCGTCCACGTGGCGAGAGCTTCGGTCAGGGGCCGCGCATTTTCCTCGTAGCATTTCCGGATCATGCGAAAAGCATTTTCGTAAAAGCCGAGCCAGAAGTGCAGTCCGTGTTCTTCGATGCGCTGGCAAACAGCTGCATTGCGGCCGCTGGCGCCCTTGCCGCCCAGGCGCCACCCCATCTGATAGAGCGTGACTTCGTAGCGATCCTGCCAGTTTGGTTCCGACGTCAACTCAAACGCGGCGGACATCGCACCCACGCCCCCGCCCAGGATGGCCACCTTGGTTTTGCGTCCCGCGTTCTCCATCCCTCAGCCTTCCTGCGCGGGATTCGCGCGCTCGGGATCAGCGAAAGCCTCGCCCGCAATAGGTGTGTTCGTTCCCGCAATAGCGCGCGCGGCGGCCATCCCGCCCATCATCGCCCCCTCCACACAGCCGGCATTCAGCGGCGTCTTCACCCAGTCGCCCGCGAGAAACAGATTGCCGATTCCGGTGTTGCCAGGATCCATCCGGTACTTCGACGATCCAGCGGCCGACAGCACGTAGCGCTCCGAGGGATCGATGTTCACGCGCAAATACTGCGAAGCGAGCCGCGCTTCTCCCGTCCCGTTCGACAAATCGGCGAGCAGGCTCCAGTCAAATCCGTTGGAGGTTTGCGCGGCGGGCCAAAAACCCTTCGTGTGGTCGTTCAGATAGGCGATGGCCGTCGCCTTCAGCCGGTTGAGTTCCGCCGCAGGAAAGCCGTGCTCGCTTGGCGGAGGTATCCCCGCCTCCGACACGCCGCACAAATACCCCACCTGATTCGGACTCACTTCGGAGGGCCACTCCTCCTTCAACAAAATGTCCGACATATCCGCCCAGCTGTTGATGGGTTCGGCAGAGGTCAGCGTAACCGCCGCGGGCAGGCGCCACGCAGGGAATCCCAGACCCGAAGCGTCGGGATAGGTCCATACCTGGAAGGATTGCGTCGCCGTCGTGGCGACATTCTCGACCATCGCTTTCCACGCTGGCAGCCGGTCGACGATCTCCGCGCAGATGCCGGGAACGGCCCCCAGCGAGATGCCCAGCACCACATCGTCAAAATCCACGCCGTGCCGCAAAGTAATTTCTTCCACATCCGGCCAGGGTGTCCACCACGACTCCAGGTTGACCTGGTTCGCCCGCAGCGTCTCGCCTTCGACCAGCTGTTCGTAAAGAGGCGCGCTCGGCCAGCAGGGTAGTCCGCGAACGCCGAACAGCGGCTGGTACTCGCCACTCTTCACCGTTGCCTGGCGGCCCAGCTGGATCGCACTCACGTTCTGGCCGTCTTCCGCAAGCGCGAGATTGCGCACCCGATGGAAGAACTGGAACTGCACGCCGCGCTTCTTCAGTACCTCATAGAGAGGAGCGAATACCACATCGCCCATTCCCGCCTGCAATTTCCAGTAGATAGCTCCCTTGCACGTCAGCATC
>DATAZC010000144.1:0-1644 GCA_036272255.1 Acidobacteriaceae bacterium | reverse complement strand
TCGAGGGCCGCGATGTAGTCGGCAATCTCTTTCAAAAGCTCGCGGCCGTTGTCGTAGCTTTCCCACCCCTCGATTCCCTGCCATGTCACGTCGTAACCAGCCAGGCGCGAAAGAGCATATGTGAACCACTTCTGCCGGTCGGCGCGGGTTGGGAGCAGCCGGTCCATCAATCCGTTTGGACCAAAGAACACCAGGTCGACAAGCATGCCTTTCTGGTTCGCGTAACGCAGTTTCTCTTCGGCGGTGCGGAAAAACTCCGGCGACCGGAAAACGGTGGCACTCGTTTCATCCACCAGCGTGATGCCCGCGTGATTGAAGTGCTGCGCGGCTCGCGTGTCCACGAGGGACTTCCACTGCGACAGGCTCATCGACGCGAAGCCCGGCACGATCGCCCCCATCCAGAGATGGGGCGTCAGATTATTCTGATTGGCCGCATCGACGAAGGCGAAGTGATGAACGTTCGCCGCTCGAAGCCAGCCTGGTTTGTCGACCGCCGTCGCGGTGAATGTTCCTTCTTTGCCGCCGAGCCCCGCAAGGCTGCTGGTTACGCGCCATGCGTAGGTTCCCGATTCCGCGGGCGTATAACGGATGACCCACCGTGTTCCGCCATCCCAAAAGGCCTTGACCAGCCCTGTACTCTGATGTGGCGAGCGAAACTCCGCCTGCAGATCGATGGATTGATCGCCGTTAGCGGACGGAATATCGAAGACCAGGTCGCAGGGCGTGAACTCGGGAGTGGGCGGACAAACGGTCTGCGCGCCGGCAACTCCGGAAAATATACAAATCAGGGACAAGCGCCCAAACATTACTTTCAGTGTACGGCCAGCATTCTATGGACAGGGTTTCCATTTCCGCCACCATTCGGTCGATCCGACATCCGGGCGCGTTCCACGCCGCGAAAGGCTTTTGCATTAGTCCGGCGTCTTCATCGGACGCCTCTGTCGGCTGGTGAAGTCACGGGCTTGCAAAGAGGTGTGTTGACGGGAACTCTTTTTATGTTGCGGAGTCTAACCCGTTAACCAAAGTCGCTGTGAATATTGGAAAACGGAATAAGCAATGGAATTCGATCGTAACCAGTTCTTCCGGGCGGGAGTTCTGACTGCGTTAGTATCCGTGGGCGTCGTACAACTCATTCGCATCGTCGCGGTTGCGATCCTGCATCCTTCGGCCCGGTTTGTGCCTCTCACGTTGTTTCCACCCACCTTTGATACTGCAATCGGTGTTGCCGGCGCTGTCTTCGTTTTCCTGCAAATTGCAGAGAATGCTGCGCGGCCAATACGCACGTATCGGAAGATCGCGGCTGGAGTACTTCTCGTTTCGTTTGCCCCTGATATCGCAATCCCAATGCGGCACGTACCTGGTGCAGGGTGGCCCGAAGCATTCGCACTTATGTCCATGCATGTTGCGGTCTGGGCAATTTGTGTAACCATGCTGCCACGTCTTGTCGCATCGAAGAGTTCCTGATCTGCGCTGTCTACCGGTTTGAATGGTGGCTGCCGGCAGTCCCCGCCCTGCCGGAGAACGAGAGAGCCAGAGGTGATTGACCGTGCTCAGGCCGAGTCGCGGGGTAAGCTCGCGAGCATCCCCAGGAATGCCGCAGCCCCCGTCGCCAGCGCCCAGGCCGCGAGTTGTTGCCGGTCGATC
>DATAZC010000143.1:0-2234 GCA_036272255.1 Acidobacteriaceae bacterium | reverse complement strand
AGTTACCTGCTGCAGGGCGATTCGCTCGTCCCGCTGGGTAGCGATGGCAAACCTATCCAGGCGCCTTTCAATATGAGCCTGAAAAAGCAGCCTTAAAAAAGCACTTTCGGTATTGGTGTAGAAGTCCTACGACCGCTCTTGCGGCTTTTCTTAAAGGAAAGCCACGCTGAAAGCACCTCCGCGGATCGCTGGGTACCGAAAGTGCTAAACCGGACGTCGCCGGGCCGTCTTCGGCTTGCGGAATGCGTAGACGATCGCAAGCAGCGGCGGCGCCAGCAGCACCCCCCAGAACGGAATCACGATGCCGAGAATGATCGGCACAAAGATCGACGCCCAGATGGGCACGCGCGTCGTCTTCTTCATCAGCCACGGCTGCAGCACCAGCTGATCGATCACCACGATGATGGCGTAGATGCCGAGCAGGAAGGCGAGCCGCTCCAGATCCTTGCCCGTCACCAGAATGCAGAAGACGGGGCCGATCAGCGCGATCACGCCGCCAATGTTGGGCACGAAGGCCATCAGGCCCGCAACCAGAGCCCACGCCGGCGCGAGCGGCACGCGAAGGATCTCCAGCCCGATCAGCCATAACACGGCCACGCACAGCGCCTCGATAGATACCGCGCGCCACCAGTTCACCAGCGCCGTACCGGCGGTGCGCAGATGCTGCGTTGCCGATGGGTTTCCGCTGATGGTCGGGGCAGGACCTTCGACGGTCCATGCCTGCGGTCTCGCGTACCCCACCGGATGCTCCGGGGGCTCGATCACCGGCGGCTGCGCTGGTTGCTCGATCACTGGCGAGTGCACCGGCTCGTAAGGCACGGGCGGGGTTGGCGCGTCTTGTGGCTCAGGATCGTCCATGCACTCTGCGAGCTCGGCCAGGCTTCTCCAAGACTATGCTTCTAAGGGACCCTGAGAAACTGGAGAACGTCCATGTTCTTTCTTAGACGTCCTACCATGCAACGGATAAATCGCTTCCGCCGTGAAGCGGAGCAGGATTCCTTTTCTTATCCGCAAGTTGGAACGATCAGTGATGGCACCCTGCCGAAGGGCTACAACCTGCCGAAAGGCTACAACATGCCGAACGGCTACAACGTGGATCGGAACCAAATTCGACTGGGCGAGGGTCTGCCTCTCTTTGATCGCGCGTGCGCTGCATTGCAAGCCTGGAAGATGTTTGACATTGGCTGGGTGGAACTCATCCACCCCGCCGGGCCCGTGGCTCCGGGCCAAACGGTTGTCGTCCTCGCGCACACATTTGGCCTCTACTCACTCAGCGCAAGCCGGGTGATCGCGATGATCGACAAGGATGACGGCCAAATCTGGCGCCGTGGTTTCAGCTACGGGACCTTACGGCATCATGTGGAAAGCGGCGAGGAGAGATTCAGCGTGGAATACCACCGCGAAGACGGCTCTGTCTGGTATGACCTCCTGGCCTTTTCCCTCCCCAGGCACCCCTTGGCCCGTCTTGGTTACCCGCTCTCACGTGCTGCCCAGCGGCGCTTCGCGGCGGATTCCAAGGTGGCGATGGTAACAGCGGTCTCCTGATCGATCACTGGGAGGAGCGCGCATTTTTGCTACCCTAAAAGTATGAAATTCGGCGTCCTTGTCTTCCCAGGCTCCAACTGCGACCACGATACCTCGAACGTCATCGAGCAGATTGCGCACCAGCCGGTCACCATGCTCTGGCATGAGTCGGAAGATCTGGAGGGATGCGACGCTATCCTTGTGCCCGGCGGTTTTGCCTATGGCGACTACCTGCGCACCGGGGCCATCGCCCACTTTGCGCCGGTGATGCAATCGGTCAAGCGTTTCGCCGCGTCCGGCGGACTGGTGCTGGGCATCTGCAATGGCTTCCAGATCCTCTGCGAGTCGGGCCTCTTGCCCGGCGCGCTCATGCGCAATGCCGGCCTGAAATACATCTGCAAGCAGGTGCACCTGCGCACCGAAACCACCGATTCGCCCTTCACCAATGCGCTCCACAAGGGCCAGGTGCTGCAGATCCCCATCGGTCACATGGAAGGCAACTACTTCTGTGACGAATCGACACTGGCCGCGCTGCGGCGTGACGACCGCATCGCCTTCCGTTACGCAAACCCGTCCGGCGAAATCACGGCAGATGCCAACCCCAACGGCTCGCTGGACAACATTGCCGGGGTGCTCAACGAGGGTCGCAATGTGCTGGGCATGATGCCGCATCCCGACCGCTCGAGCGAAGCGCTGCTGGGATCGGCCGA
>DATAZC010000142.1:0-1725 GCA_036272255.1 Acidobacteriaceae bacterium | reverse complement strand
TGACTTCGATTGCGGACCACTGGAGGACTACACGATGGGACATCGATACGCGAACATCCTGGAGACAGTCGGGAACACTCCGGTGGTCAGAATCAATCGGCTGGCGCCGCCCGATGTGAACCTCTTTGTAAAGATGGAGGCCTTCAATCCACTGGGCTCGGTGAAGGATCGTCTTGCGCTGGGCGTGATCGAGGATGCGGAGCGCAGCGGCCGGCTGAAGCCGGGCCAGACCGTGATTGAGGCGACGAGCGGCAACACGGGCATTGGGCTGGCGATGGTGTGCGCCCAGAAGGGATACCCGCTGGTGGTGACCATGGCGGAGAGCTTCAGCGTGGAGCGGCGCAAACTGATGCGCTTTCTGGGCGCGAAGGTGGTGCTGACTCCGGCCGCAGCGAAGGGTCTGGGCATGGTTGCGAAGGCAAACGAACTGGCCGAGAAGCATGGCTGGTTTCTGACGCGGCAGTTCGAGAATGAAGCCAATGCCGACATGCACTCCCGCACCACGGCGAAAGAGATCCTGGACGACTTTGCAGGCGAACGGCTGGACTACTGGGTCACCGGGTTCGGCACGGGCGGAACGCTGAAGGGCGTGGCGCGGGTGCTGGCCAAGGAGCGCCCGGAGACGAAGATTGTGGTTTGCGAACCGGATGACGCGCCCATGCTGTCGAGCGGCCTTGCGCAACAACGCAACCCGGATGGATCGGCAGCCGCGAGTCACCCGTCGTGGAAGCCGCACCCGCTGCAGGGCTGGAGCCCGGACTTCATCGCCAAGCTGACCGCGGATGCCATGGAGACAAAAGCCATCAGCCAGGTGCTGCGCATTCCCAATGCAGAGGCTATGCGTTGCAGCAAGGAACTTGCCCGCAAGGAAGGGATCTTCGTCGGCATCACCTCGGGCGCGACCTTTTCGGGAGCTTTGCGGGTGAGCGCGGAGGCGCCAAAGGGCTCGACCATCCTGTGCATGCTGCCGGATACGGGGGAGCGCTACCTGAGCACGCCGCTGTTTGCCGATGTGTCTGTGGACATGACGGAGGAAGAGCAACAGATTTCGCATTCCACGCCCAGCAGCTGGGTACAGCCGGCGTCCTAAGGGTTTCGTCACGTCCGGATTCGCGGTCTCATTCCCGGGGCGATGTGCGAGAATCGCTCGACGCCGGATTCCGACCCCCAATTTGCCGCGTCTGGACGAGGCAACGCGCGATGCCTGACAACCCAGCCAATCTCACGCTGGACTTTGAACGTACCGGTACGACTGTCGTTGTGCGGTGCCACGGCAGGCTGGTGGCGGATACGGACGACGTTCTCTACCGCAAGGTCAAGCTACTGCTGCCGGATTCCAAACGCATCGTGCTGGACCTGACCGACCTGACGCGCATGGACAGCATGGGGCTGGGGACGCTGGTTCGGCTGTACGTCTCCGCCCGCTCCGCGGGTTGCAGCCTGGAGCTGATGAACCTGGGCAAACAGGTTCGGATGCTTCTGGGGACGGCGCATCTGCTGTCCGCGTTTACCATCGTCGGCGAGCACGGCATCAAGATCAATTGATTTCTTTCCACCCGACTTCGTTCGGCATCAGGCGCCGTCTTACTGGGCCGCCTGCCTTATTTGTGCGGGCGGTTTGTAGCCTTCGGGAATGGCGAAGCGGGCGGGATCCGGGTCGGTGCGCGCGATGTGTGTGACCGTCATGGTGACGCTTCCGGTGCGCGGATCGCTGTGCCGGATGAT
>DATAZC010000141.1:0-5366 GCA_036272255.1 Acidobacteriaceae bacterium | reverse complement strand
GCGGTCGTCGGCGGAGGCGCCGAAGCCCCAGCCATTGGCATGGACGTGGCCGACGATGTGAACCTCGGTACCGGAGCCGGGCGAGACATGCACGTAACCGGAACCGGTAGACACAGAAAGCATGACCTGGCCCGAGACGTGGAGAGTTTTGTCGAAGGTGCCGTCGGCGGCTAGTGCGGCGGCGGGAACCAGCGCGGCAATGGCGGCGATGGTGAGGGTATTTCTGATGGTGACGAACATTGTTTTAACCTCCGTGGTTGGCGGTGAACCCTGGCCTCAATATTGTGTGACGAACAGTTACAAATCCTGAAGACTCCCCCAAAAGCTATTGCTGCAAAACAACGGTGTCTCCTTCTTTGAGGCCGGTGAGAATTTCTGTGCGGTTGCCATTGGAAATACCAGCCGTGACGGGAAGTTTTTTCTGGCCGTCTTTGGATTTGGGATCGGGGACGAACACGAAGGCATGCTTCTCATTGTCCCAGGACATGGACTGCTCAGGCACGCTGAGCGCGCTGTGATGCTCGGTGACTAGAATTTCGGCGTTAGCCGTCATCAACGCCTTGAGCTCGCCGGTCGGGTTATCGATGGAGACGCGAACCTCGAAGGTGGTCACGTTGTCTTTCTCGACGCCGAGCGGAGAGATCTTGGTGACCTTGCCGTTGAAAATTTTGTTGGGGAAGGATTCCACGTGGATGCGGGCGGCCTGGCCGAGGTAGACGCTGCCGATGTCGGCCTCGTCGACTTTCCCGTCAACGTAAACTTGGTGGATGTCGCCGATGGTCATGACCAGGGTGGCCGTTGAGCCGAGGACGAGGATCGAGCTGACGGCGTCGCCCACTTCGACATCGCGGGAGAGCACCATGCCATCGATGGGTGCGACCAGCGTGGTGTAGCTGAGCTGCTGATTGAGCTGGTCAAGCGAGGCCTGCGCCTGTTCCACCTGGGCTTTGGCCTGGCGAAGCTTGGCCTCGTCGACGCCGATGAGCGCGACAGCGCTGTCCCGCTTGTTTTTCTGGGCGAGGTAGTCGCGCTCGGCGTTATCGAGGGCCTGCTGCGAGACGATGCCGTCTTTCAGCATCTGCACATTGCGCTGCCAGGTTTCCTGATACATGGGCAGGTCGGGCGCTTCGGCGTTAACCCTGTCCTGCGCGATGTTGGCGGAGAAGGTGGTGACGTTGGCTTCTGCGGCGGCGAGCTGGGCGCGCTGGGCCGCGACCTGAGCGAGGATCTCCTGCTGGTCGAGCTGGGCGAGCACCTGGCCTTTGGTGACCATCTGATTGATGTCGACGTAAAGCTTTTCGACGAGGCCGGAGGCTTTGGATTTGAGCTCGACTTTGGTGATGGGCTGGATGGGGCCGGTGGCGACCACGGATTTGGCAATGTCGCCGCGGGTGACTTTGGCCAGTCGGGCTTCGGGAATTTTGGTTTCGCTGCCGCGGAGTGCGAGCGCAGTAACTGCAAGGACGACGACCACGGCGGCGACAAGGCCGCTCCAAAGCCAGATGCGATTCTTCTTTTTGCCCCGCGACTGATTCACTGCAACGTTCCTCCGGGTCCCCATGGTGCTGCGGATGCCCGTAACAAGAATACGCAGGGAGGGCGGGGTTGGTTCCCGTTGGGAACCAACCAGCGTTCAGCGTTCAGGAACACCGGTAGCCGGACTGAGGGCCGGCGTGAGCCGCGGATCAGGAGCTGGATTTGACGCCGGCGGTGAGCCCGAAGCGGGCGGTCATCTCAGCGTAGAGGAATCCGCGGCCGGGGCGGTACGGCTGCACCCATTCGCCATCGATGACGAACTGCGGGATGGCGCGTTTGCCGACGTGCGCGTAAACCTCGTCGGCGGCGCCGGGCGTCTCTTCGATGTCGATTTCGGTGAAGGGGATGCTGTGGGATTCGAGGAAGCGCTTGGCCTCTCGACAGTCACGGCACCAGGAAGCTGAGTAGACAAGGACCCGCATGATCGATGTTCATCGTACAGCAATAAAAGCTTCATGGAGAGTGATGCGGGTCACCCTTAAGAGGTAGGCCGGAGAACAGGGAGCAGGGTCCCGGGGTACAGGTGCAGGGTTGCCCGCAAGTGCAGCGGCCAGGCCGCGCGAAACGGCGTGTGCAGCCCAGGCCGCTGGCGTGCGAGCGGCCCTTCACTGCAAGGCGCGGTTGTTGCCGAGCGAGAAGACGACGTTGATGGTGGTTTCAACTTCAACGGGTTCGCCGTTGAGGGTCCACGGACGGTAGCGAGCCCTGCGGATCGCCTCCGTCGCGGCGTTGACGAGGAGCGGCGGCCCGGAGACAACGCGGAGGCTTTCAATGCGGCCGGTCGCGGAGATGAGCGCCGTGACGACAACGGTTCCCTGGGTGTGCGTCGCGAGGGCGATCGCCGGGTAATGCGGCTCGATGGGCACGACGAGCTGGCCTGCGGCCACTCCCGAGGAGACGTGGAGGGGGCCGGTAGGTTTAGCGGGATGGACGCGCGGCATGGGCGGCGGCGTGGCAGGCAGGATGGGGAGCGCGCCGGGAGCGCCGGTTGCAGAGCCGGGACCGGTGAAGGCGATGGGGCCTGGCGCGGGGTCGTTGATCTGGATGGCGCCGTGCGGGATGCGGGTGGGAACGGTCATGTCGATGGCGACAGGCTGTGGACGCGATGCGGCTGTGGATGGTTGGGCGGCGATGGGCGCGGCAGCTGCCGGCGGTGGAGCGATGAGCGGGACGCTGAGGAATTTGCGAGGCAGCGCGTCGGGATAGAGATACGGGATGAGCAAAAGGACGGCGACCAGGGCCGTCTCGAGGACGAAGGAACCGGCAGCGTAACGGGAGCTGCGGGTGCGGATCCGTCCAGTGGATTCGACGAGGCTGTCTTCGAACATGGAAACCCTCCCTTAAACAGCGTTCAGCGTTCGGCGTTCAGAACCGCGAGCGCGGTGCTGCTGCGAGAGAGCGAGGGCGGAGATTCGAGCGCTGGTTGTGCTCTCTGAATCTCTGCTCGGATAGACAACGATGGAGCGAACAATGTTCCGAACGAACCCTTGCTCGCGCCGTTTTTGCACTCAGCATTCAGAAAAACCACGGCGAGGGGGGACGCCGGAGCCGCGTTAGGATGGCGGCATGGCAACAGAGTTAAGTGCAGAGGAGTTGAAGAGGATGCTGGGCCTGGAACCCCATCCCCGCGAGGGTGGGTGGTTTCGGCAGACGTGGAAGGCGGCGGAGACAATTCCGGGGACGGCGCTGGGGTCGCGGTATCAGGCGGCTCGCGACGACATAAGGGCGGCAGGCACGGCCATCTATTACCTGCTCGAACCGGACACCTTTTCGGAGATGCACACGCTCCACTCCGACGAGGTGTTTCACTTTTATCTGGGCGATCCTGTGGAAATGCTGCAGCTCGGTCCGGATGGGGCAGGGAAGCGCCTGGTGCTGGGGCAGGATCTGGCGCGTGGGCAGATGGTGCAGACCGTCGTTCCGCAGGGCGTGTGGCAGGGATCGCGGCTGGTCGACGGCGGACGGCTCGCGTTGCTGGGATGCACCGTGAGTCCTGGATTCGATTACGCGGACTATGCGTCGGGAACGCGCGAGGAGCTGGTGCGCGGGTGGCCGGCGTGGGCGGAGATGATTGGTAAGCTGACGCGGGCTCAAGGCGGGGAGTAGTCGAGAAGAGATGTTGGGCTAGGGAGTCGGAGCCCAGGCGTCGACGATGGTCTTTGCCATCCTGGCGATGAGGAGCTGGCCCTGGTTGTCGGGGGTCCAGCTGGTGTCGGCATTGTCGTGGGTGAACGCGGAGATGATGATGGTGCCGTGCTGGGTGAAGAGTGCGCCGACGTCGTTGCGGGCCTGGTCGACGGCGCCGGTTTTGTTGGCGATGGCCGAGTCGCCTTCCGTCGTGTCGAGCTTTTCAAGATAGCGTGGGATGCCCGCGCGGTCGGACTGAACCTTGAGCATGTGCATGGCGGCCTTACAGAGGTCCTGGTCCGACGGGATTGCCGAGGAGGCCGCGTTGGCAGCGGAGAGCGGCGCGGGGCCGAGGTTGCAGGTGACCAGTCGATCCATGATGCCGGCCATTTCGCGAGCGGTGGTTTTACCGAGGCCGAATTCTTTCTGATCGGCAGGCATGGGGCCAGTGGCAGGACGGAAGACTTTCTTGTAGAGCCAGGTGTTTTTCAGGCCGAGGCCCCGCGGTGCGGGCCGCGTGAGCTGGTTGTCGATGGTGTCGAGCCCGAGATCATCGATCACCAGGTTGGTGGCGGAGTTGTCGCTGACGGCGATCATGAGCGTGAGCGCGTCTTTCAGGGTGAGGGTCATGGGCGTATCGAAAAAAAGAAGAACCCCGGAGCCTGGGACCTGGTCCTCGTGGTGGAGCATGAGGCGGTCGTCGAAGTGGGCCTGGCCGGAGCGGATCTGCTCGAGCGCGGTGTAGAGGACGCCGAGTTTAATCACCGAAGCGGTCGGCACGGGCTGATCCGCGTCGAGAGCGACGGTTTGGTTCGTCGCGAGGTCGCGCGCGTAAAGGGAGACTTTGCCGTGGTAGCCGGCGATCTGGGACTGGAGCGCAGCGGTGAGCGCGGCGTCGGACAGTGCGTTTTGTTGTGCGACGGCAGGGAGGGCGAGGATGGCAAAAAGGAGCGCGAGAGCAAGGCGCGAGAGCATGGGGGAAGGTTAGCAGGGGGACCGGATCAGGATTCCCAGGGATTGACGAGCTTCACGCCGGTTCGACCGAAGTCCGATGAATTGCGCGTGACGACGGTCAGACCGTGAACCAGGGCGGTGGCGGCGATGAGGGCGTCGCGGTCGGTGTGCGGGTCGGGAACGTGGAGCGGGGCGCAGCGGCGAACGACGGCCGTGTCGATGGGGAGGATGCGGTCTTCAAAGGCGGGAAGAACGCGGGCTTCCAGCCAGGTGCGGAGGATCTTTCCCTGGGCGCGATCGCGGCGTTCGACGAGCAGCACGCCGATTTCGAGTTCGAGGATAGAGATGGCGGAAAGATAGAGCACGGCCGGGGACAGACGCGCGGCCCAGTGGCGAACGTTCGCGTCGGCTCGATCGGCTTTGCGAAGTTCAGAGACGACGTTGGCGTCGAGCAGGAACATGCGGAGAGAGACGGCTCAGGGAAGATCGGGGCGGCGGTGGAGGCGGGTGAGGCGCGGTGGGTCGAAGTCGATGGTGGCGCTTTTGGGGGCAGCCAGCAGGTCGACAATGCTTTCCTGTTTGCCGGTGATGCGACGGTAGTCGTCAATCGAGAGCAGAACATGGGCAGGGCAGCCGCGGTCGGTGATGATCACGGGGCCTTTTCCGGCAGCTTTGCGGGCGCGGCTGACATTCTGATTGAATTCGCGGCTGCTGAGGGTAGTGATGGGCACGGGCCAGCTCCAATGTAG
>DATAZC010000140.1:0-1609 GCA_036272255.1 Acidobacteriaceae bacterium | reverse complement strand
CTGGATGCCGCCTTCGGCTTTCTCGACAGCGCGATAGGGCGACCGGCTGCTGACCGGCAGGCCACTAGCCGGTGGCTGGATGGTGGGCTCCTGCGATGTTTCGGGATTTGGAATCTCCGGATTCCGCGCTTCCGGGACTTCGGTCCCTGTAGTCGCAGTCTCGGCCTCGGGCTCAGCAATTCGGACTCCCTCGGTGGCCGGTTCGGCGCTCACCGTTTCACCAGCTGTAATGGCAACCGGGGTTGCCGGCTGCGACACAGCGGCCTGGGCGGCAAGCTCCTTCTGACGCTCGGCCTGCTCGGAAGCGCGCAACTCCTCTTCGATCTGAAACTTGAAATCGTTCGAAGCCTTGCGGAACTCGTAGAGGAGCTTGCCTACCTGCCGGCTGATTTCGGGCAATTTCTTCGGCCCGAAGACGATCAGCGCAATCACCACGATGAACAGAGTGTCGCCCACGCCGAAG
Source organism: Acidobacteriaceae bacterium (assembly GCA_036272255.1). Taxonomy (GTDB): domain Bacteria; phylum Acidobacteriota; class Terriglobia; order Terriglobales; family Acidobacteriaceae; genus Palsa-343. The sequence goes on along the minus strand of DATAZC010000140.1, from coordinate 1,146 downwards.
TTCGCCAGCCGGACGGGAGGCAGCGGAGCGTCCGCCACGTGTGCCACAGAGGAAAGGCAGAGGCAAAAGATGGCTGACAGTGGCATTCCTTTCCAAATATACCTGCCGCTGGCGTGAGCTGGCTTTCGGTCTCGAAAGCCGCGATGATCTAAACTGTTCGCCGCGCGCGCCGTCGCTCTGCATCCGGGCATTCTGACGAAGAACGTCCCGAAGAGCCGCATCGGTTTCAGCAACCGGCATTTTCCGCTGTATTACACTGGTGCAAACAGAGGTCATATCCCGCGCGCGGAATTTGCGTCGCGTTCATCCGGACAGACATCTGTTGTAACGAGGTTGCAACATCCCCGCAGGCTGGGCGAGGGCATAAGCCTTCGCAGCGAGCCGGCTGCAGCCCGAGAGTGCTTTCAACATCCCCGTTCGGCGCCCCCAGGGCGGCCGGACTGAAGGCGGAAGACGATGGAACTGCTGGTGGAAGATACCCTTGCTGCGCGTGTAGCGGATGCCCCCGATTTCGATGCTGAGGGTGAAGCCTGCTCGCTTGAGAACTACCTCACCCTGCCTGACCACACGATGGACGAGCGCATTGCCGTCGCACGGAAACGGCTTGGCAAGAGCACTATCCTGCTCGGCCATCATTACCAGCGCGACGAGGTGATCCGTTTCGCCGACTACACGGGCGACTCGTATCGCCTGTCGAAGATCGCGGCCAGCACGGATGCGCGTTACGTGGTCTTTTGCGGCGTGCACTTCATGGCGGAGAGCGCTGATGTGCTCGGCAACGCGGGGCAGCAGGTTATCCTGCCTGACCTGAACGCCGGCTGCTCTATGGCAGACATGGCCGAGATCGGTCAGGTCGAAGACTGCTGGGAGTCGCTGGAGCGCATGGGTCTCAGCGAAGATCGAATCATTCCGCTGACCTACATGAATTCCACCGCGGCCATCAAGGCCTTCTGCGGAGAGCGCGGCGGGTTGGTCTGCACCTCTTCCAACGCAGCCGCGGCCTTCGACTGGGCCTTTGCCCGGCGCGAGAAGATCCTCTTTCTGCCCGACCAGCACCTGGGCCGTAACACCGCCTACGCTATGGACATTCCGCTGAACGAAATAGTCGTCTGGGACCCGTGGCAGATCAACGGCGGTGTGGCTCCG
>DATAZC010000139.1:0-77611 GCA_036272255.1 Acidobacteriaceae bacterium | reverse complement strand
AAGCACTTTGATCTTGCCCGACTCCTTCAATGCCTGCGCCTCATCGCGCAACGGGATCGAATCTGTCACCACCAGCTGCTCGAGTTTCGAATTGGTGATGCGATGAACCGCTTCGCCCGACAGCACCGGATGCGAAGCGCCTGCATACACCCGCGTCGCGCCCTTTTCCAGCAGCGTATCGACGGTCTTCACCAGCGTTCCCGCTGTATCGATAATGTCGTCGACGATCAGGCACGTCCGTCCGCGCACATCGCCGATCACGTTCATCACTTCCGTCACATTGATGTCGGTGCGCCGCTTATCGACGATGGCCATAGGTACACCGAGCTTGGTGGCGATGAAACGGGCGCGCTCCACGCCGCCGGCGTCCGGCGAAACCACGGTCAGATCGGGCAGGTTGAGCTCGCGAAAATATCCGATCATCACCGGGCTGGCGAACAGGTGGTCGACCGGAATATTGAAGAAGCCCTGAATCTGCGCCGCATGCAGATCCATAAACAGCGCCCGATGCGCACCGGCCGTGGTCATCAGATCCGCGACCAGCTTCGACGAGATCGCCACGCGAGGGCGATCTTTGCGATCCTGTCGCGCATATCCGTAATACGGCACCACCACGGTGATCCTTCCCGCCGACGCGCGCTTCAGCGCATCGATCATGATCAACAACTCGATCAGGTGCTGATCCACCGGCCAGCAGGTCGGCTGCACCACAAAAACATCCGCACCGCGCACGTTTTCCAGCAACTGAAAATAAACTTCGCCATCCGCAAACCGCGTCATCCGGGTCTCGCCCAGCGTGACCCCGATGTGCTTGCAGATCGCCTCCGCCAGCTCCCGATTCGCCGTGCCCGAGAACACCTTGAATCGCCGGTCTTCGTTCGATACCCGTGAACGCCGCGCCTGCGGCTTTCCTTTTGCGTTTCCGTCTGCCTGAGCCCCCGCCAGATTCGGCGTGGCCGCCTCCACTGCTTCAATCGTGTCCGTCATCACAAGATCCTCCAGGCTGGTTTGCGTGGCATCCTGCTATCGTTGCGGCGATCTTTTGCCGGGCCCCATTACAAATTCTGGCTGGGCGACCAGGATTCGAACCTGGACAAAGTGCTCCAAAGGCACTTGACCTACCATTAGTCGATCGCCCAGTACGAAAAACTTCCTGCGAATCCTGCTCTCGACCTCTGGGACCCCAAACTGGCCTGCTGTTGGCCGGTTTGGGCAGAAAGGCACTTGACCTACCATTAGTCGATCGCCCAGTACGAAAAACTTCCTGCGAATCCCGCTCTCGACTTACTCCCGCTGACTTGCTGACTCGCTAACCTGCTAACTCGCTCCTTCACTCCATCATCGTGCGCCAGTATTCTTCGCGCGGCAGCGTCCTCGTCCGCAACGATCGAACACCCGCTTCGCCGAGCCGAACCTCTGCCGCATCCGCCGCGGCCGCCGTTCCGTACAGCCCGAACAGGGCCGATCCGGAGCCGGAGAGCGCCGCATAGACAGCCGCATCCTCAGGGTTGCCGGAGCCCGCCAGAATGCGCTTGATATTTCCGAGAGAGGGATACTGCCGGAAGACGACCTCTTCAAAGTCGTTTTCGATCCCGGTTCGGACAAGCGCAAGAAGCGGATTCACCGTCTTCCCGGCTAGGCCTTCGCTGAAAGCGGAGACACCGGAGGAGTGCGCGCCAACCCCGGCAGAAGTTTCCTCCGGAGGCCTCGGACTCAACACCGAGGCGAGAGCTCGACTCAACGTAGTTAGTCTATCGGAGCCGGTATCTGCGGTCAATGCAGCACTTGCTCCAGGAGCCGGATGAACGATGCCCGGCGTCGTGTTTCCGGCGCCTGCTCCCTGTAACCTGCTCCCGGTAACCTGCATTTCGTCCCAGTCCCGATAAGCCTGCGGGGTTGAGACCCCCACCTCCGGCAGCGCCAGCACGCATTCAGTCGCGGGAATGTCCGCGAGCGGGGAGACCTGCTCGCCGCGACCCACCCCGAGCACCGCCCCGCCAATCAAAAACAGCGGCACATCCGACCCAACCAGCGCGGCCATGCGCAGCTTTTCATGGCCCGAGAGCGGCGCAATTCCGGCTCGCTCCAACTCCAGTTCCAGGGCAATCAGCGCCGCGACGGCGTTCGCCGATCCAGCTCCAATCCCGCCCTGCACTGGCAGCCGCTTCTCGATGTGAATATGCACTTCAGCCTGCACGCCCAGCGCACCGAGCGCACGCTCCGCCATCTTCCAGGCCGTATTGCGATTGTCTGTGGGGACCCGGTCGTCGTCGCTGGTGAGCCGCAGGCTCGTTTCCGCCGCCGTCCGCGCTTCGACAGTGACCAGGTCATGCGCCTCGAGTGTCTGATAGCAGCTCGTGAGCGCATGAAAGCCGTCAGCGCGGGTCGGCCCGATGGCCAACCCCAAATTGATTTTCGAAAACGAACGAACGGTCGTCGCCACGTTCCGATTGTAGGGCAGAGAGAAAAGCGGTCGGCGGTGAAACGGCCGGCGAAAAAGCGGTCAGCGAAGAACCGATCAGCGGAACCAAATCGCCTCTCTGACGCGTTAAGGTCTCCGCCAACACCTCTCAGAGCGGGTCGACACCTTTGGCCTTCCGCGAACCGCTTTATCGCCGACCGCTTCTTAGCTGCCTCTAAAGGATGTACCGCGACAAATCCTGGTTCTTCACGATGTCTGCCACCATCTGGCGCACGTATTCGGGATCGATCACCATCACCTTCTCCGTCCCGTTCGCGGTCTCGCGCTCGATCACCGGCAGCGGCGCCTTCGTTCCTTCGCCCACGGCGGCCAGCTCCACCACCGTGCTCTGATTCTTCGGCTCCGTCTTGGTCGAGGCCCGGGTCAGGTCCGGCGCAGAGAAGCTGATCTCGTCCAGCACCTTTTCCATGATGGTGTGCAGACGCCGCGCGCCGATATTTTCTGTGCCTTCGTTCACCTTGAACGCAAACTGGGCCATCTCTTCGATGGATTCCGGCGTGAATTCCAGCTTCAGCCCTTCGGTTTCGAGCAGCGCCGTGTATTGGCGTACCAGAGAAGACTTGGGCTCGGTGAGAATCCGCACGAAGTCTTCCACGGTGAGCGACTGCAGCTCGACGCGAATGGGGAACCGTCCCTGCAGCTCAGGAATCAGGTCGCTCGGCTTCGAAACATGGAACGCGCCCGCCGCGATGAAGAGGATGAAGTCCGTCCGCACCATGCCGTAGCGCGTGTTCACCGTTGTGCCTTCGACGATGGGCAGAATGTCGCGCTGCACGCCTTCGCGCGATACATCCGGACCGTGGCCGCCCTCGCGCCCGGCAATCTTATCGATTTCGTCGAGGAAGACGATGCCGGAGCTTTCCACCCGCTCGACAGCAAGGCGCGTTACCTGATCCATATCGATCAGGCGGCCTTCTTCTTCCTGCACCAGGTATTCGAACGCGTCGGAAACCTTCATCTTCCGTTTGCGGGTGCGCTGGCCGAAGATGCTGGGGAGCATGTCCTTCAGGTTGACGTCCATCTCCTCCGCGCCCTGATTGGAGATGATCTCGAAGGACGGCGAATTCCGCTCCCGCACATCGATCTCCACCATGCGCTCGTCGAGCTTGCCTTCGCGGAACTGCTGACGCAGTTTTTCGCGCGTGCGATGGTGCGAGTCGCCGGCGCCACCGGCCGGAGGCGGCAGCGCAATGGCGTTGCCCTCGATGGTCGGCGGAGTCCCAGCCGGCGTCGATCCAGCCGCGGGCTGCGCTGGAGCGGGCAACAGCACATCCAGCAGCCGCTCCTCCGCGTTCATCTCCGCGCGATCCTCTACCTCTTCGAGCTTCTCTTCGCGCACCATGTCGATGGCAATCTCCACCAGGTCGCGCACGATGGAGTCGACGTCGCGCCCCACGTAGCCGACTTCGGTGAACTTCGAAGCTTCAATTTTCAGGAACGGTGAATTGGTCAGCTTGGCCAGCCGCCGCGCGATCTCCGTTTTGCCCACGCCCGTGGGGCCGATCATGATGATGTTCTTGGGCATGATCTCGTCCGCCAGATCGGGGGTCAGCTTTTGCCGGCGCATGCGATTGCGCAACGCAACTGCCACGGCGCGCTTCGCCGCTTTTTGGCCCACGACATACTTGTCCAGCTCCGCGACAATTTCCCGCGGCGTCAGCTCTTCGAGCGACAGCTCCTGGTCTTCCGCGGTGCCCGGTAAATAAATCGCCATCGAGTCCTGCTCCCCGTCTTTGCCGACCGTCTCTCAGCCAACCGCTTCTTAGCTGACCGCTCTTTAGCTGCCTGCGAGCGGCCTATTGGCCGCTCGCGGGCCCCGTCAGTTCTTCGATCGTGATCCTGTCGTTGGTGTAAATGCAGATTTGGCCGGCGATTTTCAGCGCCTTCTCGGCCATGTCGCGCGCACCCATTTCCGTGTTCTCCATCAGCGCGCGGGCCGCGGCCAGCGCGTACGATCCGCCGCTGCCGATGGCCGCAATTCCCTCATCCGGCTCAATCACGTCGCCCGATCCGCTGATCAGGAACGTCTGGTTCAGATCCGCCACCACCAGCAGCGCTTCCAGGCTGCGCAGCATCTTGTCCGTGCGCCAGTCCTTGGCCAGTTCCACGGCAGACCGGCCCAGGTTCCCGGCATACTGTTCCAGCTTGTTCTCGAAGCGGCTGAAGAGCGAAAACGCGTCCGCCGTCGATCCGGCAAACCCCGCGAGAATCTTGTCCTGATACAGCCGCCGGATTTTCCGCGCCGTGTGCTTGAAGACCGCTTCGCCCATGGTGACCTGGCCGTCGGCCGCCATCACCACACTGGTCCCGCGCCGAACACAAATCACGGTGGTCGACCGGATCCTGACTCGGGGTGGGTCTTCGCTGACTCGGGCCACGCGCCCGGCACCCTTACTGACGGAAAAACGACCGCCCGAAGCGGCCGTTTTATCAAACCTGCGTTTCGCCATGTCTTCAGCGAGTATAGCGCAGCCTTTAGTTACTTCTGTGGCGCGGCAGGCGCTGTTTTCCCAATCGCAGGGCCGCACTATCTGAGCTATCCTGCAACTGTCGGCGCTGGTACCCCTTCCCATCGGAGCAATCGAGATGTTCGGCCACTCTCTGCACGATCCCCGCGTGATCGGGACGATTGCAGGCGCGGTTGTTTGCGTCGGCGCCGTTACCGCCTGGCTCGCGTTGCGCCGGCGGCCCACCGCGGAAGAACTGGAGCGCGAGCGCCGCGCGCAGCTGGTTCGCTCCGGCCGCATCATCGACGGCACCATCCTCGACATCTCCGAGATTGAGACCCCGGCCGAACCCGATCTTCCCCGGGAGATCAGCTTCATCCTCTATAAATACGAAATTGGCGGCGTCGCCTACGAGTGCTCCCAGGAAGTGACGGCGCTGCGCGACTTCGTGAACCCCGCAGAGCTGCGCCTGAGCTTTCCCTGTTCGGTGCGCTACGACATTCACCGCCCGGAAAACAGCATCATCGTGGCCGAAAACTGGAGCGGACTCCGCACCACCGCCGAATCCGTCCCTACGAAGCCCATGCCGCAGCGGGGCAAGTCCCGCAGCTCGGCCCCCGTTCGGTAAGGGTCAGTCAGCAATCGGAGCACGGGCTGGGCATCAGAAATCCAGTGACATCGCCGTTGTCATCATTAAAACAATTATGATTTGTCATTATTATGTTGATGATATATGGATTGTCATGATAATAATAGTGACAAATGGCCGTGCCAGACCAACCTACGAACTTCCCCTCAGGCATGTCCTACGTGGCCGTCATCGGCGATATCGTGAATTCGCGCAAGCTGGAAAGCGGCGCGCGCGGTGAGGTACAGGTGGCCTTTGTTCAACTCATGCATCGCCTCAACCAGGAATTCGATGAAAGCCTGCAGGGAAAATTCATCATCACGCTGGGTGATGAGTTCGAAGCGCTGGTCCACACTTCGGCGGCCAGCCAGGTCATTCCCGCCATCATCTGGCGCATTGAAGAAACATTCCCTAACCCCGTCCTGCGCCTGGGAATCGGCCTCGGTGGCATCGACACGCCGATCACCGAAAACGTGACCGCCCTCGATGGACCGGCGTTTCATCATGCACGAGAGGCGATCGGCGTCGCAGCCAGGAAGAAGCAACTCGGGGGCGTCTTTCGCGGCTTTGGCGATCATCACGATGCCATCCTCAACGGAATCGCGCGGGTCCTGCATCACCAGCGTTCACGCTGGAGCCGACAACAGCACAATCTCGCGATGATACTGCATCGGGGAATTCGCAGGATCGATGCAGCGAAGGCCATGGGCCTTCCCCGGCAGACCATCTCGGCGTACGCCAAGGCAGCCGGATGGGAAGCGTACGAAGAGGGAGAGCTCGCGTGGCGCAAAGCGCTGGAAGAATCGATTCCGGCGTCTGCATCCTGATTGATTCCTGGTTCACGCCCGAAGCCAAACGACATCCGGGTAAGATCACTGCGTAGTTGAAGACGCATCCATGACAGATTTGCTGCTGTTCGCCGAATCGCTTTTCTTCTGGCACCTGGTGAACTATGCGCTCTCCACCGATCCCATCCGTGACAATCAGTCCCACCCGGAGAATGCAGAAGACGCAGCTCAAAGCTGGCGTCCATGGCTCGTCGGCGTGGGCTCCCGGAGTTTAGTTGCCGCCATCCTTGTCATCGCCGTGGACGGCTTCAGGCGCACCGGCTTTCTCCTTGCGGGCATCCTCTTCGCCGGTTCGGTTCTGCTCCCGATTGCGCGCAGGCTCATTCCCGTCGCTTCTCTGGCGGAATTCGAACTGTTCGCGAACGGCGTGGCGGCTCTTTCGCTTGGGTGGACCTGCACTCATCTGCATGCTGGTTCAGGACCGCTGCGGTTCACGCGCTTCGACGCGACTCAGGCTTCAGCTATTTTCATCTGCGCGGCGCTTTTCATGTATGCGATTCGCGGCGGAAGCTATCTCGTACGCGGCCTTCTGGAGAAAGCCGGCGGAATTCCTTCACCAGCCGTCCTCACCAACGAGGGTTACACGCATGGCAGGATGATCGGACAGGTAGAGCGAGCCATTGTCGTTCTGATCGTCATGGGCGGCAACCTCGCAGCGCTGGCGTTCTTTTTCGCGGCCAAAGGACTGATTCGCTCGCGCGAACTCGAAGAGAGGGCGCGCGTCGATTATCTGCTGCTCGGATCTCTCATCAGCTTTCTCATCGCTCTCGTTGCCGGACTCGTTCTCCAGAAGACCGTGGCGATTTTATGGAAATGAGTTTGGCCGCGTCGCTGAGCGCGCCGGGATAAACTGAACCTGTATGCATGTTCATGGCGCCAGCACAGCGGCCATGCAGCGGGTGCTGCGCCTTTCCCTCATTGCCACCATTGCCTACGTTGGGCTCACGCTCATCGCCGGGCTGCGCGCCCACTCGCTGGCGCTGGTCTCCGAGGCCGGACACAACGCCTCCGACGCGCTGGCCATCGTGCTGTCGTTTGTCGCGGTCTGGTTCCAGACGCGTCCCGCCACCGACAAAAAGACCTTCGGCTACCAGCGTGCCGGCGTGCTCGCCGCCTTCCTCAACGCGCTCACCCTGATCGTCATCTCCGTCTGGATCGCCTTTGAAGCGGTTCGCCGCTTCAGCGCGCCCACCACGGTGCAGCCGCGCATCATGATGATTGTCGCCGCCGCGGGCGTGCTGATGAACGGCCTGATCGCCGCGATGCTGTGGCGCGTCAGCCACGACGTCAACATCCGCAGCGTGTTCATCCACATGCTGGGCGACACGCTGTCGACCGCCGCCGTTATCGCAGGCGGCTTTGCGATCCTGCTCACGGGGCGTACGTGGATCGACCCCGCGCTCTCGCTCGCCATCGCCGCGCTCATCCTGTGGTCGTCGATCGCCATCGTGCGCGAGACGCTTAACATCCTGCTTGAAGGGACGCCGCGCGGCATCTCGCTGGTGGAAATTCGCGAGACCCTGGCCACCATTGAAGGCGTCGAGGATGTGCACGATCTGCACTGCTGGAGCCTGGGTTCGAACATGAACGCCCTCTCCAGCCATGTCACCATCGCCGACATTCCGCCGTCAGAGAGCAACCTGATTCTGGAACGGATCAACGGCGTGCTCCGCGAGCGCTTCCGCATCCATCACACCACCCTGCAGTTTGAGCATGTGATTTGTGAAGTGGCGCACGGCTGCCTGGTCGCGGTCGAAGACCAGGAACACGACCACCACCACGGCCACGTGCACTAGACCAGCCGTCTACCCGGCTTTTTGCTCTTCTTCCTCAATGGGTTCATCCGGCGCACATCGGGCCGCGCCGCTGGGAGAAATGCCCACCATGGCTGCGGCTTTCTTCACCAGCTCCGCCGGTCCGCCGGAGACAAACTGTTCGTCCCCGGTGCCCAGCGGCAGGCGATCGCGCCCCTCGGCCAGGGCCAGGATTTTCGGCGGTGACGGAAGACTGTGGATGAGCTGCACCGTCGCGCGGATCTCGTCATCCGTGAGCGAGTAACAGAGCAGAACCAGATCGAAGCGTTGTCCGGACAGAAAATCCCTGGCTTCCGGCACTGAATGCGCCACCTTCACCTGGAAGCATTTTTCGAGAATCAGCCGCCGGGTTCGATTTAATACGGGGTCGTGCCCCGCACAAAGCAGCTCAGGCTTGCCATTCATATCTGCGCGTTGCCTCGTTCCAATGAAATTCAACTTGATTCGCGCTCTCGCATCGGGATCGCTGCAATACGTCAAACACCGCCATTCGGCGAAAGTGGTCTTTATCGACAATTTCGGGGAAAAACCCCACCCCGAAAACGCATCTCAAAATATGGCCTCAGGACTGGCGGAAAGATAGCCGGTTTCGCTCGACGGAGTCGGTCTAATACCGAACATATCTGTCTGATAGCGAACATAAAAATTCGGCTTGAGTTCATATAATCCGCAAATCTAAAGTCCCCAGGCTTTTCTTCAGCGACAACGACCTTTTTGCCGGAATTCGGCACTTATCGTCTTGCTTCTGAAGCAGACGGGAGAATATGGGCCAAAGTATCGATAATTTATTTCTGGAGTCGCTTCCGCAGCCTTATCGAAGTACCTTTCGTTCCCGACTGGAAGAGGTTTCTCTCCCGGCAGGAACCGTTCTCTACGAAGCCGAACAAGTCCCTCGCTACGCCTTCTTCATCACCTCCGGCCTCGCCTCCAAAATGGTTTCTATGGCCGACGGCCGCAGTTCCGAAATCGGGCTCACCAGCAGCGAAGGCGTCGTGCCCTGCTATCACCTTCTGGGCGGCGAACCCACGGGCCCGGCGCGGTGCGTCGTCCAGACCCGAGTCAAAGCTTTCCGCATCCCGTTTCCGGAGTTGCTGAAAGAAGTTCAGCACTTCGAGCCGCTGCGACTGCTGGTAATGAAATCCGCGCAGCGCCGCAGCATGATCCTTTCGCAGCTGACCGCCTGCAATCGCCTGCACGATGCGGAGGAGCGGCTGGCGCGCTGGCTGCTCACCGCGCACGACCTCAGCGGGACCGCCAGCATCATGCTGAATCAGGGACTGCTCGCCGACATCCTGGGCGCGCGCCGCACCACCGTTACGCTGGCCGCGGGGGCGCTTCGCCGGCGCAGACTCATCAGCTACAGCCGCGGGCAGATCCAGATTCTCGACTATGCAAAACTCAAGGCCGCCGCGTGCGAATGCTACGTGACGGTGCGCAATCTTTTTCAGGATTTCTACGGTTGAGCCGGATCAGGCAGCGGGCTGGCCTGCCTCCGCCAGCGTGCGCGCGGGCAGAAAGACCCGAATGCAGGCTCCGGACAGGTCCTGATTGGCGCTCTCGACCAGGCTGATGGCGCCGCCGTGCTTCTGCACAATGCCCATGCTCACCCAGAGACCCAGGCCGGTGCCGTCGGCTCCCTTGGTGGTGAAGAAGGGCTGGAAGAGCTTCTTCGCCGCCTCCGGCGCGATGCCCGGACCGCTGTCCGCGACCTCAATAATCGCTCCGGCTCCGTGCAGTTCGGCCGACTCGGCGCGATCCAAACGAATCTCGACGCGGCCCTTCGGACCCGCCGCTTCAATCGCATTGACGATCAGGTTGGTAAACACCTGCCGCAGCTCGGCCGGGAATCCTTCCACCACCAGCTCGCCTGCAATGCTGGTCCCCAGCTGAATGCCCTGGTTCTGCACCCGCCGATCGAGCAGCAGCAGCACGCCTTCGATGAGCTCGCGCAAATCGATCTGAATCGGAGCCCTCGGCTCGCGATAGAGACTCAGCATGGTGCGGCTGATCTGCATGGTGCGGCCCAGCTCCTGTTGCGCCAGCCGCAGATATTCCGCGCGCTTCTCAGGATCGGGTTCCTGCTCCAGCAGGAAATGCAGATTGGCCACAGAATCCAGCGGGTTATGAATTTCGTGCGCTATGCTGGCCGCCAGCCTTCCCGCGACTGCGAGCTTTTCTGACGCTACCAGCGCCGCCTGCACTCTGCGCTCTTCCGTCACATCGCGGAACACCAGCACGACACCGACCATCCTGGCCCCGCTGCTCGTGATCGGCGCAGCGCTGTCGTCGATGACGTATTCGCGTCCATCGCGCGCGACCAGCAGAGTGTGATTGGCCAGGCCAATGACCTGCTTCAGCCGGCGCACCTTCTCTACTGGATTCTCGCAAACTTCGCGGGTCTGTTCGTTGATGATGTGGAACACCTTTGCCAGGGGTTTGCCTTTGGCATCGGCCAGCGACCAGCCTGTGAGCCTTTCCGCAACAGCATTCATAAAGCTCACCGCGCCGCGGTTATTGCAGGCGATCACCGCATCGCCAATGGACTCCAATGTGGTCTGAAACCACTGCTGGCTCTCGGAAAGTTCCTGGGAACGCTGCATGATTTCAGCAATGCGCCTTAAATAGCTGGCCGAAACCGCGTGCACGTGATGCCGGGTGAACAACGCCAGGAAAATCCCAACGATCAGTGCTGACACGAGCAGCGAAACCAGCTCCCGCCGCTGAAGCCAGCGGGCGTGGTGGGACCGCTCCGCGCACAGCTTCTGCTCGTGCCGCAGCATGGCCGCCGTGGCCGAGCGAAGGCCGTCCATCATCACCTTGCCGCGCTGATTCATGCCGGCTGCGTTCAGGGATGCAGGATCCTGATTCAGCACCGCGTTGGCGAAACCCAGCCACTGGCTGTAACGAACTTCCAGATCGCCCACCGACTGCAGTTGCGCGTCGTCGTCGCTTACCAGCCCTCGCAGGTTTGCAAAGTGGGTCTGGATCGGAGCGGTTGCCCCCAGCCATGGCTCCAGCATCGTTGGATCGCTGGTCAGCTGATATCCCCGCAGCCCGGTCTCCTGATCAATGAACTGACTCTGGAGTTCCTGCAGCTGCGCCGTCACCTGATCGCTGTGGTCCAGTGCTCTCTGCGCCTGGGTTGCCGCCAGAATTTGCCAGACCACAAAGCCGGCCAGAAGAACCAGCAGCACGATGGGCAAAGTCACGAGCTGGCGAAGAGTGCGATTGAACTCGGGCAGCTTCACGCGGCGCCTCCGGACGCGTGTCCCTCGTCCGCTCCCGACGAGGCAGCAGATCCCAGCATCAGACGCAGCTTCTCCAGCAACTCGTGTGGACCTTCGCCTTTCAGCAGGGTCACGTCCACCAGGCTGACCACATCCGCCGGCAAATTGATATATGCGGAGAGCAGCATGATCGGAATCGCCGGCCGCTCGCGACGCATCGCTTCTGCCACCGCGCCGCCATCCATCTCCGGCATGTAGTAGTCCAGCACCACCCCATCGATCGCGTGCCCGCGAAACAGCGTCAACCCAGTGGCGCCATCGACCGCCGTCAATACCTGGTAGCCGGCTCGCTCCAAAACAGCTTTGCGGATTTGCAGTCCCAGCGCTTCGTCATCAATGCACAATATCGTCGGGTTCGACACGGATCCTGTTCACCTGCAGGAAACCCTGGGCCGAAGTCAGCGCGTCCGTGGTCCGGACCCCGGGGCAATTCTGGGGACTACGTTACCGAAGTATAACCTCAACAATGGTCGCAAGTCACACGATCAGCAGGGGCAAAGCGACCAACTGAGCCACGAAAGTTGTATGTCCTTTTGTCCCGAAAGAAGGCACCCCTTCGTTCCCCTGCCGTCCGAATTAACACAACTTTTGCAATCTCTTTGCCCGGTAAAGATTACGCTGAGGGCGGAACGCGCCACCCTTGCGGGCCCGCGCGGGAAAGGAACCCTTTCGCTTGAGCCAGACCGTTTTCGTGCTTGAGGATGACGCCGACATTGCCCGCCTGATGCAACATCACCTGGAGGCCGCCGGTTTTCCGGCCCGCATTTACGCCACACCCGCGAATCTCATTCCGGATGCTGAGCGCCAGGCGCCTGCTCTTTTCCTGCTCGACATTATGGTTCCGGGCGGCGACGGCCTCGACGTCTGCCGGCGTCTGCGGAATCATCCCGCGCTCAGCGGAGTTCCCATCATTTTTGTCACCGCGCGCGCCGGTGAGAACGACCGCGTGCTCGGCCTCGAGCTGGGTGCGGACGACTACATCACCAAGCCGTTTGCTCCGCGCGAACTGCTGGCCCGCGTTAAGGCCGTTCTGCGCCGCTTCGAGAGGCCCTCCACGCCGTCGGCGATCGCGTTTGAAGATGTCGAGATCGATGCCAGCGCGATGCAGCTGCGCGTCCGTGGCAATCTGACCACCACCACGGCGACCGAGTTTCGCCTGCTCGATTACCTCGCCCGCCATCCTGGCCGCGTCTTCAGCCGCGACCATCTGCTCGACGCTGTGTGGGGCGATGCGCGCTTCGTCACTCCGCGCTCGGTCGACGTCTACGTTCGCCGCATTCGCGAAAAGATCGAAACCGACCCCGAGAATCCGCGCTATCTTAAGACCGTGCGCGGAGCAGGCTATCGCTTCGAGATTCCGCGAGCTAACGAGCGGGCAGCCGGCTAGAACAACCCTTCGGGCACAGAAAGAAGCCCATGACCATCCCGGAGCTGTACCTGCTGGAATTCGACGAGGAAATGCCTGGAACCCGCAGGATCCTCGAGCGAGTCCCCGACCATAGCTTTTCCTGGAAGCCGCACGAAAAATCGATGACCCTCGGGCGTCTCGCTTCCCACGTCGCCGATCTGCCCGCGCGCTGCGCCAGCATCATCACGACCGACACGCTGGTACGCCCGCCAGGCTTCAGCCCGTACATGGCCGCTACCGCAAGCGAACTGCTCGAGCACTTCGACACCACCACCGCCGCTGCCCGAGCGGCGCTCGTCGACCTTCGGGAAGACCAGCTCTCTGCCCTGTGGACGATCAAGCTGGGGGACCGCGTCATGGGCGCCTTCCCGCGTTTCATGGCACTGCGCCGCGTCTTCATGAATCACCTCATCCACCATCGCGCCCAGCTCGGCGTCTTCCTCCGCCTGCTCGATGTGCCCATCCCCGGCCTCTACGGGCCTTCCGCGGATGACCAGGCCAGGATGTAGGGGGCGCGCCACGCCTCCGATGTGCCGGCCGAGCGCCAGGCCGGACTAACACTGTACGCTGTACGCTGGATTTCCCTGTGACTGGCAGAGTCTTCTCCAAACTGCTCTTCTCGTTTGTCCTCGTGCTGTGCATCGCCACGGCCATCCTCGACTTTTCTTTTCGCAACATCGTCGCGCATTCTCTTCACGAAGAAGCCCGCGTTGCCTCCCTCGGACCTTTGCAGCAGTCTGCCGCGCTGCACATCCTGCGCCGCGACCTCTTCACCGCGTCCCTGATTTCTCTGTTCATGGCGACCCTCGCGTCGGCGTGGATCGCTCATCGGATCGCCTCCCGGCTCCGCAATATCGTCGATTTCTCCACACGCATCGCCGGGGGCGATTTTTCGGCCCGGATTGAAGAAGACGACAGTGACGAAATCGGCGAAGTGGCTCGTGCCCTCGATGCCACCGCCAGCCGTCTCCAGGGATCCTTCCAGGCTCTCGAAGCCAAGCAGCGCGAGCTCACCGCCTTGCTGGACTCCATGCAGGAGGCCGTCGTCGCCGTCAACTCGGCCGGCCAGGTCAGCTGGACCAACGCCGTTATGCAGCGCATCGCACCTGGCGCCGTTCGCGTCGGCAAATCGCTGGTCGTCAGCATCCGCGACCCTGACATTCTGAGCTGCGTCGATGCCGCCCTGCGCGAACGCCGCATCGGCATGGGACGCGCGATTTCCGTGGTGCCCGGTCGCGCCTTTGAAGTCAGCGCCGCACCGACGCCCGATGGCGGAGCCGTCGCCGTCCTCCACGACGTCACTGAGATCGAGCGCGCCGAGAAAACGCGCCGCGACTTCATCGCCAACGTCTCCCATGAGCTGCGCACGCCGCTCACCTCCATCTCGGGCTACGTCGAAACCCTCCTTGAAGACGAGATGGATCTTCCCGACCACGCGCGCGAGTTCATGAGCATCATCCTCAAGAACGCTCGCCGCGTGAATCGCCTTACCGAGGATTTGCTCGCCCTTGCCCAGGTCGAGTCCGGCGAGCACAAGCCGCGCGTCCAGCCGGTGCGTGCCTCAAACCTCGTTGCGGACTCCGTCGAGCTTCTCGCCGGCCTGGTCGTCGAATCGGGCGTAGCCCTCGAACCGGGCGAGACCACCGACGCCATGGTCCTCGCCGACGTCGATTCCATGACCCAGGTCTTCGGCAACCTGATCGAAAACGCCATGAAATATGGCGCTTCCGGCGGCCGCGTTGTCGTCGGCGCGCGCCCTCTCGAAGATGCCGTCGAGTTTTACGTCCAGGACTTCGGACAGGGCATGGCGGAAGAACACCTGAATCGCATCTTTGAGCGCTTCTATCGCGTCGACAAAGCGCGCTCCCGCGAATCCGGAGGCACCGGCCTGGGCCTCGCCATCGTGAAGCACATCGTTCTCGCCCACCACGGAACCATCCGCGTCGAAAGCGAGCTCGGCAACGGCGCAACGTTCCTCTTCACCCTGCCATTGGCGCCGGTGGCGCCGACGACGACCGCCTCAGAGGAATCGGCGGCAAAGAGCTTACGGTGAAAATGACAGCGGTGAAGACGAACGTTCCAAACGCAACGACAATTAAGGCGATGAAGGCGGCCGACAGCGGAAGGGCAAGCACTTCCGCAGCCCTGATGCCCTGTTTCGTGATCTGCGCATTCTCGCGAATCAACTGCCGCGCAACACCGCACGCTAATCGCTAGTCCGGTGCCCCGAGCTCCCTCACCCTGTACCCTGCTCCCTGTAACCTGTACCCTGTTGTTATGCCCTCCAGGACCGTCCATGCTGTCTGCTCGCATGACTGCCCCGACTCCTGCGGGGTCCTCGTTACCATTGACGAAGCCGGCCGCGCCACCAAACTCCGTGGCGATCCCGATCACCCCGTCACCCGGGGCTTTCTTTGCGGCAAAGTAGCGAAATACCTCGACCGCGTCTACTCGCCCGACCGCCTTCTCTACCCCATGCGCCGCCGCGCCGGTGTCCCCAAAGCCTCCCTGCCCCACGGACGCGAAGCCGAAGCCTTTGAGCGGATCTCCTGGGATGAGGCTCTCGACACCATCGCGACGCGCCTCGCCGCCATCGCCGGCGAGCACGGACCCGAATCGATCCTGCCCTACTCCTACGCCGGCACCATCGGCCAGCTCGGCTACGGCTCCATGGATCGCCGTTTCTTCTACCGCCTCGGCGCGTCGCAGCTGGACCGCACCATTTGCTCGGAAACCGGCGGCCAGGCGCTCCTCTCCGTTTACGGCCGCAAGCTCGGCACCGATACCGAAGCGTTTGCGCACGCGAAGCTCATCATCGCCTGGGCCGCGAACATCCACGGCAACAACATCCACCTGTGGCCCTTTGTTGAAGAAGCTCGCCGCAACGGCGCAAAACTCGTCGTCATCGACCCCTACGCCACGCGCACCGCTCGCGCCGCGGACTGGCATATCCCCATCCATCCCGGCACCGACTCTGCCCTCGCGCTCGGGCTGATGCACATCATCATCCGCGACGGCCTCTTCGACCGCGACTACATCACGCGCTGGACCTGCGGTTTCGATCAGCTCAGCGAGCGCGCCTCTGCATACTCGCCCGCCTACGTTGCGTCCGTGACCGGCATCGCCGTCGCCGACATCGAGCGCCTTGCCCACGACTACGCCACCACCGCGCCGGCCGTCATCCGCCTCAACTACGGCGTGCAGCGCAGCGACAACGGCGGAGCGGCCACGCGCGCCATCGCCATGCTCCCCGCGCTCACCGGCGCGTGGAAACACTACGGCGGCGGACTCCAGCTTTCCACCAGCGGCGCGTTCAAGTGGGACAGCGCGGCCCTGCAGCGCCCCGACCTGATGCAGGCCAGCCCCCTTGGCCGCGACGCCCGGACCATCAACATGTGTGTCCTCGGCGACGCGCTGAATGAACTGGGCAGCAAGCAGCCCGTCGGCGACCCGAGCGACGGTCCCCGCGTCCACGCGCTCTTCGTCTACAACTCCAACCCCGCGGCCGTCGCCCCCGACCAGTCCGCGGTGCTGCGCGGTCTGGCCCGCCCCGACCTGTTCACCGTGGTCCACGAGCAGTTCTTCACCGATACGGCCGACTACGCCGACGTCGTTCTGCCCGCCACCACCTTCCTCGAGCACACAGACGTCCAGGGCGCCTACGGCCACTACTACGTCCAGCTTTCCGAGCAGGCCATCGAGCCTCTCGGCGAAGCGCGGCCCAACGTCTGGGTGTTTTCACAGCTCGCGCAGCGGATGGGATTCACCGAGCCCTGTTTCCGCGACACGGTCGACGACCTCATCGCCCAAACGCTCCGCTCCGAAGACCCTGAGAAGCAGCATCCCTGGCTCGCCGGCATCACCGCCGAGACCCTTCACGCCGCCGGCGGCTCGCAGCGCCTGCGCTTTGAAGCCGAGCAGAGCGAGCAGCGCTTTCTGCCCTTTGCCGAAGGCCCGTTCCTGACGCCGACCGGACGCATCGAGTTTTATTCAGCAGCCCTGGCTTCCCAGGGAGTCGATCCGCTGCCGGCCTTCGTTCCCGCGCCGGAATCGCGCCACACCAAAGCCAGCGAGCGCTACCCTCTCGAATTTCTGCCCCGCAAGGCCGACAACTATATGAACTCCACCTTCCCCAACCTGCCAGGACACCGGCAGATGGAATCCGCCTTCAACGGCGTGCTCGAGATGCACGCCGACGATGCAACCGCGCGCGGGATCACCGACGGCGACACGGTCGACGTCTTCAACGACCGCGGCCGTCTTGCGTTCCGCGCTCACGTCAACGGCAGTGTGCGTCCCGGCGTAGTCGCGGGACGGCTCAACTGGAACAAGCTCTCCGCAGGCGGCCACAACGTCAATCTCCTCACCTCGCAGCGTCTGAACGACCTCGGAGGCGGGCCCGTTTTTTATTCCGTCCTCGTTGACGTTCGCCGCTCATCTTCGTCGGACCCAATACCCACTGATCTTCGATAAACTGATCGCAATTCTCCCCAGTGCATCCTCAACAGGCACAGTCCTGCGGGATGGGAGATCGGAACGATGTCGCAATTGAGAACGCCGCCGGAATTCATCGCCTGTTGTGCCGCCGTCCGCGGCCTTCTGCGCTCACCCAACCCCGTCGTGCGCGCGTATCGCGCTGATATAATCGCCTTTTCCCAAAGAACGGCCCGATTTTGAGCAGTGAGGGTGTGCATATTTTTTCCGTGAATTTCTGGAGCGCTGGCTCCCCGCACGTACCATGCAGGAATCTGCGCCGGCTCCTGAGGCGCTCCCTGATTCTGATTCTCTTCCTGGCCCCCCTTCTGCCGGTCGCGCCGCTCATCGCCCAGGAGGCCACGCAACCTGCCGCCTCCAGCGACGCCGGACAGAAGATCCTCGAGATTCGCGTCATTGGCAGCCGCCGCATTCCCAAAGAGACGGTTCTCGCGCGCCTCTTCAGCCACGTCAACGATGCCTACGATCCACTCACCATTGAGCGCGATTTCAACTCCCTCTGGAATACCGGCTACTTCGAAGACGTGCGCATCGAGAAAGAAAACACACCCCAGGGTGTGATCCTCGACGTTTACGTCCGCGAGAAACCGACCATTCGCGACATTTCCTACAAGGGTCTGAACTCCGTCACGCAGTCCGACGTGCTCGACCGCTTCAAGAAGGAAAAGGTCGGGCTCTCGCAGGAAAGCCAGTACGACCCGGCCCGCATCGCCAAAGCCGTCACGGTGATCAAGGAAATGCTGGCCGAGCACGGCCACCAGTTTGCCTCCGTGCGCCCTGAGGTCCGGACCATCCCTCCGGCTTCAGTCCAGCTGAACTTCATCATTAAAGAAGGTCCCACGGTGAAGGTCGGCAAGATCACCTTCAGCGGCAACCAGCACGTCAATTCGCGGACCCTGCGCGCGGCCATGCGCAACCTGCGCCCCGTCGGCGTACCGCATTCCATCTTCCTCGAGAATCTTTTCGCCCGCACCTACGACGCCAGCAAGCTCGACGAAGATACGGAGCGCGTGCGCCAGGCCTATCGCGACCGCGGCTACCTGCGTGGCGGTCCCACCGGCGTCGCCGAAACCAGGATCCACAACGAATCCGGCCTGTCCTTCTTTACCTTCCGCCCGCGTAAGGGCAAGCGCATCGACATCCACATGAACATCGAGGAGGGCGAGCGCTACCGCCTGGCCGGCATCAACTTTACCGGCGTCAAGGGCAACATCAATCCCAAAGCACTGCGCGCCATCTTTACGCAGAAAGACGGCGCCATCTTCAATCTGACCATGTTCCAGAAGGACCTGGACAATCTGCGCAAGGCTTATAGCCAGAACGGCTACATCAACTTCAGCCCGCTGCCGGTTCCGTCGTTCGACGACGCCAAACACTCCGTCACCTGGAACATCGACATCGACGAAGGCAAGCAGTTCACCGTCTCGAGAATCGAAGTCCAGGGCAATACCGTCACGCGCGATTTCGTCATCCGCCGCGAGCTCCTCCTCCAGGAAGGCCAGGTCTACAACAGCCACCTGTGGGAGATGAGCCTGCTGCGCCTCAATCAGCTCGACTACTTCAACCCGCTCAAGGTCGAACAGGATTCCGAAACGCACCAGAACACTGAAAACGGAACCGTCGATCTGCTCCTCAAGGTTCAGGAAAAGGGCAAGAACTCCATCGGCCTCAACGGCGGCGTCAGCGGCCTTTCCGGAGCGTTCCTCGGCCTCAATTACCAGACCAACAACTTCCTTGGCCTGGGTGAGACGCTCAGCGTGCAGGCCAACGCCGGCAGCCTGGCGCGCAACCTGCTCTTCGCCTTCAACGAGCCGTACTTCCGCAACAAGCCGCTGAACATCGGCTTCCAGGTGTTCGACCGCAAGACGGACTACAACGCTTCCAAGAGCTACTCTCTCAGCGGAAACAATAACGAGACGTCCGCGGTTTCGTCGCTGTTGCAGAACTACAACCAGGGATCGAAGGGCTTCACGCTTTCCGCCAGCTACCCGCTGCGGCACTTCAGCCTCTTCGGCTTCTCACGTCTGGGCGCTACTTATTCCTGGGATAGTTCCTCGGTCCGCGCCTTCAGCCAGGCCTCCAGCAATCTTTTCCAGACCCTCGCCTTCCGCAGCGGTATTCAGGGCGAGAACGCGCTCGAAGGCATCATCACCAGCTCGGCGATGTTCAGCTACAACTCCAGCAACATCTCGAGCAACTACCTGCCGCATACCGGCCAGTCGCTGGCCGCAACCGTGCAGTTCGCCGGCATCTGGGGCAGTGTTCGCTATGTGCGCCCGGTGGTCGAATACAAGCGCTACACGCCCATGAAGGGCTTCTGGTTCAACCCCAACGGCCGCAATACGCTGGGCATGCGCGTGCAGGCGATCTACATCACCGGCTTCAGCGGCGATGTGGCTCCGCCGTTCGATCGCCCCTCCGCCGGCGGCGAATCCGACATTCGCGGTTTCGACGTTCGTACCATCACTCCGTACGGGTTCGTGCCGACGCGCGTGATGTTTGACCTTCTCAATCCGGACGGATCGACCGTCCCACGCGATCCCACCAATCCCAACCTCGGGCCCATTCAGATACCGTTGCCGGTTTACGGCATCGCCACCATCGGCGGCGACGCCAGCTTTACCTCCAACCTGCAATACATGATCCCGATTTACGGGCGTACCGTCGGCTTTAACTTCTTCAACGACTTTGGCATGGACATGGCGCTGCGGAACAGCCAGCTGCGCCAGAGCCCCGAAGGGGTCGACGCCCTCGACTCGCCGCTCTACGGTTGCCCCAACTACGTCAACGGCACCTGCCAGGGCGGCCAGCAGATCCAGTTCAGCCATACCATCAACCCGATTCGCGGCACCAACTACGTCCCGCGCGACTCGGCCGGCGGCGAGCTCGATGTCATGATGCCCATCATCAACGCGCCGTTCCGCATCTACTACGCGGTCAACCCGCTCAAGCTCTTTACCACCTTCTCTCGCCAGAACCTGATCACCCGCAGCATGTTCCCGGCGGGCGGAGCGGGCGACTACTCCTATGCCGAAGCCGAACAGTTCTACAACGGCCTCTACGTCCTGCGCGAGCCCAGCAAGACCTTCCGCCTGACGGTGGCCACCACCTTCTAGGGACAGCGAAAGGCCGGACAGCGAAAGGCCGGCATTCGCTGGGAGAATCTACACGGTCACAGATCGTCCCCCCCCCAGGGGAGATCTTCGGCTTGACCGCGCAGATGCGGCGCTCGGCAGTGTCGGTCCCCAGCAACATCGCCGAAGGACAAGACAGACTCAGCGACCGAAACTTTGTTCTGTTTTTGGGTCACGCCCGTGGCTCGCTATACGAACTGGAAACACAAACGGAACTGGCTACGCAATTTGGCTTTGTCGAGACGTCTACTGGCCTTGAACTTGTGGCACAGATCAATGAAGAGGCCCGTCGGTTGAATGTGTTTCTCGCGAAGCTCCAGCGCCCTGACACCATTGCGACCGTTCCTGCCACATCCGCGGACCACGTTGAGCGGACCGTCACGACTGACCCATTCTTCGCTGACCGGACTTCAACCGACCGCTTCTCCGCCGACCGACTTTGGAGGACCGCCGTCCCGCCGACCGGACTTTAGCCGACCGCCGTTCCGCTGACCGGACTTTAGCTGACCGCTCCTCCGCTGACCGGTTCACCGCTGACCGCTACCGCCCCACGGAACCGTTGACTGCTCCCCCTCCCAGCCCTATAATTTGCGCAGTTCCTGAGAATTTTTCTCTGTCCGCTTTTTTGCATTTTCGGGCGACATTTCGAAGCCCGAACCCGCTCCGGTAGTCCGAGAAAACGGGGTTTTTGAGAGCGAGCAAGGCGGACCAAGCCACCCAGGAAACCGAAGGAGTTTTTGAATTCCATGAAGCGTTCGTTGTCACTCGTTTGCGTGCTGGCGTCCGGAATGGGCGCCGCAGCCATTGCCCAGGCCGCTGCTCCGGCGACTAAACCAGCCTCCGACCCGGCTCCTTCCGCCCCGGTTGCTATCACCGGCGCCACCAAAATCGCCATCATCCAGTTCTCCGGCGCCGTCACCCAGACCAATGAATTCCAGCGCGACATCGCCGACCTCCGCAAAAAGTACGAGCCCCAGGAGGCAAAACTGCAGACCGCCAATCAGGAGATCGAGACCCTGAAGAAGCAGCTCCAGGACGGTGGCGCTACCCTCACCGACGCCGATCGCCAGTCAAAGATGCGCATCGTCGACGACAAGACCAAATCGCTCCAGCGCTCCGCCCAGGACCTCCAGGCCAGCGAGCAGCAGGATGGTCAGGAGACCTTCAACCAGGTCGCCAACAAGGTGGGCGAGGTCATGATCAGCTACGTCCAGGGTCAGGGCTTCAATCTGGTCCTCGATGCCAGCCAGCAGAACAGCAATGTTCTCTGGGCCGCCCAGTCCACGGACATCACCAAGGCTGTGCTCGAGGCTTACAACACCAAGTCCGGCATTCCTGCCCAGCCCAACGTGCCATCGGCTCCTGCCCCGCGCGCAACGCCTGGCACGCCGCGGAGCACTACGCCGCAGCCTCACCAGTAGTTGAATACCTGCCAGCGATGACGGCCTTTCCCTCTCAGGGAAAGGCCGCCGCGGCATAGCGCGCGACTGGCCTGAAAACGGACACCGGTTCGCTGTGGAAATTTCTGTGGAAGATTCCTGGGCGGCATTGCCCACTCTCTGCCAATCTCTCGTGGACTCCCTTGAAAAACACGAAAGTTCCTGATATCCGCTGCTACTTCAGCGACTTACTGCGCCGGTCACGGGTCACATCCCCCCGTAACCTCAATTCACGCAACCATTTCGCTTTTCCACAAATCCGGTGAATTCCCCGTGAATCCAGACCGGGCTCTCCACGCCTTTTCTTACTGAATCACGCCGCGCTTCGACCCCTCGACGAACTCCAGAAGGTACTGCACATCTTCGGTAGCGCCGCCCTCGCCGCGCAGCGTCTCCACTGCCTGCGCCAGGTTCATCTTCGACGACAGCAGCAGGCGAAAGGCATGGTGCAGCGCCCGCAGCCGCGGACGATCGAAGCCCTTCCGCTCGAGGCCAATCTTGTTCATGCCGTACGCATGCGCCTCCCGCGTGGCGGACGTCAGCGAAAACGGGAGCACGTCCTGGGTCACGACCGTTCCTCCGCCGATATACGCGTGCTTGCCCACCCGGCAAAACTGGTGGATCGGAGAAAACGCACCGACGGTTACATCATCCTCCACCGTCACGTGACCGGCCAGCGTCGCATTGTTCGCCAGAATGCAGTGGTCGCCGATCACGCTGTCGTGCCCGATATGGACGTACGCCATCAGCAGGCAGCCGCTGCCGATTCGCGTCATGCCGCCACCGCCCACCGTGCCTCGCGAAATCGTCACGCACTCGCGAATTACGTTGTCGTCGCCCAGCGTCAGGCCGGTCTCTTCATCCTTGTATTTCAGATCCTGCGGCGCAATGCCTACGCACGCGAACGGCGAAAAGCGATTCCTCGCGCCTGCCGTGAGATGGCCATCGAGAACGACATGCGAGATCAGCTCACACTCTTCGCCCAGCACCACGTGCGGTCCCACCGTGGACCAGGGACCGACGGTGCACGATTCCGGAACCACCGCCCCCGGCGCAACAATCGCAGTTGGGTGAACGCTCACTCCTGATTCACCGATCCCGCGACCGATTCCGTCACCGATCCAGCCAGCGCCGGCTCCGCTTCCGCCGCCCCTCGCACTTCCGGGACCCGCGGCACCAGCGCGCACATCACCGTTGCCTCGCACGCCAGCTTCCCATCGACCGTCGCCCGGCCTTCCATCTTCGCCACGCGGGGCTTCCAGGCCAGCACGTTCACTTCAATCCGCAGCTGATCGCCCGGCACCACCGGCTTGCGAAACTTCGCTCGCTCGATGCCGGTAAATACCATCAGCTTTTTGTCGCGGTCCGGAACCTCCGGCATCAGCAGCACGCCGCCTGTCTGCGCAATCGCTTCCACCACCAGCGCGCCCGGCATGATCGGATATCCTGGAAAGTGCCCCTGAAAAAACGGCTCGTTGATCGTTACGTTTTTGATCGAGACGATGCGCTTCTTACGCTCGATCTCAATCACCCGGTCGATCAGCAAAAACGGGTAGCGGTGGGGCAAAATGCCCATGATCTCGCTGATCTCGAGCACCTGCCGTCCCTCTAAAATGCAGTCGGTGTTTTCCATATTGAGCAGGGCCGATTATAAATCGCCTTGCGGAATGTGGCATTGCTACTGGCCATTGGCTGATCCACGCTCCCGGCCTTTAGCGCAGCGCTAACAACGCGAGCGCCAAAGCCACCGGCATGGCCACCATGCCAATTTTCAGAAATTCCCAGCCGGTAATCTCAGCCTCCTCGCGGCGCAGCGCGATCAGCCAAAGAATCGTCGCCAGCGATCCGGTCACGGAGAGGTTCGGTCCCAGGTCCACTCCGATCAGCACGGCGTGCGCCAGCAAACCATGCTGGCCCATCTCGCGCAGTGCCGTTCCCGCCGCCAGACCCGCCGGCAAATTGTTCATCGCGTTCGAGAGCAGCGCGACGCCGAACCCACCGGCAAATTTTCCGGCTCCATCGGGCACCGCCGCCAGCCAGGCCAGGCCGGCCTTCGTCAGCCGCATCAGGCCCGCGCGGTTCAGCGCCTCCACAATCATGAAGAGCCCCGCCACCAGCGGCAGCACGCCCCACGCAACGTTCCGCACCGCCCGTACCGGCGCGCCTCGATCCCGCAACGCCACCAGCACCAGCGCCAGCAGACCAGCCGCACAGGTCGGCGCGCCCAAACGCACGTCGAGCGCCGACGACACCAGCAGCGTCACGCACGCCACCGCGATTCCCACCACCGCCAGCCATCCCGCCGCATCCAGCCGATACGCCTCGTCCACCGGCGCCGCTTCCCCGGCCAGCGCCTTCCGCGAGAGCAACCGGAGGCACACAAACGTCGCCGCGATCGACGCCACCGACGGCAGCAGGAACATCCGCATCCACTGGCCCAGCGGCGGCATCTGCGCTCCGTACACCACCAGGTTGGCCGGGTTCGCGATGGGCAGCAAAAGGCTCGCGGCGTTTGCAATGAGAGCGCACGCCAGCAGATGGGGCCGCGGCTCGACCTTCGCTCGTCGCACCGCCGCCAGCACCGCGGGCGTCAGCACCACCGCCGTCGCGTCGTTCGAGAGCAAAGCCGTCACCGCAATCCCTGTCAGGTAAACCCAGAAAAACAACCGGCTCGCCGACCCGCGCGCGTGATGCACGGCAATGTCCGCCACCCAGTCAAAGACGCCCTCTTCGCGCGCCAGTTCCGCCAGGATCATCATGCCCGTCAGGAACAGATAGACATCCACACCCTCGCCGATGGCGTGCAGCGCGATGCCGGCGGGCAGCAGCCGCGTCGCTACCAGCAACACCGCGCTACCGCCGATCCACACCCACTCCGGCAAGCCGCGGGGCCGCACCAGCATCAGCACAATGCTCGTCAGCGCAAGGATCCAGATCCAAAAAATAGAGGGCATTCGTAATCGAGAAAGAGCCGAATTGTTCGAGACAGTTGGATGCTCTCGCATTACACTAAATCGGGCCTGCCCCCAACACGCCCTTTTTTCGACTGGCCGAACGGCGGCGCCAGGAAGTGGAGTCAATCAATGACCGCATCCGAGCGGCTGTATTACAACGATTCGTTTCTCCAATCTTTCCCCGCTGCTGTGGCCGACGTTCGCGAGCACTCCCGCACCGAAGGCGAAGCTGTCTGGCAAATTGCTCTGGACCGCACCGCCTTTTATCCCACCAGCGGCGGCCAGCCTTTCGATACCGGCTTCTTTCGCGCCGTCTCGCCCGGGGGCGCGTCTCTCGATATTCCCGTCGAATCCGTGGAAGAGGATGAACAGGGCCAGGTGTGGCATTTCGTTCGCAAGCCGCTCGCCCTCGGCGTCCACGTTGAGGGCCACGTCGACTGGCGCCGCCGCTTCGACCACATGCAGCAGCACACCGGTCAGCATCTGCTCTCCGCCATCTTTCTGCGCGAGCTGGACGCGGCCACCCTCTCCTTCCACCTCGGCGACACGGTTTCCACCATCGACCTCGCCGGCGGCCCCGTCGCCCATCGCCTGGAACACATTGAGCGCCTGTGCAACGAGGTCATCGCGGAAAACCGCCCCATCTCCACGCGCAAGGTCTCGCGCGCTGACGCTGAGGCCATGCTCGCCGCCGGAGAGCTGCGCAAACTGCCCGAACGCAGCGGAGACATTCGCCTGATCGAGATGGACGGCATCGACCGCAACGCCTGCGGAGGAACGCACGTACGCTCCACCGGGCAGATCGGCGGCCTTCTGCTGCGTGGCACGGAGAAAGTCAGCCGCGGCGTGCGCGTGGAGTTCGTCTGCGGCCTTCGCGCGGTCCGCACCGCCCGCGCCGACGCCACCGTTCTGGCCCAGCTCACCTCCGCGCTCTCCGCCGTGCCTGCCGATATGCACGCCGCCGTCGAGCGCCTGAAAAACGACTCCAAAAACATCGTGAAGGAGCGCCAGCGCCTGCGCGAAGAGCTCGCCGACTACCATGCCTCGCGCCTCGCCGTCGAAGTCCCGATTGAAAACGGCGTGCGCATCGTCGACCGCGTCTGGAAAGATCGCGACCCGGAGTACTGCAGGCTGCTCGCCTCGCGGCTCACCAAAGCCGCTCCCTCTACCATCATTCTGTTCTGCACAGAGGCCACCGAGCCAGCCTCGGTCGTCTTCGCGCGCAGCCTCAGCTTCAACTTCGACTGCGGCCGCCTCCTGAAGGAGGCGCTCTCCCAGCTCGGCGTTCGCGGCGGTGGCTCCCCTGATTTCGCGCAGGGCGAAGTTCCCGCGCAGCATCTCACCGCGCTGCGCTCCTCGCTCATCGCTTCAGTCCACGAATCCGTCGCTGGACCGCGTTAGCTCGAAGCTGCGAACGCGGTCCTTCGGTCACACTCGCTCGGGCCGCCGACGTTGGCGCGCCGGGGCCGCATACCGTAAAATTAGAAAGTCTTTTCCCGCCGTGGGGCTATAGCTCAGCCTGGGAGAGCGCCTCGTTCGCAACGAGGAGGTCGTCGGTTCGAGCCCGACTAGCTCCACCATTTTCCTGGAAGCTCTGATGACGTTTCCGGTCCTTCGACTCGGTCGCCACGGCGGCCTCGCTCAGGATTTCGCCTGCGGGCTCAGACGCCCGCATAACGGCTCAAGTTCGAGCCCGACCAGCTCCACCATTTTCCTGGAAGAACTCAGCGCCCATGAGTAAAGGCCGCCTCGA
Source organism: Acidobacteriaceae bacterium (assembly GCA_036272255.1). Taxonomy (GTDB): domain Bacteria; phylum Acidobacteriota; class Terriglobia; order Terriglobales; family Acidobacteriaceae; genus Palsa-343. Next base: position 50,923 of record DATAZC010000139.1, on the reverse strand, counting down.
AGCCTTCAGTGACGGAGTCTTTGCCGTCATCATCACCATCATGGTGCTGGAGATGAAGGTGCCTTCTCAAAGCACCTTCGCCGCACTGCGCCTCGTCCTCCCCGTCTTCCTCACCTACATTGTCAGCTTTGTGTACGTCGGCATCTACTGGAACAACCACCATCACCTTCTTCATGCCTCAGAACGCGTCAGCGGCGGCATTCTCTGGGCCAACCTTCACCTTCTGTTCTGGTTGTCGCTGGTGCCCTTCTCCACCGCATGGGTGAGCCTGGACATCAATGCCCCAGCGCCCGTCGCGCTTTACGGAGCGGTTCTGCTCTGCGCCGGCTTTGCCTACTACATCCTTGAACAGTTGCTCATTCGCCATCACCCCAAAGATTCCACGCTCGCCCTCGCCGTCGGACGCGATCGCAAAGGCCTCGCCAGCGTGGCGCTTTACGCGGTCGCCATCGCCCTGGCCTTTGCCCACCCGCGGATGGCTTGCGCTGTCTACATCCTCGTTGCAGTAATGTGGCTCGTTCCCGACCGGCGCATTGAGAAACACATCGGCGACTGACGCGCCCATCTGCATTTCGCCTGGCTGCGAGCCTCTTCTCTGATGCATGCGGTGATTAACGTCCTCAATCTCCGCATAATGTGCGTAGATTATCCTTTGCCTTTGCGGCGAATAGTGTCTATATTCGACGCAGATGATGCGGAGAATAGAACCCGCAGGATACGTCCATGAGCGGACGGACTGGCCTCGCTTTCGCTGGAATCGCGAGCGCATTTCCGCACTGCTCGTCCATGTGCGCCACGAGCAGGGACGCCTGATTGGCCGTATGGAGGGCCTCGGCTTCCAGTTGCGCTCCGAAGCCATCCTCCATTCCCTGACCGAGGAAGTTCTCAAGTCGAGCGAGATCGAAGGCGAAAAACTCGACCGCGACCAGGTGCGTTCCTCCATCGCGCGCCACCTGGGCATCGGCATCGGCGGACTGACGCCGGCGGATCGCAACGTCGAAGGGGTCGTCGAAATGATGCTCAACGCTACCCAGCGCTATGATCGCCCGCTTACCGCCAGCCGCCTCTTTGACTGGCATGCCGCACTGTTCCCAACCGGCCGCAGCGGCATGGCGAAAATCAGGGTCGGCGCGTGGCGAAATGATAAAACCGGCCCCATGCAGGTCATCTCAGGCCCAATCGGCAAGGAGCACATTCATTACGAAGCGCCTCCCGCCAGGCGTCTGCGCGATGAAATGAGGCGTTTCCTGGATTGGTTCGAAAAAGACCATTCCACCGACCTCGTCCTCAAAGCCGCGATCGCGCATCTCTGGTTCGTCACCCTTCATCCGTTTGACGATGGCAACGGACGCATCGCGCGCGCTATCGCGGATATGGTTCTTGCCCGCTCCGAGCGCAGCCCGCAGCGCTTCTACAGCATGTCGGCACAGATCCGCCAGGAGCGCAGAGCCTATTACGAAATCCTCGAAGCAACGCAGAAAGGGGATCTCGATATCACGGACTGGCTTGAATGGTTTCTGGCCTGTCTGGGCCGGGCGTTCGACCGGGCTGCAACCATCCTGGCCACGGTACTGGACAAGGCTCGCTTCTGGGAACGCTTCGCTGCGGTCGCCCTCAATGACCGGCAAAGAACAATCGTCAACCGGCTGCTCAACGGTTTCGAGGGCAAGTTGACTTCTTCCAAGTGGGCGACCCTCGCCCGGTGCTCGCAGGACACTGCCTTGCGAGACATCGAGGACCTCATGGAAAAGGGGGTGCTGGTCAGGGATGCGGCAGGTGGCCGCAGCACGTCCTACTCGCTTGCGCCCATCAAGTAGGGGCGGTTCGTTGCGATGCGGCGAATAACCGTCCTAATCACCGCACGCTATGCGGAGAAAATAAGCATGCCTCATGGCTGAATCAGCCCATCATTCCCCGATCCCATATTTCTCCTGTAGAAACCGCTGCACCTTCGCCGGCAGTGCCGCGCCAATCTCCTGCCACGTCACCAACCCCATCCGCGTGCGCAGTGCCGAATCTGTCACCGCCTGCAGCACCTCGAACCAGCGTTCCACCAGATCCGGCCGCCGCCCATCGCACAGCACCACAAACGATCCACCCCTTGCATGCGCGGCCAGCACAGAGCGAATCAGCTGATACGAACGGACGACTCCGTCCACAACCGGCAGACGCTCCACATCGAAGACTTCGTCGAGGTCCCGATACCGCTCCACCAGGCGCGCCGGCGCCCGCTGGAAATCTCCCTCCGTCAGTTTTGCCTCCACCAGCAGCTCGCCCAGCCGCATGTCCATCTCGGTGCGGTCCACGCGCCCGCTCTTCAGGGGCATCGCCGGCCGAAAACCAAACTCCGGCCTGAGGCCCGGCTCGATTCCCAGCAGTGCGCACACGCGCGCATTCCGCAACACGCCCGGATAACAAAAGATATTCATCAGCAGCGCATCGCTGCTGCTTGCGCACTCCAGTTCGCAGCGCTTGCGATCCCCAGCGCGCGGAACAAACCGGCTCGCCGTGTAGCTTTTCGTCAGCCGCCGCGCCCACTCCGGATTGGCCAGAATGCGCGCATAGGCCGCCGGCAGAAAATTGCCGTGCGTCTCCTCATCGCCCTGGAAAATTACGCTCTGCGACGCGCCGTACGAAACCTCCCGCTCCGCATCGTTGCCGCGCTCCAGATTCCGCCAGTGAATCTCGCGCCGCAGTTGCGTCGAGCTCAGGACGCGTTTCTCTGCCGAATTTCTTCCCATCCCAGCCCTCAGTTCACGCTGATGTCCCCGTCGACATCCACCACCATCGAGTCGCCCTCCAGCGTCATCGAGTGAATCTTCAGCCGGTCCAGCGACACCTTGTACCCGCTCGTCAGCGTCGATCCCTCCAGCGCCTTGCGCAGCATTTCGGCCGCGTTCACTTTCATGCTCGACGGAATCTGGTGGTTCAGAAACGGCATCAGGAGAAAATTCAGCTCCTTCGATTCGCTCACGTGCTCGATGCGCGCATCGCGAAACCCAATCGTCTCCCCCTCCGCATCCGGAACCATGGAAACCTCCGCTGACGGCGCCAGACTCAATCCAATGCACCGCCCTGTCATCGCGGTGCCCAGCTTCGCGTGGACTTTCACCTTCACCTCCACGCGATCGGCCGTGAAGCTCACCTCCGGCTTCTCTGCATAGACCGAGCAACTCGACTTCGCGCTGCCTTTCAGATAGTAGCGGCCGTCGGGTCCGCCAAACAGCTCCTGCTCGAGCGTCCGTTCCAGCGCTGCCCGGCTCACCTTCAATTCCACGGCATGCACCGGCGCGGCCACACACAGAAAAGCCAGCAGCCCAGACAGCACGACCCCTTTCAGAGTTTTCATTCTGTAAATAGGCTACGCAATCGACGGCGACAGCGGTTCCTCAGACGCAATTCCGCGGACTAGAATTGAACTTCGGACCTTCAGTGACCACCTCCGCCGCCATTCCCGCCATCCCCACCGCGCATCCGCCCGCAGCGCTGCGTCGCTTTGCGTGGGGGGTTCTCGCTTACAACGTTGCCGTCATCGTCTGGGGATCGGCGGTCCGCGCCACCGGCTCCGGCGCAGGCTGCGGCGACCACTGGCCCCTCTGCAACGGAACCGTTCTGCAGCATCACCCCGGTCTCGGCACCCTCATTGAGCTTGCCCACCGCGCCACCAGCGGCATCGACCTCGTCTGCGTTCTCGCGCTGCTCTTCTGGACTTTTGCCGCCGTGCCGCGCCGTCATCTCGCGCGCGCGTTCGCCGTCTCGGTTCTCGTCCTCACCCTCAACGAAGCGTTGCTGGGAGCGCTCCTCGTCCTCCTCGGCCACACCGCGCAGGACCGCTCACCCTCGCGCGCCGTCTATCTTGGCCTGCACCTCACCAACACGCTGCTCCTGGTTGCCGCGCTCACCCTTACCGCGCATTTCCTGTCACGCGGCAACGCGGTCATGCGTGGAACCGTGGCTCTCCGCGCCCCACGCCTTGCGCTCACCGGGCTCATTGCGACCCTGATCGTTGGCGTCACCGGCTCGCTCGCCGCGCTCGGCGATACCCTCTATCCTGCGCATGATCTCCTCTCCGCCATGGCGCAGGATTTTTCTCCAGGCGCTTCCTGGCTCCTCGAAATTCGCTGGCTCCATCCTGCCATCAGCCTCATCGCCGGCGCTTTCATCGTCTGGCTTATCACCCGCAGCTTACGAATCCCCGCGCAGCGCACACTCGCCATCGGTGTCCTCGCGCTTCTTGCGGCCCAGTACCTGCTCGGCCTCGCCGACGTCGCGCTGCTCGCGCCCACCTGGATGCAGATGACCCATCTGCTCGGCGCTGACCTTCTGTGGATCGCCCTCGTGGTCCTCTCTGCCCGCCTCTGCCTCGTCCCGCAACCAGCTTCGTCTCCTCGCTAGCGTTCGCGGTTCCGGAAACCTAACCTTGCTTCTGCTCTTCCCGCCAATTAGATTGCTGTGTTGGCGCGTCTTCGGCCCGTTTCCTGCCGGAAACCCCAATCCATCGATCCGCATGCACTCCGAGGGATAGATCAAAATGCGCACTGCCCGCCGTCGCGTTGCAAACGTTTTCATTCTGCCGTTCACGCTTTTTCTTCTTGCCGGCCCTTGCCTCCACGCTCAGGCCACCCGTTATCCGGACCAGCCGCCGATCCTTCTGGGCGCCGCGTGGTATCCCGAGCAATGGCCCGAGTCGCAATGGGATAAGGATCTCGCGCTCATGGAAGCCGCGCACATCAACCTCGTCCGCGTTGGTGAGTTTGCGTGGAGCACCATGGAGCCGAGCGAAGGCCATTACGATTTCGTCTGGCTCGATCATGCGATCGCCCTCGCCGCCAAACACCATATCTGCGTGGTGCTCGGCACGCCCACGGCCGCGCCGCCCGCGTGGCTCACCACGAAATATCCTGAGACGCTGCGCACGGATAATGAAGACCGCCGCGACGAGCATGGCAATCGCCAGCAATTCTCTTTCAGCGATCCCAAATATCGCCAGCTCGCGCGCGACATCGCTGAACAAATGGCGATTCACTTCGGGCACAATCCCGACGTGGTCGGCTGGCAGCTCGACAACGAATACGCCTCGCCTGACTTCGGGGCCACCGGCCGCCAGCAGTTTCACGCATGGCTCCAGAAAAAATACGGCACCGTTGCCGAGCTCAATCGCCGCTGGGCCACCGCCTACTGGTCGCAGACCTACGACACCTTCGACGAAATCCCCGCACGCGAACGCAACGAGAATCCCGCGCTGCTGCTGGAATGGAAGCGCTTCGTCAGCGATACGTGGAAGAGCTATTCCCTCAACCAAATCTCCGTCATCCGCCCTCATGCGGACAAGCGGCAGTTCATCACCACCAACACCATGGGGTGGTTCGACGGCTTTGACGAGTACACCGTTCACTCCGTCCTCGACATGGCCGCCTGGGACGACTACGTCGTCGGCAGCTACGACTACGTGGCCAACGGCGCCGTCCACGACCTGACCCGCGGCTACAAAAACAAGAATTTCTGGGTGATGGAAACCGAGCCGGCGTTCGTCAACTGGCAACGGACCAACGCGCCGCTGCTGCGCGGCCAGGTGCGCGACATGGCCTGGCAGGCCATCGGCCATGGCTCTGACGCAGTGGAGTACTGGCAGTGGCGCAGCGCCCCCAACGGCCAGGAGGAATACCACGGTGTGCTCGTGGGCGCCGATGGCACCCCGGTTCCCGTCTACGATGAGGTTCGCCAGGTCGGCGAAGAATTCGCCAAGGCCGGTTCTGCCCTTGCCGGCACTTCACCCCATGCTGACGTCGCCCTCGTCAACGACTACGACAGCCGCTGGGCCATCACCTCCCAGCGCCACAGCGCGGACTTCGACCCCGTCGGCGAAATGCTCGCCTTCTACCGTCCGCTGCGCGAGCAGTCGCAGTCCGTCGACGTTATCAGCGTGAACGCGCCGCTCGATGGCTACAAAGTCGTCGAGCTTCCTGGACTCAACGTCATCTCCCAGGCGACGGCGGATCGCCTCATCGCCTATGTCCGCAAGGGCGGACAACTGGTTCTCGGCCCTCGCTCCGCCATGAAGGACGAATACGACGCCCTGCAGCCCGAGCGTCAGCCTGGTCCGCTGGAATCGTTGCTCGGCGGCCGCGTCGATCAGTTCTATGCGCTCGATAAAAAGGTTCCGGTCACTGGCGACGACGGCGCAGGCACCGCCGGCATCTGGGCCGAACAGCTCAGCGTGCAGTCACCGGAAACCAAAGTCCTGATGACCTACGGCAAGAGCAATGGATGGCTCGACGATCAGCCGGCCGTCATCACCCGTCAAGTCGGCCAAGGCAGCATCACCTACGTCGGCGCCTGGCTCGACGCCGATACCCTGAGCAAATTCACCGCCCACCTTCTTGAAAAGGCCGAGGTGAAGCCAATCCTTCCCGGAGTTCCTGAGGGCGTTGAAGTTTGCCAACGCACAAGTGCTTCGAACGCCCAGGGAAAATCCGTCCTCATCCTCATCAACCACAACGCAGCGCCGGCGCAGGTCGCTCTACCCTCTCCCATGCGCAACCTCATCGGCAGCGAGGGTACTGCGGTCAGTACCCTGGATTTGCCCGCTTATGGCGTCGCGGTTCTCGCAACAGAAAAATAACATCGCCGGGTGCGTCTTCGGCTCTGGTTGAGCCGTCACTTCGGCATATCAGCTTGTATGCCTCCCAAACGCCGGGGATCCTCGTGATCCTCGGTTTTTTTCTGCTCACTGCTCCCCACTCCCTGCCTCACATACACGCGCGAGATCGCCCGCAGCAGGGCCTTCGGCGCGACTTTCCCGTCCTCGCCGACAAACACAATCTCCCCCACCCGCTTGGCCTGCGGCCGGTAATACCACCGGCTGAAGAGACATAAATAATCCACCGTCTCGCCGACGCGCTTTTTCGCCCGCGTGCCTCGATCCTCCGGCGCAGGAGTCGCCGACGCCAAAGCAGCTTCCAGCCGCTGCTCCAGCTCATCGCGCCTCGCCGTGGTCACTGCCTGGCCCTCCAGCGGAATTGCTGCCATCACCCCCACCGGCTGCACGTACAGCGAACTCGACCCTGCCGCCTCGTTCGCGTGGCGCATCCCCGCCACCGAATACAGCGCCGGCCCATGCAGCGAACCCTTTGCCAGCACAAAAAGCGCGACGCACTCTGGCTCCGCGGCCGCCTGTACGATCACGCCGTCCAGATGCGCGAGCGCCCGCACCACCTCCGGAACACCATTGGCGACCGTCTCCGCCCTGGTCAGCTGCGCATGCAATTCAGCGGCTCGCTCAAACTCCATCAGCCCTGACGCGTCGTCCCGTTCCTTCTTCAGCGCCTCGACTCGACTCGCACCGCGTGTCTGCAGGAATGCCCGCACATCCGCAGCCTCTTCCGCGTAGCGTTCGTCTGAACACCCTTTGAAGCAGGGCGCCAGGCACTTCTTCATCTCTGAATACACGCATCCAGGAAACGCCGGGTCGGGATTCAGCTCCTCAACACACCGCCGCAGCTTGAACAGGTCCAGGATGTCTTCGCAGAACCGCTCCGCAGCGATACGCGACGGAAAGGGGCCATACAGGTCCTCCATCGCCGCTTTTGTAACGCGATTGGTTACATAAACGCGCGGATAAGCATTCTCCACCGCCATCCGCAGCAGCGCCGGCGGCCGCAGATGCAGCCGCTTTCGCGACCGCTCTCCAAACGCGGCCCAGCTGGCCTTATACAGCTGGAGCAACGCCTCAAAGTCCGAACCCGTCAGCGCAAATTCAATGCGCGCTACCCGCCCAGCCAGTTGCAGCCGCTTTGTCTGATCCGGCCGCGCGTCCAGCAGTCTCCGGATCCGCCGCCGCAGATTCGGCGTGCGGCTGATGTACGGCTCCGCCCGCGCATCCTCGCCAAACAGGGCAAACACGCCCGCCGCCGCAGGAATCTCCTCCCACCTCGGCTCTGCCGCGCTAAACGCGATTTGGATCGGAAACATCGATTGAACCCCGTGAGCGTCCGCAACAGGCTGGAGCTTCCGCCGTCGCATCTACCACCCTGCAACTCGCAACCTGTTCCCTGCAACCTGTGACCTGTTCCCTGGGCTCTATGCTCCCGCAATCGTCATCCCATCCACCCGCAACGTCGGTGCGGCCGTTGCCCCGCGAAACACCAGATCGTTCCCGATCGCGGTGATATTCCGCAGCATGTCTTTCAGATTTCCCGCAATCGTGATCTCCTGCACCGGATAGGTCAGCACGCCATTCTCGATCCACAACCCTGCTGCGCCTCGTGAATAATCCCCCGTCACCAGATTCACGCCCTGCCCCATCATCCGCGTCACATACAAGCCGCGTTCCACGCCGCGAATGATCTCCTCCGGCGCCTGCGAGCCGGCTTCGAGAAACAAATTCCCCGAATCCAGATACGGATTGCCCGCCAGCCCGCGCCCCGCATTGCCCGTGCTCTTCATTCCCAGCTTTTTTCCGGCATACGTATTCAGGATGTAGTTTTTCAGCACGCCTCGCTCGACGATCACCGTCCGCCGGCTCGGCAACCCCTCCGCGTCGAAGGGCGACGTCCCGAATCCTCCCGGAATCGTCCCATCATCGATCACGGTCAGCGAGGCCGCAGCAATCTCTTCGCCCAGCTTGCCTGCAAAAATCGACGCGCCGCGATAAATCGCATCCCCGGCAGCGGCGTCAAATACCGCGCCCACAATCCCCCGCGCCACCTCCGGCGAAAAGATCACCGGAGCCTGCTGTGTCGCCACGCGCCGCGCATCCAGCATCCGCAGCGTCCGCCGTGCCGCCTCGCGTCCCACCGACTCCGGCTGCTCCAGGTTGCTGAACGAGCGCGCCTGCGACCACCAGTAATCGCGCTGCATCTCGCCATTGGCGCCCTGCGCAATCGGGCTCGCCGCAATGGAGCAGTACGACGACCGGTACTCGCCCAGAAATCCTCGCGAGTTGGCAAAAACTCTGCTTCCTGTCGCCACGTCGAAGCTCGTCCCGTCGCTGTTCACCAGCCGGGTATCCGCCGCCATCGCCGCAGCCTCGGCACGCCGCGCCCACGCAATCCGCTCCTCGATCGGCAGCGAATAAACGTCTTCGTGATAGAGCCCCAGGTCCCCGCTGAGTTGCCCGAACTCGCTCACCTCCGCGAGTCCGGCAAATGGATCGACCGACGTCACCTGGGCCAGCCCCACCGCACCCTCTACCAAGTGCTCGATGCCATCCGGCGTAAAGTCGCTCGACGACGTGCTCGCGACCCGATACCCGTCCTCCGCCTTCACCAGCACCCGCAGCCCGACCCCCCGTGAGCCGGACTCCTTCAGCGTCTCCACCTCGCCCATCCGCACCGTGGTCGAAAACTCATCGCCCTGCCGGATTGTCACCTCGGCATCGGATGCCCCATTCAGGCGCGCCCGCGCCACAACAAATTCGGCCAGCTCCTGTAGATTGGTTCTCGTCTCGACGGCCTTTGTCCCTGCGTTCCCCATTCCCCCAAACTACCAAACCGTACGGGAAACGGACGCAGATATCAGCGTTGCCCGCATCGCGGAAGACACGTGGTAAAGCCTTCAGAAGGATTCCAGAATATCCGCCACCGCGGCTGAAGCGAATTCCTTTGCCAGCCGCCGCGTCGCCGCCGAGTCTTCCTGGATGAAGCTGGCCAGATCCTGCACCTGCTCGTACTGCTGGCGAAACATGTACGAGGGATTCTGCCAGATCACTTTGCCGTGCCGATCGATCAGTTCGAGCTTCGTCACGATCGTCACCAGATAGCTCGACGTCTGCCCCGTCGTATTGTCGTAAGTCAGCGGAATCACAGCGAAGGTGAGAATCGTGCCCCGCAGCGTCGCATCGGCATCCACGTCTTCGCCCGAGACAATGCGCAGCGAACTGCGGCTGGTGAATTCGTGAATCACCGCCTGCGTGAAAATCGCCTGCGTCTGATACGACTGCGTGTTGTTTTTGAACGATGGAATCGCCAGGGTGTGCACCGCGCCCGGCAAGTGAACCGCGGAATTGACGGTGTGGTATCCACACCCGCTTACAGCAAGAAGAGAAGCGAACAAAACCGCAACAGAACACAGGCGCATGACTGGAATCATTTTCGCAGATGAGGCAGAATCGAACCCTCGCCGCAACGAAAAAGGCAGCTCCGAAGAGCTGCCTTCTCATTTAGATCGGCCAGCTTTACGCCGGACTTGGGCTGCCTTCCGGCAAACCGCCCGTCCGTCCCGGTTCCGGCTTCAGCACCTGCTGCACATCGCTCGTTCCCGAGCCACCGCCCGAAGGCCGCAGCGGCGGCAGGTCCTTGCCGTCCAGGATGGCGCGAATTTCCGCCGCATCCAGCGTCTCCCGCTCCAGCAGTGCAAGAGCCAGCCTGTGCATGCTCGGCTGATTGTTGTTCAGAATCTCCCACGACGCCTTGTACGCCTCGTCGACCAGACTCCGCACCTCAGCGTCGATCTGCCGCGCCGTCTCTTCTGAGAAGTCGCGATGCTGCGCAATCTCGCGCCCCAGGAAGATCTGCTCTTCCTTTTTGCCGAAGGTCAGGGGACCGAGCCGGCTCATGCCGTACTCGCAGACCATCTTCCTCGCCATGTCCGTCGCGCGCTCAATGTCGTTGCCGGCGCCCGTCGTCATCTGCTTCAGGAAGATTTCCTCGGCGATGCGGCCGCCCATCAGAATGGCCAGCTGCGTCTCAAGGTAGTCCTTGGTCACGGTGTGCTTATCGTCTTCCGGCAGCTGCATCGTAACGCCCAGCGCCATGCCGCGGGGGATAATCGTGACCTTGTGCAGTGGATCGGCGTGAGCGCGCGTCGCCGCGACAAGAGCGTGTCCGGCTTCGTGATACGCCGTCACCCGCTTCTCCTCGTCGGTCAGCAACATCGATTTGCGCTCGGCGCCCATCAATACCTTGTCCTTGGCTGACTCAAAATCGAGCATCAGGACGGACTTCCGGTTGTAGCGCGCCGCATTCAGCGCGGCCTCATTGACCATGTTGGCCAAATCCGCACCCGAGAAGCCCGGTGTTCCCCGCGCCAGAACCCGAAGATCGACGTCGTCCGCAATCGGCACCTTGCGCGCATGAACCCGCAAAACCTCTTCGCGTCCGCGAACATCCGGCCGGCCCACAACCACGCGCCGGTCAAAGCGTCCAGGCCGCAGCAGCGCCGGATCGAGCACGTCAGGCCGGTTCGTCGCCGCCACCAGGATCACGCCGTCGTTCGACTCGAAGCCGTCCATCTCCACCAGCAACTGGTTCAGCGTCTGCTCACGCTCGTCGTGACCGCCGCCCAAACCAGCGCCGCGATGGCGTCCGACAGCGTCAATTTCATCGATAAAGATGATGCAGGGCGCGTTCTTCTTGCCCTGTTCGAACAGGTCGCGCACGCGGCTTGCGCCCACGCCCACGAACATTTCAACGAAATCTGAGCCCGAAATCGAGAAGAAAGGAACGTTTGCCTCGCCGGCCACAGCCCGCGCCAGCAGCGTTTTGCCGGTTCCCGGAGGCCCCACCAGCAGCACGCCCTTCGGAATCCGGCCGCCCAGCTTCTGGAACTTCTGCGCCTCGCGCAGAAATTCGATAATCTCCTTCAGCTCTTCCTTGGCCTCATCGACGCCCGCCACATCCTTAAATGTGACTTTCTTCTGCTGCATCGAAAGCAGCCGCGCCCGGCTCTTGCCAAACGAAAGCGCCTTGTTTCCGCCACTCTGCATCTGCCGGATCATGAAGAACCACAGCAGCGCGATCAGAATCAGCGGCGAGAACTGCAGCAGCCAGCCCCACCAGCTGTTGCCGTCCGCGTTCTTTACCGTGACGCTGACCTTGTTCTGATCCAGAATGTCGAACAGGTGCGGATAATTCGCCGGGACCACCACGTGGAACGCGCCCTTGTCGGCGCGGAAATGTCCTCGAACCTCAGGTCCCGTGATCGTGACGTCGTTGACCTGGTTCGATTCCACATCGCCCAGAAACTGGGAGAAGGTGACTTCCTGCTCATGCCCGCCCATCACATTGTTCTTCTGGAACAGCTGCCAGAGAACCAGAAGGCACGCGATAATGAGCACCCAAAACAGGATTTGCTTAACGGTTGAGTTCACCTGGAGAAAAACCTCTCTCTTCCCACTCGGTACCCCGGGCCAGCCGGATACCAGGAATTCACTGCAGCCCTGGCCAGAAAATTCGACACCCGTTAGACGCCGCAAAGCCCCTTGCGGAGTCAAAAGACGCAACTCAATTGTGAAATCGATCTCTCGCCGCCCCGAGGTGCGTGCGGGTATCTGACCATTGTACCCCCGCCGCTCCCTTCCACCATCCCCCTGCTCTGCCACCTATGGGGGAGTGAACGATTGCAGGACGACCCCCGCTGATACCATCAACACTGGAGAATGTCCGCCACCAGCACAATCCCTTTCACTCGTTCGACATCGGGCTCGGTCACGCTTCGGATTCTGCCTACCTCGCTCCAGATCTTCCTCTGTTACTTCGCCATTGGCCTTCCCATGGCCGTCCTCCCTTCGGTCGTTCACCTCCAGCTCCACTTCAATACCGTCCTCGCCGGCCTCGCTATCAGCGCCCAGTACGTCGCCACCGTCCTCAGCCGCCCGCAAGCCGGCCGCATGGCCGACCAGGTGGGTGCCCGCCGCACCGTCCTTTCCGGACTCGTCGCCTGCGGAGCTTCCGGCCTCTGTCTCTGCTTTTCCGGATTCCTGACCGTCGTGCCCCTCGCCTGCCTCGGCCTCATCCTCACCAGCCGCCTCATTCTTGGCTTCGGCGAAAGCTGGCTCGCCACCGGTTCGTGTCTGTGGGGCATCGGGCGCGTCGGCCAGGAACACACCGCCCGCGTCATCTCCTGGAGCGGCATCTGCTCCTACGGCGGCATCGCCATCGGCGCACCCCTCGGGGTCTGGATCTACCGCGCCTGGGGGCTCGGCGGCGTCGGCCTGCTCAGCATCGCTGTCTCCGCCCTCGGCCTGCTCACCGCCTGGCCCATCGGCGAAGTCGCTATCCCCGAAGGCGAACCCCTGGCGTTCCGGCAGGTCCTCAGCCGCGTCTTCCCCCACGGCATGAGCCTCGCCCTCGCCACCACCGGCTTCGGCACCATTGCATCCTTTATGGTGCTCTTCTACGCCCACCGCCATTGGGCTGACGCCGCCTTTGCCCTCACCAGCTTCGGGGCCTCCTTCATCCTCGCCCGCCTGATCTTTGCCAACTCCATCGACCGCTGGGGCGGATTTCCCGTCGCCCTCGTCTGCCTCTCCGTCGAAATCGTCGGCCTGCTCTTCCTGTGGCTCGCCTCGGCCCCAGGACTGGCTTTCGCCGGCGCCGCCCTCACTGGGTTTGGGTTCTCCCTCGTCTTCCCGGCTCTTGGCGTCGAAGCGGTTCATCGGGTAACGCCGGAAAACCGCGGCTCCGCCCTCGGCGTCTTTACCGCCTTTGCCGATCTTTCCCTCGGCCTCACCGGACCTCTGGTTGGATTGATCGTCGCCGGCCTCGGCTATGCGCCCATCTTCCTCTTCGCCGCCCTCATGGCCGCCGTCTCGCTGGGATTGACCCTGGCGCTCCACCGTAGCCCGGCAACCTACGCCCGCGAATCAGGACTAGCCCCCGCCGACTAAGGTCTTCTATTGCCCATTGACTACTGCCTATTGGCTATTAACTACTGACTACTGGCTATTGGATATTGGCTATTCCTCAGAACCATCGCGTCATCAGCACCTTCTGCTCCGTGTAGAACGCCACTGCGTCCTTGCCATGCGCGTGCAGATCGCCGAAGAAAGAATTTTTCCACCCGGCAAACGGGAAAAACGCCATCGGCGCAGACACCGTCATGTTCACGCCAACCATCCCCACCTCGACGCGGCTCTGATACTCCCGCGCCACCTTCCCGCTCTTCGTGTAGATCGTCGTCGTGTTCCCAAATTCCGACGCGTTCACCACCGCAATCGCATCGTCCAGCGTTTCCGCCCGGATCACAGACAGCACCGGCCCAAAAATCTCCTCGCGCGCTACCGTGGCCGACCGCCCGACATAATCGAGCACCGTGGGTCCCACAAACGCGCCTTCGGAAGCACCGGCCCCGCGCCCGTCGAGAATCGCCTCGGCCCCCTCCGCCACGCCCTTTTCGATGTATCCCACCACGCGCTTCTTCTGGTCCTCGCCCACCAGCGGCCCGACGGCGACACCATCCTTCATGCCATCGCCGATCTTCAGCGCGCCGGCTCGCTCCACCAGCAGCTGCAGCAGCGGTTCCGCAACGTCGCCGACAGGAACGAGCACGCTCCCTGCCAGGCATCGCTGCCCCGCCGCGCCAAACGCCGAACCCATAATCGCGTCCACGGTCTGCGGCAAATCCGCATCCGGCATCACCACCAGATGATTCTTCGCGCCGCCCAGTGCCTGCACGCGTTTCCCATGCGCCGCGGCTTCCTTGTAAACAATCTTTGCTACCGGCGACGACCCTACAAACGAAATCGCTTTGATCAGCGGATGCGCCAGCAGAGCCTCTACCACTTCGCGCCCGCCATGCACCAGCTGGATCACGCCCGCCGGCAAGCCCGCCTCCACCAACAGCTCCACTACGCGCGTCGGCGTCATGGGGACCCGCTCCGAAGGCTTCAGCAGGAACGTGTTGCCCGTCGCAATCGCAAACGGGTACATCCACAGCGGCACCATCGCCGGAAAATTAAACGGCGTTATCCCCGCGCACACTCCAATCGGCTGGCGAATCGTCCGGCAATCGATGCCCTTCGCCACATCGTTCATGGAGTCGCCCATCATCAGCGATGGCATCCCGCACGCGACCTCGACCATCTGGATCCCGCGCTTCACCTCGGTCATCGCGTCATCGAGCGTCTTCCCGTTTTCGCGGGTCAAAATTGTGCCGAGCTCGCGCACATTTTTCTCGAGCAGCGTCTTGAACCGGTACAGCGGCTGCACTCGATCCACCACCGGCACCTCGCGCCATTCCAGCCACGCCCTGTGCGCATCCCTGGCCGCGCGGTCCACATCCGCGGCACTCGCATACGGCAGTGTGGCCAGCGTGTCGCCGCTCGCCGGATTGAGAATCGGCTGTTGCGTCTTGCCCTCAGGCGCCGCCCAACGCCCCGCAATGTACGACGACGTGACCGCGACGTTCGTAATGGGGGAATCCGAAACAATGAGGCTCATGCTTCTTCTCCTGCAAATTTCGTAACGGGGGTTTCCACCCGCGCGCCGCGCATCAGCGCGACATAGATCGTGCCAGAGACGAAGAATCCCACAAACCACGCATAGTCGTAAAGCCAGTGCACCGCCGGCGCCAATCGTCCCACCAGAACCAGCCCCACACCTACGGCCAGGGCGGCAACCGCCCTAGGGTTCACGCCTCTGCGATATTCATAAATTCCGTTGCGCATATACAGCGACTCCACATCGAGTCGCTTCGAACGGATCACAAAATAATCCGCCACCATGATCCCGGCCACCGGCCCCAGCAATCCCGAATAACCGACCAGCCATCCGAAGATGTAGTTGTTGAAGCTCGACAGCAACTTCCACGGCATCATCGCCAGCCCCAGGAAGCCCGTGATCAGCCCTCCGGTGCGAAACGAAATCCATTGCGGGTTGAGATTCGAAAAGTCGTTCGACGGCGACACCACATTCGCCGCCACGTTGACGTTCAACGTCGCCACCAGCAGCGCGATCATCGCGATCAACGCCACCACCGGCTGATGAAATTTCCCCATCAGCTCAATCGGATTCCAGATCGCGTGCCCAAAGATCACCGCAGACGCCGACGTCACCGCAATCCCAATAAACGAGTACAGCGTCATCGCCACGGGCAATCCAAACGCCTGCCCCACCACCTGCGCGTGCTGGTTTTTTGAGTAGCGCGTGAAGTCGGGAATATTCAGCGCCAGCGTCGCCCAGTAGCCCACCATCCCCGTCAGCGATGGAAAGAAGAATCGCAGAAACGAGCCCCTCGACGTAAAGTGGCTCGGCTCCGACAGCATCGGCCCGAACCCGCCGGCCTTATGCACCGCAAAAAACAGCAGCAGCAGCGACATCACCAGCATGAACGGCGCAGAAAATCCCTGCAGGAACCGGATGCTCTCCACACCGCGCCACACCACCACCATGTTCAGCGCCCAGAATCCCAGAAAGCACGCCCACACCGCCCACGGCACGCTGGCCACGCCCGGCCACACCACCACCAGCATCGCGTGAATCGCCTGGCCGCCGATCCAGGACTGGATCCCAAACCATCCGCACGCCACAATCGCCCGCAGTATCGCTGGAAGATTCGCGCCACGCGTGCCAAACGAAGACCGCACCAGCACCGGAAACGGAATCCCATATTTCGCGCCCGCATGCGCGTTCAGCAGCAGCGGCACCAGCACGATCAAATTCCCCAGCAGAATTGTCGCAAGCGCCTGCTTCCAGTCCATGCCTCCCGCAATCAGCCCCGAGGCCAGCATGTAGGTGCTGACTTCCATCGACATGGAAAACCACAACGAGATGTAGTTGTAGGTCGTCCATGTGCGATGCGCCGGCGTCGTCGGCGCAAGGTCAGCGTTGTACAGGCTGCTCTCCGGAACAATCACTGCCAGGCGCCTCCGCGTGCCGTGCGCCGCAAGTAGGCGCCGCGCCCCACTTTGCCCAGATACTTCCCGCCCTCCACAATCAGCTCGCCGCGAGCGTACACCTGCTTCGCGTTGCCGCGCACCCTGAATCCCTCAAACATGCTGTAGTCGCAGCGCATGTTATGCGTCTTCGCGCTAATCGTGTGCTCCGCCTCGGGATCCCACACCACCACATCCGCGTCCGATCCCGCCGCAATCGTTCCCTTCTTCGGATACATCCCGAAAATCCGCGCCGGGGCGGTGGACGTGATCTCGACAAACCGATTCAGCGAAATCTTTCCCGCGTTCACGCCGTGGTGATGCAGCAGCTGCATCCGGTTCTCAATCCCCGGCCCCCCGTTGGGGATCTTGGTGAAGTCGTTCACGCCCAGGATCTTCTGATCCTCGAAACAGAACGGACAGTGATCCGTCGAGACCACCTGCAAATGATCGTCCTTCAGCCCATCCCACAACTTGGGCTGATTCTTCTTCTCCCGCAGCGGCGGCGTGAACACCCACTTCGCATCCTCGAACGAATGGTGATTCATCGTCTCTTCGAGCGACAGCAACAAATATTGCGGACACGTCTCCGCAAACGCCGGCAGCCCACGATCCCGCGCCTCGCGCACCTGGTTCAGCGCATCTTCGCTCGACAAATGCACGATGTACACCGGCGCTCCCGCCATCTCCGCCATCGCAATCGCCCGCTGCACAGCCTCCGCTTCGGCGATGGTCGGCCGCGTCAGCGCGTGATAAATCGGAGCGGTCTTCCCCGCGGCCAGCGCCTGCTGCACGATCACGTCGATCACCGAACCGTTCTCCGCGTGCATGCAGATCAGCGCGCCGTTCTTTGATGTCTGCTGCAGCGCTTTGAAAATCGTTGCGTCGTCGACCATCAGCACGCCGGGATAGGCCATGAACAGCTTGAAGCTGGCCACGCCCTCGCGCACCAAATCGTCCATGTCCTCGAGGCCGGACGTTCCCAGGTCTGTCACGATCATGTGCAGCCCGTAATCGATGCACGCCTTGCCCGCTGCCTTCTTCCACCAGGTATCGAGCGCCGCCCGCATCTTCGTGCCCTTCGCCTGAATGGCGAAATCGACGATCGTCGTCGTTCCGCCAATCGCCGCTGCCCGCGTCCCGGTTTCGAAGTCATCGGCGGAAGTCGTCCCGCCAAACGGCATATCAAGATGCGTATGCGCATCGATCCCACCCGGCAACAGCAGCATCCCACGCGCATCCACCACCGTGTGCCCGGCAGGATCAATCCCCGCCCGCACTTCGCGAATCGTTTCGCCCGAAAGCAACACATCTGCGTCCACAGTCTTCTCCGCGGTGACGACGCTGCCGTTCTGGATCAGCAATCCCATTCGATTACTTCCTTTTGAATTTAAGCCGCCAGACAAGGACGACGATCAGGTTGAGAATCACGAGGCTCACCGCTGTCGAGAGCAGGATCGACTGCCACTCCGCGCCGCGAAAATATTCGATGGCCACGGCGCCCAGCACGCCAACGTTAAAAAGAATCACCAGGGTGCGGAAGGGCAGCGGTTGCTGATCGCTCACGATGCAGGCCCCGTAGTCGCCGGCGCCGCACACTCGCCGCTTGTCCGCTCCGCCCAGGTCTGCGGCTTCAGTCCCGTCTCGACTTCCACCATCGTGATGCACGCCTCCACCGGACAAACCAGCGAGCAGAGATTGCAGCCCACGCACTCTGTCTCATCCACGCGCGGAATCCGCTCCAGCGGCGTCGCCGCGCTCCCATTCGCTGAGCCATCGAGCTTCGGAATCGGCGTCATCGTGATGCTGGCCCGCGTCGCCCCCTCCACTGCCGCCGGCTTCACATGCAGCGCAACGTCGTGCCCATCCACCGGACCCAAAACCCGGTCTACATGGATGCACTGGTGCGCCCCATCCCAGCAAGCGACATAACAAAGCTCGCACCCAATACACTTCGCCTCATCGATCCGCGCGACGATTTTGTAACTGAGATTGAGATGTTTCCACTCCGTCACGCGCCCCACACTCAACCCGCGAAAATTTTCAACGGAAGCGAAGCCTTTCTCTGCCATCCAGTTCTGCAACCCGTCTGCCATGTCCTCCACAATCCGATAGCCGTAGTGCATCGCCGCCGTACACACCTGCACCGTCCCGCATCCCAGCAGGATGAACTCCGCCGCATCCTTCCACGTCGCGATCCCGCCTATCCCCGAAATCGGGAGGCCTGCTGTCTCGGGATCGGCCGCCACCTGCTGCACCATGTTCAGCGCGATCGGCTTGACCGCCGGTCCGCAATAGCCACCGTGGCTGCTCTTCCCATCCACATTCGGCCGCGGCGTCAGCGTGGCCAGATCGATCCCCGTAATCGAATTCATCGTGTTGATCGCCGAAACCGCATCCGCACCGCCGCGCTTCGCCGCCCGTGCAATCAACCGAATATCGGAGATGTTCGGCGTCAGTTTCACAATCACCGGCGTCTGCGCCTTCTCCTTCACCCACGCTGTAATCATCTCCGTGTACTCGGGCACCTGGCCGACCGCCGAGCCCATCCCGCGCTCGCTCATCCCGTGCGGGCAGCCAAAATTCAGCTCCAGTCCGTCCGCTCCCGCGTCCTCCGCCTGCGCCACAATCGTGTGCCACGCCTCGCGCTTCGATTCCACCATCAGCGAAGCAATCACCGCGTTCTTTGGATGGCGCCGCTTCACCTCCGCCATCTCGCGCAGGTTTACCTCGATGGGCCGATCGCTGATCAGCTCAATGTTGTTGAGCCCCATCATCCGCTGCCCGTTCCAGTCCACCGACGAGTAGCGCGAGCTCACGTTGACGATGGGCTCGCCAATCGTCTTCCACACCGCGCCACCCCACCCTGCATCGAAGGCGCGCATGATCTGTTCGCCGCAGTTGGTCGGCGGAGCGGAAGCCAGCCAAAACGGATTCGGCGAACGAATCCCCGCAAAGTTCACGGCGAGACTGGGCCGCTCAGGCATGAACCATCTCCAATGCTGCGGCAATCGCCACACCCGCACGTTTCCCGTCCGCGACCGCATCCACCACTTCGCGCCCGCCATTCACGCAATCCCCACCCGCAAAATATTTCGGATTCGACGTCAGCCCCGTCGCGCGATCCACCGCTACTCGCCCATGGCTCAGCCCGACGCCGCGCACCGCCGACAGCAACTCCAGCAGCGGCGACTGCCCAATCGCATACAGAATCTGCTGGCAGTCGAAATGGAAAGTCGTACCCTCGACGGCCTCCAACACTCCGGCGTCGTTCACCTTCGCCTGCGCGCATTCCAGCGACGTAATGCCCGACGCACCGGAATGAATCCGCATCGGGATCACGCGCCACAGAAACCGCACGCCCTCCTGCTTCGCATGCTCATACTCAAACGCAAACGCGGACATGTGCCGCTCGCTCCTTCTATAAAGGATGGCCACATTCTCCGCCCCCAGCCGCCGCGCCGCATTGGCAGCGTCAATCGCCGTGTTGCCCGCGCCAATCACCGCGACGCTTTTCGTCACCGCCGGCGGCTGCGCCGTCTTATACCGCGCAATAAATTCGAGCGCGTCGATTACGTCGCGATGCTCATCGCCAGGAATCCCCAGCCGCCGCGCCGCACCCAATCCCACACCCAGAAAAATCCGGTCGAACTCTCGCTCCAGCTTGTCCAGATCTTCCTGCGATCGAATCTCCACGTCAGGACGAAACTCCACTCCCAATCCGCGAATCAGCTCAATCTCTTCAAGACTCGCTCGCGCCGGCAGCTTGTACTCCGCCACGCCGTACGTATTCAGTCCGCCTGGCAGCGCCCGGCGCTCAAACACCGTCACTGCAAATCCGCGCTGCGCCAGCTCCGCCGCGCACGCTAACGACGCAGGCCCGGCCCCAATACACGCAATCTTCTCCACCCGCCGTTCCGTGCTCTTCAACGGCAGCTTCCCGCCCGCCGCATGAAACGCATCCATAGCGAACCGCTGCAGCCGCGCAATCTCAATCGGCTTCTGGTTGTAGCGATGCAGCACGCAGGCGCCTTCGCACAGCACCTCCACCGGACAAGCCCGCGAGCAACTGGCCCCCAGCACATTCGCGTCCAGAATCGTCAACGCCGAGCCACGCAAATTGTCCCGTGCAATCTTGCCAATGAACCGCGGCACATCGATATGTGTAGGACAAGCCCCCATGCAGGGCGCGTCAAAGCAGTTCAGGCAACGGTTCGCCTCAGCAATCGCCGCCTGCGCTGCAAACGGAGGATGCAGATCCCGAAACCGCTCCGCAATCTCCGCCTTGCCCGGAATTTCAGGAAGACTCGCCACCGCAACGCATCTCCACTGAGCTTCTTGCTATTCGCTATTCCCTATTTGCTATTCCCTATTCGCTACTCCCAACTCCCTACTCCCTGCCTCTAAGGCTTCACCAGATCCCCATACATATCCGGCCGACGATCCCGGAAAAACTGCCACGTCTTCCTCACTTCCGCAATCTTGTCCAGATCCAGGTCCGCCGTCAGCACCTCGTCCTTATCCCGCGACGCCTGCGCAAAAATCTGTCCTCGCGGATCGCAGAAATAACTCTGGCCATAGAACTCGCCAATGTTCCACGGAGCCTCCGTCCCCACCCGATTGATCGCGCCAACGAAATACCCATTCGCCGCCGCGTGCGCCGGCTGTTCCAGCTTCCACAAATATTCGCTCAGCCCCGCCACCGTTGCCGACGGATTGAACACGATCTCCGCGCCATTCAACCCCAGTGCCCGGGCTCCTTCAGGAAAATGCCGGTCGTAGCAGATGTACACACCGATTTTGCAGAACCCCAGGTCGAAGACCGGATACCCCAGATTCCCGGGCCGAAAATAATACTTCTCCCAAAATCCCGGCGCCACATGCGGAATATGGGTCTTCCGATATTTCCCCAGATACGCGCCTTCGCGCCCAATCACCGCCGCCGTGTTGTAGTAGACGCCCTCGTTCTCCACCTCATACACCGGCACCACCAGCGCAATCCCCAGTTCCTTCGCCAGCGCCTGCATCAGCTGAATCGTCGGCCCATCCGGCACGCGTTCCGTTGAGTCGTACCACCGCGTCGTCTGCTCCGCGCAGAAATACGGCCCGTAGAAAATCTCCTGCAGGCAGACGATCTGCGCGCCCTCGCCCGCGGCCTTGCGGATCAGCCCCACGTGCTTGTCGATCATGGCCTGCTTGATCACGGCCAGCGACTTCTCCGCAGGCTCCACATTTGTCGCCTGGATCAGCGAACACCGAACTACTCGCGCCATCGGCCAACCCCTTTTGCGAAATGAAAAACCATCGCTCCCGTCGCAGGGAACACAACAAAACGCCGCCAAAATCGAGCAGAAGGAACCCAGTCTACAGCGTGTCTCACCCCACGGCCAAAGACTCGCCGCCCCCACCCGAGGCCCGGAGCTCCTTGCCGGTACCCTCGGTCTTTCCCGCTTGTTATACTTTCCAAGGACCGTTTCCGTGCGGAAGTGGTGAAATTGGCAGACACACCATCTTGAGGGGGTGGCGCCGAAAGGCATAGGGGTTCAAGTCCCCTCTTCCGCACCAAATCTCTTTTTTGCAGCCTGCACCGCCGGCGCCTCCCGAGGACTTAAGAAAACACCGTGATCATCTTCGTTACCACCATCCACGTCATCGTTTGTCTGTTGCTCATCGTCATCATCCTGCTCCAGCAGGGCAAGAGCGCCGACCTCGCCGCGGCCTTCGGCGGCCAAGGCTCGCAGACCGCCTTCGGACCCCGCTCCGCCGCCAACCTGCTCACCAAAAGCACCGCCTGGCTGGCCGGCATCTTCGTCCTCACCTCCATCACCCTGACGGTCCTGATGCAGCACCAGACCACCCACCGTCACTCGGTTCTCTCCGGCTCCTCCACCTCCCAAAGCACGCCGAAGAGTAAGTAGCCGGATTTGGGTTAGCTCGGGGCAGGCCTTGCGCCTGCCCCTTTTCACGCTCGCGCACCCGCATCACTGACAATAAAACCATGATCCTCGAGACCTTCCCCGTCGGCCCGCTCCAGTGCAACTGCACCATCCTGGGCGACGAAGCCACCGGCGAGGCCATGGTCGTCGACCCCGGCGACAACATCCCCCAAATCCTTGCGTTCCTGGCGAAACACAAGCTCACCCTGAAGCAGATCATCGTCACCCACGGCCACATCGACCACATTGGCGGCGCGCAGCGACTGAAGAAGGCCACCGGAGCACCGGTTCTGATGAACCAGAACGACCTTGAGCAGCTGAAGATCATGGACGTACAGGCTGGATGGATCGGTGTCGAGACCCCCGAGGTCGCACCGCCCGACACCAGCGCCGACGAAGGCATGATCGTCGGAATCGCCGGCCACACCGCCAGCATCCTCCACACACCGGGGCACACCCAGGGCAGCATCTGCCTCCATTTCGTGCCGGAAAACCTGCTCCTCGCCGGCGACACGCTCTTCGCCGGCTCCATCGGCCGCACCGACCTCCCCGGCGGCGACGGCAAGCGCATCCTGCACTCCATCCACGACCGCCTGCTCACCCTCCCCGATGAGACGCACGTCATCCCCGGTCATGGCCCTGCGACGACCATCGGCGAAGAACGCGATTCGAACCCCTTTCTCGAACCCAACGTCCGCCTCTAGCAGCAGCCTCCCGTAACCTGTACCCTGCCCCCTCGACCCTGTACCCTGTTCTCATGACCCAGCTCGAAGCCCTCTACCGCTACGAAGGCCATCCCACCGAAACCGCCATGTTTGCGCTGGGCAATTTGCGCGAGGTCTACGGCATCCGCCGCATCAAGCTCGACGAAGAGTGGAAGACCGTCCGCGTCGAGTACGACGCCACCCGCCTCGCCGGCCCCACCATTTTCCAGCTCCTGCGCCGCACCGGCCTTGCCGTCGTCGAAGAGCTTCCTCTCATTCCGCCGCAGGAAGCTGCACCCGCCTCCGCCGAACCCGCCAAATAGGCCTCGGCCCATTTCGTCGCGATGCGCATCGCTGTCCTTTCTGACTTCCACGGAAACCGCACCGCTCTCGAAGCGGTCCTGGCCGACCTCAGCAATCAATCCCCCGACCTCGTGCTGCACGCAGGCGACATCGCCGACGGCGGCTCCAGTCCCATTGAAGTCTTCGACCGCATCCGCGATCTCGGTTGGCCCGGCGTCTTCGGCAACACCGACGAAATGCTCTTCCGCCCCGCATCGCTCGAAGAATTTGCCGCCCAGTCGAAAGCCCCGCCCGCCCTGTGGGACGCGGTCCGCGAGATCGCCACAGCTACCCGCGCCGTCCTTGGTGAGGAACGTGTGGCCTGGCTCCGTAATCTGCCGGTGTCGCTCCGGCATCCAGACTGCGTTCCAGGCCTCGCCCTCGTCCACGCCAGCCCTGCTGATTGCTGGCGCGCGCCAGCCTCCGACGCTGCCAACGCCGATCTGGAGACAATCTACTCACCCCTCGGCGAGCCCATCGTCGCGTATGGCCACACCCACGTTCCCTTCATCCGCACTCTGTCTGGAATGCCGAAGCTCGTCATCAATACCGGCAGTGTCGGGCTGCCCTACGACGGCGATCCGCGCGCCTCGTATCTGCTCCTCGACAACGAACAGCCCACTATTCGCCGTGTCGCCTGGGACATCGAGCAGGAGCTGAAACTCCTCTCCGCGTGCGACCTCCCCGGTGCAGCCTGGACCGCCAAAATGCTGCGCGCCAGCGCCCCAACCCTGCCGTAAAGACATTCGCAGATTTTCCTGAAGGCGCTCCGCCATCAACGAACCGGCTTCCCCGCCAGACACCCCTCTACACCCTCCCGCCACTCCGCACCGCTGTCGCGATCCCGCGCAGCCATCGCCTCCACCTCATCGTTCGCCGCAGCGGCCAGCGCAGTCCGCGCGTACGTCACCTCCACAGCGGTGCCGCTCCCGTCAATGGCCTTCAGTTGAACATCGATCACGCTCACCAGTGCTTCCGGGATCACGGAGACGTATTGCATCCGGCCTCCATGAAGATCGAAAATCGTGTTCACCCAGATACTGTTGTGGCTGCCGTGCGCCACGGTAAACACCGCGCCTTCCACATCCTTCGCAGGCTGCGGATAAACAAACTGGGGGTCCCAGTGCTTGCCCGCCCAGCACCTCTCCCCTTCCGGGCCGAACAGGGGCGCCACGCGCTCCAGGGGAGCCGCCACTTCAAAGCGAAACGTGTTGTTGATGTGCGCAAGAGGAGGTGCCTGCATAGCGTTCCCCGTTTGTGGATTTTCAATTGCCGAGAGGATCAGCGCGAACCTGAGCAACGTAGCGATCATGAGCGCTCCCGCACGTGATGGCTGTCGGAAGCGCGCAGTGTCATCCCATACAGCTTCCTGAACTGCTCGATTTCCTTCAGAGTCTCTCCGGAAAACGGCGCCTTGCCTTCAAAAGCGTGCAGCACGATGCCCTCCAGCAGATCGCCGAGGCTCATGTCCTTTAGTTCAGCAACTGCCTTCAGTACTTTCAAAAGACGCTTTTCGATACGAACCCCCGTCTGGACCCGCTCGACCTCGACAGGTTCGAATTGCTGTTGTTTCTTCATTGGTACAATTGTATCACGGTACATCGGTACCATATTTGGAATCGCGCCGAACTTCGGTTCGGTCGTTCCCTGTCTGCATCGGACGACACAATACGAACCTGGCGGCAGGCGGCACTCCGGACCAGAAAAGAGAAAGAATCTCCTTAAGTCCCTTCGCAGCGATCCCAAATGAAACGCTACTCTGGATGGTGCTCATCAAGGCCGGAGGAAACCGCTTGTCCAAACATTGCGTTGCCGCTATGGTTGCAACAATCGTTCTGCTGATCGGGCTCGACCCACGCCAACTATCGTCGCAAACAGCCCTCAGCGACGGCACTGGCGCCTACGCCACCGGCAAGTATCGCAATCTCTTCAAAGAAGACGGCCACTCCGAGAAAGAGATCCGCGCCAAAATCGACGCCGCATACGAACAGCTCTTCCACGGCGATCCCCGGACGCAGTCCGTGGTCTTTGCCGCCGGATCGAACGCCAACGGACCTCTGATGTACCTCACCGACTGGAACAACCACGATGTCCGCACCGAAGGCATGTCCTACGGCATGATGATTACCGTCGAACTCAACAGGAAAAGTGAGTTCGACGCGCTCTGGAACTGGGCGATGACGTACATGTACATCGCCGACCCCAAAGCACCCAGCTACGAGTACTTCGCCTGGTCCTGCAAAACCGATGGCACGCACAACTCCGAAGGCGCGGCGCCCGACGGCGAATCGTACTTCGCCATGGCTCTGCTCTTCGCCGCCAACCGCTGGCCCGGCGGCTCCGGCATCTACGACTACCGCGCCCAGGCGGAAAAGCTGCTGCACGCTATGGTGCATCGCGCAGTGATCACCGCGCCCGGGCTACGCGGTCCGCACAGCGTCGGCCCCGAGGTGAACTTCGATCCGCCCATGATCCTCTTCGTCCCCGAGGTCATGCCGCATCCCTTCACCGACCCCTCCTATCACCTGCCCGCCTTCTATGAATTGTGGGCGCGCTGGGGTCCTGCGGAAGATCGCGACTTCTGGGCACGAGCCGCGGAAGCCAGCCGCGCATTTTTTCCGAAGACCGCGAATCCGGAAACAGGCCTCGTCCCCGACTACGCCAATTTCGACGGAAGCCCGATGGTCAATCGATTCTCGCAATCAGGTAAGTTCGGCTACGACGCCTGGCGGACGGCGAGCAACTGGAGCGTCGACTGGTCCTGGTGGCACAAAGCCCCCGCCGAACAGACACTCAGCGACCGCATCCAGAAATTCTTCGCGTCGCAGGGCATCGACACCTACGGGCCCGTCTACACCCTCGATGGCAAACCCCAGGGATCGACGCCGAACCTCACCCACGAAGAGCACCCGGAGGGCCTGGTGGGCACCAATGCCGTGGCCGGACTCGCTGCCGCCGACCGTGCACGCGTTCGCCAGTTCACCGAAGCGCTGTGGAACACGAAGATTCCCTCCGGCCAGAGCCGCTATTACGACGGCATGCTTTACCTGATGAGCCTCATGCACGCGAGCGGCGAATTTCGGGTGATCATGCCGAAGAAATAGGGCCGGCTGATACGAGACCGGCGCTCAGGCGGCCAGCGTAACCCGTGGCCGCGCCTGCTCCATCTGCTCGAAAATCCGATCGCGCCAGCGAAGAATGTCGTTCTCGCGAATTGTGCGCCGCATCCGCAGCATGCGGCGGTGGCGCTCTTCCGCCGGCATCTCCAGCGCCTGTTTCAATGCCTTGCTGATGCCGATTTCGTCGTAGGGATGCACCTCAATCGCCCCCGTATGCAGCTCCGGCATGGCCCCGGCAAATTCGCTCAGGATCAGCACACCGCCGTTTTCAATGTGTGCCGCGCAGTATTCCTTCGCCACCAGATTCATCCCGTCTTTCAGGGGCGTGATCAGCGCAATGCCCGCCGCGCGGTACAAAGCCAGCAGCTCGCACCGCGGCACCGAGCGATGGATATATTGCACCGGCGTCCACCCCGGCTCACTGAACTCGCCATTGATGCTGGACACAACGCCTTCAATTTCCGAACGAAGATCGCGATAGCCAGGAATATTCTCCCGGCTCGGCACCACTACCTGAATCAACGTCAGCTTGCGCCGGAACTGCGGATAGCTCCGGAAAAAAGCACGCAGCCCTCGCAGCCGCTCCGGAATGCCCTTGGTGTAATCGAGACGATCGATGCCGAGCGCAATTTCCATCTCCGGCGCCTGGCCGCGAATATCCCGAACCCGCTCCGTCACCTCGGGCGCCGCAGCACTGCTTGCAAAGTCGCGGAAGTCGATGCTGATCGGAATATCGCGAATCGAGGTAACGCCGCGGCTCGTTTCAACCACCCGCTGATCGCCGCGCCCCGAAATCCTGGTCTCCGGCAGATAGGTGCGAATGCTCGCAACCAGGTTGCGCTGGTCGCGCGCCGTCTGCAGTCCGATGAAATCGTAGTCCAGCAAACCTTCCAGCACTTCGCGCCGCCACGGCAGCTTCCCAAATATGTCCGGCGAGGGAAACGGGATGTGCAGGAAAAATGACAAAAACGCATCCCGACGGCGTTCGCGGATCCCGCGGCCCACCTGCATCAGCTGGTAGTCGTGCACCCAGACCAGATCGCGCGCGCTCGCGATGTCTTCAACGGCATCGGCAAACTTGCGATTCACACGCCGATAGAAATCCCAGTAAACCGGATCGAACACCCCGCGCGACTGCAGATCGTGGAACAGCGGCCACAAGACCTCGTTGGAAAAACCCTCGTAGTAGTTGGCCTCTTCTTCGCGGGAAAGAATGATCGGCGCGTAGCGAAAATGCTGTTCGCGCGCGGCGATCTTCAGCTGGCGATGCAGTTCCGGCGAGTCCTCCGTTCCTGCACTCCCCACCCAAATGCCTCCGTGTTCCTTCACGATCGGTTCCAGCGCGCCAATCAGGCCGCCGCTCGAGGGCACCGCCTGCAGCTCCCCGTTTTCTCGTTTGAACGAGAGCGGTAGACGATTCGAAACCACAATCAGCCGACGCTCCGCGCCGCGGCCATGCGCCTTTGTGGTCACTTTCATCGCCGCACCTCGCCCGCTTCATGGGTCCCGCCAACCGCCGCAACCCATCGATCGAGAAAGGCCAACAGCTCTCCCGGCGGCGACAGCCACAAGTCCGCCGTAGACGGCCGCGGCTCCGGACGCACCAGCACGCGCAGGCTCCGGGCCTCTGCACCGCGATTCGCGAGCGCTGCGAAAGCCTCCTCATCCGTCACGTCATCGCCGAGGAAAGCAGCGGGCGCATCGCGCGGCTCATCGCGAAGGATGCTCCCCACCGCACTCGCCTTGCTGCAACCGGATCCGCGCAACTCAATCCCGCCATCAAACGGCAGCAGCTCCAACCCGCGCTCACCCGATCCGCCGGCGAGCAGGGAGCAATCGAAATTCTCCCCGAGAGCACGGACGCGCGCCGCATCCGATTCTCCCAGCCCCCGCGTATGCATCGCGAGGCTGCCGGTTTTCTTCTCGATGACGGCCCCAAACCCATGACGCACCAATTCACTTTCGAGCTCCGCCAGGCATCTCTGCTCCGTCGTGCTCAGCGGAGTCGCGAAGTATTGGCCGTCCGCTGTGATGTGCTCGCAACCGTGGCTTCCCCAAATCTCGATGTGCAGTTCCGGCGGCAGCAGCGTCGCGAAATCACGCGCGGGCCGCCCTGAAACCACCACCAACCGCGTGCGCGGCGCAAAGGCGAGACGGAACAGCCGTT
Organism: Acidobacteriaceae bacterium; assembly: GCA_036272255.1. GTDB lineage: Bacteria > Acidobacteriota > Terriglobia > Terriglobales > Acidobacteriaceae > Palsa-343. The sequence goes on along the minus strand of DATAZC010000139.1, from coordinate 22,064 downwards.
CCATCACGCCGGGATACATTTTGGCCTGCATGCGTTCGCGAACAAACGGCGCCAGGGTTCCGTCGTAGTCCAGCATCAACACCGATCGCGGCGCGCCCTCCAGCTGCCGCCACCAGTCCGAAAGCCCCACAGCAGCGTAGCCCGGCGACACGCGCGCGGATCCGGGATTCTCCCTCAGACCTTCGCCGGCAATCTCCACCCTCACGCCAGAGTCCATCGTTCCCGCCCAAACTGACTTTAGTTGGATGCCAATAACCCACGCTTAAATTCGCAGAGAAAACAAAAAGCAATGCTACAGTCTCCGTGAGAGATGGCGTACGCGATTACAGTCAGCGGCCGCACGCATAGCTTTGCCGACCTCAAAACGCTGCTGGCCAAAGCCACTCCAGCGCGATCGGGCGACGTGCTCGCCGGGATCGCGGCCAACAATGAAGAGGAACGCGCCCTCGCGCGCATGGCCCTCGCCGAAGCTCCCCTGCGTACTTTTCTCGAAGAGCCGCTCATCCCCTACGAAGCGGACGAGGTCACGCGTCTCATCGTGGACACGCACGACGCACAGGCCTTCGCGACCGTCAGCGCGCTCACCGTCGGCGAGTTCCGCGAATGGCTGCTCTCACCCGAAACCAACACTGAAATCCTGACGAACACCGCGCCGGGCATCACGCCTGAGATGGCCGCGGCCGTTTCAAAATTGATGCGCAATCAGGATCTGATTCTCGCTGCGCAAAAATGCCGCGTGATCACGCGCTTCAGAAACACTCTCGGCTTGCCGGGCCGCCTCGCCGTGCGGCTCCAGCCGAATCATCCTACCGACGACGTGCGCGGCATCGCTGCCTCCATGCTCGAGGGCCTGCTCTACGGCTGTGGCGACGCGGTCATCGGCGTCAATCCAGCATCGGACAGTCTGCAGGCTGTCATGCGCCTGCTCGACAGGATGAATGCCTTCCGCGAGCGCTACGATGCGCCCACCCAAACATGTGTGCTCGCGCATGTTACAAATACGCTCCGTGCGATGGAGCGCCGCGCTCCCGTCGACCTCGTATTCCAGTCCATCGGTGGAACCGAAAAAACCAATCGCGGCTTCGGCGTCAACCTCAGCCTGCTCGCGGAAGCGCACGCCGCAGCGCTGGAGCTCAGGCGCGGCACCGTCGGCGACAACGTCATGTACTTCGAAACAGGACAGGGCAGCGCGCTCTCTGCCGGCGCCAATGAGGGCATCGATCAGCAGACCTGCGAAGTGCGCGCCTATGCTGTGGCTCGCCACTTCAAACCGCTGCTCGTCAACACCGTCGTTGGCTTCATCGGCCCCGAGTATCTGCTCGACGGCAAGCAGATCATTCGTGCGGGCCTGGAAGATCACTTCTGTGGCAAGCTGCTCGGCCTGCCCATGGGCTGCGACGTCTGCTACACCAACCACGCCGAGGCCGACCAGGACGATATGGATACGCTGCTCACTCTCCTCGCCGTCGCCGGCGTCAATTTCATCATGGGCGTCCCCGGCGCCGACGACGTCATGCTCAACTACCAAAGCACCTCGTTCCACGATGCGCTCTATGCAAGTACCGTTCTCGGGCTCAGGCGCGCGCCGGAGTTCGAAGCGTGGCTCGAGCAGATGGGCGTTGCCGACGCACGCGGCCGGCTAACCGGCGCGGGAGCCGAACAGAAGTTGCTGACCGGAGCCGCCGAGTGGCTGAGATAAAGTACACCGGCCCGGACGCGCCACCGGCCACAGACGTGTGGGCCCATCTCCGCACCTTCACCCCGGCGCGCATCGGCCTCGGGCGCGTCGGCGCCAGCCTCCCCACGCGAGCCTTGCTCGACTTTGAATTGGCTCACGCGCGAGCGCGCGACGCCGTCCACGCCACCTTCGACGCGGAAACCCTGGCTCGCCGTGTGCGCGAAAGCGGATTCGGTGAGCCTGCGATCGTTTCGAGTCAGGCCCGGAACCGAATGGACTATCTCCTGCGCCCGGACCTCGGCCGGGCTCTCGACGACGAAAGCCACCAGCGACTCCGGGAGCGCTCAGCGCAAATCTCCATGCCCACCATCGCCGTCGTCATTGCCGACGGCCTCTCGGCGATCGCTCCCGCCCGCCACGCCTTATCGCTCCTGAACGAGCTTCGCCCCAGCATGGCCTCGGACGACCACACGACAAACGTAACCGTCGTTGTTGCAAATCACGCGCGCGTCGCGCTTGGCGACGAAATCGGCCAGGTCCTCCGCGCCCAGGCAGTCGTCGTCCTCATCGGAGAACGTCCCGGTCTCAGTTCTCCCGACAGCCTCGGGATCTACCTCACCTGGGCACCGCGCGTTGGACGCTCCGACGCCGAGCGCAACTGTATCTCCAACGTCCGCCCCGACGGCCTGCCCTGCCGCGAAGCAGCCGCGCGCCTCGCCTGGCTGCTCTCAGAAGCGCGCCGCCTCCAGCTCAGCGGGGTCGGTCTGAAAGACGACAGCGAAGCAGCCGTTTCCCTCCCCTGAAAATCCGTACTCCGCCGGTTTTCTTCGATGGCACCCCCCCCCTCAAACAGGCTGCGCCGGTCTCTGCGGTAACCACGAATCAATCATTTAGAAACAACCTTTTAAGCGGAACCGGGTCGCAAATCGTATCCAGATGTTTTCCCCGCCGTTTTGGACCCAATTGCGGCCTAGAATGTTAACTGATATGGCAATTCGATGGTTTCGTCCTCTTCTTGCAGTAGCGGTGTCTCTCGCATCGGTGACGGCGGTGTGGGCCGACGCGGCGCCGTTTGATCTGGCCGGTCCCAGGCTTGAAGTCAAAATTACGCGCGCCGGCAAAACCCTGCCCGTCTCCCAGGTGCCCAACCTCGCCGTGGGCGACCGCGTGTGGATCAAAGCCGATTTGCCCCAGGGCCAGGCCGCCCATTACCTCATGGTCGCCGCCTTCCTCCGTGGGTCGACCAATCCGCCGCCCGAGAACTGGTTCTTCAAGCACGAGACCTGGGACAAGAAGACAGGCAACGAAGGGTTGACGGTCACCGTCCCCGATGGCGCTCAGCAGGTAGTCATTTTTCTCGCTCCCGAAACCGGCGGCGACTACAAAACGCTCCTGGGCGCAGTCCGCGGTAAGCCCGGCTCCTTTGTGCGCGCCTCGCAGGATCTGAATCAGGCCATGCTCGATCGCTCGCGCCTCGATACCTACCTTGCCGCCCTGCGCCAGATCAACAACACCGACCCCGCAAAGCTGAAAGATGCCGCGCCTCTGCTGGCGCGCAGCCTGGGCATGAAGATCGACGACAAGTGCCTCGATCGCATGCCCGATCTCCAGGCCTCCTGCCTCACCCAGGGCCAGGAAGCCATGATCCTCAACGATGGCCACAGCATGTCCATCGTCGATGCGCTCACCGCCGGACCCGCCGGCGATCTCGCCATGCAGCTCAGCTACACGCCCCAGGCCAACTACGGCTTCTATAGCCCCTACATCGGCTCCGTCATGGACATCGCGCGCATCCTCGAAACCTTTCACACCGCGCAATATCAGTACATTCCGGCGCTGGCTACGCAGCAGGGCGATCGCATCGCGCTCATGCTCAACACGCCGCCCTCCTTCCACAATCCCAAGTCGGTCCTGGTAACGGCCCTGCCCGCGGTCGAAGGCGCGCAGCCTCCGCCGCTCCATCCCGTCGACTCAAAGCAAAACTACTGCGCCGAGAAAAACTCCCTCGTCCTCGCCGTCGATGGCGCGCCGCTGGTCTTCTCCACCGGCTACACCCACGAGATGACTCTGCGTCTCAAAACAAAAAACGGCAAGAGCGTCGACGAAGTGGTCAAGCCCGACGCCGAAAAGGGTGGCCTTGAGCTCGAAGCGAAGGACCTGAGCGCCAGCGACTTTGGCAACACCATCGACGCCTCGCTCCACGGCTACTGGGGATTCGAAAAGTATGACGGCCCCACCTTCCGCCTCGAAAATACTCACTCCCAGCACTGGGAGCTTGCCGCAGCGGATCGCGAAGCTCTCATCGTCGGCCGTGAAGACACCATCCACCTCTCCACCGACGATGCCAGCTGCGTCGACACCATCCTCGTTAAGGATTCCGCCGGAAAAGAATTAAAGGCAGACTGGAAGCCGACCAGCGCCGATCAGCTCGAAGTCAAACTGCCCCTGAAGGAAGTGAACCCAGGTGCGCTGCAGCTCGAGGTCAAGCAATTCGGCACCGTCACCGCGCAGACCATTCCCCTGCGCGCATACGCCGTCGCCGGCCACCTCGACAGCTTCACGCTCCATGCCGGCGATGCGCAGGGCCTCCTCAAAGGCAGCAACCTGCAGGATGTCGCAAACCTGACTCTGGACAGCGTCTCGTTCGCACCAGGAAAAATTACATCGACCATGGGCAGTGACGAGTTGCCGATGATCGCAAAGGACAGCAAGGCCGCCGCAAAACTCAAGCAGGGCGAATCCGGCAAGGCGCAGGTCACCCTCACCGATGGCCGCACCATGGCCGTCGACGTCGCCGTCGGCGCGCCCCGTCCTGGCGTCGAGCTCATCGGCAAGAGTGTGCAGGCTTCGGCTTCCAGCACCGGCAGCAACATCCAGCTCGCCAATCAGGATGAGCTGCCTCAGGATGCCAAGCTGACCTTCAGCGTCCGCGCGCAATCGCCGGTTTCCTTCCGTCGTGGCGAGCAGATTGAAGTCGCCACCGAAGATGAGGCGTTCTCCACCACCCTCAGTCTCGACAACGGCGGCATGACCCTCGAGAACGGAAAGGTCGCGCTCGCTACCCTCGATCCAGCGAAAGCCTTCGGCGGTTCCGCGTTTGGTCCTCTCAAATTCCGCGTCGTCGACAACGGCACCAGCGGCGACTGGCAGACTCTGGCAACCCTGGTCCGCCTGCCGGAACTGCACGACCTCAAGTGCCCTCCCGGTGAGGATCAGGAATGCCGCCTCAGCGGCTCCAATCTGTTCCTCGTCGATTCCGTCGCCAGCGATCCGCAGTTTGCGCATCCGGTCTCCGTCCCCGACGGATTCCCCGGCTACGTGCTTCCGGTTCCGCATCCTGAGGGTGGCCAGCTCTACCTCAAGCTGCGCGACGATCCTTCCGTCGTGAATCAGGTCAGCCTCGCCGCGGAGAAACTGCCTCCGCCTCCAGGCGAAGCGGCGCATCACTCCACACGCGCCGCGTATCACGAAGGAGAAACCGCGCCCGCCCCCGGCGACGCAGCCCAATCCGGCCCTCCGCAAAAGCCCGCGGCACAACCCGCGGCGGGCGCGGCCAATGAGACTAAACCCGCGCCGCAGCCGTCCACTCCCCAGCAGCCGCCGTCGCAGCCGCAAAGCGCGTCGCCGCCGCCACCGCAGGGAACCACGGCGCCGGCCACGCAAAACCCACAGTCGGGGCAGAGTGGCGCGAATGCGGCAACATCGCAGAGCAGCAAACAGCAGCCGTAGGGCTTCCGATCGACACACGTGAGCCCGCCGCAATCGTGGTTTGCGGCTGCGTGCTCAGGAGGCGTTCATGCTGACCCCGTTCGTCAGGTTCTGTCTGGTTCTCGTGTGCTGCGCAACGGCCGCACTCGCGCAAAAACCGCTCGACGTTCCTCCCGTATCCACCCCTCCCCCTGCGCCCACCACGGGTCCCATCAGCTTCAACGTCGTTGTCACCGACAAGTCCGGTCACCCCATCGCCGGACTCAAACAGGAAGACTTCTCGCTCCTCGACAATAAACAGCCAGCCGTGATTCGTTCTTTCGAGGCGCATTCCATCGGGGACAAGCAGAATAGTCCGCAGGCCATGTTCATCCTCATCGACGACGTGAATGCAAATTTCAGCGTCGTGAGCGTTGTCCGCACCCAGCTTGAGGGCTATCTGCGCAGCAATGGCGGCAAACTGGCGATCCCGGTCGGCATCTTCATGCTCGTGGACAACGGAATCCAGCAGGTGGCGCCGATCTCGAGCGATGGCAACGCTCTGGCTACCGTCCTTCACCAGAAAGAAGGACAGCTGCACGACATTCCCCGCTCAGCCGGCTTCTACGGAGCCGAAGAACGAACCGAGCTTTCCCTGCGAGCCCTCAGTTCTCTGGGCAATTATCTTGGCAAAGTGGGCGGCCGCAAGCTGGTCGTCTGGATCGGACCTGGCTGGCCCATCTTCGACAACCCCAACGTGATGATTGGCCCCCAGCAACAACGCAACCTCTTCAGCGCTGTCGTCGGCCTCTCCAGCTTGCTGCGTCAGTCGGGCATCACCGTCGACTCCGTCGATCCGCTCGGCCCCAACGACGCCGCCAGCGCCCGCAACTTTCTGTGGGAGAGCTTTACCAAACCGGTCACCAAACCCACCAGGTCAAACCCCGGCAATCTGGCGCTGCAGGTGTTCGCCGTGCACAGCGGAGGCCAGGTGTTATACGGCAGCAACGACGTTTCCGGCGAGGTCGTGAAGTGTGCCGCCGATGCGTCCGCCTGGTATACGCTGACCTTCGACCCACAACGAGCCGATGCCCCCAATGCCTGGCACGACGTCGATGTGAAAGTCGATAAGCCGGACCTCAAGATCCGCACCAATAATGGCTATTACGCGCAGCCCTGAAGTGAGCCACTCCGCAGCATGATCGAAGGCCGCCGCAGCGGAACGGCCGAGCGCGTCGCCATCCGCCGCGCGGCTCACCAGCTTTACGACCGCCCCCTCATCTTCGAGGATCCCCTCGCCCTGAGGATCCTCAGCGAAGAGGCAGCGGCCCGCATCCCTGCTGAAGCCGACGAAGGAAATCAAAACCCCTGGGGACGCGGCCTGCGTATCTTCCTCGCTGTCCGCAGCCGCTTTGCGGAAGAAGAGCTGGCTCACGCCGTCCAGCAGGGCGTTCGCCAGTACGTCGTTCTGGGCGCCGGCCTCGATACTTTTGCCTATCGCAATCCATTTGCCGATCTCCGCGTCTTCGAAGTCGACCATCCCGACACCCAGGCGTGGAAGCGCGCGCAGTTCCAGAATGCCGGCATCGACATTCCCGATTCCATGCGCTTTGCGCCCATCGATTTTGAACGCGATACCCTCGCGCACGGTCTGGCCGCCGCGGGATTTCGCTTCGATGAACCGGCCTTCTTCGCCTGGCTCGGTGTCGTGCCTTATCTCACCCGCGTTGCCGCTTTCGCCACTCTCACCTTCATCGCCAGCCTGCCCCCGCACAGCGGTGTCGTCTTTGACTACGCAATTCCGCGCGAGCTTATGGGCGAAACCGAACGGCGTGCGTTCGACTATCTCGCTGAACGAGTAGCTCGCGCCGGCGAACCCTTCCGCCTCTTCTTCGATCCGCCTCAGCTCGCCGCCGACCTGCGCGCCCTCGGCTTCACCGCAATTGAAGACCTCGACGGCGCGGCGATTCGCGTCCGCTGGTTCGGCGAAAGTCCCGAAACACCGCGTCCCCACGGACGATCCGGCCGCCTGCTCTGCGCAAAAGTATGACGAGCCGCGGAACCACGCGTCCTCCGCTACCGTACTGAACAGTCACTGGAGAACCCATGGCCGCTCTGCGTCAGGACCTCGCTTACACCTTCCGGCGTATCTCGAAATCCCCAGCCCTTGTCGCCACCATCGTGATCTCCATCGGCCTGGGCATCGCGGCCAACTCCACCATCTTCTCCATGGTCAGCCGCTTCGTTCTCAGGCCCGCACCGGTCGGCGACCCAGGCACCCTGCTAACCCTGCACCTCACGCACGACGGCGACGAATGCTGCAACAACTTCCCCTACCCGAATTACACCGACGTCCGTGACCACGCAACGTCCTTCTCTGGCGTCGCCGCCTATGACGAGCTTCTGCCCGCATCCATCGGTGGTTCGGGCGAGCCCGAGCGCGTCTGGGGACAATCCGCCACAGCGAACTACTTCGACGTCACCCGGATACACATGGCTCTCGGCCGTGGCTTTCGGTCCGATGAAGAAAAGCAGTCCGTCGTCGTTCTCGGCTATCGTCTCTGGCAGCGCCGCTTCTCCGGCGATCCATCCATCGTCGGTAAGTCGGTCACGCTTTCCGGCAAGCCCTTCACCGTCGTTGGAGTTGCACCCGCCGGCTATCACGGCCTCGAGCTCATCCTCGACCCCCAGTTCTGGATTCCCCTCGGCAATGTCGAGCAGTTCGCCCCCAGCGTTCCCCGGCGCGATTCGCGATCCAGCCACTGGCTCGACGTCATCGCCCGCCTCAGGCCCGGCGTCACCGAGGCCCAGGCCTCCGCCGAACTCGCCACCCTCGCCAAGAATTTAGCTACCGCTTATCCGGCGACCGACAAAGGCAACGGTTTCCGCTTCGAGCAGGCCGGCTCGCTTCCGCCCCGCGACAAGGAAACCTTCCTCGTCTTCCTTGGTGCGCTTCTTGTCGTCGTCCTGCTGGTGCTCGCGATCGCCTGCGCCAATGTTTCCAATCTTCTGCTCGCGCAGGCCGCTGCGCGCCAGCGTGAGATGGCCGTGCGCATCTCGCTCGGCGCCACTCGCGGTCAGCTTCTTCGCCAAATGCTGTTCGAGAGCGTCATCCTCGCGGTCGGCGGTGGCGTCCTCGGCAGCCTCCTGGCTCTCTGGGCCACCTCCGCCCTCGGAGCATTCCACGTCCCGGCCCCCATTCCGCTCGACCTCAGCCTCAGCCTCGACTGGCGTGTGATCCTCTACACCTTCGCTCTCAGCGTCGCCGCCGGCATCCTCTGCGGGCTCATCCCCGCATGGATCGCCTCACGTCCTGTCCTGGTCAGCGCCCTCCGCGGCGAAGATGCCCTCGCGCGCCCCGGCCGCCGCTTCACATTGCGCAACGTTCTGGTCGTCGCGCAAATGGCCATGTCCATCGTCCTGCTCTGCGCCACCGGCCTCTTCCTCCGCAGCCTCCAGCGCGCTACCGGCATCGACATCGGCTTCCGCTCGCATGGCGTGCTCATGGTCTCCGTGGATCCGCGCGTCCACGGCTACTCTGCTGATCAGACCAATCGCTTCCTCGCCCAACTCCAGGAGCGCGCCGCCGCTCTGCCCGGCGTTCGCTCCGCCGCCGTCACCGATGCGGTCCCCCTCGCAGGAGGCAATCGCAGCGACGGTTTCTTTGTCGAGGGCCGCAAGGGTCGCACCGAGAACGTTGGCGTCGACGAATTCATGGCCAGTCCTGGCTATGTTGAAACGCTCGGCATCCCCCTCATCGCCGGCCGCGACTTTTCCCACGAAGCCGCCGACGCGCCCAAAGTCGCCCTCGTCAGTCGCTCCCTGGTCGAGCATCTCTTCCCCAACGAGAATCCCATCGGCCAGCGCATCACCGGAGGCGGCGCCACCTACGAAATCATCGGCGTCGTCGGCAACGTCAAATCACGCACCCTCGGCGAAGACACCCGTCCCGTGCTCTTCCGCTCGTTCGTGCAAAACACCGGCAGCGACCCCTCGTTTCTCGGATACACGCTCATCGTGCGCTCGGACGGAGACATCGCCGCCACCACCAGCGCGGTCCGCGAAGCCATTCATGCCCTCGATCCCGCCATGGCGGTCTACAACGTCGAAACCATCGAAGACCATCTCCGCAGCGCGCTCTTCCTGCCCCGCCTCGCCGGCACGCTCTTTGGAATCTTCGGTTGCATCGGAATCGTGCTGGCGGCCACCGGTCTCTTTGGCCTGATGAGCTACTCGGTCAGCCGGCGCACGCGCGAGATTGGCATCCGCATCGCACTTGGCTCGCAGCTGGCGGCGGTGCGAACCCTCATCCTCCGCCAGGGAATCGTGCTCACGCTCATCGCGCTGGCTCTCGGCTGGCCCGCGGCGTGGCTGGCGGCACGGTTCTCAACGGCATTCCTTTACGGAGTTCAGCCGCACGACCTCGTCACCTTCACGCTGGTTCCTGTCTTTCTTGCCTTCATCGGGATGCTCGCCTGCTGGATTCCCGCCGAGCGCGCCACCAAAATCGATCCGCAAACCGCACTGCGCTACGAGTAGCTGGCCGAACGGCAGACACACGCGAGCAACCAGCCACCCTTACATATTCGTGTGGCCGGCCCGCATATCCTCGTTGAACGTCGGCCGCGTCACCGCCAGCGCCGCCTGCAGCCTCGCGTGATACTCCTCGGCACGCTCCAGCAGCTTCGGCGTGGCCGCGGCATACTCGCCGTCAAGCGCCAGCAATCCCTCGCCGCTCAGTTCCCGCGCCGACCGTGCAAGCTCCTCCGCCGTGGTGTTCAGATACTGCGCGTCGCGCGGATCGGCAATCCACACCGGCTGATTTCCGCCCAGAACTCCCGACAGCCAATAAACCTTGAGCGCCAGAAAATCCATCCGCCTGTGATCGTCCGTGTCCGTAAAGATAAATTTCTTCTGCCACCGGCTGTAGTAGCGCGTCGTCACCGGTACTGGCTGCCGATTCCCGCTCTTCAGCAGTTCCAGCTGACCGCGATCCAGCGTCTTGCGCACCGCGTTATAGATAAATGTCTCGGCATACGGCTGCTCCGGCGCCGCCACGATTTCTGCAAACGTTACCGTCATACTTGCCGAGACCAGTGTGTGCAGCGGCGACTGCGCTCCATCTTCCAGATGCAGCGTCCCGTGCACGATGTACGTGTCCGCACCTGAAGTCGACCGGTGGAACGGCCACTGGAAATGGCTGAAGCTGACCGGCAAACCCTGCAGCGTCACGTAAGCGTCCGGCCGCGGATTGCGCAGCCGTTTCGCCGCCTCGCGCAGGTGGGTCGTCATCTCCGGCAACAGTTCCGGCTTGTTGAAGTCGAACGCTTCGCTGAGTTCCAGCAGCAGCGTCCGTTCCGCCGCAGCGTCCGCACCCGCAGCCAGGCGAAAGCGCGTGGTCGGATGCCCGTTAAAGTCGGTGCCGGCATCAATCGAAAGCACAACCAGGCCCGCCTGCTGTGCGGCGTTTTGCAGATTTGTAGTAAGAGCGGATTCAAGATTCGCGGTCATATCGTCTCGGAATGATTTGTCGTAAGGAAGGCTTAAGCCCATTGTAGCGGCTGCCGCGGGTGGCCAGTCTCAAACTCACCAGGTGACCGTTCAGGCACGATTTACGCCTCACCTGCCCTGAGCGCCAGGCAGCTTGTTTACCAATCTTGTATCATTTCCAAATCGTAAGGTGCCAGGGCAGGTCCTCTCTCTCCGCAACTTTTTGGACCACCGGCCGTCTAGTCAACCTTACCGCCGTTTTTGTGACAAGGGAGGCATAGGTCTTCTGTGCATATTGCTCGCCGCACTACCCTCGTAGCACTCGCGTTCGTTGAACTGGCGGTGCTGCTCGCAGCATTCGCCAAACCAGCCTACGGTTACGTCGATCCAGGCTCCGGCCTTCTCGCCGTGCAGGTGGGCGGCTCTATGCTCGCCGGTGCACTCTTCGTGCTGCGCTCCAAAATTCGCCGTCTCTTCCGCATCTCCTCCCACGACGAAAAACCCGATTCAGAAAAGAGCGCCTCTCCAGAAGCGAGTGAGTAATGGCGGCTGCCGAGCTCACGCTCGAGACCTTCCGCGATCCTGCGGGCTCCGTGCGCATCGTCGGCGATCGTGTCCTCCGCGAGGTTCGCACCGAGTTCGCCGAGCCAGCCCTTCAGTTCCTCCAGTCCCCCACCGCGCAGCAGTGGGTCTCCGACGGCACCCTCATCGAAACCCGCTTCCTCTCTCAGCAGGATGGCGCCTGCACCCTCGAGCATCCCCGCGTCTTCTTCCCCTCCTATCCATGGGAGTGGACCCCCAGCGCCTGGATTGCTGCCGCCGACCTCACCCTCGACCTCTGTGAAGGTCTGCTCCAGCACGATCTGATCCTCAAAGACGCGACCCCGCTCAACATGCTCTTTCGCGGAACGCGCCCTGTCCTTGTCGACGTGCTCTCCATCGAACGGCGCGATCCCGAGAGCCCGCTGTGGCTCGCCTACGGTCAATTTGTCCGCACCTTCCTGCTGCCCCTCGCCGCCTATCAGGCTTTGGGCTGGCCCCTGACCGCCGCCATCCAGAAACGCGATGGCTACGAGCCCGCTGACCTGGCTCCTCATCTCAGCCGCTGGCAGCGCTGGCGCGAACCCTTCCGTTCCCTGATCACCTTGCCCCTGATGCTTGAAACCAGCGGCAAAAAGAGCGCCCAGAACACAAAGGTGAAACAGGACCCCGCCGCCGCCATCACCGTATTGCGCCGCAACCTCAGCAGCCTGCGCAAACATCTGCGGCATATCGAGCAGGCGCTCTCCTCCGGGCGTCACGCCTCGCGCTGGAGCAGCTACGCACAATCGGCCGATCATTACGCCGCCGAAGACCAAAAGCAGAAACGCCGCTTCGTCCGCGATGCTCTGGCCGCTGCGGTGCCGCGAACCGTCCTCGACCTTGGCGCCAACAGCGGCGTTTACTCCCGCATTGCAGCCGAGTCCGGCGCTGAAGTCGTCGCCTGGGATACCGACTTGCCCGCCACCGAGCAAAACTGGCTTCAGGCGCGCAAGGGCAACCTGAACATCGCCACGCTGATCGCGAATCCTGCCCGTCCCACGCCCGCCGTGGGTTGGCGCAATGCCGAGAGTCTTGCCCTGCTCGACCGCTCCCGCGGCCGCTTCGACTGCGTCATGATGCTCGGCCTCATTCACCATCTGCTCCTGGCTGAGCAGATTCCTCTCCCCGAGGTCATCGCCCTCGTCCGCGAAATCACCACCAGCTGGGCGATCGTCGAATGGGTGCCCGCCCGCGATCCTCGCTTTGTCGATCTGCTGCGCGGCCGCGATGCGCTCTACGCCCACCTCGACGAGGCCGCGTTCACCCAGGCCGCCACCAGCCATTTCACCGTCGTGCTGCGTGAGGCGTTGCCGAATGGCCGGGTCCTGTTTCTTCTGCAGGCCAGGTAGCGGCGATTGCCCCAGCCGCCCTCCAGTCAACCCGGCAGTTCCTGGCCGAGCTCCTGGCTTGAAGCCGCCGGCGCAGCGTTGCTCCTCGCGCCCGGCCTCATCTGGAACCAGCTCTCCCCCACTCACCTGGATTTGTATCATCGGCTGTTACCCATCACCGCCGTGGTCCGGGCCCTCGCCCTTGATGTGCTCGTCCTCTGGCTCCTCGCCGTGCTCGCCCTGCGCGCCATCGAGCGCCTCACCTGGACAAACAACGTACAGCGCCGCACCTTGCGCAGCCTGCTCTGGGCTCTGTGGCTGGGCTTGCTCGTCTCCCGCCTTATCGCCGGCCTGATCCTCGCGCAGCTCCTCTCCTGGCAGCAGCTCTCCGCAGGCCGCGCCTTTGCTCTTACCGCCGCCGTCCTGCTCCTGATCTGGGTGCTCACACCCCGCACCTACCTCATCGCGGTTCGCGGACTCCGCTTCATCGTCCTGATCTTCGGCTTCTGCATCTTCTGGGCTCTCCCCATGCTCGTCATGGCCGGCTTCGCCCATCAGCCCCGCGACCAGGCGGAGTTTCAAAAGACCGTTCCGGCTGCTGCCGCGCCCCATCCCCGCATCGTCTGGCTGCTCTTCGATGAGCTCTCCTATGACCAGCTCTTCGACCATCGCTGGCCCGGGCTCGATCTCCCCAACTTCGATCGCCTCCGCACCCAAAGCGTCGCCTTCTCCGCCGTCGAGCCCGACGGCTACTTCACCGAACGCATTATTCCTTCACTCTTCCTCGGTAAACCCATCGTCGATGCCCGCAGCACCGAGGCAGGCACGCTGCGTTATCAGTCTGCGAAGGGCGCCCCGTGGCAAACCTTCGACGAAAACGCCACCCTCTTCGCCGACGCGCGCCGCCACGGCTGGACCACCGGCATCTCCGGCGATTACAACCCCTATTGCCGCATGCTCCCCAATCAGCTCGATTCCTGCACGATGCGCCTCATCGTCTTTGGCGAGCATCTCTCCCGCGACAAATCCACGTGGGCCAACTTCACCGCCCCCGCTCATGCAACGCTGGCGCGTACCCTGCACCAGCGTTACGAGCCTGCTCCCAGCGAAGCGGAAGTCTTCGCCAGCATGATGGATGCAGCGCGGCAGCTCGTGACCAACGACGCCATCGACCTCGTCTTCGTCCATCTCTACCTGCCCCACCCGCCCGGCTTTTACGATCGCAAAACCGGCCGCGTGCTCATCGGCGGCAGCTACATCGACAATCTCGCACTCGCCGATCGCTCCCTCGGCGACCTTCTTTCCACGCTCGCGCAAACGCCCTCTGCCAGTCAGACGACCCTCGTCCTCTCTTCCGATCACAGCTGGCGTGTGGCCATCTGGCGCGATGGCTTTGGCTGGACCAGGGAAGATGAAGCAGCGTCCCGGCACGGATCCTTCGATCCACGGCCGACCCTCATGGTCCGCTTCCCCGGCCAATCGTCCCCGGCGGACGTCAGCCATCCGGTTCCGCTGCTCGCCATGCACGACATGATCGAGCGCATGATCACCAGGGGCATCAGCAGCCCCCAGCAACTCACAACCTGGGCCGCGCAACAGTAGCTATCGCCGCCGCAAAAAGAATTCCCGCGTGCTCGCGTGGAGCAACTGGTAGAGCAAGGCCGCGTCGATCACAATGCCCGCAATGCCCCTGAACCAGTCCCGCACCATCAGCAGGCTCACCATGTCTCCCAGCGCGTTAGTGCCAAACAACGCCACGGAAAGCAGCCACGCCCACGAATAACCGCGCAACAAACCCACTCCGCAGATCGCTGTCAGCAGTCCCACGAGCGCGAGGATCGGCGCCACCTGCACCGCGTGATCCGCGAACGCCGCGTGGACCCCGGGATTGAGCTGCCACATCCGGTCCAGCGCTGTACCCGGCACAAGCAGCGAAAAACTCACGACGATGCTGATCGCGGCCGCCGCCAACTGCAGCACCGCAACCACCGTCACTCCTGCCGGCCTCTTCATACGGTCACTACGGGTGCAGGATCGCCGCCGGGCTCCCCGCAGGACGCGTCCAGTGCGCCGAAGGCCGCGCCACCGAATACATCTGCTGCGCAATTTCATCCATCATCGCCATCCGGTCGCCGTTCTCCTCATACAAATCGAAGTGCGTCCGCTTCTCGCGATACGTAAAGTGCGGATCGCCTCCCAGCTTATTCAGCACCGCCTCAAACCTGTGTGCGGCGCCATCCAGATAAAACGTGTCCGCCGTCCCCACCACCAGGTGAATCTTCCCCTTCAGATCGCGCCCCCGTGTCGTCCAGTTCGCCTCCGTCAGGTGCGCCAGGTCGTAATGGTCGCGCCAGTAGGCCACCACGGCCGGATCCACATCCCCCGTCTCGCGATCGAACATCGGCAGCGGCCGCCCATCCGCTCCGCGCGGCGAAAACACCCATTCAAACGAAGCCACCTGCCCTCCGTACGGCCCCAGCACCTTCTCCTGCCGCCCAAACTCCTCCCAGGTCGCCATCACCTCTCCGTGGTCGCGCACAATCGGCCACGCCGTCCCATCCGGCCGGTGATAGATATTCGCGTGCGGTGCGTACAAATCAATCCCGCTGAATGCGTGAAAATCGCTCGGATCCGGCGACGTCGACCACGTTCCCCCAAAAATCGTCGGATAGTTCACCTGCAGCTGCAGCGTCGCCCATCCTCCCGACGAATGCCCCTCGAGAAACCGCCCCGAAGCCTTCGCATCCATACGATACCTGCCCTCGATCCACGGAATAAATTCCGCAGTCAGCGCCGTACCCCACGGGCCGTTGTTCACCGAATCGGCAAACTCATGCGTGCCCGTCGCCAGCGATTCATCCAGACAAATCCAGATCATCGGCGGCATCTTCCCCGCCTCCATGCGGCTCGCAATCTGCAACGCCGTCGGGCGAATACCCGGCAGCGTCCCGCCGAAGCCGTGCGTCCAGTAAACCGTCGGATAGCGCTCCTGCGGATGCTCCTCATATCCGGGCGGCAGCACCACCCACCCGCGAATGTGTGTCTCCCGTCCTGAAAAAGCCGTCAGCGCAGGGCTCACGAAGTCCACCAGCGTCGTCGCCTTCTCCGCCGCCGCCAGTTCCTGCGGCTTCAGGGGCAGCGGCCGCGGAGCCGGCGCCGCATCCACATGGTTCAGCACCAGCGTTGGTTCGGCGCCCGCGCCCGGCGTCCAGCCCTTCAGCGGAACCACCGCGCTCTCCACATCGCCCGCTGCTGCCCCCGCATAAATGTAGGTGTGCCCTACGTCCAGCACCGCATGCGCCCGGTACGTTCCTGGCTTCAGCGAAGAGAACGGCGCCGGAAACGCCAGATCGTCCACGTCCACATCGACCGTAGTCCCCGGCTTCCAACCCGCCACCTCCTTTGCCGCCACCGAGGTAGCCGACGGCCGGAACTGGTTCATCGCGTCCTGCGATCCGTCCGCGCCCGGTTCCAGAAAGATCAATAACCGCCCCGAGGCCATTGGCATGCCGGGATCGAGCGTAACGTGGAAAAAGAGGTGCTGCGGCGCGCTCTGCGCATACGCAAGCGAGACCAGCAGCGGCAAAACCGCAAGGCGAACCGCGTTCTTCAGCATCATCCCCGCGAGTCTACCAGCGCCGGCAACGCACCAGCCGTTGCCAAAAGAGGTACATCAGTAACCTGCTGCAACGAAAGTGTCAGGCCTCGCCGTGCCTGGTTGTAGCCCGGAAGACGCCGCAGTCATTGAGAATGGATTCCCAAGGTTCATTCCTCGAGTCTGGCGAACGGTAGCCTTACACGCCTTGAAGTCGGCCGCGGATGGTCGATTGGGAATGGATCGGATGAGCTGAAATCCAGGCGGACGTTCGGGCGCCCCCGCCTCCAGGCTCCAAAAGGAGAGTCCTCGCAATGGCACAGGAAAACAAAGGTATCGGATTGGCATGGGTTTTCGCGGGATTAGGCGCCGGCGCTGTTGCCGGAATTGTCTGCGCCCCGAAACTCGGCCGTGGACGGCGTGAGGATAACGGCAGTGGCGCCAGCCAGGACTCTGAGTTTCTCCGCGCCCGCACCCGCCAGGCCGCGGATGAAATCAATGCGATCGTCGACCAGAGCCGACAGCAGGTCGCTGCCCTTGTCGACCACGGCAAAGATCAGGTGTACGAGTACGTGGCTCGCAGCCGCCAGGCCGCCGAAGAAGTCAGCGCCATGGTCGACCAGAGCAGGCAACAGGTCGCCGCCCTCGTCGACAACAGCAGGCAGCAGGTCAGCGAATATATCGATCGCACCCGCCAGGCCGCCGAACAGGTCAACGCTATAGTCGACCAAAGCAAGCAGCAGGTCGCCGCCCTCGTCGACAACGGCAAGCAGCAGGTCAGCGAATATGTCGATCGCACCCGCCACGCCGCCGAAGAAGTCAGCGCCATGGTCGATCACAGCAAGCAGCAGGTTGCCGCCCTCGTCGACAACAGCAAGCAGCAGGTCAGCGAATACGTCGACCGCACCCGCCACGCCGCCGAAGAAGTCAGTGCCATGGTCGATCACAGCAAGCTGCAGGTTGCCACTCTCGTCGACCAGACACAGCAGCAGGCGAACGAGTACGCGGATCGCAGCCGCCAGGCAGCTGAAGAGATCAGCGCCCTCGTCGACCAGAGCCGTCACCAAGTGGCTGTCATTGCCGACCAGAGCAAGCAGGTCAGCGCTCTCGTCGACCAAAGCAGGCTGCAGGCGAACGAGTACGCGGATCGCAGCCGCCAGGCCGCCGAAGAGATCAGCGCCCTCGTCGACCAGAGCCGTCAGCAGGTGACTGCCCTCTTCGACAAGAGCCGTGATCAGGTGAACAAGTACGTGGATCGCATCCGTCAGGCCGCGGATGAGGTCAGCGCCCTCGTCGATATGAGCAAGGACCAGGTGAACGAGTACGTCGACCGCACCCGCCAGGCCGCGGAAAAGGTCAGCGACCTCGTCGACAAAAGCCAGCAGCAGGTAGCTGCCCTCGTCGACAACAGCAAGGAGCAGGTAAACGAGCCCGCGGATCGGCGGCGCGATGCCATCGCTCGCGGCCGCGCTCAATGGGAAGAGTTTGTAGCGCAGACCCAGTACTTTGTCGGCGGCCAGACTTCCCGGATGAACGCCTCCGAGCCCCAGAGCCACCCGTACTAGGAACGAATCGTTCCGGCCAATACGAAGATTTTAGGGGTGCAGAACCCGCGCCGGTCCACCCGTGGCGTTCTGCACCTTGATCTTCCTGGCAAGGCCCAGAAAACCCAGCATGCGAATGCCCCAGTAGTTGAAGTCCAGCTCGTACCACGCCATGCCGTGGCTCGCAGAGACCGGATGCGCGTGATGGTTGTTGTGCCACCCCTCGCCGCCCGTAATCATCGCCACCCACCAGTTATTGCGTGAGTCGTCCCGCGTCTGGAAACGCCGCCCGCCCCACATATGGGTCGCGGAATTCACCAGCCAGGTCGCATGCAGCCCCAGCGTGATGCGCAGAAATGTTCCCCACAGCAGCCACGACCATCCGCCGATAAAGAACATCCCGATGCCCAGCACCGTTACCGGCACCCAGTGCCAGCGGCTCAGCCACACGTAAAACGGATCGGTCGCCAGGTCGGGCACATACCGCGTCAGCAGCGGGTTCCGGTTCCGCAAAGATCCATGCAGGATCCAGCCCATGTGCGACCACCACTTCCCGTCGCGCGGCGAGTGCGGATCGCCTGGCCGGTCCGTCAGCTGGTGATGCATGCGGTGCACCGCAACCCAGTAGATCGGTCCCCCCTGCAGCGCCAGTGTCGCGCACAACGCCATGGCGTATTCCACCCATTTCGGCGTGATGTACCCGCGATGCGTCAGCAGCCGGTGATAGCTCATGGCTATGCCGACGTTTTGACCCAGCACCCACAGCACCAGAGAAACTGCCAGCGCGCCCCAGCTGAAAAAGAAGAACGCCGCAATCGCGCCCAGGTGAAACACCGTCAGCGTGACCACGAAAATCCAGTTCAGGGTGGCGGAGCGCGTCTGCTCCAGTAACTCAGAGTCAGCGCGCACGGTTTCGGCAGGAATCTCAGTGAATGTAGCCATCAGCAGCAGGTCTCCATTCTTACCTTAAGAGTAACTGCCGCTTTTCGAATGTAAGAGTTGCGTAATGTCATCGGCCCGCTGCCTGGCCGCTCCCCGCCGTCTCTCCGTTCGGCGCCTCCACGGTCGCCCGCATCGCTTCCGGCCGCGAACCCTCGTCCAGCCGCCCGAAAATCATCTTTCCCGACGCGGTCTGCAGTACCGACGTGACGCAGATCTCCACCGATCGCCCAATCAGCCGCCGCGCGTGATCCACCACCACCATCGTCCCATCGTCCAGATAGCCCACGCCCTGGTCGAACTCCTTGCCCTCTTTCATGATCACAACCCGCATCTTCTCGCCCGGCAGCACGACCGGCCGCAGCGAATTGGCCAGATCGTTGATGTTCAGCACCTGTACGCCACGCACCTGCGCAACCTTGTTCAGGTTGAAATCGTTGGTCACGATCTTCGCTTCCATCTGCTTTGCCAGTTCGATCAGCTTCAGATCCACTTCGCGGACCTGGGGGAAGTCCTCATTCACAATCTGCACGGTGATCTGCGCATTGCCGCGCATCCGCTGCAGCACATCCAGCCCACGCCGTCCGCGTTGCCGCTTCGACGAATCGGAAGAATCGGCCACCATCTGCAGCTCCCGCAAAACAAACTCGGGAACGATCAGCACGCCTTCCAGAAAGCCGGTCTCCGCAATGTCGCCAATGCGTCCGTCGATGATCGCGCTCGTATCCAGAATTTTCGTATTGCGCTTCGCCGCGCGCTCCCCGACAAACAATCCTCCCAGCGCCGCCAGGTTCAGCAGGTCGCCCTTGTTCGCGCCCACCACCAAGCCGACGTAGGTCATGATCAGCAGCACGCCCAGCTGGAAAAGACTGCGCGTCCGCCCATCCGGCAGACTGTTGCGCAGCACCAGCGAAAACAGAAATGCGCCCATGATGCCCAGCAGGCTGCCGATCACCGCTCCGAACAGCCGCCGCAAACTGAGCGCGCGCACCCGCAGCTCGAAAAGGATGATGAGTCCGGACGCAACGGCGCCAATGCCGCCAGCGGTCCATGGATTGATCCCAAATGGCCGAAAGAACCAGCAGGCTACCGTAAAAATAAGAATGAAGAGCAGACGCAGAGCAAGTAAATCCATCATGGCCCCCGACGACGGTCGCCGGCGAAGCAGAAAATCCTGGACGGGGAATCAAAAAATAATCAGCATTGCCGGGCAAAACGGAGTATACGCAGCCGCCCGGGGGCGGCCAAGGCCACGTTATTCACAGCCAGACGGACGAAAAGTGCTATTGACAATGGCAAAGCTGAAGGTCAGAGGACTCCGATGGCGGCCGGGGTTGGCATCCTGTTGGCCTGCCTGAGCTTCACCACTCCGTCGACAGCGAACCGGAAAATCTGGTTCGCCATTCGAGGGGAGTCCTGGTGGAGGCGTCGCTTCACCACCACCAGGGAAAGCCATCAGCTTCGCAAACGACAAGCGAAGGGGCACGACTTCAGTCGTGCCATCAACCCACAAAAAAAAAGGGGGCTTTAGCCCCCGAATCTCTTCAAACTCTGCTCCTACTAAGCTCTGCTGGCCGGTCAGTACTTCGCCACCGTCGGATCAATCTCGTTCGCCCACGCCGTGATGCCGCCCGCCAGGTTGTGCACGTTGGTGAAGCCGTTGTTCGCGAGGAATTCAGCCGCCCGCTGGCTCCGTCCGCCCGACTTGCACTGCACCACAATTTCCTGATCCGCCTTCAGCTCGCTCAAACGGTTCGGCAGCTCGCCCAGCGGAATCAGGTGCCCGCCCATCTGCGCAATCTGGTATTCAAAGGGCTCTCGCACATCGAGAACGAAAACGTCCTCGCCCGCGTCCCGCCGCTGCTTCAGCTCTGCCACGCTCATTTGCGGGATACCGTTTTTCTCCACTGCCATCTTCGCCTCCGGAACAATGCCGCAGAATTGCTGATAATCAATCAGCTTCGTCACCGTCGGGTTCTTTCCGCAGACGGGGCAGTCGGGATTCTTCCTCAGCTTCAGCTCTCGAAACTTCATGTCGAGCGCGTTCACCAGCAGCAGCCGCCCGATCAGCGGCTCCCCCTTGCCGAGAATCAGTTTAATCACTTCCGTCGCCTGAATCACGCCCACCAGGCCAGGCAGAATCCCCAGCACCCCACCCTCCGCGCACGAAGGCACCAGTCCCGGCGGCGGCGGTTCCGGATAAAGGCAACGGTAGCAAGGCCCTTCCTCGGTCGCAAATACGCTGGCCTGCCCCTCGAAGCGGAAGATCGATCCATACGCGTTCGGCTTGCCCGTCAGCACGCACGCGTCGTTCACCAGATACCGCGTCGGAAAATTGTCCGTCCCGTCAGCCACCACATCGTAGTCGCGGATGATCTCCAGTGCGTTCTGGCTGGTCAGCATCGTCTCGTGCTTCACCACATTCAGAAACGGGTTCAGCGCCAGCAGCTTCTCCGCCGCCGAGTCAATCTTCGGCCGCCCTACGTCCTTCGTGCTGTGAATGATCTGCCGCTGCAGGTTGCTGGAGTCGACGACGTCGAAATCCACCAGCCCCAGCGTCCCAATCCCCGCAGCCGCAAGATACAGCGCCAGCGGAGAACCCAGCCCGCCCGTCCCGACGCACAGAACTTTCGCCGCCTTCAGCTTCTGCTGGCCCTCCATGCCCACTTCGGGCAACAGAAGGTGGCGCGAATATCGCGCAATCTCGTCATTCGACAACTGGGGCAAGGTAATGGGTTCCGTAATCGTAGCCATAAGTCTTCTTTCTAAGGATGCTGCTGGAACCTCGCCAGGTGCAAGGGGCCCGCGAACCTGATCGATGCGCAAAGGCTTGTTATCTGAGTCTGTCCTGGGCTACCGTCGTTCGCCCAATAAACCCGGAATCTACTGGTTATTGTCCCGGCGCGAAGCGCGCCCGCCCGGGAGCCTGCCCTGAGCGAAGGTCGTTCGCCGCAGGGAACGACCGAGTCAAATGGAGCGAGGAACCCCCCGCGATGGAGGGGATGATCGACAGCGAATCCGACTCCTTCACCTGCGTCCCTTCCCGCTCCGGCAAATACCGCACATCCTCATCGTTCAGGTAAAGGTTCACAAACGACCGCAGCTTCCCATCCGGCGTGTACAGATGCTTCCTGAAATCCGGAAACCGCGACAACAGCTCCGAAACCGCATCGGAAACCGTCACACCATTCACGTCCACACTCGACTGATTGCCCGTATAA
>DATAZC010000138.1:0-8440 GCA_036272255.1 Acidobacteriaceae bacterium | reverse complement strand
TGCGTAGCAGCTAGGCGGCTATTGTCTCGGGTACTAAGTGGATCGCATCGAAGGGAACGTCCCACAGAGAAACGGTTGGGTCATCCCACCGTTCGACGGTAGCGATGTTATGGACTTTATCAACGCGGACCACAAGGAACTCGTCTTGATGAGCGGCGATGCGGACGCTCTCACCACGGCGTGGGATGCGAGTAGGTTTCATGCCCTCGCAGTATTACACGAGCGCCCGGAGGCCAAGCAGCTATCCACAAGTGATACATTGTGTATATCATGTAAGATATTGAAAAACCAATGTTTATACATATTGGAAATTGAAGCATCAGCAAGTTATTTGCTTTCATAGCCGGGTGAGGGAGCGAATCCCTCCCTCTCCGCCATATTCCTCCTGTCCGCCCTCCGCCAGTCCTTCCGCCTTCCGCTGATATCCTGCAAAACGAACATCTTCGGAGGCCGCCAGTGAAGCTGCGTTCGATCAGGACTACCGTTTGACGGGAATCACCGATATCGGGGGCAGCTCGACCCTGCAGAGCCTGACCTATGGCTACTATCCAACGAACAATGTGCAGACGATCACCAATGCGGTTGCGTCGAACCAGAACACCGGCTCGGCAAACATGAGCTACGGATATGGAACGGGCAGCGATCTGCTCGCGAGCCTGAGCATGGGTGGTACCGTCGTGCAGACCATCGGCTATACCGCCGATGGCCGAATCGCCAGCATGAATCCGGGCATTCAGGCTCCGGCAGGTCAATACATCACCTCGCTCAGCTACAACCAGGATGGCCGTCTCGCGGCCGTCAACGCCGGGGGTGGTGCGCTGGCCAGCTACATCTACGACGGGTTCGAGCAGCGGCTGGTCAAGACGGTGTCTGGTTCCTATGGAGAGATTTATCAATACAGCCAGGACGGTGCGCTACTCGAAGAGACGAATGCATCCGGCGTAGCGCAGGCCGACTATATCTATCTCAATGGCTGGCCAATCGCTGTGCTCAACGGCTCAACGCTCTACTACCTGCACGACGATCGCCTGGGCACGCCGCAGGTGGCCACGGACGGCAATCAGGCCGTTCAATGGCAGGCAAGCTACGATGCTTTTGGGCAGGCATCGGTCAGCGGGACGGTCACGCAGAACCTGCGCTTCCCGGGCCAGTACTTCGACGTGGAGAGCGGCTGGAACCACAACGGCTTCCGCGACTACGCGCCTCAACTGAGCCGCTACCTCGAACCCGATCCGCTGGGCAGGCTGGGCAGCGGGAATAACCTGTACGTCTACGCCGGTGACAATCCCACGAATCTTACCGATCCGCTGGGGCTGTGCCCGAAGTGTTTTGCGCAACTTAAAACCAGACCTGTCGATGATTGGCGAGCTAAGTTGGTTGGGGCTACGCACTCTTTTTGGTATGTGCAAGGAAGCAGCGGAACCCAATACATCATTTCGGGCGGTCCGTGGCCAATAAACGGCCATACTGATTTAGATGTGTGGGTGAATCAGAACCTGCATAGCGGGGTTGACAACGTATCATCTACGACCTCGTGGAATAGTGGATTATCGTCCAACAACTGTTCCGGCGTAGACAATCTGATAAACACTGCGAATAATTGGCCACAAAACACAATCCCATACAATCCTCAGAACGGGCCAAATAGCAATAGCGCAGCGCATAATCTTGGTACCGCAGGTGGCTTTAGCCCTCCGGCCCCTCCTGGTTCGATTGGTTGGAACACGCCGATCCCATAGGAGCCGTTCACTATTGGAGAAGAGGAAAAGTAGCATCGGAAAATACTATGAGAATTGTGGACCGCTTATACAAATTGCCGCTTTTCCTGGCTATCCTTCTTTTGGGGTCAAATCGGGGATTAGCTAACACAGGCCAGCCGCAGGCAGCATCGGTGCTTCTCGAACAGTTCGAGACAGTGTTTTACGCAAGGGCCGACTTGCTGGAAGGTTCTGGAGCATATAGACAACTCTCTGCGCAAATTTCCAACACTCTCCGCGTTCCGTTCGCGAATCTACTGCAAGGACTCGATCCGCTCGGCAAACAGGTATCCGCCGAAATGCTTGGCAATGCCGATGCTGCGCTGGTTGGCGCGAAAGACTTTCGTTCTCCGTCAGGCCCGCCGCCGAATCTTGGAGGCGTGCAATCGAGTTCCTGCTACATTATCGTTCTGAAAAAACGCAACTCCTTCGACCTGGGCAGAGTTGCGAGCAAATCGAGCGTGATCTCCTCTGCCGGAGGATCAGTGTGGAAGTGGTCAGCACCACCGAGCGAAGGCCATCCGCAGCCGTACACGTTCTATGCGGCACAGGTCGCAGGCGCATACGTGTTGATCTCGAATAACGCGGACGATCTTGGTGGGATCTCCGGCAAGCTATCCATCATGAGTGCAGCGCCGAATTTGGACGGCATTCCTGATTGGGCTACCCTGAGCCAGCATGAAGTGTGGGGGTACAGGCGTTACCGGCACACCGAAGAGAACAAGACGGCAGCAGGAACATCCGAGGTGACACCCGAAGCGCAAGCCCTATCCTTCTTCGCTGACCCCAAACAGAAAACCGGAGTGCTTCGGCTCTTCAGTTCCACAGCGAGCACATCCGACAAAATGAATGCAACGGGCACAATCCCTCCGTTCAAAGCAGTTGGCAGTGGCGTGTGGCAAACCACGATCCCACTAACGGAAGATCAGAAGACGTCCGAGCAGATGTTTGTTGTCATGAGCTGGTTTGGTTTCGGCGTGTACGTCTAGGGCGATGGTCCGACAGGTGACTACGGTAGTTTTGGCGTCACCTACGATAAGGATGGCAACCGGCTGAGTCAGACCTTCGGCGCCACAACTACAAACTACGGATGTGGAGCCGGAGCGATCTGCTTTCGACAATCAGCGTGGGAGGCGTTGTCACGCGGACGATCGGTTATACGCCGATGGCAGAATCGCCAGTCTGAATCCTGGCATTCAGGCTCCGGCAGGTGTTCGAATCCCTCCCTCTCCGCCATATTCCTCCCGCCCGCCCGCCGCCAGTTCTTCCGCCTTCCGCTGATATCCTGCAAAACGAAGATCTTCGGAGGCCGCCAGTGAAGCTGCGTTCGATCTACGCTCTCGTTGCCCTCAGTTGCTGCCTCGCCTCGATCCCGACCCGCGCTCAAAAGGTGCCCTCGATCCAAACGCAGGGCAGCGGTCAGCAGTTCATCGTCCAGGGAAAGCCATTCCTCATGCTGGCCGGTGAACTCGGCAACTCCTCCTCAGCAACCGCCGCTCAGGCCGACGAGATTCTTCCTCGCCTGGCCCGCCTGCATTTCAACACGGTGCTCGTGCCCGTCGCCTGGGATCAGGTCGAGCCGCAGGAAGGCCAGTTCAACTTCTCCCTCCTCGATCACTGGATCGACGTCGCCCGCCAGCAACACCTCCATCTGGTCCTGCTCTGGTTCGGCAGCTGGAAGAACGCCTTCTCTGAATACGCCCCGCAATGGGTGCTCTCCGATACCAGGCGCTTTCCCCGCGCCATCTCCGCCGACGGTTTGCCCCTTGAAATTCTGTCTCCTCTCGGCGAGGAGACCGCTCGCTGCGACAGTCGCGCCTTTGCCGCCCTGATGCATCACCTTCGTGAGCAGGATGCCGAGCAGCAAACCGTCCTCATGGTGCAGGTCGAAAACGAAATTGGCATTTTGAGCGTCGGCGGCCGGGACCGCTCCGATCAGGCCAATCAGCTGTTCGCCGCTCCCGTCCCGAGAGACCTGTACGCTGATCTCCTGGCGCATCGCGCGCAGTTGCCGCAGGATCTGGCAACACATCTCAACCTCAAGAGCGGCTCAACCTGGAAAGACATGTTCGGCGATCGCGCCGACGAAGCTTTCATGGCCTGGCACTACGGCCAGTTTGCAGAGCAGGTCGCAAAAGCCGGCAAAGCCGAGTACCCGTTGACGATGTATATGAACGCGCAGCTGCCTGCGCCCTTCGAACAAGCCGGCGAATATCCCAGCGGCGGCCCCTACCCCCTCGTCCAGGCTGCCTATAGGGCTGCTGCGCCCCACATCGATTTCTACGCGCCCGACATTTACTGGCCCGACTTCGCTGCATGGGTCGAGCGCTATCAGGCCGCCGGCAATCCCGCCTTCATTCCTGAAGCTCGTCTCGACGTCGCCGCCGGCAATGCGCTCTATACCTTCGGCGAAGCGCACGGTTTCGGCTTCTCGCCTTTTGCCGTGGACTCGATTCCCGAGCACCCACAGCAAAGCGCGTCCCCTTTGCCGTCGGTGGCGCCCTCCGCTCCAGGAATCGCCGACGTCTATGCAGTCCTGAGCACAATCACTGGCGAAGTCGTCGACGCCCAGCAGAAAAATCAGATTCGCGCACTCGTCCTCCACGAATCCAGTCCGCGCCCTTCGCAAACCGTCTCTTTGGGCGGATACCTCTTTCGCGCGGCGCTTTCCCGCACCTGGCCTGCGCGGCAATTAGCTGCCTCGGATGGCGCGATGATGGTCATCGAAACCGCGCCCGACACGTTCCTTGTCATCGGAAACGGCCTCACCGTTACGATTCTGCGCGATCCCGACGCTGACTCCCGCGTCGCCGGCATCGCCGGTATCGAGCAGGTTGCGAAGGTCAACGGCCAATGGACCACCGAGCGCATCCTCAACGGCGATCAAAGCGACCAGGGACGCGCGCTGCTGATGGACGCTCATGACATCCGCGTCTATCGAGTCAAACTTCTTTCTTATCCGAGGCGTTAATCGCGAGCTCGTCGCGCAGGGCATCTCGGCTGGGATTCGCCACACTCTTCGCCGGCGCGACCCCTGCCGCCTCCAGCCAATCCAGAAACGGCTTTGCTGAAAGCCGCGTCGAGACGTTCTCCTTGCGCACCACCTGGGTCCGCAGGTTGTCCAGCTGCGTCCGCTCCGCTTCCGTCAGCAGCTTCGACGTGTAGATCAGCACCGGCAGTTCCGACGCAGGCGTCTCCGAACGCAGGCGCCGCAGCACTTCGAACCCGCTCAGATCCGGCATCAGGAGGTCCAGAATCACCGCATCCGGCGGATTCTCCTTCACCGCCGCCAGCGCCGTTGTTCCGTTGCTGGCTTCTTCAATTTCCAGCCATGGCTGGTCCAGAATCTCGCGCAGAATATACCGCGATACATCGTTGTCGTCCACCAGCAGCAGCCGCCGCGTTCCCGTCTGCACCGTCAGGCGCCGCAACTCCCGCAGCAGGGAATTGCGATCCACGGGCTTCGACAAAAAGAAGCTCGCCCCGCGCGACATCGCCGCTTCCGACTCCTCGTAAATGCTGGTCACGATAATCGGCAGGTCTGTCAGCCGCTCGCGCAGCCGCGACAAAAATCCCCACGCCCGGTCTTCGCCCAGATACACATCGGAGATCACCGCTGCCGGGGTGTGCCGCGCCGTCCACACTTCCGCCTGCGCCACATTGGCCGCCAAAATCGCCTGGAACTCCGTCTGCCGCAGGTACGACTCGATGACGCGCGCCGTCTCCGGATTGTCTTCCAGAACCAGCACCGGTGTTTTCTGAAATTCCGGAGCCGGCAGCTGGTCCACATTCTCCGCGCTCACCGCTTCGCCCACATACACCGTCGGAACCCGCACGAAAAAGGTCGATCCCTGATTCGGTTCGCTCTCCAGCCACATGCTGCCGCCCAGCAGCATCGCCAGGTTGCGGCACAGCGGCAACCCCAGCCCCGTCCCGCGATGCCGCTCCTGCAGCGGATTCTCGATCTGACTGAATTCCAGGAACACCGTCTCGTGATGCTCCTTCGGGATTCCGATCCCGGTGTCCGCCACGGAAAACAGCACGTTGTTCTCGCCATCGGTGCGCGCTGAAACAATCACGTGCCCCATCGGCGTAAATTTCAACGCATTCGAAATTAAATTTCGCAGGATCTGCGAAACCTTGCCTTCATCCGTATGCAGTGCCGGCAGCTCCGGCAAATCCTCAAACAGCAACTCCACTGAATTGTTGTCGGCCAGCAGCGGCTTCAGCATGCCCTTCAGCGCGCTGAACAGCTCCTGTACCTCGAACCGTTTCGACCGGATACGAATCTTGCCCGCCTCCACCTTCGCCAGATCCAGCAGGTCGTTCACCATCTCCTGCAAATCGCACGCCGACGATTCGATGAACCGCACCTGCTTCATCTGATCCGGTGTCAGATCGCCGTGCAGCCGGTCCAGCAGCAAACGCGAAAGCGAAATAATCGAATTCAGCGGCGTCCTGAACTCGTGCGACACGTTGGAAAGAAACTTCGTCTTCAGCTCCGATGCTCGCCGCAGATAGTCCGCGCGCTCATCCAGCTCCGCATACAGCGCTACTACGCCGCGGTTCGTATCCTCCAGCTCGCGGTTCAGCAGCTCCAGCTCTTCCTGCCGGGTCTTCAGTTCCTGGAAGGTCTTCAGCAGCTCCTGGTTCTGCTGCTCGATCTCTTCGTATGGACTGTCCGGGGTCCGCTCCAGCATCTTCCGGTTCAGTTGGCTGGCCGTACGCGGCGTCATGCCTGTCTGATGGCGCGGAATATGCTTCACCAGCCGCACCGTCGTGCCTTCCGGCCTCGCATCAATCTCGAAGGCGTCCATCAGGCGCTTCGTCCCGATGATCCCCATTCCCATGCCTGTGTCGGATTTGTAGCGTCCTGCAAGAATCTCGTCGAGATTGCGGATGCCCGGGCCGCTGTCCGTCACACGGACCTCCAGCCGCTGCGGCTCGTCCAGGTCGACGGAAAACGTCACCTCGCCATTGCGTGCATAGCGAAATGCGTTCCGCGCGATCTCCGAGGTCGCCGTGGCGATCCGGATCTGGTCCTGATTGTCGAGCCCCAGTTCCGCGGCCACTTCGCGCGCGCGCTGCCTCGCCTGCACCACGTCGCGCTCTGTGCGCAGATTCACGTGAAAAATCGTAATCGCCATACGTTCAGATAATTTTAGGCTGCTGCCTTCACGACTACCACGCTGGCATCATCGCGCTGTCGACGGAAGTCGCGCAAGAGCGCTCCCCCGATGACTGCCGGGTGCCGTACCATCAGCCCGGCATAGGAGCGCAGATCCCACCGCGACTGCAGCCCGTCGGAATGCAGCACCAGTACCGCATCGGCCGGCCAGTCCACCCGAAATTCCTGGACCCGCGCAATCGTCATCCCCAGCGTGCCATTGTGCGATACCAGGCTGCGGCTGGCATCCCCGGACAGCAACACCGCGGAAATGTTGCCGATCCCCGCATAGGTGAGCGTCTTTTCCTTTGGCCGGATCTCCGCGATCGACGCCACCGCGCCCCGCGTCTTCTTCAGCCCGTCGTGCAGGTAGCCCAGAATATCCGCCGGAGCCAGCTCTGCCCGCTGGTGGAAGGTCGCGATTGCCTCCTGGGCCGCAGTGGCCGCCTCCATGCCGTGACCCAGTCCATCCACCACCAGGACCAGCATGCGGTCTTCCGTGTGGTGGAACGTCCAGCCGTCCCCGCAGAAGCGTTCCCCGGGGTAGGGAACTGCCAGTCCGGCAATCTGCAGCTGGCCCCGCGCCGCTGCCTTGCCCAGCTCCATCAGCACAATCGTGCCGTTTTTTGCCGTGAAGATCTCCAGAGTCGTGGCCATCCTCCTCATCGCTCCCAGCCCGGCGCCCATGGTGCCCGCCGTGGAATAGCCGTCGCTCATGGCCTGCGCGATATTCGCGATGCCCGGACCCTTATCCATGGCCAGAATCTGCGCCACCGTCCTGTCGCCGTCCTTCAACCCAGCGATCAGCACTTCGCCGCCGCCCCCGTGGATCAGCACGTTGCGTGTCGACTCCGTCGCCAGTAACGCGAATTCGCCGCTTCGCGTCTCGTCAAACCCCAGCCGCTGCGCCGCCAGCAGCGCCACCCGCCGGGCCTCGCCCACTGAACTTGTATCCGTGACTGGTACGTATTCTGTAAATGCCGGGCCTGGTCGCATCAATGGATACCGCCGGAGAAATCGCTTCCTGGGTTCGCTGCTCCGAGGCTGTCGAAGCGGGGCTTATGCTCTTCAGCGAACGGATTGGCCCTCGACAGAGCCCAGCTATTTCCACCGCACGACGGTGATCCTTGTCCCTTTTTCCGGCGTCGATTCGATCGCAAATTCGTTCACCAGGCGTTTGCTGCCACCCAGCCCGAATCCCATCCCCGATCCGGTCGTATATCCATCTTTGAGCGCCATCTCGATGTCGGCGATGCCCGGTCCCTGGTCCTCAAACGTCAGCTTCAGCCCCACCCTGGGGCCGTTGGCTACTTGTTCGATGCGCATTTCGCCGCCTTTGCCGTGATCGAGCGCGTTGCGCCCCAGTTCGCTGGCTGCGGTTACCAGCTTCGTCATATCCACCAGGCCAAAGCGCAGCTCGGTTGCCCACTGCCGTACCTTCTGGCGGGCATATACGACGTCGTTCGAGGTTTTCAGCGGAAGCGTTTCAACCCTGGGTTGGCTCATCTTCATTTCC
>DATAZC010000137.1:0-1528 GCA_036272255.1 Acidobacteriaceae bacterium | reverse complement strand
AGAACGCCAGTCTGCACAAAGAGCTGCTGCACGCGGATTAGAGGGGCAGAGAGCTTCAGCTCTGTCCGAGATGGCGCTTTGCGTCACAAGCAGCTGTGAAACCCGAAAGTCTGCGTGGGGTGGAGCTTCGGCTCCAGCGCCGGCCTTTCGGCCGGCGCTCGCTACCGAAATGTTTCTGGCGTTCCCTGAAAAATTTCGGCGGTGGCAACTAGTGAATCATCTCGCTGATATCGTAACCATTTGATATTGGAAAACGCCTGGGCTTTTATGAGAGGCTGTCAGGCAGTGATCGAGTTGAGTGGTGAGGAGCGGGAGGAACTGACGCGATGGTCTGCATCGCGGACGCTGCCCGCCGGGGATGTGTTTAAAGCGCGACTGATGCTGGCACTGGCGGATGGAATCAGCTACAGCCGAATCGAGACGGAACTGAACACTTCCCGTCCGACGATCGCGCGTTGGAAGGCGCGCTTCGAGCGGGATCGGATAGGCGGGCTGGAAGCGCGGCACAAGGGGAGTCAGCCCCGTAAAGCGACACCGGCGGTACAGGCCCGGCTGCTGCGCAAGACGCAAAGCAAACCCACAGACGGAAGCACGCAGTGGACCTGCAGCAAGATGGCGGATGCCACGGGCCTGAGCCGCTCGACCGTGCAGCGGATTTGGGCGAAGACGAAACTGAAGCCGCATCGGCTCGACCGCTACATGGCGAGCAACGATCCGCAATTCGAAGAAAAGGCGGCCGACATCATCGGCCTGTATCTGAACCCTCCGCAGCATGCCGCCGTGTTCTGCGTGGATGAGAAGACCGCGATCCAGGCGCTGGACCGCCTGGACCCGGTCTTGCCGCTATCTCCGGGGCGCGCCGAACGCCACGGGTTTGAGTACTACCGGCATGGCACACTCTCGCTTTACGCGGCACTGGATGTACAAACCGGGAAGGTGCAGGGCAAGACAGCGAAACGGCATACCAGCGCGGACTTCATTGCCTTTGTCTCCGATGTGGTGGAACGGAATCCGACGCCGCGCGAGATTCACATTGTGCTCGATAATCTATCGGCCCACAAAACTCAGGCTGTGAGAGACTTCCTTGCGGCCAATCCGCGTGTCCGCTTTCACTTCACGCCCACGTATTCCTCGTGGCTCAATCAGGTCGAAATCTGGTTCGCCAGAATCCAGCGCGACGTCATTTCCCGCGGCGTCTTCACTTCGGTCGCCGATCTCTCCAGAAAACTCATGAAGTACATCCGGGGTTACGCCAAATCAGCCAAACCCTTTCGCTGGAGTTATTGCAATCCTGCTCACCGCATCGCGGTGACCAAATCACCGAGATGATCCACTAGTGTCATGGGTCAGAAATTACTTGACTAACTGATAAGAACCTGGCAACCTGGGGTACAGGGATGCCATTACCTCCGGCAAAGGCGCTGGCAGTAAGCGACGTTGATCGAAAGCAGTTAACGTCGATTGAGCAGCATCGGAGTACGCCTCGCGGCATCGTCCTGCGGATTCGCATTGTTCTGGATGCCGCACA
>DATAZC010000136.1:0-1755 GCA_036272255.1 Acidobacteriaceae bacterium | reverse complement strand
GCGGATCAGCGACGCCACCATGAATGGATCGAGACTGTTCTTCGCAGATTCGCTTTCGATGGTGCTCCAGTACGGTTCGGGAAAGAGAATGTGCCAGTACGCGAGCGGAATCGATTCAATGGGCGCCGAGGTGTAGAACGGTAGCGCGCGCTTCATCACGCGCATGGCCTTCGCGTCCTCGCCATAGGAGTGATAGATCTCTGCCTCCGCGAAGGCGCCCCATTCGTCGCTGCCCTCGGCGGCCTGGATCTCCGGCGCGATGTATTCGTTCAAGCCGGCATTGGCCAGCAACTTCGCGCGCACTACATGTGGATCGTCTTCGGGCACGGCATCGGTGAGCGCCGGTATGGTGGGGGGCTGGATGCCATCGAGCTCGGGGGCATCGGCAGGCTTCACATCGCCCAGCTCACGAAGTCTTTCTGTGGCCTGTTGCGCGTAGTAGTAGTGCAGGTAGGTGTCTTTCACGACCAGGTAGTATGCGGCAGCTTTGTCTGGCTGATGCTCCTGGTCTTGGTAGATCCGTGCCCGCCAGTAGATGGCGCTGGGGATCTCCTTGCCGCCGGGATAGCGTGCGATCTGCTCGTCGAAGAGACGCGCGGCGTCCGAGTACTCTTCCAGCCGGTAATCGAGCCACGCGGCGCGCCAGTGTGCGCTGGGTGCATAGTCCGAGCACGGACCGGCAGCACCCTTGCATACGGTTGGGAAGCGCTGTATCAGCTCGGTGTAATAGGCCGCGGCCGATGGGAAATCCTTGCGCAGAAGGTACATGTTGCCAGAGGTGTAGAGCGCCTCGGCCAGCCAGGAGCTTTGCGGAAAGCGCTGTTCCATCTGGGTAACGTCGGCCTGCTGCTCGTTCACATCGCCGCGGTCGCGCGCCAGTTCGGTCAGGAGATAGAGACGGCGCGCGCCGGCCTCGTTGTTGCTGTCGGGCAGCGCAGCGATCTGCTGCCGGTAGGCGCGCTTCAGCTTGTAATCGCAGGCTGCGGCGGCTACCAACAGACGGTCATGCTGCTCGGCATCCTCAACGCCGGGGTCCGCAGCCAGGGTGCGGTAGTCGTCATACGCCTCGTTGTAGCGGGAAGCGGCATAGAGCGCGTTGGCATGGTGTTCCCGCTCGGCGACGGTCAGGGACGCATTGGAGCCCATGCTCTGCAGTTGCGTTTTCGCCTGGGCCGCCTCCGGGCTGAGCGGGAAACCGAGATAGACATGGCGAAAGGTTCTGGCCGCGGCGGTTGGATCGCCCGCAAGCTGCTGCGCGCGCGCCACCGCCAACAGGTAGTCAGGCTTATCCGCATAGGGCTCGGAAGCATGCTCGCTGAGCACGTGCAGAGCCGTCTGCGGATCGCCCTGCTGGATAGAAAGGTTGGCGATGAGCACCGGCATCTGCGGTACGAAGACACTATCCGGATACTTCGTGGCAAAGCTGTTCAACAACGTCTCTGCCGGCGGCAGTTGATTTGACTGCATCTCCGCCTGCGCGGTTAGGTATGCGGCGTAGTCGTCCAGAGCATTCCCCGATGTATCGGCATGGGTGAGGGCGGTGATGGCCTCGGGAAAGCGGCGATCCAGCAGATAGGCGTGGCCCAGTGACACATACGCGGCCGCGGCTGCATCGCCGGTATGGCTTTGCGCGTAGTGCGTGACCCCTTCGTAGGCGGCGGGGGTGCGATTCTGCGCCAGTTGCTGGGCCATGGGCCGTAGCTGCGAGGAGGCGACGAAGGCGCGTTGCAGTCTGCGGCTGCGGGCGATGCTCTT
>DATAZC010000135.1:0-3044 GCA_036272255.1 Acidobacteriaceae bacterium | reverse complement strand
TCAGGACAGGTTGGCGCGCCACGTTCGGCGAGGAGCTTGCGGAGGATGGAGCGGTGGCAATGGCGCTCGTCCTCGCAGTAGCAGCCGAGGGAAAAGCTGGACAGGGAGCAGGGGGCAGGGAGTCGGGAGTCGGGAGTCGAGTCTCTGACGTGCGTCAAATGACGCCGCGCATGATGGAGGCGAAGGATGCGCGACTGCGATGAAAGTGCTTTTGCAACTCTGCGCGCGGCGATGGCCTCTCATTGATTACAGCCTGTTCACGTTGAGGGCCCAGTGAGTGGATGAGAGCGCCGGCGACGGCAGGCGCGCGTGTCTCTGCTGGCTCGCCTCGATGAGGAACGCGGTACTCACTCTCCAGCGATCGCCAGCGCGCCGAGCGATTCATCGACCCCTTCCACCGAGCGCTCAATCGGAGACGACTCCTGAACGCTTCGCCCGAACCTAAGGAGTTCTTATGTATCACCACGTAAAAAAGCTGATGTACACCGTGAATATCGACGAACCCGATCCGCGGTTTGGCAAGATGCTGCTGGAGCAGTTTGGGGGAGCCAACGGGGAACTGGCGGCGGCCATGCAGTATTCCGTGCAGGGTTTTAACTGTGAGGATGTCGAGCGGAAAGATTTGCTGATGGATATCGGCACAGAAGAGCTGAGCCATCTGGAGATTGTGGGGGCGCTGATCCGCATGCACCTGAAGCCGATGAAGGATGATCGTGAGGCGGCGGAAGCCGATCCTCTGGTTGCGATCGCGGGCGGCGGGGGCGTGGCGCTGTTCGATTCGATGGGCAATGCCTGGACGGCCAATTATCTGAAGGTGACGGGCGATCTGGCGGTGGATCTGAGGAGCAATATTGCGGCTGAGGCTCGGGCGAAGATTGTTTACGAGCGGCTGATCGGCTTCACGCAGGATGTGGGATCGCGGCAGGCGCTGCAGTTTCTGATGACGCGGGAGATCACGCACATGCGGGCCTTTTCCGCGGCGCTGGAGAGCATGGAGAAGCCGCCGTTTTCGGTGGGCATCATTCGGCCGACGCCAGGGCTGGTGGATCAATACTTCAATGCCTCGACGGGTGAGGGACCTGAAGGCGAAAAGGATGGGACGGGTCCCTGGAACGAGGGCGACGGACTGCATCTGGTGCGATCGGAGATGGAGACGGGAGAGGGACGCGCGCGTGGGGAGAATCTGAACACGAAGCCGTACGATCCCGAGCCAGGCACAGAGGTGACGTCGCCGGCGGATTCGAAGCCGGTGGGGGAGTACATCAACGGTGCGCGTGCGAAGCGCGTGGCAAAGAAGGCGCCGAAGCATCTGAAAGCGTCGTAGAAGACCGTGGTGATGGGCGGGGGCGCCTGAGGGCGCCCTTGTTCTTTGTTACGGGGAGGGAGGCGGAGGAGGGCGATGACGGGACAGGGGGCAACGTTGGGGGTCGGGCGGCGGCGCGCGAGGGTTGTGGGGAGATGAAGAAAGCGTCATAGCGGTTGCGAGTCGATCACTCTGTGCGACGATCGTCCGTCCCACAAAAGCCGGCGTCCGTCCCCGGATGGGACAGGATTCTCTCTCCATGGCTGCGGCTGGGTTTTCTTTTCGCTTCGCAAGAGGCCTTTCCGAGGAGCTCGCGCGTGTTTCAACTTTGCAGTGCAAACCAATTGCGGAGGATGGCGCCGGGCTGCGGGATGGCATTGTGGCTGCTGGGCGGGTGGGCGCCGAACCTGCAGGCCCAGAACGGGCAGGCCCCGCAGTCGATCCACGCGCAGGCATTGCCGGATGCGCCGGGATATGTGTCGCAGGAGGCGTCTGGCCATCGTCCCGCGGGGGCCGCCGCGCCTTCGACGATCGAAGGAACCGTCGTCAGCACGAATGGCGATGTGGTGGAGGGTGCGCGGGTAGTTTTGTCGGAGCCGGGCGGCGCGCATTCGCGGACGACGGAGTCCGGAAGCAATGGGCAGTTCGCTTTTGAAGGACTGCCGGCGGAGACGTTCAAGCTGACCGTCTCCGGACCGGGGATGGGGACGGTGGTTTCTGAGGGCATCACGGTGGAGGCGGGAGAGACGCGATTTTTGCCCAAAGTAATTTTGCCGTTCAATGCGGGCGTGACCGAGGTGCGGGTGACGGCGAACCGGGAAGAGATTGCGGAAGAAGAGGTTCATCTCGAGGAGAGCCAGCGGGTGCTCGGCATTGTGCCGAATTTTTATTCGAGTTATGACTGGAACGCGCCTCCGCTGAGCGCGAAGCAGAAGTTCCAGCTGGCTTTTCGATCGGAGATGGATCCGATGACGTTTGCGGGCGCAGCGGCGGTGGCGGGAGCCGAAGAGTACAGAGGCATCTATCCTGGGTACGGGACGGGGTTCAGCGGTTTTGGTAAACGCTTCGCGGCGCAGTATGCGAACGACTTCGACAGCAAGATGATTGGGAGCGCGGTGCTGCCGTCGCTGCTGCACCAGGACCCGAGGTACTTCTACAAAGGGACGGGAACGGTGCGATCGAGGGCGCTGTATGCGATCCGGTCGGCGTTTATTTGCAGGGGCGACAATGGTCGGGAAGAATTCGACTACTCGCACATTCTGGGAGATTTTTCGACGGGGGCAATGTCGAACATCTACTATCCGGAAGCCAACGAAGGGGCGGGCCTGATCCTGACGAACGGGCTGATTGAAATTGGCGGTGCGGCGGGAACGAATCTGATACGGGAATTCCTGCTGCGGGGCCTGACGACGCATGCGCGGGGGAATCGGTAGCGCTCTGATTCGATTGGCCCAGGTACGATCCGGAGCGATAGCAGTGAAATTGCGGTGATGCTCGTCACCGTTGGGGTTGACGCTGCTTTGTTAGAATTTGCGGTGGAACCCAACCTTTGAATGAAGGCGGCAGGCCTTCGATGACCTTTCTTGAAACCATTGATTCGGCGAGCGGGGAAGCGATCCGGGTGGATCGGCGGCCTCGGCTGAACGAACGCATCCAGCACCACATAACGAGGAGCAACATGACGGAAATTGCTGCGATTCACGCGCGGGAAGTATTGGATTCACGCGGAAACCCGACGGTG
>DATAZC010000134.1:0-2254 GCA_036272255.1 Acidobacteriaceae bacterium | reverse complement strand
CGGACGAAGTGTGGCACTTCTATGCAGGCTCCACGCTCATCGTGCACATCATCGAGCCCGGCGGCAGATATAACCAGCTTCTTCTCGGCAGCGATGCATCATCCGGCGAGCACTTCCAGGCCGTCGTCCCCGCAGGCTGCTGGTTCGGCTCCTCGCTGCGCCATCCGGATAGTTATGCGCTCGTCGGCTGCACCGTAGCCCCCGGTTTCGACTTCGCCGACTTCGAGATGGCCGAACGGAATGAGCTGGCTGTGCGCTTTCCGCAACACCGCAAAATCATCGAGCGCCTCACGCGGGACAAAAAGACAGCATCATCCTGAGCGAAGAGAAGGACCTGCAATTCTGTTTGTCCGCCCACAAATCCAAACGTGAGCGACCAAAGGGAAGCGAACCCAGCAAAACGCGCCGCAGGCGCTTCCGCCCGTGCGGCCAGCACTCACTCAGCCCGCAGCGCCTCCACCGGATTCACCGAAGCCGCACGATGCGCCGGAAGGTAGCTCGCTATCAGCGCGGCTATGCCCAGCAACAGCGCAACGCCCAGCAGCGTCGGCGCATCCCACGCCTTCACCTGAAACAACAGCTTGCCCATCAACGACATCACCGCCACCGAACACACGAGCCCCGCGGTCACGCCCAACACCGTCAGCCGCGCAGCCTCCTTCAGCACCAGCCCGTAGATTGTGCCGCGCTGTGCGCCCAGCGCCATCCGCACGCCAATCTCCCGCGTCCGTTGACTCACGGAATACGCGACAACCCCATACAGTCCCACCACGCCCAGCAGCGCTGCCAGTGCGGCAAAGCCGCCCACCATCCATGCCGCCGAGCGGTGCAGATACGCGGCCTGCGACTCCTCGATGCGCAGGCTCATCGTCGTCTGGTCGACGATCCCCAAATCACGATCGAGATCATGCACGGCCGCGACGAGCGCCGGCAGCAGCGAAGCCGCTGATCCTTTCGTGCGCACGACCGCGCCCACAAAGTTGTCCGGGCTCTGATACATCGGGTAATAGATCGCCGGCCAGATCTCCTCATCCAGAGGCCCTTCGCGGAAATCATCCACCACGCCGACAATGGTCTTCATCGAACCCGGATTCAGATCCAGGCCGCCCACCCGTTTGCCCACCGGGTCTTCGCCGGGAAAATACTTTCGCGCCAGAGCCTGATTGATGATTGCTACCTTCGGATGCGTCGCATCGTCATCCGGAGTGAAGCTTCGTCCTTGCAGCAGCTTTACCTGCAGCGTCTGGAAATAACCCGGCGTCACATCCCGCTCCAGCGACTCATTGTGTTCGCCGTTGTAGGGATGTCCCTCGAAGCGCAACCAGTCTGTATCCCCATTGGAGCCGACAGGCTGATCCGACGTGAGCGCGGCCGACTCGACACCCGGGACTGCGTTCAGTCGATTGAATATCTCGCGGTCTAACCGCCGGATCTCCGTGTCCTTACCATAGACGGCGCGCGATCCGGAAATCTCGAAGGTTGCCACGTGCTCCGGCACAAAGCCCAGATCTACATGCAGCAGCCGGTACAGGCTCTTACCCAGTAGTCCTGCGCCCACCAGCAAGATCATTGCAATCGCCAGCTCCGCCACCACCAGGTTCGATCCCAGCCGCCGCCACAGCGTCCCCGCCGCGCCGCGTCCGCCCTCGTTCAGCCCGTCGTGCAGTTCGCGCGTGGGCAGACGCACCAGCGGCGTCAGCGCAAACAGCACCGTCGCCAGCACCGCAATCGCCGCCGTAAACAGCACCAGGTGCTGACTCAGCCCCATGTCGTTCAGGAAAGGCATGCCGTCCCGCATCTGCCTGGGAACCAGATACATCAGGCCCTGCATCAGCAGCAGCGCCATGCCCAGCCCCAGCCCGCTTCCAATGGCAACCAATGCCATCCCCTCGGTCACCAGCTGCCGCACCAGCCGCAGTGGCGACGCGCCCAGCGCGCCGCGCACCGCCATCTCACGCCGCCGGCTCTCCGCGCGCACCAGCAGCAGACTCGACACATTCACGCACGCAATCAGCAGCAGCAGTCCGGCCCCGGCAAGCAGCACCAGCAGGATCGGCCGCACCGTCCCCACAATCGCCTCGCTCAGCGTCAGGATCGCCGCGCCTTGCCCACGATTCGAGCCCGGATACACCTTGGCCAGTTGCGTCGCGATGCTTTGCAGATCGTCCTGAGCCTGCGCCATGGACACGCCATCCTTCAGCCGCCCCACTCCATACATGCCGTGGCAGCTTCGCCGCAGATCGCACTCGCTCTC
>DATAZC010000133.1:0-12728 GCA_036272255.1 Acidobacteriaceae bacterium | reverse complement strand
CAATCCATGGATGAATTGTTCAGACAACTTGGTGATCTTGCGCTCGGTGCCATACCGACCCTGATCCTTTTTATTCTCTTAGTGTTGGCCTATCGTTTCATCCTCTACGGCCACCTCATGAAGACCCGTGAGGAGCGTCGCCAGCGGACCACCGGGGCCATGGAAAGCGCCTCGCTCGCGATCGCCCAGGCCGACGTCCGTACCCAGGAATACGAGGCAAAGCTTCGAGCCGCCCGTGCCGAGATTTTCAAGGGCCGGGAACAGCGCCTCCAGAGGCTGAATGCCGAACGCGAAGCCGCCCTCGCGGCCGCCCGGCTGGCAGCCCAGCAGCAGGTCCATTCAGCCCAGACCGCACTCGATGCACAGGCTTCCGACGCGCGGAAGCAAATCGAGGCTTCCGCTAACCAGCTGGCAGCTCAGGTCCTGGCTGCCATCCTCCCCGCTTCCCCCACGGAGAGTGCCCGTTGAAAACGACTCGCCGATGCCTGATGTTCTTCCTCTGGACGGGCCTTCTCGTCGCGCCCATGTTGCCGCTGCATGCCCAGGACAACAAGGATAGTTCTCCGACCGCCCAGCGGGGAAAGTCCTGGGGTGCCGGCGCAGAGCACATGGATGAGCCCGAGACCAACGCGGAGGTCGAGCAATACCGTCATTCGTCCGTCGTTCAGGCCATCGCTCGTTTTACCGGGCTGAAGACCGAGACCGCCGCGCAGATCTTTGAAGACTTCAATTCCGGAGTGCTCCTCCTCGCGATTGCGTACTTCCTCTGGAAATATCTTCCGAAAATCTTCCGCAGTCGCACAGAAGCTCTCCAGAAGGACCTGGTTGCCGCCAGGCTCGCCACTGAGGACGCAAACCGCCGCCTGGCTGCCGTGGAAGCGCGCCTGTTGCGGCTCGATTCTGAAATTGGCACGATCCGCCAGCAGGTGGAACAGGAATCCGTTGTGGACGAGAAACGCATTCACGCGGCCCTCGAAACCGAACGGGAGCGCATCATCGCATCCGCCGAGCAGGAGATTTCTGCCGCCCAGGCAGCCGCGCAACGCGACCTCAAGAAGTACGCCGCTGATCTCGCCATCGACAACGCCATGCGCAAGATTCAGCTTTCCGACGATACCGACCGCGCGCTGGTGCGGGAATTCGGCAAGTCGCTCAAGAATTCCGGAGGGGAAGCTTAATGTCGAGTTTTGCCTCCCGATACGCTCGCGCCCTCGCCGACGTGGTGTTCGAAACGAAGCTCGACGCGAAAGACGTGCAGAAGCAGCTGGCCGACTTCGCCGCGGCCTGGCACGAGAGCCATGAGCTGCGCGAATTTTTCATCGATCCTTCGTTTCCCCTCGATCAGAAGGTTGCCTTCCTCGACAAGCTGAATACGAAGCTCAAAATGGCGCCGCAGACGAGGAATTTCCTCGCAGTGCTCATCCGCCACGACCGCATCGTGGGCCTCGACGACGTGCTGGCCGAGTTTCGCCGCGAGATCAATCGCCGCCTCGGCATTTCCGAAGCGAAAGTCATCTCCGCCCGCAAGCTCGATGACCAGCAGCGGAAGGAGCTGGAAAAAGACATTGCCCAGCTGACCGGCGGCACTGTCGATGCGCAGTTTGAAGAAGACGGCTCGTTGCTGGGCGGCGTCGTCGTTCAGGTAGGCAGCACCGTCTACGACGGTTCCGTGCGCGGCCGTCTCGACAGGCTTAGAGAAGAATTGACCGTCAGTTAAAAGAACTACAGGAAACAACGAGATTCAGAACAGGACCAGGAACCGAAAAGCATGGCGCAAATCAAAGCAGACGAAATAACAGCGCTCCTCAAGGAGCAGATTTCCAATTACGACGCGAAGATGCGCGTCGACGAAGTCGGCACCGTCATCACCCTCGGCGACGGCATCGCGCGCCTGCACGGCCTCGATAAGGTCATGTCCGGCGAACTGCTGGAGTTCCCGCACGACATCGCCGGCCTTGCCATGAGCCTTGAAGAAGATCAGGTCGGCGCCGTGCTCCTTGGCGACTACACCGAGGTCCGCGAAGGCGATCAGGTCAAGCGCACCGGCAAGATTCTTTCTGTCCCCGTCGGCGACGCCATGATCGGCCGCGTTGTCAACGCGCTCGGCCAGCCCATCGACGATAAGGGACCCATCGCCACGCGCGACACGCTGCCCGTGGAGCGTCTCGCTCCCGGCGTCATTGCGCGCCAGCCCGTGCGCGAGCCCATGATGACCGGCCTCAAGGCCATCGATTCGATGATCCCCATCGGCCGCGGCCAGCGCGAGCTGATCATCGGCGATCGCCAGACCGGCAAAACCGCCGTCGCCCTCGACGCCATCATCAACAACAAGACCAACGACCTGATCTGCATCTACTGCGCCGTCGGACAAAAGCGCTCCTCGATTGCCCAGGTCGTGCAGACGCTGGAAGAGTACGACGCGATGGGACACACCATCGTCGTTGCCGCTTCGGCCTCTGAACCGGCCCCAATGCTTTATCTCGCGCCCTACGCCGCCTGCGCCATCGGCGAATATTTCCGCGACAAGGGCAAGCACGCGCTGGTGATCTACGACGATCTTTCCAAGCACGCCATCGCGTATCGCGAAATTTCGCTGCTCCTGCGCCGACCGCCAGGCCGCGAAGCCTATCCCGGCGACGTCTTCTATCTCCACTCTCGCCTGCTCGAGCGCGCAGCCAAGCTGAGCGACGAGAACGGCGGCGGATCGCTGACCGCTCTGCCCATCATCGAAACCCAGGCAGGCGACGTCTCCGCGTACATTCCGACCAACGTCATCTCCATCACCGACGGCCAGATCTTCCTCGAAACCGATCTGTTCAACTCCGGCCAGCGCCCGGCCGTCAACGTCGGCCTCTCCGTTTCGCGCGTCGGATTCTCCGCCGCCATCAAGGCCATCAAGCAGGTTGGCTCCACGCTCAAGCTCGACCTCGCGCAGTATCGCGAGCTGGCTGCCTTCTCGCAGTTTGGCAG
This sequence comes from Acidobacteriaceae bacterium, assembly GCA_036272255.1. GTDB lineage: Bacteria > Acidobacteriota > Terriglobia > Terriglobales > Acidobacteriaceae > Palsa-343. Next base: position 9,758 of record DATAZC010000133.1, on the reverse strand, counting down.
CGACCTCGACAAAGTCACGCAGAATCAGCTCAACCGCGGCCAGCGCCTCAGCGAATTGCTCAAGCAGCCGCAGTTCCACCCGCTCAGCGCGGCCAAGCAGGTCATCATCCTCTATTCCGGAACCCAGGGCTACCTCGACAATCTCAAGGTCGACCAGATTCGCGCTTTCGAGGACGGCCTCTACCCCTACCTCGATTCAGCGCAGTCGAAATTGCTCGAGGACATCGCCACCAAAAAAGCCCTCGACGACGATCTGAAGAATCGCATCAACGCGGCGCTCAAGGAGTACAAGGCCAATTTCCTCGCCGAGCACGAAGAGGCGAAGCTCAAGCAGAGCGCGGTCAAGCCGCTCAACGATCAGGAAAAGAAGAAAGAACAGCAGCAAAAGGCTGAACAGCCTGTAGCAGCCGGTCACTAAGCCATGGCGAACGTCCTCGATTTACGGCGCCGCATTCGCAGCGTCAAAAACACGCGGCAGATCACCAAAGCCATGAAGATGGTTTCGGCGGCGAGGCTGCGTCGCGCCCAGGAGCGGGCCATTGCCGCGCGCCCCTACGCTGCGATGCTGGCCAGCGTTCTCGAATCGCTCAAGCGCCGCGCCGAAATCTTCGATCCGGAAACCGGCGAAGTCCGCCATCCGTTGCTGCTCACGCGGCCGGAGAAGCGCATTCTGCTGGTCGTCGTCTCCGGCGATAAGGGCTTTGCCGGCGCCTTCAACGCCAACATCTTTAAGGCTGCCGCCAACTTCATCGGCGACAACGGCGATAAGGAAATCGACATTGAGGCCATCGGCCGCAAAGGCCGCGACCTCTTCCGCCGCCGCTATCCCGCCGCCCAGTTCAAAGACGCCGCCAACGAAAGCGAACGTCGGGAGCGCCAGCAGCGTACCGCCGCCATCGAAGTTGTCGTGGGTCCCACGGCAGCGCTCGAGAGAATTAACTACGACTCCATTCGCGAAGTCGCCAGCGAGATCATCTCCCTCTATACACACGAGGAGATCGACGCGGCCTACCTCGTCTACAACGAATTCAAATCGGTCATCCAGCAGCGCGTCGTGGTCGAGCGCGTGCTTCCCATCCTCTCCCTCACCATGCATGAGGTGGAGCGGGTCGAGGAGCCGACCCTTGAACAGCGTGAGCGCGCTGCCGAAGCTGCCCTGTCCGCCGGCGTCAGCCTCTATCCGCACGAAGCGGAAGCCGCGCAGCAGCAGCTGGAAAACGAGACAAAGACTTTTGGCACCGCTGAAGTCGACTACATCTACGAGCAGCCCCCGGCAGAGATCTTCGCCGATGTGCTGCCGCGCTACGTCGCCTCGCAGCTTTATCACGCAACCCTGGAATCAATCGCCGCCGAACATGCCGCGCGCATGACGGCGATGGATTCAGCCACCAACAACGCCTCCGACATGATCGATTCCTACACGCTGCAAATGAATCGTCTGCGTCAGGCAGCGATCACCAAAGAAATTATCGAAATTGTGAGCGGCGCAGCCGCGCTTTAAGGCGAACAAAAAGACATGGCAGAAAACAACGGCAAAGAAAACATCGGCAGAGTCGTACAGATTTCAGGTCCCGCGGTCGACGTGCAGTTCGAAGAGGCAACCATGCCTCCCATTTACGAAGCCCTGCGCGTCGTCAGCGACGGCTTCAACGTCCCGACCCCCATCAACGTCGTCCTTGAAGTCCAGCAGCACCTCGGCGAAGGCCGCGTGCGCTGCGTCGCCATGGAAGCTACCGACGGCATGGTCCGCGGCATGAAGGCCATCGACGAGGGCGGCCCCATCACCGTTCCCGTGGGCCGCGCCACTTTAGGCCGCGTACTCAACGTCATCGGCGAACCCGTCGACGACCTTGGCCCCGTCAACGCCAGGAAGCGCATGCCCATCCATCGCCCCGCCCCGGCCTTCGATGAGCAGTCGACCAGCGAAGAGATGTTCGAGACCGGCATCAAGGTCATCGACCTCATCCAGCCCTTCCTCAAGGGTGGAAAAATCGGTCTCTTCGGCGGCGCCGGCGTCGGCAAAACCGTCATCATCCAGGAGCTCATCAACAACGTCGCCTCCCAGCACGGCGGTTTCTCCGTCTTCGCCGGCGTTGGCGAGCGTACCCGCGAGGGCAACGACCTCTGGCTCGAAATGCAGGATTCCGGCGTCATCAACCTCAAGGACCTGCCCAAGTCGAAAGCCGCCCTCATCTACGGCCAGATGACCGAGCCCCCCGGCGCGCGTCTCCGCGTCGCGCTCACCGGCCTCACCGTTGCTGAGTTTTTCCGCGACGAAGAGGGCGCCGATACGCTGCTCTTCATCGACAACATCTTCCGCTTCACCCAGGCCGGCTCTGAAGTTTCAACGCTGCTCGGCCGCATGCCCTCCGCTGTCGGCTACCAGCCCAACCTCGCCACGGAAATGGGCGAACTCCAGGAGCGCATTACCTCCACCAAGCGCGGATCAGTCACCTCCGTGCAGGCCGTCTACGTTCCCGCTGATGACTTAACCGACCCGGCCCCGGCAACCACCTTCGCTCACCTCGACGCCACCACTGTGCTGTCGCGGCCGCTCTCCGAACTCGGCATCTACCCCGCCGTCGATCCGCTCGGTTCCACCTCGCGCATCCTTACCCCACGCGCCGTCGGGCAGGAGCACTACGACGTCGCTCAGGGCGTCAAGCGCATTCTGCAGCGTTACAAAGATCTGCAGGACATCATCGCCATCCTCGGTATCGACGAACTTTCCGAAGAGGACAAAATTACTGTCACCCGCGCGCGCAAGGTGCAGAAGTTCCTTTCGCAGCCCTTCCACGTCGCGGAACAGTTCACCGGCATTCCCGGCAAGTACTGCAAAATCGCCGACACCGTTCGCAGCTTTAAAGAAGTCATCGAAGGCAAACACGACGATGTACCCGAGCAGGCCTTCTACATGCGCGGCACCATCGAAGAAGTTCTTGAAGAAGCGGAAAAACTGAAGGCGACCGCTAAGTAGCAAGGTCGTTTCTTTGTATCAGGGCACGACTTTTAGTCGTGCCGGCAGGCGAGTGATAGAACCGGGGCTTTAGCCCTGAGACACAGATAGGCGACTCAACATGCCCGATCAGCTCAAAGTACGCCTTGTCACCCCCGACCGCATCCTCGTCGACCAGACAGCGGACGCGGTCGAAGTGCCTGGCAAAAGTGGCTACTTCGAAGTGCTCTACGGGGCCGCACCGCTGCTCTCTGAAATCGGCGCCGGCGAAGTTCGCCTGCACGGGGGCGAAGCCGGCGAACAGCGCTACGTCGTCGCCCGCGGCTTTGTGGAAGTGCTGCCGGATCGCGTCACCATCCTCGCCGAAAGCGCCGAGAAACCTGAGGAAGTCGACACCTCCGCCGTCCAGCAACAGCTCCAGCACGGTCAGCAGCTCTGGAACGAAGCTGGCGAAGATCCCGAAAAGTACAACCACGCCAACGAAGTCATCGCCGAAGCGGAAGCCAAACTCGACAGCGCCGGAGCAGGGAAGCACTAAGCCGGGTTCACTTCCGCGCTGCGTGCGACATAGAAAAATAGAAAACGGGTGCGTGGAAGCTATTCCCTACACCCTATTCCCTGCTTCTCGCCGTTACTCCGTCACCGACCTGTAACCAGATCCCCCCGCCTTCTTCAGCGCGGCAATCCCGTCCGCGGAGCTGAGCAGCGGCGTAGTCTTCACGCTCCTGCATGCGCCGCCGGCGGCAATGGCGATCGCGAACGCGGCTGCACTCACGTTGTCCGGCATCTCGAAAATCGTGACGATGTCGTAGTCCCCAAAAGCGAGATACAACGCGGAGAGCTTCCCTCCGAGTTTCTTCACTGATTTGCGAATCGCGTCGGTGCGATCCTGTGGATTGGCGATTAGAGCGGCCAATGCTTCCTGTGTGTAAGCAGCCTGAACCAGGTAACTGGGCATAGCAATGCCCCCTTTCAAAATGAGAGGTCCAAAAGCAGACCTGTTTGGAGGAGGGGCCAAGTATACACACCGCGCGATAATGAGCGCCGCCCCCTGTCGCCGACCCAGATGAATGCAAAACCATGACAAGTCGCTGACAATCCCCGGGTCGCCCCTCGCCGATACTCGCGGAGATGACGATTCCTGAAGTTCAACGGTCCACGCGACGCATCTCCCGTACCTCCCCGATGGCAGCGTTCGCGCTCGGATTCCTGTTGCCGGCCGCGGCACGAATCCACGCTCAATCGCCGAGACCGGAGAACAACCAGCCAAAGCGGGTCGAACTCCTCTGCCACCGCACCGCCAACGAGGACATTCCCGAGAACACTCTGGAATCTCTCGAACAGGCGGCTCTGCTCGGCTGCGACGTGGTGGAAATTGATCTGCGCGGTACCCTCGATGGCCAGATCGTTCTCAACCACGACGGCGTTCTCGACCGCCTGACGGATGGTTTCGGCGAGATGGAGCAGACCTACTACGGCGATCTCGCCTTGCGCGATGTGGGCTCGTGGATGGGCGATCGCTTCGACGGCCTGCACATCGCATTGTTTGAAGATGCTCTCCGCCTCGCGCGCCAGCGGAATATCCGCCTCATCCTCGACATGAAGACGAAAGGAATCGGGCCTGAGGTTCTGGCCCTCCTCCGTCAGGAGAACATGCTCGATCGCGTTCGATTCGGAGGCGAATGGGATGACGTCCAGCAGCTCTATCCCGAAGCGAACGCCGGCGATTCCAGCAAGTGGGTCCAGCCCGGCGTCACCACCGCCCAGGTGGAGCAACTGCACCGCCAGGGTCTGCGGGTGATCGCAAATTTCTCTGCCAACGACCATGAGATGGACCTGGCTGGAATGCAATCCGCAGTCGCTGCCGGCGTCGACGGTATCAACGTCGACTACCCGCGGCTGGGCGCCGATGCCGTCGGCCGTTCCGTTGAAGCAAAGCTCAGAGCGCTCACACGAGTTGCCGACGCCGGAGATGCCACCGCGCGTGCCACGGCCATTCTGGAGCTCTCCCGTTATCGCGGATTCGCTCTGCAAAGTGATTTTGTCCGCTGGCTACAGGACGCTGATGATCACGTTTCGCGCGCAGCCGCTCTGGCGCTGATCACGGCCCGTCCCGAAACTCAGGCCGCAGCATTTTCTGACGCTCTTCGTTCGGCCCACGCCGACGCTCGCGCGAATGCCGCGTGGGCTCTTGGCATTCTCCATGCACCAGCGAGCACGCTGGTTCCCATACTGCACGATCCCGATCCCGTCGTTCTCCGCGAAGTGCTGTTGGCGCTCTCGCGTATGCCTGGCCCCGTCCCCGGCCGGGAAATCCTTCCGCTGCTCACGCACGCGGATCTTCGCGTGCGCGGTGCAGCGGCCCTGACCCTGGCGCGCCATGATCCTGAACTGGCGTTGCGAGTGCTTCCAGTTCGCATGCGGGTGGAGATCGATGCCCAGCGTGGTATCGCCGACGATTACATTCGCCGCGGCCAACCGCAGCTAACCGCCGCTGAGATCGAAGTCTTCCAGGCGCATTTTGCCGTTCAGATGAAACTGGTCCAGGCGCTCGCCATGCTGCGCGGCAAGGATGCGATCGGGGAGATGGAGGCTCTGGCCTTTCGTCCCGGCAATGACTATTCACAACTCGACGCGGCGGTCGCGGCATTTCATCTGTGGGACCGCATCGGCTCCGATCCTCAAGCTGCAGTCGTCCAACTGGCAGCGCCTGACACCGGCGTCGCCGATCGCGCGGAGTGGATGCTGGTCAAAGGTGGTCCGTCGGTTCTGCCGGAAGTCCGCAAAGCTTTGCGCAGTGACAATGCTGCTGTGCCTACCCGCGCAATGCGCATTGTTGCGTGGCAGGGGGATCAGAACGCCCTCGACGCCCTGCACACCATCGCAAATTCCCAAAGCGCGGATGCTCCCGTCGCGAAGTGGGCGATCGCGAAAATTCAGACTTCATCCGATACGGTAGGACTTCGTCGAAAATCTGAATCAGCTCTCCGTGATGTCCGACGGTAGATCGGCCGGACGGGAGAAAGTCTCCGCAGGCGGAGCCGGACTGCTCGCATTGCTCTTTACCTCGTTCGCCTCGGGATTGCTGTTCGTCTCGCCCTTCACTTCGATCGCTTCGAAACTCCTGATCGCTTCGAGACTCCCGCTCACTCCGTCCTTCACTTCGTCGGAAATCACCAGGAAGCTCTTCAGATTTGCCGCGCCAAACGAAGTGAAAAACGCCACATCCGCCGCATCGCGCCCCGTCGCCATCAGAACGCGCCCAATCCGCGGCACATTATGGCGAGCGTCGAAGGTCCACCACCGATTCTCCAGATACACCTCGAACCACGCACTAAAATCCATCGGCGTATCTGAAGCCGGAACACCAATGTCGCCCAGATACCCAGCCACGTAGCGTGCCGGAATCCCCAGCGCGCGGCAAAACGTGATCGCTAGGTGTTGGAAATCCCGGCAAACTCCCTGCCGCTCCGTAAACACGTCGAGCGCTGTTTTCGTCGGGCGCGCAAACGAGTAGCCGAACTTGACCTTCTCGTGAACCCAGCTGGTGACGGCATACACCCGCGCCCAACCCGGCACGGTATGTCCAAACAGATCGAATGCCGCCGCCGCCAGGCTGTCCACCTCGCAATACCGGCTTGGAAGGAGGAAACGCACCACCTCGTGCGGAAGCTCGGCGATGGGGTGAGCCACCGCGCTCGGATTCACCGGGTCCGGAAGCCCGGAATCTTCAAACAGAAAATCGCTCTTCAGGCGCAGCGTCCCGGCAGGAGCCAGAAAGCGCGTGCACAGATTGCCGAAAGAATCGAAATACTCCTCAACCGCAACATCCGGTTCCACATGGACAGGGTCCGGGTTCCGCAGCCCATCCAGCCGCGACGGGTGTACCCGCAGCTGTGCCACGCAGGCGACCGGTTCCGGAATTTCGAACTGCATGTCGTATCCAAGTCGAAGGAGCATCGTGCCTCTGGGCCCATCCGGAATCCACTGCTTTCCAGCATGTAGATGTTCTGCTTACCCCCAGCGTTGGTCGAATGTCTTTGAATCGTATCGGAAAGCTGTCACAATGACCTAACGGCACCGCACTATTCCCAGGGAGTGACGCAGCTGAATGACCTACTGTCTCGGCATCATGACACAGGAAGGCCTGGTACTGGCATCCGATTCGCGCACCAATGCCGGATTCGACGACCTGAATATCGCGCGCAAGATGCACACCTTTTCGCAGCCCGGTGAGCGAGCATTTGTCGTGCTCAACAGCGGCAGCCTCTCTCTCAGCCAGTCCATCATCAACCTGGCCAAGGCCCGCTTTGCCTCTGGCGATGGCCTGGCGCGCGTCCGCAGCATGTACGAGGCAGCACGGGAGTTGGGCGATTGCGTTCGCCAGGTCGCCGAACTGGATCGTTCTGCGCTCGAACGCGACAACTACTCCTTCAACGTCCACCTGCTTCTCGGTGGACAGGTCCGCGGCGAAGAGCCTGCCCTGTACATGATCTATCCCCAGGGCAACCCCATTTGCGCAACCGAAGAGTCGCCCTTCCTGCAGCTTGGGGAGTACAAATACGGCCGCCCGCTTCTCGATCGCGGCGTGGTCTTCAACTCCACCACCCTCATGGTTGCCGCCAAGTACGCGCTGCTCTCTTTTGACGCTACCATGCGCTCCAACGGCGCTATCGGGCCGCCCATTGAGCTGATGCTTTACCGCAAGAACAGCCTCATCCTGGACTGCTATCGCAAGTTCACCTCCGGCGACGCAGAACTCCAGACTATCCACGGCCACTGGGAGCAATCCCTGCGGCGCGCGGTCGAAGACCTTCCCGACCTTCACTTCGCCAGCGCACCCATCGAAGAAACCACGCAAACTCTGCTCATCTGATCCCAGCCGTACTTTCAGGCACGCCTCATCGGCTCTCGATACTCTGCAATCGCTATGGATCTCCCCGTCCAATCCGAGCCAAAGGGCGGATTCTGGTCCTCCGTTCGCGAAGCCCTGCGTGGATCGCATCAGGATTACACCGCCGGCAGTCTCAACCGGTCGATCCTCCTGCTCGCCATCCCTATGGTGCTCGAGATGGTGCTGGAGTCCCTCTTCGCCGTCGTCGATACCTTCTGGGTCGGCCGCCTCGGCGCGAACGCCGTCGCCACCATCGGCCTTACCGAATCCATCCTCGCCCTCGTCTTTGCCATCGGCCTCGGTGTCTCCATCTCCACCACCGCAATGGTCGCCCGCCGCATCGGCGAGAAGGATCCTGAAGACGCAGCCATCTCCGCCGTGCAGGCCATCCTGCTCGGCCTGCTCATTTCCCTGGCCATCGGTATCCCTGCCGGCATCGAAGCGCCACACCTGTTGCGCCTCATGGGCGCCTCGCCTGCGATCGTTGCCTCCGGCTCCGGCTACGCGCGCCTCGCCCTCGGCGGTTGCGGCGCCATCATCATGCTCTTCCTCAACAACGCCATCTTTCGTGGAGCAGGCGACGCCGCCATCGCCATGCGCCTGCTGTGGGTGTCGAACATCATCAACCTCATCCTCGATCCATTACTGATCTTCGGAATCGGACCGTTCCCCCACCTCGGCGTCGCCGGTGCCGCGCTGGCCACTCTCACCGGTCGCAGCATCGCCGTTCTCTATCAGTTCTACCGGCTCATGCGTGGCACCGAGCGCATCCACATCCTCGCGCGCCACATCTACATCAACGTTCCCGTCCTGTGGCGTCTGCTGCGCATCTCGCTGAGCGGCATTCTGCAATTTGCCATCGCCAACGCCAGCTGGATCGGCCTCGTTCGCATTGTTTCCCTCTTTGGCGCCGCCGCCGTCGCCGGATACACCGTCGCCATTCGTATCGTCATCTTTTTCATCCTGCCCGCCTGGGGACTCAGCAACGCCGCCGCTACCCTGGTGGGCCAGAATCTCGGCGCTCGCCGCCCCGATCGCGCTGAGCAGGCGGTTTGGCGTACCGGCCTCTACAACATGCTGTTCCTCACCGCGCTCGGCATCTTCTTCATCGTCTTTGCTACCCCCGTTGTGCGCCTCTTTGTCGGCGATCCCGATGTCGTCGCTATCGGCGCGCGCGCCCTGCGCACTTTCGCCTGCGGCAACATTGCCTATGCCTGGGTCATGGTTTTGCTGCAGGCCTTCAACGGCGCCGGCGACACCCTGACGCCGACCATCGTGAACTTCTTCGGCTTCTGGGTCCTCGAAATTCCGCTGGCCTGGTGGCTGGCGACGCGCGCAGGTCTGGGCGCGCAGGGCGCCTTCCTCTCCGTCGTCATCGCGGAGTGTGCCATCGCCGTCGCCAGCCTGATCCTCTTCAAGCAGGGACGCTGGAAACGACAGCGCATCTGAAGCTCGAAGGAAAGTTCTTGCTCAGTTCCGCTACTCGCCGAAAGCCTTCCGGATAAACGTAACGATCCGCTGCCGCCCATCGAACCCATGCCACGGCTCTGGACTCGGCGATCCAAAGATCCCACCCGCCAGCGGTCCGTGATCTTCGCGCGGATACTGCACCATCTCCACCTCAACCCCCATTTGTCGCAACGCCCGATACATTTCCTCGCTCTGCCCCAGCGGATCCGTCTTGTCGCTCTCCCCCTGCAGCAGCAGGAACGGCGTCTTCGCTTTGGCGACATCGGCCAGCGGACTCTGCTTCCACGCACTCTCCGGGTGCTCCCACGGATGCCCTCCGTAGAACCAGCGGTCGTACCACGAGCCGGCTTCGGTCCCGTATTCGCTTTCCTGGTCGATCACCGGCGCGCCGCTGATGATCGCCTTAAACCGATCCGTCCGTCCTTCCACGAACCCCGC
>DATAZC010000132.1:0-2909 GCA_036272255.1 Acidobacteriaceae bacterium | reverse complement strand
CCGTTGCACAGCGGCCAGTGATCGCCGCAGCCGTTGCCCGATCCGGTGGCGCGCACCACCACGCCCCACAGCACCACCAGCACGCTGTACACGACCACGAACCACGCATAGCGCCGCAACCACACGCTGCTCGAAGCGCTTTCGCCTTTGCCGCTCGTCACATCTGCTCGCACCGCACCCGTAGCCACACGCACTCCCACCATCGATTCTAAGCCGCCGTGGCTGGCTGGCTCAGAAGTGATGAAAGCCCATGACCACCACCAACACGATGTATCCGAAAACCGCGGCAACAATCGGCCACGCAAGCAGCTTCCCAAAGTTCAACGTGTAGCCCGGCCCGGTGCGCGCCTGAATGAAGAGAGCGGGATCGGCCGCGTTGTTATAGAACAGCCCCCAGCGCCAGAACTGATCGCCATGCAACTCCACCTGCGGCGGCGCGAACTGTTTCAGTCGTCCTCGGCTATAGGCGGCATACACCACCGCCAGCGCGAGTGCGGGGAAGATCACAGCACGCGTCATGGTATGCGTAATCGCGAAGTGCATCGGCACCGCAAGCGCGCCCGCCCCGATCGCAAGCACTCCGGCCCACTCCAGCAGGAACATGGTGCGCAGTGTGCACTGCGCCATCGGCGTGCGGTAGCGCGCGGAATACCGCACCAGCAGAGAAAAGAGCGTACCGGCAAACAGCATGCCCACGCCGAAGCCTATGAGCTCCGAGCCGCCATTCGCATCTACGGCATTCGCCAGCGACGCGAAGCTCACGTGATTCACCGCCATCACGATCAACCACACGACGCAAACAGCAACGAGAGGCAGCACTATGGTGGAAAGCCGCGATCTGGCCGGCACTTTGGACGAAAGCAGCGGAACCGCAATCACACGGGCTGCCGTCTCTGCTTCGGAGCCGGCCTCGGCGTTCGACATCGCACCTTGCTGATCGAAGGCAACACCGGCCTCCCGGTGGGCACGAGCGAAGGCAACATGGAACCCGACGATCTGCAGAATGCAGGCGAGTACGAAGGAAGGTAGCAGCGGTATGCCGACAATCAGCCGCAAACCGGCAAACACCACCATCGTCGCGCAGAATTTGAAGAGAATCCGCTGCATGTAACGCCGAGTGATCTGTTTCGCCACCGGACTCATCGCCAGCTCCCGCGAAAGCGTGCGCCCGAAAAAGAAGAACTGATTGATGCGCGAGGTCCATAGGCAGAAGCCGGCGATGCCACTCAGGCCGGCAATATAGACAAAAAACGCGATTGATATATGTTGCACGTTCATACGGTGAGCTCCAGGGTAAGACGTTCCAATTCCTTGGTAATGGCCCGTACGGAAAGGCCGTCCGCGCGAACCTGGGCAATCAGTTGGCGAAGACTTCGACTGAACTGCTCCTCCGCCTGGGGCTGCTGGCGAGGCGCCGCCCGTTCGGTAACGATCGCTCCGCGCCGTCGCCGCAGATCGAGCCATCCCTCAGCCGCCAGCAGGCGGTATGCCTCGGCCACGGTGTTGAAATGGACCCCCAGCTCCATCCCCAGCTCGCGGACGGTCGGCAGCGCGTCACCCGGCTGCAGCGCGCGCTCCACCAGCAAAGAGCGTAGGCCATCGACGACCTGGCGATAGACGGGAACCGGCAAGTCAGGATCGATGCGCAACTGTGGCTCGCGTTTCATTGTTGAATGTACATATACAATGTACATTGACATGTAGTCAAGAGTTTTCTGCGCGCCCCAATCACCCAACCGAAATCCATACCTATTCGTCATCCCCGACCGGCGTGGTGGAGGGATTCAGTGGAGGGAAATGGTGTTCTGCCCAGGTCATCCACGAACCCAAGCGTGAGCGACCAAAGGAAGCGAACCGAACCATCTGCGCCAAAGGCGCTCCCGCCCGGACGGCCAGTCCCTTCCCATAGGAGTCCGAGGGGTGTATGCTGCCTCCCATAGAACTCCGAGGGGAGACACCCGTCATCTGGCGGGTAGCGACCCATGGGAGCGACCACCAACAAAACGCACGGGAGTGCGCCTGCCTGGATGGCAGATCCCTCCCATGGAACTCCGAGGGAGACCTTCAGCCGCATGAGTCAAAACCAACAACTCTCCAGCGACATGCTCAAGGGCACGCTCGACATGATGATCCTGCGCACACTTTCCACCGGCGACGCGCACGGCCACACCATCGCCAAGGTCATCGAGCGCACCTCCGAAGACGTCCTCGAAGTCGAGCAGGGCTCGCTCTATCCCGCACTCCATCGCCTGGAAGACCGCGGCTGGCTCTCCTCCTACTGGGGCGCGAGTGAGAACAACCGCAAGGCCAAGTACTACCGCCTCACCGCCGCGGGCCGCCGGCGTCTCACGCTCGAAGCCAGCCGCTGGCGTCAGATGGCCCGCGCCATCGCGCTCGTCATGGGTGAAAAGACGGTCGAAAACGTAACTGAAGAAGGTGTCGAATGAGCTGGCTCTCATCGAATTGGCGCCGCTTCTTTCACCGCCGCCGCATCGACCGCGACCTCGACCGCGAAATCGCAGCGCATTTCAACGAGGAGCGCGCCGAAAATATCGCGCGTGGCATGACGTCCGAAGAAGCCGATCGCCGCGCCCGCATCAAGTTCGGCTCCGCCCGCCGCGTGCACGAAGATCTCTGGCAGCAGAACAGCGTCGCGCCCTTCGAGAATCTTTCTCGCGATCTCCGCTATACCATCCGCACCCTGGCCCGCACTCCCGGCTTCACCCTCACCGCCATCCTCGTCATGGCGCTCGGCATCGGCGCCACGGCCGCGCTCTTCACTGTTGTCCGCTCCGTCCTGCTCAATCCGCTGCCGTATCCAAACTCCTCGCGCCTCGTCTCTCTCTACGAAAGCGAAACCATCAGCGACAACCCCTCGCCCTGGATGCCTGTTGCCGTCGGCGTCTTTA
>DATAZC010000131.1:0-4327 GCA_036272255.1 Acidobacteriaceae bacterium | reverse complement strand
CGACGAACGTTGGCGGATGAGCTTGTCAACTCTCCCCTCCTTATAAGGGCTGGATTCACTGCTTTAAGCCTTATTATAAGACCTGGATGTCGTAAAAATCTACAGATTTTTATGTCTGAAATACCTAAATCAGCGTAAATTGTTGAAGGGATAGGAGGAATTCTGCAAGTCTGCTTATACAGGGCTTGATCCGCGAGCAAGCCTAACCCGACTTTCGCACTTCAAGCCCATTTTCGGCCTTCGCGCCAGAAAATTCCTTTTGCTTTCAACGTCGGCACCGCGAAAATCGACGAAAAGAGGCTAGGTGAAGACCTTGCCTCTTTTCTGAGGGATCGATCTCTGGCATGCTGCTGCTGAGGATGTTTCTACGCAGCACAAACCGGCGCAAGGACGGCAAGGACCATCGGTATTTCAGCGTGGTCGAGAACCGGCGACTGCCCGGAGGAAAGACAGCGCAGCGCACCGTTCTGTATCTCGGCGAGATCAACGATCAACAGCAGGTGGCGTGGCGCAAGACGCTCGACGTATTCGATGAAGCCGAACAGCGCTTCACCTCAATGAGTCTGTTTCCCGACGATCGGGAAGTGCCCGCCGATGCCATCGACAGCGTGCAGGTGCGCCTGAGCAGGCTGGAACTGAAGCGTCCGCGCACCTTCGGTAGTTGCTGGCTGGCATGCGAACTTTGGGAGCAACTGAACCTCGACGAGTTCTGGCGACAGCGTCTGCCCGAAGGCCGTGAAACGGTGAGTTGGGAAAAGGTGCTGCGACTGCTGGTGGTCAACCGTCTGCTCGATCCCGGTAGCGAATTCCGCGTGCATCGCCAATGGTATTTGAATTCCGCAATGGACGAGTTGATGGGTACGGGCTTTGAAGTGGCGGAGAAGGACCGATTGTATCGGTGTCTGGATCGCGTACTCGAGCACAAGCAGGAGTTATTCGTATACCTGAAGCAGAAGTGGGCCGATCTGTTCGGAGCCGATTTCGAAGTACTGCTCTACGATCTGACCAGTACGTATTTCGAAGGTGAGATCGAACAGAATCCAAAAGCAAGGCGCGGCTACAGCCGGGACGGGCGGCCGGATTGTGTGCAACTGGTGATCGCGCTGGTGGTGACGCCCGACGGCTTTCCGCTGGCCTATGAAGTGATGAACGGCAACACCGCGGATAGCTCAACACTGCGCGATTTTCTGGCGAAGGTCGAAACGGCGTACGGCAAAGCGCGGCGCGTATGGGTGATGGATCGCGGCATACCGAGCGAAGTGGTTCTCAAAGAGATGCGCGCGCCGGAACGGCAGACGTTTTATCTGGTGGGCACGCCCAAAAGCAAGATCAATCAGCATGAGAAGAAATGGCTCGACCTTCCCTGGCAAAAGGTGCGCGACTCGGTCGAGGTGAAGCTGTATGAGCATGAAGGCGAGCTCTATGTGCTGGCCAAAAGCGGTGGACGGCAGGCCAAAGAAAATGCGATGCGGCGCAAACGGCTGGCCCGTTTGTTGCGCAAACTGCGCGCCATGCGAAAGAGCCTGCCCCATCGCGACCAATTATTGATGCGTATCGGCGCGGCGAAGAAGGAAGCCGGCCGCGCTTTCGGCTTTGTGAAGATTCAGCTTCCGGAGAAGAATGAAGAGGTCAGGCGCGATACCTTCGCGTTTCACACCGACAAAGTGAAGCTCAAGGCTGCCGAGCAGCGCGATGGACACTATCTGCTGCGCAGCAATCTCACGGGCGAAGACCCGGCGGTGCTATGGACCCGCTACGTGCAATTGACGCAGATCGAGAGTGTGTTTCGATCCCTCAAAAGCGAACTTGGTATCCGGCCCATCTATCATCAGCTCGAACATCGCGCCGATGCGCATGTGCTCATCGCATTTCTTGCTTACTGTCTGCAGGTGACGCTGAAGAACCGGCTGATGATTCATGCGCCCGGTCTGACGCCGTTATCGGTGTTCGAAAAGCTCTCCACGATTCAAATGGTGGATGTGTGGATCCCCATGCTCGACGGACGCAACCTGGTACTGCCGCGCCATACACAGCCTGAGCCCGATGTGCAGGCTCTGATGGAGCAGATCTGCATCACGCTGCCGCCTCAACCACCGCCGCGAATCAGGTCCTCGCAACTACCGAGCCCAGCAACGAATCAGTCATCTCTGCTTGAGGGATCTGCGATATGAAATGGGCGGCACTGGAATCGAAGATGCTCTCAGCGGCTGCCTATGACGATTCCAGGCAGGTACTCTATTTGCGATTCCGCAATACCGGCCATGTCTATCGCTACTTCGAGTTCACGGCCGCCGATAACCAGGCCTTCCTCGGTGCAGAATCGAAGGGCCGGTTTTTCCGCTCTCACATCCGCGATCACTTCCGCTACGAGCGTATGGCCAGGCTCCACGCCGCCTGATTTCCTCCAATAAGCCCCTCTCCAGATACCCACCATCTGTGGTGGAGACCTTTTAGAACCCTTCACTGATTCTTAACGACTTATCTGCCGCCGCCCCCCCGAACTGCGAAAGACGGGCTAGCTCGGGAGTATAGCAAAATGTCTTCATGCCGGTTCCTGTTCTCGAGACCGCGCGATTGCTGCTCCGCGGCCATTGCCTGAGCGATTTTCCCGCCTGCGCCGCCATGTGGGCCGATCCCGCCGTCAGCCGCCAACTCGGGCGCAAGCCCTTTACCGAAGAAGAATCGTGGACACGCCTGCTGCGCTACGTGGGCCACTGGTCGCTGCTGGGGTTCGGCTATTGGGTGGTGGAGGAGAAAGCTTCCGGCAGGTTTGCCGGCGAGGTGGGGTTCGCCGATTACAAGCGCGATATGGAGTCGACAGTGAAAGAACTGCCGGAAATCGGCTGGGTGCTGGCCCCCTGGGCCCACGGGAACGGCTACGCCACCGAAGCGGCGCGCGCCTCGCTTGCCTGGGGAGACGCTCGCTTCTCGCGCACCACCTGCATCGTCAGCCCCGACAACCTGGCATCCCTCCGCGTCGCTGGGAAATGCGGTTACCGTGAGTTGCAGCTTTCGTTATATAAAGGGAACCCGATCGTCGTGTTGGTGCGTGAATCGGTCGGATAATCGACGTGGCGGAGCTAGTTATTGCGGCCCAGTTCCGCCTGAGCGGTGGCCGCTTCTACCGCGCGCTGCACCGACTCTGACGAATCGTGCCGCGGTCCCAGACCCAAGGCGATCAGCGAGAGGGAATCGATCCTGCCGGTGGAATTAAGCGTTTGCTCCACTTGAAATCTCTTCAGCGCGTCACTGGAGGCCGAGCCCCACGCGCCCGTAACATCGTCTTGCGAGAGATAGCCGCGCGCCACCAGAGCTTCCTGAATCTCGCGATACCGGTCCGCCGTGGGACTGCTCTGCCGCGTCCGCCATGAGGTGTGGACCACCGGCGCCTTCTTTGCGGTATGCCTGGCCGCCGTTGAGGCCACGGTGTGGACCGGCCCTCTGGCTGCCGTCGACCTCGCCGTGGTCCGGTGGACCGCGGTGGCCGCCGCCGGCTTTTTGGCAGGTGTCACATTCCGATTCGGCGTGGTGCTTGGCCCACCCGCCCAGGCAAGAGTGCCCATAGCCATAGCGATGGCGAAGGTCGGAAGATTCATGATTAGGGAATCAGTGTACCAGGATGCGGAGGAAATTGACAGAGATCCCAAAGTTAATCGACACCGAATACCAAATATAATATTCCTAGGAATCGGGGAAATACCCCCGGTGCAGATTGCCGTAACCTTCTCGCCCACTCGCAGTAGTCTATTTAGATATCTGAGTACGAGGCAGGAAAATGTCTTTCTGGACCCGCATTGTCAACGCCATTCGGCCCGCACGCACAGGCGACGAAATCGACGAAGAGTTCCAGTCCCACATCGACGAAGCGCTCTCCCAGGGCCGCGACCCGGTTGAGGTTCGCCGCAATCTCGGCCCGGTGCTCCAGGCGCGCGAGGCCAGCCGCGACATCCGCATCGCCCCCTGGTTGCACTCCCTGCGCCTCGACACCGTATTCGCCTGGCGTCAGATCGCGAATAAGAAGGTAGCGTCCGCCGCTGCCGTGCTGTCGCTAGGTCTCGCCATCGGCGCCTGCACCTCGGCCTTCCGTCTGATCGACGCCCTGCTCCTTCGGCCGCTCCCCATCGCCGCGCCCGAACGCCTCTATGCCGTCGTATCTTCGGGCACGGGCGTCGACGGCCTGCGCTCGACCTACGACAGTTCGTCCTACCCCATGTTCCTCCGCATGTCAGACGCCGTACGGCACGACGCCGGCACCGTCGCCGTCTCCTATGCCGACCGCGTCGATCTCACCTTCGGGTCCGATCTCGACATGGAACGCGCCTACCTG
>DATAZC010000130.1:0-29437 GCA_036272255.1 Acidobacteriaceae bacterium | reverse complement strand
TCTGCTCAAACAGTTCCACTTTTTCCCTCCTGGTCAGCCAGCTACGCTTCTGTCGCTCCATCCATGAAGCCTAGCCAGTGCTGCCCAAGTGGGCCAAACTTAACTGCCGTTGCTGGGCCAAACCAGAATGCCAGAATCATCGCTGACCACTTGCAAACGTCCGCCAATTTGTAATCCTTAAAGGGTCGTCAAACCACTATTCGCCCCGCTTAATTGTCGGGGATGCGCAAACCCGCGCGGCCGTTGAGTTCAGAGATACGCGGCACTTAATGAAAAACCCCATATGTATTGCAGCCTTCTTTTTAGCCTCTATTTTTGCCTTCCCAGCCCGCTATAGCGTTCTCCCCGTCGCACAAGCACAAACCTCGCCACAGGTCATTTTTGCGTCGGAAACAGCCATCCTAGAGGCTGGCCAGCGCCTTTCGGCCGAATACGGCTCCCGACCTCCCTACAGCGGCCCCGTATTCGTCAAAAATGAGCCGCTCAGTCCCGAACAGGCCCAAGCGGTCATCCCGTACCTCGGAGCGTGCGAAAGCCTCTGGAGGGTCATAAAAGAGGTTGATTCGAACGGCTTGTACAGCTATGGTCCGCTCCAGATGCAGTCCTCCACCGCGGCGCTGTTCAATTCGCTCGACCACACGACCTACGACCCTATGATCCCGTTTCAGGCAATCGACCTCACTGAGATCGCTTTGGAACACGGGTATCTCTCCCGTTGGACGTGCGCAAGAATCATCGGCGCGGTCGCCCCGTAATATTGCGCCCTTCCAACCCGTAATATCCTCTAGGCGTGGATATGGGGCCGCGCCGACAGGTCGAATTGGCCATGACCTTATGCGAGAAAAGCTAAAAGCTCACGCTTTTACACCGCGCGACACTCCTTGAATGGGGCGGCGGTTTTTTAATTACTGATCGATTCCGGCTTCTTTACAGTCTTTGTGCTCTACTTCCTTCCACTGCGAATATTGCACTTCGTTTTTCGCTTGGAGGAATGCCGCCGTCACCATCCCGGCTTGGACACATCTATCCATCGCACTTCCTGACCTTAACGTAATGTTGTATTGGTCAACCGCATCGCTTGCAACTTTGTCTGCGATGTCCTGCATCTGGGATTCAACAACGGGTCCAGTAGGGCTTGAGATTTGAGATAAAGCAACAAAAACTATTCCTATCCCGACCAGAGCAACGACGGCGGTGAGCAGTTTTCGCATATGGTTTGACCTTCGTAGAGAAGTCTCTCTACGACGATATTCCATGTCCTGACGGATGGTCATACCACAATTGTGTTAACACTCATCAATTATCCCCAGCCCATCCCCTTGCGCGATCCTGCAGGTTTGCTTCAATGAGAGCAACTCAATATCGTGACTCCCTTGCATGCTTTCGCATCAGTATGAGCACTTCTCGCAAGGGAGTCCCCTCATACTGAGTCGAAAGCATTTTTGTTTATCGCGGCTCGCCGCCGTCCGAAGGGATAATACGGGAGGACGTACACCACAGACCCGTTCCGCTGACCGCTTATTGCCGAGCAAAATGGCAATCCGAAACTCAAGATGATGAGTAAGGGGTCGCGGCTTCTCTCCACCGATTTTTCGAAAATAAATCTGGGGGAGGGGGGCTGTATCCGAAATCTAAGATGAATAAGTAAAGAATGGAAGCGAAGACTTCACGATTTGAAATACTGGTAAGGGAATATTTGGCCTATTATCTTTGGCAGTTTGAACCAACCTATAATGAACGGCCATCCTTTTTGAAAAATGAATCGACCCAAAAGAATTTTGAGCTTGATATTTGGTATAAATCGCTCGGCCTCGCGGTGGAGGTCAACGGAATAGGACATAAAGTCGCAAAAATTCGTCGGCGAGATTTATGGAAAAGCCGCCGCTGTAGGGATCAGGGAATTCGCCTCTTTTCAGTAACCAATATTCATCAGTTGTCGCACGACAAACTATCGACCGAATTGAAAGCCCATCTCTATCAAAAAGGACTTTCAGAACTCGCCAGAACGATCACACCCTACCCACCTTCCAAGAAAAAGGAATTATCGGAATACAAGCCAAGTAAAACCGCTTTCGGCAATCTTCATTCACGCGTGAAACGCCAGCTCAAACTGGAAAATGCATACGACGCGCAAGCGCAGGAAACGAAATCTTTAATGCGGCGCATGAAGATCAAGCATGGCAACGAGTATAAAATTGTTGACGGCAAAATTCTCTTATCTGAATTTGCATAATGCGTACTGACGGCAATTGCAAAAAGTGCCGCGCTCCCATTTCCCGGATCACCGTCTATCCATCGAATCCGGCCAAATGAGTCTGCTTCGATTGCAAGAAGAAAAATCAAATTCGCCACAATGAGCTTAGGAAGGCTGTTTCCAAATTGACTCAACGTACCGGTTCAGCGCATCCTGTCTCGACTGAATGAACTGGTTATAGGTTTTTTCGACGATCCGAGGACTGTTTCCTAAAATCGCGGCGACCTCTGAAACCGGCACCCCTTTTGATAACAATTCAACTGATAACGTATGCCGAAATTTGTGCGCGTGTAATTTGAACGGCAAATCTCTTCCCAACCTCTCAAGAGTCCGCTCCCAATCCGACACTACCGAGCTGACTTTCCCATTCCCCGACCAGAAGTAATACTGGCCATTTTCAATCGGCTTCAGTAATTTCTCGATGTCCGGATGCATGATAATCCGCACTAATTTCCCGTTCTTTTCCGTGCGCAATGTGATCATCCCACTAGCAATCTTGTCCTTCGAGAGTTGGCACGCATCGCCAATTCTCATCCCCGTCCAGCGCAACACGGCAATAAAGGCTCTCACCCGTTCGCGCGTCTTTGACTTGTAAATTCCCCAATTCGGGAATTCGTTGACCGCTTTTTCGATGGCAATCAGTTCTTCCGGCTCGTATGGCTTTGGTTCCACTTCAACGATCTTCGGCAATTTCAGACTTGAGGCCGGGTTCTTTTCCATCCAGTCCCGCGCAATGCAGAATTTGAAAAATGACCTCATCCGCTCAATTGTGTTTCGCGTCGTCATGGGAGCGAGCTTCCAGCTCTCACGAAATCTCGACACGTCGTCCACCGAGATCGACCGAACCGGCGCATCCCCTAAAAATTTCACGGCCTGATTCATCAACCTGCGGTGCTTTTTCAGCGTCTCCGGTTTGGATCCATTCGCCATGTGCTGGGTAAGGAACCGCTCGTACGCCTCGCTGAGAGATAGCGAATTCTTTATCCCGTGCGACTCCCATTCCCTGACTTTTTTCTGCGCTGACTCCCAATTCGTAATATCAAGCGACCGGCGCACCGTCAGCCCATGCACTTTTCCCTGTACCCATATCGGACAGAAACACTTCGCCCTGCGGCCTCTCATCTTGCATTTGGCGCGATGGCGACGATAGAGAGAAAGCATGGACGCTCCGAGGACGCTATTGTAAACACGCCAAGAAGCTATTGTAAACAATCGACTTAGGGTGGTGGCCAGGGACGGGATCGAACCGCCGACGCCGGCCTTTTCAGGGCCGCGCTCTACCACTGAGCTACCTGGCCGCCGGAGTGATCCAGCATGGAAGGAGTTGCCCAGGAGCTGCTAAAAATCGCGGCGCGCTCACCCCGGCAACCTCAGCAAGTATAACAAACCAATCGTTGCCGGCCCGGCCGCGACTTCTCCCTCACCAGACCTCCCTCACCCCGCTTTCTTCGCATCCAAATTCAGGAACCTAAGGAGAACCCGTCATGGCCTCATCCCAAACCCATCGCCCTGAAGACACCACCGCCCGCGCCGGATCCGATGCCTGTTCCACCACCACCGATCCATCCGCGCCGGCCGGCAGCAAAAATTCTCTCGGCGCCAAAAGTGATTGCAACGGTCGGCCCACGACCGACGACTCCGTCGTTGAAGCCATGGATGAGATGGGCCCCCTCACTCCCGAGCCCGACCCAAAAACCAACGACGACCGCCACTAACCCATCCTCATTTGCACGCAAAAAAGGGGCGCCCTCAGGCGCCCCTTTTCCATCATCTGAACTCCGTCTCATGGTCGCCACGGTTCGACTCCTGCCGCGGCCGCGCAGTTCGATCCCGTCTCTCATTCGAGACGAGCGACCGAACAACCCCGTTTATCGAGCCATCGTCAGCAGTGCGTGTGCCGCAGCCACCAGCCCAACCCACAGCACTCCGCTCAACAAAAGTCCGCACGCCGCGCCCCGCGCCGGAGCCAGAACCTCCGCTGCCTGCTTTTGCTCCTCCGCAAGCACAAAATCGGCCTTCGGCTCGTGCCAGTGTCCCGCTGCATCGAATCCCGCGCCGTACCGAATCGCATCAATGGGGATAACCATAATCAGCTCCTGCACTACCCAAGATCGGAACAGGGTCATGGTTGCAGAGGCGCCCTCAGCGCGGATGTGACATCGATCACCCTCCGCTCCTGCGAACCACGGGAGCTACCTGAAATGGGAAGGGGTCCCAAAATGGGACCCCCGATCCAAAACCCGTAAAAATCCGAAGCGAACCTGCGCTAAGCCCTCAGTCGGCTCCGCAGCTCTTCAGGAATTCTGTCCTGCAGGACCCGCGCCTGCTCAATCGCCACGCCCGTCAGATAGACCGGCGCCGGCGTCGCAATCGCCACCAGAATCCATGCCGCCAGCGAGGCCAGCAAACCCAGGATCGCAGCAGCCTGCAGCGTCAGCACCACCATCCGATGCTCCAGATGCAGCACTCCAATGGCAGCGGTCCTCAGTGGTTCCACATGGTGGATCACGGCCAGCGCCAGCAGAAATGCCACAATGCACATGGTGCTGAGCCCGATCAGTGCTACATCGATGGTGCGGTGCAGTCTCTGCCGCGATAGGCAAAACGCACACGTCGCCAGATGATCCTCATAATCGGTGCGCATCTCGGGCGATATCCCCGAAATGTCGTAACGCCAGCTCGATAATATGTCCCCGACGACCGAATCGGTGCAGGTGCTCATCGTTTCAGGTCCCCATTTTCCCCTCACCTCGCCAATGCCCGGCCGACTGCCCTGAGGTGAGAATCCAACGAAGGGGCGGCTCCATTTGATTATAGTCCCGTTTGGTTACAGGACAATAGCTTCCAGCGGCCGATCCTGCTCAGCCAAAAGCAGATGGTTGGCCAACAGGTTCATCCTGTCCCGCAACGCCCCCTCTGCCGCAATCCGTGCCAGCTCCGGAAGGTTATTGTTTTCTGACAAATGGGCCAGTACCACATAGGCGGCTCCGCCATCGTACCCCCTGGCCAGAAAGTCCGCTGCCGCGTCGTTCGACAGGTGACCAACCCGTGACATAACCCGCTGCTTGACCGACCACGGATAGGGCCCGTCCCGCAGCATGTCCACGTCATGGTTAGACTCCAGCATCAGCACGTCGCACCGCCGCAGCTGCACACTCACGTTAGATGGCATGTATCCGAGGTCGGTCGCAATGGCTATCCGCACCCCATCCGCCTCAAACACAAATCCCACAGGATCCGCCGCATCGTGCGGGATCGTAAACGGTGTTACCGCTATATCCCCGATCCTGAACCCGTTTCCCGACCGGAAATACTCCACCGAGGGCAGGGAAGTCGGATCCTTCTCCGGCTCTCGCGCGGCTTCCGCAATCACCTCTTCCACGGCTGCCTTCTCTTCCGCGTCCGGCTCCGGACTCACATCCGCCGAGCAGCGGTTTCCACCGCCGCCCTGATCTCCGCTGCCCGCAACCTGCAACCGCTCACCTGGAACCTCTGCCTGCTCCCTGTCCCCTGGACCCTGCTTCTCCGCTTTCCTCTGTGCCAGCCACTCCGCATACGTAATTCGCTTCTGCGGAGTCATCCACCGCACCCAGGCCCGGTGCGTCGGCTCGGTCAGATATACCGGAATTCCCAGCTTGCGCGCTGTTACCGCCATCCCCTGCACGTGGTCCTGGTGCTCATGCGTGATCAGAATTGCATCCAGCGCCGCCGGATCCTCGCCCGCCGCCCGCATGCGCTTCATCAGTTCGCGGCAGCTCAGACCCGCATCCACCAGAATCCGCGTCGTCGAGCTGGCGATCAGGGTGCTATTCCCCTTCGACCCCGAGGCCAGCACCGTCATCCGCACCATGTCTGGAGCATACCCCCGATCCATGTGGAAGGTGCGTACCATTCATCGTGTCAGGTCTCTCGCCAGGTACCATCGATTGTGGCCGCCGCCGCAAAACTTCCGGACCACAAGTCTCACGAGGACCCCTTCGCCAGCCCTGCGTACTCCTTGTCCAGCGCTTTCCCAATGTCTTCGCACAACAGCAGTTCCCCCTGAATATCAAGCGCAATCCGGATCCCTTCGTCTGCTGTCGCCGCAATTTCCTTCGCCGAGGGGTTGTCGTTGAAGCGATACATGTACGCGATCGCCCGCGCATACTGTCCGATCAGCTGCTCCTGATGCAGATCCCACTGGCTCTGCAAATCGATGATCTCCGCGTAGGTTTTCACCTCGCTGTAAGGCATGTACGCAAACGCGCCCGTCTCCCGGCTCGTGTCCCAACTCGCGTGCTGCAGCTTGTCGCTTGAGAAGGTGAACGCGACCGTCATCCCTTTGTTGTTGGCATTGCCCATTGCATTCTTCAGGGTCGTCAGCGTCCGGATATCGTCCCGAGCCTGTGCCTGTTCGCGATGGATCGAGTTCAACTCGTCGGCAATCGCCTTCTGGTTATCGCGAAACTCGCTGCGCAGATTCTCCCGCGCCTCCGTCACCAGATGCCGATGATGACGCCACTCCACACACCCCTCAAGCCCCAGTGCGATCAGCAGCCCGATCGTGATCGTGAAAAGATGCAGCAGAAAATCGCGAAATCCATGTACCCGCCATGCGGCGCATGCACATCCAGCATGACTGAACCGTCCTCCGCTAATCGATGCGCTGAGTCTAGCAAACGCCGCCGGCGAGAAGTGGAGCCTCCGCTTCGGTTCAGTTCGAGCCGCTCTCACTCATTCGGAGCTGGCTGAATCAGTTCCCGTATCGAAGCCCACCCCGTGGGGCTGTCAGCGTAGCGAACATAAACCACCATCGTCCGCCCCTTGAACTCATACGAAGCCCCGGCAGCTGCACCCGCCGCAGCACCCACTGGCGAAACCCGAATCGTAAACAGCGTCTGCTCCACCGCCGCGTCGCCCACGATCAGCAGACTCTCCACATCGTTCCGAACAAACTCCACGTGGAATTTCGCCATCGTCTCCCGCAGGTTTGCCGCGACCGCCTCCCGCCCCACCAGAACCTTGTCGTATGCCAGCGCCTTCCGCACCTCAGGATGGTGATACCGCATCGCCGTCGCAACATCGCCTGCCGCAAACGCAGCACGAATCGCCGCCCCCGTCTTCTCGACAGCAGCGCGATCCGCATCTGACTGCGCAAAGCCAGCGCCCCAACCCAACGCCAGCACCAAAGCCGCCCCAAGCCACCTCGATAGTCTCATCGCGCTCCTGTTCTACAAATGAAACGAACCGTTCCCGGTCAACCCGAATCCCTGACCCGAGTGGCCTGTCGCAAGGATTTCGTTAGCGTCGCCGTGAAAATGGCTGGCCCACGTCTCGCTGTTGAGACGTGGGTTGGGGAAATTCCCATCGGTAATGAAGTCTCTGCGACAAGCCACTAGTTCGCCGAAGGCGCCTCCACATGATCAATCACCACCACCTGCACCGGCCCCTTCTGCTTTTCCAGCTTCAGCCCCAGCTGCTCCTCCAGCGCCGTCAACAGACTCGGCGGATCCGCCTCCACCGGCAATCCGTCAGTTCCCTTCGTCGAACCGGCCGTGTGCACAGGCGCCCACTCCAGATCCCAATCGTATTTCCCCGTCAGCCCTGTCCCGTCGATCACCAGCCGTCCGTCGGCCTCCGGCTGCGTGCTCAGAACAGTTGCCAGCATCTCCATCGTGCCGTCGGACACCATGTCCTCCGCCCTGGTCGTGCTCATCCGCATCATCGACCCACCTCGCGGCGCCTTCTGCGGAAGCTGATCCGGAGACGCCGCTGGCGCAGCCGGAGCCACATCCTCGTCCGCCTTCGGAGGCTCCGGAGCCGAAGCCTTCAACTTCGACCCGCTCTTCGCCACCACCAGTGCATACACCGGAAGCTCTCGCGTCTCAATGTGAACCCTGAGGTGAAACCGCTCCGCCAGCAACGACTGCATCATCAAGCTCGTCTGCCGCTGCCGATCCTCCGGCGACATCTTCTTCATCGCCGCCAGATCGTTTGCGTCCGTCTTCGCGTGGATGTCGAAGTGCCCGTCCAGCAGCGCATCCGGCCCGCCCACCAACTGCGCATCGGAGTTGGCCCCATACGCACCGCAAATCACGCTTCGTAGCGTGATGTTCTCCGCGCGGTAGCCGTTCTCCCCCCAGTCCACCCGCATTCCGTTGGAGAATGCCGCCGCCCGCACCGTCGCCACTTCAAACGACGGCACCGTCTCCCCTTCCTTTGGAAGCACCAGCTGATGCGTCACGTCCTGCTCCGGCAGCAGCTGCGCGCCCGAAATGCAAACACCGAGAGCCGCCATCCCCAACCCAGCGAAGAATCTCAGCACCAGCAATCCCATCCCGTTCCCCTTGAACCAACCGGTGTTTAACCGGCCGCTCCTTACCTAACCGCTCCTTAGCTAACCGCTCTTTACCTGGCACCTAATAGCTATAAAACCCCCGCCCTGACTTCCGCCCCAGCCAACCGGCATCCACCATCCGCACCAGCAGCGGACAGGGCCGATACTTCGGATCCCCCAGCCCATCATGCAGCACCCGCATGATGTCCAGGCACACGTCGAGACCGATAAAGTCCGCCAGCGTCAGCGGCCCCATCGGATGCGCCATCCCGAGACGAAACACCTCATCCACCGCATCCGCCGTCGCCACACCTTCCATTACCGCGTACATGGCCTCGTTCAGCAGCGGCATCAGCACCCGGTTGGACACGAACCCCGGCGCATCGTTCACTTCCACCGCCGTCTTGCCCAGCTTCTCCGCCAGCGTTGCGACCGTCTCGTAGGTTTCCTGCGAGGTCTGCAGCCCGCGAATCACTTCCACCAGCTTCATCACCGGCACGGGATTGAAGAAGTGCATCCCGATCACGCGATCCGGCCTTTGCGTCACCGCTGCCAGCTTCGTAATCGAAATCGACGACGTATTCGACGCCAGGATCACCTCCGGCCCCGCGATCCCATCCAGCTCCTGGAACAGCGCCTTCTTCACTTCGAATTTCTCAGTCGCTGCCTCGACAATCAGGTCGCACTCGGCAAGATCCTTCCGATCGAGCGTTCCCTCGATCCGCGCCAGCGTATCGTCCACATCGCTGAGCGCGATCTTCCCCTTTTCCGCCTCACGCCCCAGGTTTTTCCGGATCGTCTCGAGCCCTCGGTCCAGAAACCGCTGCTCCACCTCGCACAGCACCACCCGCAACCCGCTCCGCGCAAACACATGGGCAATCCCGTTGCCCATCGTCCCCGCACCCACTACGCCTGCTGTTTTGATTTCCCCCATCTTCTATCCCTTGCCAGTCAACGCAATTTTGCCCGGCCGCCTGCTCAAACGCGCCTGCTCCCTACTGGCTACTCCCTACTCCCTGCTCCCTGCACTTCCACCACCAGGCAAGTCACGTTGTCCCGCCCACCGGCCTCGTTCGCCGCATCCACCAAACTCTGCGCCACCCGCTCCAGATCGCTCCCCGCACCCAGCATCCGCGCAATCCCTTCCTCATCCACTTCGCGCGTCAGCCCATCTGAGCACAGCAGAAACACATCGCCTTTTTCCGGCTCAATCTCCACCACATCTTCGGTCACGGATTTCTGCGTCCCAATCGCCCGCGTGATCACGCTGCGAAACGGCGACCGCTCCGCCTCTTCCACCGTCATTGTGCCCAGTCGAATCTGCTCATCGACCAGCGAGTGATCCTGGGTCACGCGCTCCAGCTTCCCAGCGCGCAGCAGGTAACAGCGGCTGTCCCCGGCATGCGCCACCAGTACCGGCCGCGATCCCTCCGCCTCATCCAGCAGCAGCGCCACCAGCGTGGTTCCCATTCCGTAGAGTCCCGGCTCGCGTTCCGACCGCTCCAGCACCACGCGATTCGCCTCGGCAATCGCCTCATGCAGCCGCTCGCGCCCCGACAGCTCTCCGGCTTCGGCGGTCATCCGTTCCAGTACGACGTCCACGGCCATCCGGCTGGCCACCTCGCCGCCCGCCGCGCCGCCCATACCGTCGCACACGACGTAGATGCCGTGCTCAGCCCGAAAGCCAAATGCGTCTTCATTGCTGCTGCGCACTCGCCCCTGACTCGTCCGAGCCGCTGCCTTCGCCGTTATCATCGCCTGGGTTATGGAACCAGAATCACGATACACGAATCACCTCTCCCCCTATGTCACACACCCGGAAGGCCTACCCCCCTCAGTAACCACGACGCGCTGCAACCTGCAACCCGTCACCTGCAACCTGTCACCTGCAACCTGCAACCTGTCACCTGCAACCTGTCACCCGCAACCTGTGTTGCCCATCACCATCCCCTCACCCCTCCTCTTCTACAATCACCCTGAGGAGCCACAACGAATATGCCGCGCAAGCCGCTCATCGCCGCCAACTGGAAAATGTACAAGACTCCCGCCCAGGCCCAGGAATTTATGAAGCTCTTCCTGCCCCTGGTCACCAACCACGACCGCGACGAAATCGTCGTCTGCCCCTCCTTTACCTCTCTCTCGGTCGTCATTGCCGCCGCTACCGGCTCCGGCGTCGCCATCGGCGCGCAGAACATGCACTTTGCCGACGAGGGTGCCTACACCGGCGAAACCTCTCCCCTGATGCTCAAAGTCATCGGCGCCACCCACGTCATCCTCGGGCACTCCGAGCGCCGCCAGTACTTCGGCGAAACTGACGAGCTGATCAACAGGAAGCTCAAATCCGCACTCCAGCACCAGCTCATCCCCATCGTTTGCGTTGGAGAAGTCCTCGCCCAGCGCGAAGCCGGCAAGACCGAAGAAGTGCTCGTCCATCAGACACGCGGCTGCCTCGCCGGCATCGTCGACAGCGTCATCGATGGCGTCAAGGCCAGCGAAGCGAATCCCATCGTCATTGCCTACGAGCCCGTCTGGGCCATCGGAACCGGTAAGACCGCGACCCCGCAGATGGCCGCCGAAGCCCACGCCGTCATCCGCACCGAGGTCGCAATGATCCTCGGCAATGAAACCGCCGACAACCTCCGCATTCTCTACGGAGGCAGCGTCAAACCCGACAACGCCACCTCCCTCATGCACGAAACCGAAATCGACGGAGCGTTAGTCGGCGGTGCCAGCCTCGACCCGCAATCCTTCGCCAAAATCGTCAACTACTGACCCCTGGGCATCGAATAAGGAATGAACGAGCCAGCGACGATCTACGAGATCCTCGATAATACCCGCACCATCGCCGTCCTCGGCCTTAGCAACCGCGAAGGCCGCGCCAGCTATGGCGTTTCCCGCTTCATGCAGTCCCAGGGATACCGCATCCTCCCCGTGAATCCCCAAATCGACGAAGCCCTCGGTGAAAAGGCTTATC
Source organism: Acidobacteriaceae bacterium (assembly GCA_036272255.1). Lineage (GTDB taxonomy): Bacteria > Acidobacteriota > Terriglobia > Terriglobales > Acidobacteriaceae > Palsa-343. The sequence goes on along the minus strand of DATAZC010000130.1, from coordinate 17,893 downwards.
CCACCCTCGACGCCGCCATCGCCGCGCATCCGGAGATCGACCTCGTCAACGTCTTTCGCGCGCCCGCCTTCGTCCCCGCAATCGTCAAAGATGTCATCCGCCTCAAAATCCCGCGCCTCTGGCTGCAGGAAGGCGTCTGCCACGACGAAGCCGCTGGCTGGGCCGAAGCCGCCGGCATCAAAGTCGTCCAGGATCACTGCATTTTGAAAGAATTCATGGCCGCCGGCTGGAAAACGCAGTCCCGGGCCAAGTAGTTTTATTCCCTATTCCCTATTCCCTGTTCCCTATTCCCTATTGCCTATTGGCTATTGGCTGTCTCCAGGCCCTTCGCCCCGACGTTCTCACGAATAAACGTCACCACCGCTTCAAGCGATGTTCCCGGTCCAAACACCGCCGACACGCCCTGCTCCTTCAGCGCCGCAATGTCCTGCTCAGGAATCGTCCCGCCCAGCACCACCAGGATGTCGCCCGCGCCCTGCTCCCGCAACAACGCCGTCACCCGCGGCACAATCGCGTTGTGCGCGCCCGACAGGATGCTCAGCCCAACGCAGTCCACATCTTCCTGCACCGCCGCGTTCGCGATCATCTCCGGCGTCTGCCGCAGCCCCGTGTAGATCACTTCCATCCCCGCATCGCGCAACGCGCGCGCGATCACCTTCGCGCCCCGGTCGTGCCCATCGAGGCCCGGCTTCGCTACCAGCACCCGTATTGGAGTCGTCCGCTCACTCATCAAAGAACGCCGCAGAATACCACGCCCAGCTATTCACCCGTGTCACCTTCCTCCAGCTCCCCCTCCGCCACCTCAACATCCCACGTCTTCAGGATCCGGAAAATCACCCCGGTAGAAAATCCCGCCCGCACCAGCTGCCGCACCACCCGCGCGGTCTCTTTCTCGTTCGCCGGCTTCTTCACCCGCTTGCGCTCCAGATGCTGCCGCGCCAGCTCTTCTTCATTCACGTCCGCATACGCCGCATCCAGCGTCTCCACGATCACCGCCGCCTGCACACCCTTCCGCATCAGATCCTGCTCCACCCGCCTCTTCCCCATGTGTGCGTTCTCCTGGCGAAGCTTCGTGTACTCCTGGGCATATCCAGCATCGTCGAGATACTTCCTCTCCTTCAGCCGAGCGATCACCGTCTCCAGCGTCGCCACCCCCGCCTCTCCCGGTTCGACGCGCCTCTGCAGCAGCCGCTTCACGCCCGCGACCGTTCGCATCTGCTGACCCAGCAGCTTCACCGCATAGTTGTAAAGAGACTCCTCATCCAGAGGAGCAGCCGGTTTGCGTGCGCGCCCGAACACAGCGTCCAGCCTAGTACAAACGAGCGGCGCAGACTCAAAGAATCAAATCCGCCCACGGTACTGAATCTCAGACAACCAACGCAACAGGTCATTGAATCCGCTGATCGCTGAAGGCTGACCGCTGACCGTTAAACTCTTCTTCTGTACCGAATCTCAAACTCGTACCCGGCATTCGGAGGAAACATTTCCGCCACATGCCGCAGCCGCTCCGCCAGCGCTGGAGCCGCCAGCAGCGGATACTCCCGCTCCCGCAAATCAGCGTAATCGAAATCTACCGTCAGTGACAACATGTAGACCGCCAGCGCATCGGCAAACGTCGACTCGAAATAGCTCGTCTTCGCCCGCTCATCCACTTCATTGCCGCGGCTCCGGTCCAGCGCCCGCCGCCGGCTCTCCCACGCATCCTGGCTCGTCTCCCCGCGCACATCGGAACTCGCCTGCGACCACGCCAGATCCGCAAAGCTCTGCGGCACCCCCACCACATCCACAAAGTGGTGACCCACATTGATCAGAAACTCGAACGCCAGCGCAAACCGGTCCTGCATCAGCCGCGTCGAGATAAAAATGCACTCCGACCCGCCAAATCGTACGTTCCGATGGCAGATCGCTCGATCTCCCAGGTCCACCGTGTAATCCGGCGCGACCACCGTCTCCTCGTCCTCGCCAATCGCCAGCGGAACAAAATACCAGGCGCGCTGCCGCAGCGCCGCTGCAATCACAGCAGGCACCGCCTGCACAATCTTTTCCAGTTCGTCGCTGCTGTTGTGTACTTCGCCAAAGGTCGTCCAGCACATGCCGTTGTCGGCTTCGCGAACCTTGGCCTCCTGCGCTACCTTCGCTGCGGAATACAAGGGGATTTGCGCCGTTCCAGCCATAAGTCTGTATTCTAGTTGCGTGTCGCGGAATTTCATAACGCGACGAAAAAGCTGCGCCATGACCGCCGCCACCCAACCCGCTAAACTCCTCGGCATCCCCCTCGGCGACTTCGGATTCTTCTCCTCCCTCCTTCTCTCACTCGCCTCGGGCTTCCTCGCCTTCTTCGCCTCCTGCTTCTGCACCATCATCGCGCTGCTGTTCTGGAACCTGGCCGGCCACCACCATGTCAATTACGCCGACAGCTACCTCTACGTAGCCTTCCCCACCGGCGCCGCCGTCCTTGCCCTCTCGCTCGTCTTCCTTACTGGAACCTGGCTCCGCCGCAAAATGTCTCACTGAGTGACGTAGCCCGAGGCCCCGCAACCCGCAACCGCAACCTGCAACCTGTAACCTGTACTACGGATATGGCCGTCGTCACCATCCCCGCCGCCGCGCTCCCCCCTACCCCCGATCAATCCCGCGCCTTCTGCGCCCAGCTTGAAGCCGGCGACATCCTCTACTTTCCCGAAACCCCCGTTCCTCTCACTCCCGACGACACCAGCTTCCTCCTCGGCCAGCAGCAAGCCGACAGCTCACTCCACAAAAACATCGCCTACAAGCCCGCCATCGATCGCCTCAGCGGCTTCGATACCAAAACCGCCAATCCAGCCGCCGTCCAGCGCCTGCAAGGCATCCTGCGCGGCTACTCCAGCTCCGTCGTCCATTTCCTTACCCTCTTCCTCGCGCCCTATCAGCAGCACTGGAAGCTCGACTACGCCAGCTTCCGCCCCCAGGAAGAGCAGAACCGCAATCTGCCGCTTCGCCGCCGCAACGACTTGCTCCACACGGACGCTTTCCCCACCCGCCCCACCTACGGCGCCCGCATTCTGCGCTTCTTTAACAACATCAACCCCACGCGCACGCGCGACTGGATCGTCAGCGACCCCTTCACCGCCACCGTCCGCCAGTTTGCTCCCAAAGAGATCGCGCCCCACCCCGGCTCCGCGCTCTCGCGCATCGGCAAAGCCACCGGCCGCGCTATCGGCCTCGGCTCCGCGATTCCCTCCATCAAGCGCTCGCCCTACGACGACTTCATGATGCGCTTCCACAATTTCCTTAAAGAGAATCCGCGCTTCCAGTCCACCTGTCCCAAATATTCGTTTCAGTTTCCGCCCAATTCCTCGTGGATGGTCTACACGGACACGGTCCCGCACGCAGTCCTCGCCGGCCAGTACGCGCTCGAGCAGACCTTCCTCGTCCGTCCTGAAGCGATGGTCCGCCCCGAAATCTCCCCACTCAAAGTGCTGGAAGAAATCGCCCACGCCTCGCTGGTCTAGCGCTCGACCACTCCGACTGGCTACTTCCGACTCCCTGCCTCTGTACCACTACGCTGCAACATCCCGAGAACCCAACGACCGAGGTGCCCAGCAACCCAAAACCTCGAAACCTGCAACCCGCCTGTGGCATCCTTATACCCACAGGGATCCCCATTCCCCAACCCTATGAAGAAAACCCTCCTCACTCTCCTCGCCGCCCTCACCGCGATTCCAGCCTTCGCGCAGTTCACGCCGCGCCATATCTACAACGAGAACGCCGACTCCAAAGCTGAAATTCGCGACGCCCTCGCCACCGCAGCACGCGAGCACAAACGCGTCATCCTCGACTTCGGCGGCAACTGGTGCGGCGATTGCCAGGTCCTCGACATTTACTTCCATCGCGCGCCCAATGACCAGCTCCTCAACGCCAACTACGTCCTCGTCGACATCGACATCGGCCGCATGGACAAAAACGTTGACGTCGCCGAGAAGTACGACATCCCCCTCAGGCGCGGCGTTCCCGCTCTCGCCGTCATCGATGCGCACGGCCGCCTTCTCTACAGCCAGAAAGACGGTGAGTTCGAAAAGATGCGCAGCATGGACCCCGGCTCTGTCACCAGGTTCCTCGAACAATGGAAACCCGCCGACAGTAAAGGCGGGCAATAGTTTTTCCGCTTCGTCTCCGCCGCCGGCCATGACCAGGCCCCCACCCGCAACAGAACCAGTCGTTGCAGGGGACAGGTCACAGGTTGCAGGTGGCGCGTGCCATCGACGACCTTTGCGCGGAGCGAGCCGATTTCAGGACAGCGTCCCCGGCATCGAGGTCCACCGCGACCCCGATCTTCACTGGACCGTCGAGCCCGCCTCAGCGTGGGGCAATTGCGGCTTCCGCGTCCGCTGCTCTCCAACCGCCATCGCCTTTCGCCTCGACACAATTCTGACCTGTAACCTGCAAACTGCAACCTGTCCCCTGTAGCCTGCAACCTGTACCCTGTACCCTGTACCCTGCACTCCGCACCCTGTAACCTGAATCTGCATGCTGCGTGCGTTCCAGCACCTACGACGGGCCCTCTGGTCCGCCTTCGGCCACAGCGCCTTCTCCATGGCCAAGGCCGCGGCCTACTCCGCCATGCTCAGCATCTTCCCCGCGCTGGTCGTCGTCACCACCCTCATCGCCGTCATGCCCTCCAGCGACGACGTCCGTGGCGTGCTCCGCGGCGCTCTGCAGCAGGTGCTCCCGCCCGACACCATGCTGCTCGTCCAGAATTACTTCATCAACTACCACACCCGCTCCGTCCGCATCGTCTGGGGCTGCGCCTTCGTCTCCCTCTTCGCCGCCATGGGCGTGCTCATGTCCCTCATGGAAGGCTTCCGCCGCGCCTATCGTCTCCCCCGCGGCGTCTGGGGATTCTGGCAGGAGCGCATCGCCGCCACCCTCCTCGTCCCCGGAACCATGGTCCCCATGGCCACCGCCACGGTCTTTCTCACCTTCGGCCATTTCATCGAACAGTGGATGATCGCCAACTCCGGCCACGAGCTGCGCCTCTCCATCATCCTTTTCTGGCGTCTCGTTCGATGGGGCATCGCACTTCTCGCCAGCGTCATGTCGCTCGCCCTCATCTACCACTTCGGCCTTCCGCGCCACAAACATCCCGAACGCGGCGGCTCCCGAGCCTTCATCCGCGGGCGCTGGCGCGAGACCCTTCCCGGAGCCGCCATCGCAACAGCCTCCTGGTTCATCGCCACCCTCATCTACGGCTGGTACGTCACCCGCTTCGCCGACTACTCCATCGTCTATGGATCCCTCGGCGCCGCCATCGCCACCCTCGTCTGGCTGTACATGATCTCCCTCAGCGTCCTCATCGGCGCCGAGTTCAACGCGCAGCTCTATCCCTTCCCCGACATCCGGCCCGTCCCCATCTCCAACGACGAATTCGCCGGCGACCCCTCCTTCCTTCCCAAAAATCCTCCGCCAAATCCACCCATCGTCCCTCCACATGCCGCCCGATCCGCCGCCGCACGGTAAAATCGGTTCGGGCCTCAGTATCACCGGGGCAACACACCCGAACACCATCACTACCAGTCAAATTCTTTTGGGGGTTGGATGAACTTCTCGCTGTCAGGGTCGGCAGGCACAGGCGACAGCCTGCGCCGTGCCAAAATTGTCGCCACGCTCGGGCCTGCTTCTTCCAACGAAACCATCTTTCGCGAGTTGCTCCGCGCCGGCCTCGATGTCGCCCGCCTCAACTTCTCCCACGGCACCCTGCCCGAAAAACTGAAGCTCATTGAAATGGTTCGCAAGGTCGCCCGCGAAGAAAGCAAAAATATCTGTATCCTCGGCGATCTCCAGGGACCCAAGATCCGTACCGGTCGCCTCAAAAATCGCATCCCCGTTCAGCTCAAAGCCGGCCAGCGCCTCACCATCACCCCGCGCGACATCCTCGGCACCTCCACCGTCATCGCCACCACCTTCCCCACCCTCGCGGAAAACCTCGAGCCCGGCGCGCGCATTCTTCTCTCCGACGGCCTCATCGAGCTCCGCGTTATCGAAATTCCCGGCGAGGAAGTCGAGTGCGAAGTCATCAACGGCGGCATGCTCGGCGAGCACAAAGGCATCAACCTCCCCGGCATCCCCGTTCGCGTCCCCTCCCTGACCGAAAAAGATGAGGAGGACCTCGAGTTCGGCATGAAACATGGCGTGGATGCCATCGCCGTCTCCTTTGTCCGCACTGCGGAAGACGTCCGCCACGTCAAATTCCGCGTCGCTGCCATGGGTCTCGAAACCTGGATCATCGCCAAGCTCGAAAAACCTCAGGCCATCGAGAATCTCGAAGCCATCCTCGAAAACGCCGACGGCGTCATGGTCGCCCGCGGCGATCTCGGCGTTGAAATGCCACCGGAAAAAGTGCCCGCCATCCAGAAGCACGTCATCCGCCGTGCTGCCGAATATCGCAAGCCCGTCATCACCGCCACCCAGATGCTCGAGTCCATGATCGAGAATCCCCGCCCCACCCGCGCCGAAGCCTCCGACGTCGCCAACGCCATCTACGACGGCACCGACGCCGTCATGCTCTCCGCTGAAACTGCGGCCGGCAAGTATCCCGTCGAAGCCGTCAAGATGATGGCCAAGATCGTCAGCGAAACCGAATCCAATCTCCGCGACTCCAATTCGTTCGAGACCCATCACGGCAATCGCGTCCGCCTCTCCATCGCCGAAACCATTTGCGAGTCGGCCGCCCACGCTGCTGAAGACCTCGACGTCAGCGCCATCGCCGTCTTTACCGAAACCGGAGCCACCGCCCGCCAGCTCTCCAAATACCGTCCCAAGCCCCCCATCTACGCGCTCTGCTCCATCGATTCGGTCATCCATCGCATGGGCATGCTCTGGGGCGTCCACCCCATTAAATGTCCCAAGCTTCAAACCGCCGAGCAGATGGTCGACTACGCTGAAACGGTCCTCGAAGAAGGTGGCTTCGTCCGGCCCAAAGAAATCCTTGGCATCGTCGCCGGCACGCGCACCCGCTCCGGCTCCACCAATTTCCTCCGCTTCCACGTCCTCGGCGACCGCCTCACCGACGCCTTAGCCCATCGCGGCGAAAAGACCGCCCGCCCCCGCAAGGCCACTCGCAAGGCCGGAGCCAAACGCCCAACCGCCAAAGTCAACTAAACCCGATCAGGATTGAGTCCCGGCAGTCGACCGACCCCGGACCGGAGTGGCGACCGCAGAACAACCATGCCGGCTGAATGCATCGACGCTCATCACCACCTGTGGAAGTACGTGCCCGAGCACTATCCATGGATGGCCGAGAACATGGCCGTCCTGCGGCGCGACTACCTTGCCGACGACCTGGCCGCTGTTGCGCACGCCGCCGGAGTCACCGGCACGGTCGTCGTCCAGGCCCGCCAGAGGCTCGAAGAAACCGAGTGGCTCTCCGCAATCGCGGCGCACAGCAGCTTAATCCGCGGCGTCGTCGGCTGGGCGCCTCTCGCCGACGAGTCCGCACCCGCTGTCCTTGAGAAATTCGCCGCGCTTCCCAAAATCCGCGGCATGCGCCACGTCCTCCATGACGAGCCTGACGACTTCTATATGCTGCGCGATGACTTCAACCGCGGGGTCGCGCACCTCCACAAGCTCAACCTTCGCTACGATCTCCTCATCTTCGAAAAACACCTGCCGCAAACCATTCAGTTCGTCGATCGCCATCCTCACCAGATCTTCATCGTCGATCACATCGCCAAGCCGCGCATCCGGGACCGCCTCCTCTCGCCGTGGCGCGAGCAGCTCGCCCAGCTTGCCCAACGCGAGAACGTCTACTGCAAGCTCTCCGGCATGGTCACGGAGGCGAACTGGAGTTCCTGGACCGAAGCCGACCTCCAGCCTTATTTCGAAACCGCCCTCGAAGCCTTTGGTCCAAATCGCCTCATGTTTGGTTCCGACTGGCCCGTGCTGACCCTCGCTGCCTCCTGCTCGCAATGGATCGAAACCGCCCGCCGCGCCCTCGCCGCGCTCTCACCGCACGAGCAGCAGCGGATTTTCCACGACACCGCGGTCGAAGCCTACGGTCTGGAAGCTGTTCGTCCCGCGTCACCCCTCCGTAGCCATGAGTGATTAAAATCACAGCCTCGCTCCCCGCCAGACGGCACACTAAAATCCTCGCCCACCATTTCGCGGTCAAGGAGCAGGGAACACGATGAACGCCGCCCATCTCATCACCCAACTGCTGGAAATTGAACGCGCCATCGGCAAAGTGGATTCCGCCCGGGTTCGCAGCATGCTCTTTGAAGCCGAGCAAACCGTTCTCGACCTCGAACAGCAGATGATCGGAATCCTCGTTGAAAACGAGACCCTGCGTCGGCTAGTGGAGCTTTCGGAGCGAGCCGCCTCGGCCCCCGATCTGCCGCAGCTCAGGAATTCCGAAAAATATTTGGTCAATTGAGACGCCGCCCAGGGGAATGAGCGGCGTCCAGGAGAACGGGCCTGACGACTGCCCGCAGTTCAACATCGTCAACATGAGACCAGTTCTACGCGCTGCGGTAAGACGCCGAATCATCGATCGGGATGGTGCGTCGCAACAGTCCCGCCTCGTGCGATTCCAGCCGGCGTCGCAGCGTATCGATGTCATGCAGATTTTCAAGGTCCATGCGCAGTGCGGTCTCCTGCGCCTCGATAACCATGGCTCGCAAAGCTGCCGGCGTGGTGTGGCCGATCGCGCGCTCAATGGCAAACAACTTCTGAATCAGCGGTTCTGGTTTCATCAGGGCCCTGGGGAAATCAAAAGCAGGATCGACTGGTTCGTTCAAAACAGCAGAACGCGGATCGTGCTTCGCTCAGCTGCCGGATCAAACAAGTGGCAGCATAGGTAATAGTTCACACACAACACTATCGACCGATGGTGCTATTACCAAGGTCGTTAACAACTGAGCTAATAGCCGTCCGGTACTGCCGCGCTCGAACCAGCTGCCGCTCACCCGGCAAACGCGCGAAACCCCTCAACCACTCGCCCCGGCAGCTCCTCCCGATTGCGCCTGGTCATCAGTTCATGTCCCGCGCTCTCGATCGTCATCAGCTCCGTCCGCGCCGGAATCAGCTTCATCGCCGTCTCCAGTTCCGCGATCGTCCCAAATCCATCCCGCCCACCCGATACAAACAGCGCCGGCGTTCGCAGAGCAGGGAAGTGCTGTGTCCTCAGCGTCTGCGGCGCCTTCGGCGGGTGCAGCGGATACGACAACAGCAGCAGCGCCCCCACCAGCTCGGGCTCTCTGGCCGCTGCCATCGACGCCATCCGCCCGCCGTACGAATGGCCGCCCAGAAAGATCCGGCCAGCGCCCGTCTCCCGCCGCATCGTTTCCACTGCCGCCTTCAGTCCTGCCTGATCCCGATCCGCCGTCCGCATCGGTGGACCCGTCGGCCGCGCCTGCCGGAACGGCAGATCGCACCGCAACACCGTCACCCCCGCCCCGGCAAATGCCTCAGCCACCGCTACCAGCAGCGGAGCCTCGCAGTTCGCCCCAGCGCTATGCGTCAGCACCAGGCAATCCGCGTCGGTTTGCGCCGCCGCATGCAGAAATCCCCGCACCGGCTCCGCTCCCGAAGTATCGACGAATTCCCGAACGTCTCCCATGCGAAACGTCAGCTCCCCGTCGCCGGCTTCGGCCCAAACCACGCCCGCGCGTCGGCGCGAAACAGCAGGAACGTAATGCCCGCAAAAATGATCCCGTGCACCAGCACCTGTTGCGGTCCGTTCAGATAGCCCACCACCACATGGAACGCCATCCACGCTACCGCGACCCAGCGCGCCCAGCTCTCGCCGCGCAGCATAAAAACGCCGGCAACCACCGCGATCAATTCCAGCGCCACAATCAGAATGTCTTCGCGGTGAAACGAGGCGATCGATGTGCGCGTGTGGACCACCGTCGCCGCCACCCCGACAGCGATAAACAGCCAGCTCACCACCGTAATGGCAAAAGGACGCTTCATGGGTCGCAAGCTCGGTAAAGCCGCAATCTATGCCTGTGCCAGCGCCCCAATGGCCTCCACCAGCGTGTCCAGATCCGCCGGCCGCGTATACACGTGCGGCGTCACCCGAACGCAGCTGATGTTCTCCCACACAATGCCCACTGTGTGAATCTTGTGCTTCTCAAACAGCGCACCAGCCAGTTGCCCTGGCGTCATGCCGTCGATGGAAACTCCGCAGATCGCAGCCGAATATTCCGGCCGCAGCGAAGTGTGCAGCTTCACCTTCGCCATCGTCTGCACCCGCGTGGCCCAGTAATTCTTCAGATAGAAAATACGCTGCTGCTTGCGCGCCGGCCCAATCCCTTCGTGGAAGTTGATTGCCTCGCCGATCCCCTGTTCCAGAGGAAAACTGCGCGTTCCCAGCGTCTCGAACTTCCGAATGTCCGCCGCGTGCGGCATCGAGTTACACGTCAGCGGCCACACCTTCTCAATCTTGTCCTCGCTCACCCACATCATCCCCGTCCCGATCGGAGCGGACAAAAACTTGTGCAGGCTCGTCCCAAAATAATCGCAGTGCAGATCCGGAATCCTGAAGTCGATCAGCCCAAACGAGTGCGCCCCGTCGCACAGCACCTCAATATTGTGCGCGTGCGCCATGTCCGCGATCTTCCGCACCGGCAGCGTTTGCCCCACCCAGTTCACCATGTGCGTCACGTGAATCAGCTTTGTCCGCGGCGTAATCGCCTGCTCGAACCCCTTCACAATCACATCATCGTCTTCAATCGGAAAGTCGAAGCTGATCTGCTTGTAGACAATCCCGTCCCGCTCCGCTCTCTGCCGGTACGCCTGAATCATGTTGGGATAATCCTGCTTCGTCCCGATCACCTCGTCGCCGGCCTTGAGCGGCAGCCCGTAAATAATCGTATTCAGCGCCTCGGTGGAGTTGCGATCGATCGCGATCTCCCCCGGCTTCGCGCCCGCCAGGTTCGCCAGCTTCTCCCGCAGCGGCTCACGACCCTGATCCAGAATCTGCCACATGTAATACGACGGCCCCTCGTTCGAGAGCTGGTTGTACCGCTCCACCGCCTCCTGCACCACAATCGGCGCCGGCGATACTCCGCCGTTGTTCAGGTTGATGATGTCCGGGTTCACCGAATAAGCCCGCTGAATGACACTCCAGTAATCCTCATTCTGGGCTACTTCCGCGGGCGCCAGATCCCGCACCGCCCGCGACGCTGTCCCAAAATCGGCGGCATGCGCCTGGCTAAACAGGCTGTTTACTGAAAATGCGCCCGCAAGGGTCGCTGTCCGTTTCAGAAAGCTGCGGCGGTCACTTGGTGTCATGCCAAGCACTGTAGGGGTAAACGGCCTCGCAACGCAACTGCGGACCCTTGCCAATTGCCGGTTGCCGATCGGTGCACTCCCCCGTCCGAGGTTCTACTACCAGGCGCGGTAATCACACGGAAGTGGGAAGCGAGTTCTCCACAAGTACTGTTACTCTCCCTCCCAGCAGTAACGAACTCGCCAACCAAATCGACCGCAAGGGTTGACGGCCACGAGGGAACAGACGTGCAAACCCGGTCACCGGGCCCCAGTTGTAAACGGATACCTGCGGCGAGCGCAGGCCGCCAATGATGACCGGCCACTACGACGTCGGACTCGTCGTCGTGTCGCTGATCATGGCGGTGCTCGCTTCCTATGCCGCCCTCGATCTCGCCAGCCGCGTCTCGGCTGCTCGCGGCCGCGTCGCCGTCTGGTGGCTTGCGTGCGGATCGGTCGCCATGGGCATCGGCATCTGGTCCATGCACTTCATCGGCATGCTCGCCTTCCGTCTGCCCATCGCCATGGGCTTCGATCCCACCGTCACCTTTCTCTCCCTCCTCATCGCCATCGCCTCATCTTTGTTCGCGCTCTGGATCGTCTGCCAGAGCCACCTCTCCTGGCCGCGTCTCCTGACCAGCGCGCTCATCATGGGCGCCGGCGTCTCCGCCATGCACTACATCGGCATGTCCTCCATGCGGATGGCGCCCGGCATTCACTACAACCTCCCGTTGTTTCTCCTCTCCGTCGCCATTGCCGTCGTTGCCTCGGGCGCCGCCCTCTGGATGGCCTTCCACCTCCGCCGCGGCGATCGTCGCGTGCGCCTCCTGCGCGCGGCCGCTGCCGTCGTCATGGGCCTCGCCATCGCAGGCATGCACTACACCGGCATGGCCGCTGCACGATTCCCCGCCGACAGCCATTGCCTTACCGCCGACTCCGGCGTCACCACCGGATGGCTCGCCCTCCTCATTACCGTCTTCGCCAGTGCGGTGCTTTCCATCGCCCTCATCACCTCCGTCCTCGACCTCCGCCTCGAACAGCGCACCGCGCTCCTGGCCGACGGCCTCGCCAACGCCAAAGAGGAGCTCCGCTTTCTCGCCCTCCACGACGGGCTCACCAAGCTCCCCAATCGTGCCCTCTTTACCGATCGCCTCGAGCAGGAAGTCGAAGTCGCTCGCCGCGAGCAGAGCCGCTTCTCCGTTCTTTCTCTCGACGTCGACGGCTTCCGCCAGATCAACGACGCCTACGGTCATTCCACCGGCGATCAGCTCCTCGTCGAGATCTCCAAACGCCTCCGCGGCGCTGTTCGCAACCGCGATACCGTTGCCCGTCTCGGCGGTGACGAGTTCGTTGTCCTCGCCGACGCAGCCGAGCCCGGCGACGCCGTCAATCTTGCCGAAAAGCTTCTCTCCGTCGTTCGCGAGCCCGTCGTCATCCATGGCCACGAGATCCGCGTTTCCATGAGCATCGGCATTGCCATCTATGACGGCCGCGATCTTCAGAATGGCGACGTCCTCCGCAACTCCGACACCGCCATGAATCACGCCATGGCTCTCGGCCACAACGGCTACGTCTTTTTCGAAGCCTCGATGAGCGACGACGCCCAAAAGCAACTGCAGCTGTTACAGGATCTGCGCCAGGCTGCCGAGCGTCATGAGCTCGTCCTTCACTATCAGCCCAAGTTCAATGCCGCCGATGGCGTCATGATCGGCGCCGAAGCCCTCATCCGCTGGCGTCATCCCTCCCGCGGCCTCGTGCCCCCCGGCGACTTCATTCCCCTCGCCGAAAAAACCGGCCTCATCTTCCCCATCGGCCACTGGGTCCTCGATGAAGCCTGCCGCCAGATGCGCGCCTGGCGCGACGCCGGCCACACGGAATGGGCCATCTCCGTCAATCTCTCCGCCCTCCAGTTCAACCACTCCGGCCTCATTCAGATGGTCCGCGATGTTCTCAATCGCTACTCGCTCGATCCCCGCTACCTCACCCTCGAGATCACCGAGTCCACCGCCATGCACGATGCCGACGCCAGCCTCGCCATCCTCCAGCAACTCCATGAGATGGGCGTTCGCATCTCCATCGACGACTTCGGCACCGGCTACTCCAGCCTTCTCTACCTCAAACGCCTCCCCGCCAGCGAGCTCAAAATCGATCGCGGCTTCGTCCGCGACCTCACCCACGACGCCGAAGACGCCGCCATCATCGCCGCCATCGTCGCCCTTGGCCGTACCCTCAATCTCAAGATCGTTGCGGAAGGTGTCGAAACCCTCGAGCAGCAGGAATTTCTTACCCGTCTCGGCTGCAGCTCTTTGCAGGGCTTCCTCCTCGGACGTCCCATGCCCGCTGAGCAATTCCTCCAGGCCGTGTCCACTCCCGGCTCTTCCTTCGGCCTCGGCCTTCTCGCCTGATCCGGACCGCCGCTAAGTGTCGGGCATACCATCGCTTCCGCCGCTGTGACAGCCGTCACCGCATCCAACAAGCTCCCGGGTTTACTTTCCTCTAACCGATCCGGCAGCTGGAGCCGACTTTGACTGCCATTGGTAGGCCCAAAGTGGAAAACATGCAGACGCAGGAACGCCCCGAGGACATGCGCGAACTCGTTACCCAGATCGCTCGCGCTTTGGTCGATCTGCCGGAAGAAGTCCAGGTCGAGCCCCAGGAAAGCGAGCACTCCACCGCCCTCCGCCTCCGCGTCGATCCCTCCGACGTCGGCAAGGTCATCGGCAAACAGGGCCGTACCGCCCGCTCGGTCAGAACAATCCTCGGCGCCGTCAGCATGAAACACCACCACCGCTACACCCTCGACATCCTCGAAGAGAAGTAACCCGCCATCCTCGAAGAGAAATAGCCTGCACCAGCGCCTGCAGCCCTCGGCGCCGCCATTTTCGCGAACGCCACCCCCCACATAAAACGCCGGCACCAGCGACAATCTGCGCCGCACCGGGACCGCTGGCAACGCCATCCTCCACCCCGGCTCCTAAACAGGTCATGGAACCCCCGCTGCACCGCGCCCTGACTGGCTATGGATCGCCGAACGCCCTTGAAATTTCTTTGAAACAGGCCCATGCTGATGGGGTCAGGCTCCTTCGCGAACAGGCGGGCGTTATGCTCAGGTCTAAACGTGCCGGTATCCCTCCAACTCTGGCGGCGTTTTGCGCGCTACCCTTTCTCGCGGCCCTTCCCCTCCACTCTCAGGTCTTCACCGTCGAAGCGGAACACGTCGAGAAGCACTACACCGAATTCCCCCCCACCCACGTCCGCTATCCCGAACAGCCCATCACCCAGCTCGGCCGCGAATCCCTCATCCGCTTCATGCAGTCGGAGCAGGGTTTCGCCATGCGCCCCCTGCCCATCGCCGCCCTTACCCTCCACGCCAACGGGCATATGGATCCCACCGGCGACAAGTATGTCGATGAGCTCCATCAGAAGGGCATGTCCGTCAAGGCCGGCGATCGCGTCGTCGTCACCGACATCAGAATCCACGAAAAAAGCATTGAGCTCGACCTCAACGGCGGTCCCGAGCACAAGCACAAATATCTTCGCCATATCGCTATTGGCGTCGGCGCTGCCGAGGTCCCGCTCGCCTCCGATAACGGCACGCCCCCTACCGGAGCACGCATCACCCTCGTCTTCGAAGAGGCCGTTCCCGACCTCAATGGCGAGCAGCTCCAGGCCCTGCTCAAGCCCATGATCGACTTCGGCGTGAAGTCGCCTGCTGAAGCCTTTGCCGAGTCGCTGCCCGACTTCCTGCGCATCGCCGTTCAGGATCATCGCGTCCTCGTCGGCATGGATCGCGACATGGTCGTCTATTCCAAAGGCCAGCCCAATCGCAAGATTCGCGAGACCGGTGAAGACGGCAAGCCCTTCGAGATCTGGGTCTACGGCGAAGCTCCCCAGCCCGTCGAAATGATCCGCATCCAGGGCAGCTTTGTCACGCGCGTCCAGCTCGCCCGCGTCGGCGAGCCCATGGAAGAACGCACCCAGAATGAGATGGGCGACTACTGGGGCAATCAGCCGGCCGTCGCGGCCAATCAGCACGAGGTCAAGCTCGGCGATTCCACCGACTCCGAACGTACCGAGGAAAGTGCGCCCCGCTCCGCTCCGACCCTCCGCAAGCCCGGGGAGCAATTGCCGGCCGATAATCCGAAAAACAATCCCGCCGGCTCCATGCAGCCGGTGAACATGCCGCCCGATCAGCGTCGGCCTGGCGATCCAGGCTACTCGCCCACCGTCTCTGCCCAACCGCAACCGGGGCAGGGAACACAGCAGGGCTCCGGTTCCGGCTCGTCCCAGACCCAGCCCGCCCAGGGTTCCAGCTCGTCCTCGCAGCCGAACGGCGCCTCCACCACGAACTCCACCCAGACAAATCCCGCCCCCAACCCCCCGCAAAAGCAATCCGACTCCACCGACCAATCCAACCCCCTCGACAAGCCGCAGTAAGTCGACTCGATCACAGCCAGAGCAGCGATCGAACGGTCACCAGCCGCCAGCTATGAGCGGAGTATCCTCCTCCCATGCGCCTCTTCCTGCCTGCCTTCATCGCTGCGTCCCTCACTCTCTCCGCTGCTGCTCAAACAACGCAGCCCTCCGCATGGCCGCCCGGCCCGGAACACGCAACCGTGACCTTGTGGCCCAACGCCGCGCCCGACCCGCACGGACCCGTTCCCGCCCCCGGACCCGAGCACGATACGACCAAATCCACTGACAATCTCATCGCCGGACGCCCGCTCGTGCGCCTCGGCAACGTCTCCGTCCCCACCCTCACGCTCTATCTCGCGCCCAAACAAAACAACACCGGCGCCGCGGTCGTCGTCCTTCCCGGAGGCGGCTACTCCATCCTCGCCATCGACCTCGAAGGCACGGAGGTCTGCGACTGGCTCAACTCCATCGGCGTCAATTGCCTGCTCGTAAAGTACCGTGTGCCCGACAGCGGCCCTTATCCCAAATCTTCCGCCGCCTTACAGGACGCGCAGCGTGCCCTGGGCATCGCCCGCCAGCACGCCGCCCAGTGGAACATCGACCCGCATCGCATCGGCGTCCTCGGCTTCTCCGCCGGCGCCCACCTCGCCGCCGCCCTCAGCACGCACTACGACCAGCGCCTCTATCCGCCCGTCGATGCCGCCGACCAGCAAAGCGCCAAACCCGACTTCGCCTTCGTCATCTATCCCGGCTACCTCGCCCTCGCGGATCAGAACTTCGCCTTCAACGCCGACATTCCCGTCATCGCCTCCACGCCGCCCACCTTCCTCGTCCAGGCGGAAGACGATCCCGTCCACGTCGAAAACGTCATCCAGTATTTCACCCAGCTCAAGCAGGCCGGCGTCCCCACCGAGCTCCACGTCTACGCAAAAGGCGGACACGGCTACGGCCTTCGCCCCACCAACCTGCCCGTAACGCACTGGCCCGAGCTGGCCACCACCTGGCTGAACACCCTCGCCATCCTGCCCGCAGCAGGCAAGTAAATCCCAGTCAGGGGCGGCGCATCAAACCGCAACCGCCTCCAGTCGATGATCGCTGCCGCTCTCCCCCACGCCATCCACCGATGCGTCCGCCCCGCCCCGTCGATACTGCCGCGGCGAACATCCCATCGCCCTCCTGAAAGCCTTGCTGAACGCGCTCTCCGATTCGTATCCCAGCGACAGCGCAATCGCGGATACCGGCTCGTCGGAGGTCGTCAGCTTGTCCCCGGCCAGCAACATCCGCCACCGCGCCAGGTATTCCATCGGCGATGTCCCTACCGTCGCCTTGAACTTCAGTGCGAAGATCGAGCGCGACATACCCGACCGCCCCGCCAGCTCCTGCAGCGTCCAGGGATGCGCGGGATCCTCGTGCATCGACGTGATCGCCGCCTTCATTGGCTTATCTACCAGCGCCGCCAGCCATCCCGCGCCGCCGTCCCATCCCTCGCCCAGATGCAGCCGCAGCGCCTGCACCAGCATCATCGTTGCCAGTTGCTGTGCCACCAGCAATCCGCCCGGCCGCTCTTCCCGCAGCTCCTGCCGCATCCTCTCCAGAGCCCACCGCAGCTCCGCCCGGTCCTCTTCCGCGCGAATATGCACGATCGGCGGCAGCTCCGCCAGCAGAGTCCGCGCGTGACTCCCCTTGAACGCGAAGTATCCGCCCACGCCGAAACACTCCCCGCCCCCGTTCCATGTTCGAATCCCGCCATTCACCGGCGGTTGAAACAGCTTCTGCGCGTCCATCGGCTTTAAACGCACATCGCTGGCCAGCCGAAACGGCAACCCGCGCGGCAGCAGAAAGCAGTCTCCGGTTTCCAGACGCACCGGTTCCCGAACGCCCTCCACCACCAGCCAGCATTGGCCCGCCGCCAGGGCGTAGCACTTGATGCCTTCATGCGGTGCGAACTGTACCGACCATTCTCCGGCCAGGTCGAACCCGCCAACCATGTAGGTGTGCAGCTTCAACAGCGACAGCACATCCGACAGAGGATCCATCAACGCCTCCGGACGATCGAGCCAGTATTACGGACTACCGGTATAGATCGTATGGTTATTCTGATTCATCTTTTCACCACAGGACGCAAATGCGCCCCAGTCCACCCACCCAAAGGAAATCCCAATGCGAGTTTTCATCACCGGCGCTACAGGCTTCATCGGTTCGTCCGTCATTCCCCAGCTCCTTGAGGCTG
>DATAZC010000129.1:0-8392 GCA_036272255.1 Acidobacteriaceae bacterium | reverse complement strand
AGTGTTGAAGGCGAGGAAAAGGTAGTCGACGAAGCCAGGGTTCCAGCACTGTTCGCCCATGGCGATGCGGGCTTCCTGATTGAGCGTCATTTGCGGGAAGAGGAAGGCGCCATCGGTGTGGACGCCGCGACGCTCACGCTCGGTGGGTCCTCCGCCGTCGAGGCGCCAGTACCAGGAGGCGAAGACGATGATGTTGGTGATCCAGAGAGCGGCGGCCGATTCGAGCAGAGCGATGGGCGGTTGCTTGTGGGCCGGCAGCGCCGCGATGAGGAGACCGAGTGACCAGATCATGTCGGCGGTGACGACGGCGGTGACGGTGTAACCCAAAATACGGTTGATGGTGTCGAGGCCACGCCAGTGCGCGACATAGATGGGCACGGTGAGGACGGCAAGAACGGCGAGCAGGAGCCAGTCGGGGCCGTAGGAAAGGGACTCCGGCAGCGCAAAGCGGAGTGCACCGGCTGCCAGCAGCGCGAGGGTTGCGGGCCAGCGCGGCTCAGGTTCAGGAGGAGGATGGCTGGGAGTGGTGGGGGCGCTGGTCATCGGCTAGAGGTTGCGCAGGTAATTCATAATTTCAGGACTGGTCCAGTCCTGCGCGCCGATGAATTTGCGGCGGATGATGCCGTGGGCGTCGATGATGTAGGTTTCCGGCGGCCGCGTGGTGTCGAAGGCGGTGTTGGACAGCTGGCTGAGGTCGAGGACGGTGGTGATGCCGGCGATGTGGTTGTCCGCGACGTACTGGCGGTAGGCGTTCGCGTCGGTGTCGAAGCTGACGGCAAGGACGACGATGTTGGGCATGCGGCGCTGGAGGTCGATGAGGGAGGGGAACTCCTCAAGACACGGCGGACACCAGCTGGCCCAGAAATTGAGGACAACGATTTTGCCCTGCGATTGATATTGGCGGAGGGCGACGGTCTGCCCGCTGTCGTGGATGACGATGGCAGGAGCGCGTTCGCCGACCTGGGCAGGGTGGCTGCCGCGGTCGCAGGCGCAGAGCACAGAGCACAGAGCGCAGAGCACAGTGACGGCGGGTAGCGGAAAGCGGATCGCGGATAAAAGTCGGCGAACGGAGTGGGGCCGGAGAAGCCGCTGATGGGAGCGCGATGCGTGCACGTTCCTATAATAAGGTGCAGCTATCGTGGATGCCCCGCCGCTGATTCTTTCCGTGATGATCCCCGCGCGCAATGAGGAAGATTGTCTGGGGGAGTGCCTGCGCTCGCTGGTGGTGCAGGAAGAGGACGGGTGGAGGCTGGGCGCGGACTGGGAAATTCTGGTTGTGAATGATGCGTCGACGGATCGGACGCGGGAGATTGCTGCAGCATTTGCCGGCGTGACGGTGATGGAGGCTCCGCGGCTCGAAAAAGGATGGACGGGGAAGGCGAATGCCTGCTGGGCGGCCGCGCAGAAGGCGCGGGGTCAGTGGCTGCTGTTCACGGACGCGGACACCATTCATGAGCCAGGACGTCTGCGGCTGGCCATCATTGAAGCGGAGCGGCATGGGGTGGGGATGCTGTCGTACTCGCCGCGGCAGATTGTGCGGGGGCTGGCGCAGCGGGCGCTGATGCCGCTGATATTCAGCGATCTTGCGGTGACGTATACGCCGGCGCGGGTGAGCGATCCGGCGACGCGGGTGGCGGCGGCGAATGGGCAGTTTCTGCTGGTGCGGCGCGATGTGTACGACGCGATCGGCGGACACGCGGCAGTGAAGGGCATGGTGCTGGAAGATGTGGAGCTGGCGAGCCTGGTGAAGCGTCGCAAGCTGGGGTTGCGGTTCCGGTACGCGCCGGAGGCAGTGGCGGCGCGGATGTATCGAACCTTTGGCGCGATGGTGGAGGGGTGGACGAAGAATCTGGCGCTGCTGTTTGCGAATGCGCCCATGCTGGCGGCGGTGAAGCTGTTGCAGCTGGGAGTGCTGGTGGGCGTACCGGCGCTGGTGTGGTTTTTGTGGTGGCTGCGCAGGACGCATCCAACGATGAACACCGGAGTGCTGGGTACGCCGATGGCAACGGCCGCGCTGGCGCTGGTGGTGGTGCGGGCTCTGTGGGGGCTTTATGCGCGGGTGGCGAAGTCGAATTTTCCGTTGCGCGATTGCGTGCTGGCTCCGCTGGGGATACCGCTGTACGCGTGGCTGCTGTGGCGGAGCTGGTTTCGCGTGACGGTAATGAAGCAGGTAGTCTGGAAGGGAAGAGACGTAAGAACAGGGAATAGGGAATAGCCAGTAGCCAATAGGGAATAGCCAATAGGGAATAGGGAATAGGGAATAGGGAATAGCCAATAGGGAATAGCCAATAGGGAATAGCCGGGGAACAGCCAATAGGGAATAGCCAGTAGCCAATAGGGAATAGCCAATAGCCAATAGGGAATAGCCAATAGCCGGCAGGGAACCTCAATGATTTTGCTGACGAGGAAGGCGGAGTTTTCGGCTTCGCATTATTACTGGAACGAGGCGTGGAGCGCGGAGGAGAACGCGCGGGTGTTCGGGAAATGCGCCAATCGTAACGGTCACGGGCACAATTACACTCTGGAAGTGACGATTGCCGGCGAGGTTGATCCGGTGACGGGGTTCGTGGTCGACCTGAAGCAGCTGAAAGATGTCATGGAGCGGGAAGTGGTGTCGGTCTACGACCATCGGCATCTCAACCTGGAAGTTCCGGAGTTTAAGAAGGCGATTCCGACAACGGAAAACATGGCAATGGCGATCTGGAAGAGGCTGAACGGCAAGCTTCCGGGCAACGCGCGGTTGTATCGGGTGCGGGTGTATGAGATGGCGGACTTATTCGCGGATTACCTGGGGGACTAACTTCGTGAGGCCACGCTCAAATTGTGAGGAATCCTTCCCTCAGGGGCTAAAGCCCACTTTATTTTTGGGCAATGATGGCACGACTGCAGTCGTGCCCCTTCACGTTTTCGTAGCCGAGGCGATTCTTTCCGCACGCCGTGAAGCCTCGACTTTCCAAAAGGTGGCGGAGCAAATTCCATGAGGGCGGTTCTGGGACGGAGATATCGGTTGAGCGCCTCGCATCGGCTGTTTTCCGAGTCGATGAGCGACGCGGAGAATCAAAATGTGTATGGGAAGTGTGCCAATCCGCATGGGCATGGTCATAACTACACCGTGGAAGTAACCGTAGGCGGAGAGATCGATGCGGTCACGGGGATGGTGATCGATCTGGGGCAACTGGATGGTTGCGTAAGCCGCGAAGTGCTGGAGCCGTTCGACCACCAGAACCTGAACACGCTGGAGAGTTTTCGCAACGTGGTGCCGTCGACCGAGAATCTGGTGATCGAGATCCGGAAGAGGCTGGAGACGGCGTTGCCGCAGAAACTGACGGTGGGCGTGCGGGTGGAAGAGACCAGCAACAATTATTTTGAGTACAGGGAAGAAGGCAGCTGGGAAGCGGTCAGCTAAAAGGCGGTTAGCCGAGAAGCGGTCACCGAATCGGCTTTAAGCGAAAAGCGGTTCATCGCGCTCTCAGGGAGAGGTACGAGACAGTCTTATGGGAAGAACGACGGTGAATGGGAATCGGGAGAAGCTGGATCGGGAAGTGATCGGGACGACGGGGCTGGAGAATGTGTCGACGCAGGATATCTATCGCGAGATTATTCGGCGGTACGATGGCGACCCGACGCGGGAGGGCCTGGAGAAGACGCCGGAGCGAGTCGGGAAAGCCATGGATTTTCTGACCAAGGGATATCGCGAGGATCCGAAGGAAGTGCTGCACGGGGCGCTGTTCGATGTCGATTACGACGAGATGGTGATCGTGAAAGACATCGAGATGTACTCGCTGTGCGAGCATCACATGCTGCCGTTTTTTGGGAAGGTGCATGTGGCCTACATTCCGGACGGCAAGGTGATTGGGCTGAGCAAGGCTCCGCGGCTGGTGGAGGTGTACGCGCGGCGACTGCAGGTGCAGGAGCGGCTGACGCGGCAGATTGCGGAGGCGATCCAGGAAGCGATCCACCCACAGGGTGTGGGCGTGGTGATTGAGGCGCGGCATCTGTGCATGATGATGCGCGGGGTGGAGAAGCAGAACTCCTCGACGGTAACGTCGGCGATGCTGGGGGTGTTCCAGAAGCAAAACACGCGGTCGGAATTTTTGTCGTTGATCCGGGAGCGGAGTTCTTCGCGGATATAAGGACCAACCTGCCAACAGACGGCAGGATGGGGCACCCGAGTCGTGATGGGCAACCGGGTCGTGGACGGGGCAACCGGGTCGGCGCTCTCGAGACGGTATGGTAGTGGAGTGAATGGGCTCCTGATTCTGGACAAGCCAGGCGGAATGACGTCGCACGATGTGGTGGCGCGGGTGCGGCGGGCGACGGGCGAACAGTCTGTCGGGCATTTGGGGACGCTGGATCCGATGGCGACCGGCGTGCTCCCCCTGCTGCTGGGGAAGTACACGCGGCTGGCGCAATTCTTTGGGACAAGCGAGAAGGCCTACACGGGGGCGATCCGTTTCGGATTCGCGACGGATACGTATGACGCCGAGGGGCAGGCGGTGGGCGAGGCTGTGCCGGTTGCGCTGACGCTGGAAGCGGTGCGCGCGGAGGCGGCGAAGTTTGTCGGAGAACTTTCGCAGATGCCGCCGCCGTATTCCGCGAAGAAGGTGGCGGGGAAGCCGGCGTATAAGCTGGCGCGGGCGGGGAAGACGCCGGAACTGAAGCCGGTGAAGATCAGGGTGGATGCGTTTGCGATGGAGTCGGTCGAAGGAGACACGGCGCGATTCTCGATGCGGATTTCGGCGGGCGGGTATGTGCGGGCGATTGCGCATGCAATGGGAGAGGCGCTGGGTTGCGGCGCGCACCTTGCCAGTTTGCGGAGGACGGGTGCGGGGGTGTTCTCGCTGGACGACGCGATGACAGTGGCGGAGATGGAAGCGCTGGGAGCGGAGGGAAAGCTCGAGGAGCGGATGCCGCATCCGCGGACGCTGTTGCGGGAGATGCCGGCGGTGACGGCGGATGAGCAGACCGCGGGGCGGGTGCGCAACGGGATGCAGGTGAATCTGCCGGAGTATTCGAGCGCGGCGTTGGTAAAGATTTTTGAGGGGCAGAGGGAGTTGGTAGGGGTGGGACGGCGGGTAGCGGGAACTTTGTTTCAGCCTTTTGTTGTGCTGGGGTGCTGACCGCACGGGCGAACCCGGCTAGCGCCGGATGGCCCGAATCAAAATAAAAAAGCTTTCGTGCGAGCAGGGCGGATGCGCTTTGCTCGGGTTCCCACATTCCGCCTGGGGAGAGCGGATGTGGGAACCGAGTTCGGTTGTTTTACCGGACGTAGCCGTTGTGTTTGTCGCGGTAGATGGCGTTGGAGAGGTGGTTTTGGCGGTTGTTGAGGATCGCGCGATCGCGGCCGGTGAGGCGGCCATCGTCGGAGCGGCGCATGCGGTACTCTTCGCGGTTGATGGAGGCTTCGCGGCTTTCGAGGTTGCGGGTTTCGCCGCGGGTCAGCTCGCCGCTGCGGACACCCTGGTAGATGCGGCTCTGCTGGTCGAACTTGCGCTGCTGGATGTTCTGCGCGAAGGCGCCGGTGGTGGTGAGGGCGAGAAGTGCGGTTGCGATCAGAGAGAGTTTCATGGCGTGGGCTCCTTGGGCGAATAGCTTTGTTGCGGTGGTGCCTGGCCTTCGCCTTACGTCTGGAACAAACACGGTGGGGTGGGATTGTTGCTGAGAAATGGGCGCAACTAAATTGGGGGAAGATGGTTGCGGGGTTCGATCCTGCGAGGGCGCCGCTCGGGGAGGGCGCATCGCGCAGGATCGAACAAGGTGGCGCCTGACGGCGCGACGATTGACGGCACGGCTGCAAGCCGCGCCCCTTCACTTTTCGTTGGTGGGGGGAACGTTGTTTGCGGGGCGATGGCGGGAAGACGCAGGGCTCAAGCCACCGCATGGTGACTGCGTGCGAGGGCTTCACAGCTTGCGGAAAGAGTCGTGAATAGAAAAATCACCCCTCAGCGGCTGAAGCCGCGCTCCGTTTGCAGATTTTACGGCACGGCTGAAAAGCCGTGCCCTTTCAAAACTGGTTTTTCCGCAGGCTGTGAAGCCGTGTGGCTTCCCTTGTCGGTGGGGGAAGAAAGCAACCGCAGATCCTTCGTTGCTTCGCTCCTCAGGATGACGGCATTTGGGATTGTCGGTTTTCGGCACCCGGCGGCTCAAGCCCGTTGCAGGGGGGTGAAGGACGCGGCTGAAGCCGTGCCTTCACTCTTCGGCCGGGTGAGCGAGGCTGCTTGCTTATTTGTGAAGCAGAGGCAGCAGCAACGGAAGGAAGTTGTCGGTGAGGAGTTGTGCGCCTTTTGCTGTGGGATGGACGCCGTCTTCCTGAATGGCGCCGGGGACGGTGTACACGTTGGCATAGAGCATGGGCAGGAGCGGGACGTGGTATTGGGCCGCGATGAGGCGGAAGGTTTCGTTGAAGGGCTGGATGTAGTCGGAGCCATAGTTGGGGGGGAGGGTGATGCCGGCGAGGACGACTTTGCTGCCCGCGTGGAGCAGCGTCGCGACGATGGTGGAGAGATTGCGGCGTGTATCGGCGATGGGCAGGCCGCGGAGTCCATCGTTGCCGCCGAATTCGACGACGACGATGGCGGGATGGAGGCGGAGAACATCGTTGAGGCGGTCAACGCCGTCTTTGCTGGTATTGCCGCTGATGCCGGCGTTGACGACTTTGTAGTGGTAGCCGCGGCGGTCGAGGTCCGCCTGGAGGTCGTCGGGCCAGGTGTGGCCGGGATCGATGCCAGGGCCGGCGGTGATGCTGTCGCCGAAGCAGGCAATGACGGGGAGGGCGCGAGTGGGTGCGGGAACGGGCGGGGGTGGGGCCGCGTATGGATAAGGCAGGACGAAAAGCGCGGCGATGAGGGCGAGACTGGACAGCATCTGAGATTGATCTTAGCTGGAAGGGGAGCGGTGAGCGGTGAGCGGTGAGCGGGGAGCGGGGAGTGGGGAGTGGGGAGTCGGGAGTGGGGAGCTGGGAGCAGGGAGCGGAAACACGTCGACGCCCCAGGGCGGTCAGCAGACAGGAGAGAATGGAAGTGAGGACAGAGGGGAGCGGATGATCGAGGTGAAGGGGCTGAAGAAGTCGATTCGGAATGGGACGAGGACCGTGGAGATTCTGCGGGGGATCGATCTGCTGATTCCGAAGGGGCAGTTTGCCGCGATCATGGGCGCGAGCGGCAGCGGGAAGAGCACGCTGCTGGGGTTGCTGGCGGGGCTGGATTCACCGACCGAAGGCGAAGTGATTCTGGATGGAATTGCGATCAGCAAGCTCGAAGAGGACAAGCTGGCGGAGGTGCGGGGAAGACGGATTGGATTTGTCTTCCAGTCTTACCAGCTGATCCCGACACTGACGGCGCTGGAGAACGTGATGCTGCCGTACGAGCTGAACGTGAAGGGCGATGCGCGGAAGAAGGCGGAGCCGTTGCTGGTTGCTGTGGGCTTGCAGGATCGGCTGCATCACTACCCGGTGCAGTTATCGGGCGGGGAACAGCAGAGGGTGGCGCTGGCGCGGGCATTTGTGCTGGAGCCGCCGATTGTGTTCGCAGATGAGCCGACGGGGAATCTGGATTCGGCCAACGGGCAGCATGTGCTGGAGCTGCTGGGCGAGCGGCAGAGGGAGTCGGCCACGACGCTGGTGCTGGTGACGCATGATCCGCAGATTGCGGAGCGGGCGGATCGGCGGATTGTGCTGAAGGATGGCGCGGTGTTGTCGGATGAAATGCAGGGACTGGCCGCGAGCGCAGCCGTTGCGGGTACGACTCGATGAACGCGGAGACGGGATCCGGGACGATGAGGAAGAGGGCACTGCCGTGGTCGACGGCGGGGCGGATTGCGTGGCGGGAGCTGCGTGCGGGCAAGGCGAAGTTTCTGTTTGTGTTGCTGTCGGTGGCCATTGGGGTGGCGGCGCTGACGGGAGTGCGCGGGTTCAGCACGTCGTTTGCGCGGACGCTGCTGGAGCAGGCGCGCAGCATTATGGCCGGGGATTTGTCGGCGCGGATGTTTCGACAGGCGACGGCGGCGGAGGCGCAGCAACTGGATCGGCTGGCGAGTCCGCAGGCGGGACTGGGCGTGCGGCGGACGGTTGTGACGGAAACGGTTTCGATGGCCATGGTCCAGGACGATCCTGTGCCGCTGCTGGTGACACTGAAGGCGGTGGATCCGGCGGAGTATCCGTTTTACGGGACGGTGGTGTTGTCGACGGGAGCCGATCTGCGCACCGCGCTGACCGATGACACGGTGGTAGTGGATGACAACCTGCTGGTGAGGCTGCGCGCGAAGGTGGGCGACCAGCTGAAGATTGGCGGGAAGTGGTTCCGGATCGCCGCGGTGATTATGAAGGAGCCGGACCGGATGACGGCGGGGGTTGGGCTGGGTCCGCGCGTGATGATGACGCGCCATGCGATGGAAG
>DATAZC010000128.1:0-2143 GCA_036272255.1 Acidobacteriaceae bacterium | reverse complement strand
GTTGGCGAGATACCACGGCATTTCGCCGTTTTTGCGCAGGTAGATGTTGAAGTGGTTCGACCAGAAATCG
Source organism: Acidobacteriaceae bacterium (assembly GCA_036272255.1). Classification (GTDB taxonomy): domain Bacteria; phylum Acidobacteriota; class Terriglobia; order Terriglobales; family Acidobacteriaceae; genus Palsa-343. The sequence goes on along the minus strand of DATAZC010000128.1, from coordinate 2,073 downwards.
GTCATCACCTCCTCAAGCTGCCGCTCGCTATAGACGGCCCGCATCAGCTTCTCTTCCTGCACTTCCTCGGTCACCAGGCGATTCGGCGCCACCAGCGCCAGCAGCACCTCTTTCTGCTCCGGCGTCATGCCCGCGACGAGTTGCTGCCGCTGGGGACCAGTCATGTGCTGGATCATCGGCCGTACCATGCCCGGCTGCATGGCCAGCACCGCGCTCCAGCGCTGGACGGCAGGCATCTGCAGCAGGCTCACAACGTTCATCGTTTGATTGAAGTTGGAGTCTGCAAGCGAAACTGTTGAAGCCATTTGACCTGTATCCGGTTTGCCCGTCTGGCCCGCAACCGGCGCTTGCTGTTTGTTCTCTTTTCGCTGGCGAAAGTTGGCCAGTTCGTTCGCATAAATCGCCCGCCCTACCGGATCGCCCGGCATGCCAATTCGTCCCGCATCCACCTGCCGTATGAGCGCAGGCGGCGGGTATCGCCGGATCAGTTCATCTGTACTCAGCCGCATGGCCGGCAGGGCATTGAGCTTTGCCCCCAGCGCCGCATCGTCGATCCGCTCCGGATGAAGCTGCTGATCGATCCAGCGCTCTACCCCGATCTTCTCCACGCGCTCCACATCGCCCGGCCGTGGCCCAAAGGTCAGCCGGTCCAGCGCGTGCTCCGCGCGCTCCCGCTTCGTCAGCGGGACGGCCTTGGTCGCGGCGTGTGTCTTCGCGCCTGCTTCGCCCGGGATCGCCAGGCACACCACGCTCAGCGCCAGCCAGCCAGCCGTCTTAGCGGTCGATCGAAGGATGTTCATGCGCATTGCCGCCACTGGATGAAGAGGGGCTATGTGTCCAGACCAGCTTGCACAGACCAAAGTTGCGCGGTCGCACTCATTTTCCGGACTTTTGTGCCAGATCACGCTGCGCAGATCAGGCCCGTTCCTGAATAGAGTCTTCAAGTTGTCCGCATTCTTCCGGCTAAAGCGGCTTCTGCGATCGCAACCACGCCGCCGATCGCTCGATCCCCTCGGCCAGCGACACGCGCGGGGCAAACCCGAAATCCTCCCGCGCCCGGCTTGCTGGAAACTCCTGGTCCCGACCCAGCAGATACGCGGCATGCCGTGTCAGCAGCGGACGACCGGGGAGCTTCAGCATCCGATGCGGCGCCTCCATGGTTCGTCCCAGCGCCTTCGCAATCGGGAAGGGAAGCGTCAGCCATGGACGGCTGTAGCCCAACGCATCCGCCAGCGCATTCGTGTACGCCCGCCACGTTGCGTTCGTGCCATCGGTGATGTTGTAGGCGCGCCCCAGCGTCGCCGGGCTGGCGCCAGCATCCATCATCGCCGTCGCCACGTTGTCCACATACGTGAAGCCACCACGCGCCCGTCCGCCATCTATCAGCAGCATCATTTTCTGACGCAGCATCGCGGCAATCTCCACCACAAAGTCCTTGCCGCGCGGCCCATAGATCGTCGCCGGCCGCACCACCGTCACCGGCAACCCATGCTCGCGATGCGCGCGCCACGCGGCTTCTTCGCCCTGGATCTTCGTCCGGTTGTACGGCAGTCCCACATCGCGCCGCGGCGCGCTTTCATCACACGGCACCTCCGGATAGCCGTACACATCCGTCGTGCTTACATGCACAAACCGCTCGACCGAGTCCGCGCGCACCGCCGCATCCAGCAGGCTCTGCGTCCCCATCACGTTCGCGGCAATATAGGTTTGCATCGGCGCCCAATCCGTCGAGCAGGCGGCGCAATGATAGATCACGCGCACCCCGCGCACCGCTTCCGCGAGTGCAGCGGCATCGCTAAGGCCGCCGCGCACAATCTGTATCTGTAAATGCGACAGATGCCGCAGGTCGGACGATCCACGCGCCAGCACGCGCACCTGCTCGCCGCGCTCCACCAGCATCTCAGCCAGCCGCCCGCCCAGGAAGCCGCTCGCTCCCGTAACCAGCACTGTTACGGGATCACCAGGCACGAGTCCTCGCAAAACAAAAGGTTGTCATTCTGAGTGGAGCGAAGAACCTGCGACTCCTTTGGTCACCCACACAAGCAGGTGTGAGCGACCAAAGGAAGCGAACCC
>DATAZC010000127.1:0-2343 GCA_036272255.1 Acidobacteriaceae bacterium | reverse complement strand
AGCACGACTTCCGGCAGGATCTTCGGGCTGCGCTGCGTGATCTTTCTGCCGTCGGCGGTCTCGCCCAGGATCGGTGTCGCTTCGGAGCCGGCATAGGTGGTCGGAATCGCAATCTGTGGCAGATCGGTGCGGAGCGCGATGGCCTTGCCAAGCCCGGTTGTCGAACCGCCGCCAAGCGAGACCAGGCAATCGGCCGCGAGGCGACGGGTGGCGGCCAGCGCATCGTCCGTCACCGCGATCGGCGTGTGCGCGGCAGCCTTGGAAAAGACCCCGGCGCAGAGCGAGCCCAGAGCTGCCGCAAGCGCGTCGGCACTCCCCTCCTGCTGCGGCGTCGACAGGACCATCGCCCGGCTGCAGCCAAGCCGCGTCACTTCCTCGCCGGTGGCCGCCAGCGTGCCGGATCCGAACACGATGCGTTGCGGCTGCGACTGATAGACGAAAGGCTCCATGGACAGCTCCGCCGACACGCACAGTCAGCATCGCACGCTACCGCTCTCCTTTAGGTCGATCCTGCATAAACCGGTTCCCGTTGTCCAAAACGGGCGTCAAGGGAGCAATCGTTGCTCCGCGCTTGGCCAGACATGACCGGCCTATCCGTGGAGGCGCTTGGCGATCTCGGCCAGGTGCTTGCCCTGATGCCGCGCACCCTCCAGCTCCTGATCGCTCGGCATGCGTGTGCCGTCGCCATTGGAGGTGGTGGTCATGCCGTAAGGTGAGCCGCCGCGGACCACGTCGTTGCCCATTTGCCCGGTGTAACCGTAGCCGAGCGGAACAATGATGATGCCGTGATGCTGCAATGCATGCTGGGTGGTGAGTATGGCGTTTTCGACCCCGCCATGCTGGTTGCCGGCCGACGACATGACGGTCGCCACCTTGTTGACCAAGGCCCCTTTGGCAAAAAGCGGTCCGGTCTGGTCGAAGAAGTTCTTGAGCTGCGCGGTCATCATGCCGTAGCGCGTCGAGATTCCGAAAACGAAGCCGTCGTAGTTCCCCAACTCCAGCGGATCGGCAATCGGGGCGTCCTGATCGAGCTTGTAGTAAGCGGCCTTCGCGACCTCGAGCGGAACCAGCTCGGGCACGCGCTTGACGTCTACTAGTGCACCAGTCGATCTGGCGCCTTCCGCAGCCGCCTTTGCCATGGCCTCCATGTGGCCCCAGCTCGAATAGTAAAGCACCAATATCTTTGCCATGATTTCCCCCTTTAGGGCTCCTAGTCTTTGACGAGATGCGAGCGGTTGCCTGTCCAAAGCGCGCACGCGCTGCACGTTTTTCACACCGACCCATACACGTTTGCGTGTATCATCCATCGAATGCAGCGGGCGTCGTGCGATCTGCTTTAGACCAGCTCCTCATGCAGCAAGCGCCAGCCGTCGCCCGGCGCCGATTGCGGATGCCGTTGCCAGGGTCCGTTGGTTCGCTGCCGATCTGCCCCTCCTGCTCGGTGAGGGGAAAATGACGGCAGCTGGCGAGACGATGCGCGCCTAAAGGCGACTGCTCCAGCACCTCTTCCGTGAGGAGTCGCCCGGAGAGGGCCGGTGGACTTCAGGAATTGGCATAGCTGGCGAAAGCCGGTTCTCGCCTGCATAAGAATTCACGACCAACCGGAATAGGCTCTCACGCCGGAGGGCAACAGCTACAGAAGCTTCCAACAGAAATCCGCCGGATCCGCCCGGCAGTCACGCCATCGGCTTGAGATCGGAACGCAGCAGAGGAGGATGCAGATGCGTGTAGCAGTTCTCGGAATGGGTGCGATGGGGTCGCGCATGGCCATCTCGCTTCTCAGAGCCGGACATTCCGTTGTCGTCTGGAATCGAACCCCAGACCGAACGAAGCCCCTGATCGAACAGGGGGCGACGGCAGCTACATCACCCTTCGAGGCAGCGAAGCATGCGGACCTCGTTCTATCGGTGGTTCGCGACAACGAGGCGTCGCGCCGAGTGTGGCTCTCGCCTGACGATGGTGCGCTCAAGTCGATGTCCGATAAGGCGATCGGCGTAGAGAGCTCCACCCTGACCCCGAACTGGACCCGTGAGTTGGCGTCAGCCTTCGCGGCTCGGGGCGTTCCTTTTCTCGACGCGCCAGTCGTTGGTACGCGGGCGCAGGCAGACACAGTGACGCTGATCCACCTCGTTGGCGGGGACGCTTCGACCCTGGCGCGAGCGCAGCCGGTCCTCTCGGCCATCGGCAACGTTGCGCATCATGTCGGGGCGGCCGGCTCGGGCGCAGCACTGAAGCTGCTCGTCAACGCCCTGCTGGCCATTCAGGTGGCGACGATCGGAGAGTTACTCGGCGCGGCCGAGCGACTGGGCCTCGATCGCAGGCGCGCGGGTGAAGTCATCGCCG
>DATAZC010000126.1:0-20075 GCA_036272255.1 Acidobacteriaceae bacterium | reverse complement strand
CCTTCCGGTTCTGACCTGTCTTCCGGTTTTCATCCTGCTCCTCAACTGCTTCGGATTGTTTCCCGGCGTCGACACGCCCACGGCGAACCCATCGGTCCCGCTCGGTCTCGCCATCTTCACCTTCGTCTACTACAACTGGCTTGGCGTCATCACCCAGGGTCCAATCAAGTACGTCAAGCACTTCATGGGTCCGGTGCTCTGGCTCTCGCCGCTGCTGTTTCCCATCGAGATCATCTCGAACCTCGCTCGCGTCATGTCGCTCACCGTTCGTCTTTACGCCAACATGTTCGCCAGCGATATGCTCACCGTCGTCTTCTTCTCGCTGATCCCGCCTGCCGTGCCCATCATCTTTCTCGGCCTGCACTTTGGCGTCGCCATCATCCAGAGCTACATCTTTATGCTCCTGACTATGATTTACCTCGCGGAAGCGACCGCGCATCCGGAGCATCACTAAGGGATTTCCTGCCGGAGCACCGCTTCCACTCCGGATTGGGAAAAGCCGTTCAGCGTGAGGGGGCCAGCACGGTGAGCCTCAACCACCCCCTGGCGGCAATCTTACGGAAGCAGGAGAAACCAATGCGGAAACTGCAATATCTCTTCATGACGCTGGCCGCGCTGTTCATGGCCTCGCCGGCCTTTGCACAAGCAACCGGCGGCAGCGCCGCTCCCAGCTGGGTGCCGATCGGCGCCGGTATCGGAATGGCCATCGCCTCGGGTCTCTGCGGCCTGGGACAGGGTCGCGCCACTGCGTCGGCAACCGAAGCTCTGGCCCGCAACCCAGGCGCTCGCGCCGGCATTCTGACCATGCTGATGCTAGGCCTGGCTTTCATGGAATCCCTGGCGTTGTTCACGCTGCTGATCGTCTTCGCAAAGGTTAAGTAGTTCACTGCAGACACAAAAACTCCCTGCTGCGAATAGCAGCAGGGAGTTTCTGTCTGCTGAGAACCCTATTGCTGGAGAGTCTTGAGGTAGCTCGTCAGGTTCGCGAGCCTCTGGTGCTCCTGCATCTCAGGTGACGGTGCGCCTCTGTCGAGCGACCGAAGCGCGGGACCCCATATCGGCATGTCCTTCGACCCATGTGCTGAGGTTTCCATTCCGAACTGCAGAACGGAATAAACATGAGCGTCGGGGAACTTTCCACCGTTCTCTCTGGCAAGCTGCACCAGATTCGTTGGCGGTACCTTCATGGCTGCTGCGGCTGGGCCGCTACCTTTACCGTCCACCCCGTGGCAAACGGCACAGTAGGTTGAGTACATCTGTTTCCCGGATGCAGGTGAGGTGGCTTTCACCGGCACTTCTTTGATAATTGGCGCTGTTTGGGCTATCCCGAAAGAGGCGGTGGCTAAAAGCCCCGCTACGAATGCGACGTGGATTCGATTCGGCATAATACCCTCCTTTCCGGGATTTAATGCTCCTCTTCGGTGTAAACGGCTGTATGTGATGGCGGGCACAGGAGTGTCTTTCAGTAACGGTTCCTGCGCTCCGCCGGCGTTGAGTTCGTAGCGAAAATGGACAGTCGGGCGGTGCAGAAAGCCGCGTTCGGCACGTCGATACGAACCCGTTTTCCACCTGAGGTCATCATGGGGTCACGAATGCTGCTTGTAATTTCTTCGGAGGTGTGTCAAAAATGGTGGACCATCTTCATTTCAGAGTGAGATGAAGAGCCGCATATTTGCCTTCCTTGTCAGAAGGGCAATTCTGCTGACGCGGCAACCTTCCCAGTCGAAGACCCCAAAGTGAGAAACGCCGAGTAACTGCGACGCAGCGGGTTTCAGTCTGCGCGCTATGGCACCGCTCGATCCAGGCCTCAGTCTGCGATCAGCCCACTACTGTTTGGAGGTCGTACATGAGATTTTCAGCAAAGGGTTACCTCAGGTTCGCCCTGTTTTTGTCGGTCGCTGCGGGGTCGCTGCAGGCACAGACCTTTCGCGGTGGCGTCAACGGAACGGTTACTGATCCTTCGGGCGCGGTAGTGGCCGGAGCAGCCGTCGAGGCGATGAACAACGCTACCGGAGTCATGTTAAAAACAGTCACTTCAAGCGGCGGCGAATTCGAGTTTCAGGATCTGCAGCTTGGCACCTACACCGTGACGGTGACGGGAACAGGGTTCAAAACGGAGAAAGTCGAGAACGTTCCGATCTCAGCCGGCTCCATCTACACCCTGCCCATCAAGCTGAGCATTACTTCGACAGCGCAGACCATCGAGGTTTCGGCGAACGAGCTGGCCCTCGACACAACATCGACGACGCAAACCACGGTTCTGGGCAGCGCGCCGCTGCAGGACACTCCGCTCAACGGACGCGACTTCACGCAGCTGATCATCCTCTCCCCAGGGTTCGCCAACTCCGGCGCGGGCGGCTACGGCTCGTTGAACGGGACCCGGGCGAACCAGATCAACTGGCAGATCGACGGCATCGACAACAACGATCTGTGGCACAACATTCCGGCCGTCAATCAGGGCGGCGTTTCCGGCATCGCGGGAATTGTGTTGCCCATCGATGCAGTCGATCAGTTCTCGACGCAGACGCAGGCAGCTCCTGAATCCGGCCGCAACCCAGGAGGCAGCGTCAATCTTTCCCTGAAGTCCGGGACCAATACTCTGCACGGAACGCTCTATTACTACAATCGCAACGAATTCTTCGGCGCGACCAATCCATTTACCGCGCCGGATAAGCAGGAGGTACGGAACTACAACTACGGATTTTCCGCGGGCGGCCCGCTCATGAAGGACAAGCTTTTCTGGTTTACAACCTTCGAGCACCAGCGTTTCACCATTGGCGTCCCCGACCAGTCGACGCAGCCTTCAGCTGCGTGGCAGGCGGCCGCCACCAATGTGCTGTCGAGCAACGGCGTTGCAGTGAATCCGGTTTCCTCGTCGCTGTTGAAAACGCTGTGGCCCTCGACTGCCACCGGAACTTTGACGCCCGATGGCAGCGGTATCGCCCAGAAGGACTTCACCAGCACGGATCCCGAATATGGCTACAGCTACAACGGGCTTGCGAAGATCGACTACACCATCAACGAGAAAAACAGTCTCTCTGCGCACTGGTTCGTCGGGCAGGGGAACCAGGTGGCGCCGGTGGGTTCATCGCTGAAGTGGTACTACGAGGTCGCGCCGATCCACGTTCAGAACTACGCGCTCGTCTTCAACCACGTTTTTGCGCCGACCATCACCAATCAGGTGCTGGCAGGCGTGAACTACTTCAATCAGGTCTTCAACGATTTCAATAATGGATTCGATGTATCGACGCTGGGTCTGGTCACGGGTTCCACCCTGCCGGGCGCGCCCAATATTCAAATCACTGGCTTCGATCCCGTGGGCGAGACACCTCCAGAGGGCCGCAACGACATTACCGGTCACCTGACCGAGGATTTGGCGTGGACCATCGGCAAGCATCAATTCAAGTTTGGCGGCGAATTCCGCCAGGCGCAGCTGGACGAGTTCTATCAACGCCACGCTTTGGGCAGCTTTACCTTCGATGGATCGCAGGGTCCCGGGGGCGCCGGCGACAGCTGGGGCGGCATCGCGGCCTATGGAGCAACCAATGGCCCGCTGGTCAACTCTCTTGCGGACTTTCTCGCGGGCGACGTGAAAACGTCATCGATTGCGCTGGGCGATCCTGACCGCCAGGTGTTCGTGAATACTTACGACGTGTTCGCGCAGGACTCGTGGCAGCTCGGTCCGAAACTCAATGTGAATTATGGGCTTCGCTGGGACTATGAGGGTCCGCTCCACAATTCCGCGAAGGACTTGTCGGTGTTTCGGCCCAGCCTGGGCGGCGTTGTCTATCAGGGAAGTCAGATCAGCAGCCTGTACGATCCGACCTACCTCAACTTCAGTCCGCGCGTCGGCTTCTCGTATCAGGCATCTGCGAAGACCGTACTGCGTGCCGGCGCCGGACTCTATTTCGACACGCCGAATCTGAATCCGTTCCTCGACAATCGTCCCGGAAACGGCGCGCCCAACGGCGTAGAAGGGAATCCGGGCGGTCCCGATCCCGTTACGACTGCGACTGCCGGCGGCTACCAGATTCAATCCGGGGCGGATCCGTTCACCTCATCGACTCCGTCGAACAGCATTTTCTCCATCGCGAAGAACTTTGTGCCTTCGCACAATATGAACTACAACCTGCAACTCGAGCAGAGCCTTGGCAATAAAGTAGTCGCTCAGCTCGGCTATGTGGGGAGCGAAGGACGTCATCTGCTTTCGATTCTCGACATCAACCAGGCTGCGCCTGGCGTTTACGCAACCGACACGGAACAGAACGCCACACGGCCGTATTATTCGCAATTCCCGGACTACACCTTCATCAATCAGGTGGAAAGCATCGGGACTTCAAACTACAACGCTCTGCAGGCCACCCTGCGGGTCTCAAACGTGCATGGGCTCAGTGCTCAGGCCGCGTACACCTGGTCGCACAGCATGGATGACGTGACTGCATACCGTGGTGCGCTTCCACAGGACAGCACGAACTTCAAGGGTGACTACGGCGACAGCGACTTCAACATGCACAACATCTTCGTTGGCCTCATTACCTACGACATTCCAGGTGCTTCTCACTGGAAGGGGTTGACCAACGGCTGGCAGGTGAACAGCCTGATGACCTTCCACGGCGGACTGCCTTTTTCGGTATACAGCTCCAGCGACACATCGGGGACGGATGACGAGAATCAACGGGCCGACATTGTTCCTGGTGTCGATCCCTACCAGGGTGGAAGGCAGGAGAAGGTCGACGGGGTTTGGCTGAACGAGGCCGCTTTTGTCGATGCAGCCGCCGGTACGTGGGGCGATTCGCGCCGCAACGCTTATTACGGACCGGGTTATAGTGACGTCGACCTTTCCGTCTTCAAGAACAACCACATCGGCGAACGGATCACGACGCAGTTCCGGGTGGAGATGTTCAACCTCTTTAACCGCACAAACTTTGCGCCACCGCTGACGGGAAGTTTCAATCCGTCGTACACCTACGACAACGCACTGACGCTGTTCACCACCATTGGCAGCTTCAATGGCGCGCCCGGAATCGGCGCCGGCGAACCATTTAACACGCAGCTGGCGCTGAAAATTTTGTTTTAGCCTCCCTGAAGCCCGTGGCTCTGTCTCCGGCCACGGGCCCTTTTTTTGAATTGGGATCGGGCTATGGCACAATAATCGCGTCCCCAACGCAAAAGGAAGAGAAAGTATGGGTCTCACCAGACGTCAGTTTCTGATGCGTGTGGGCCAGGCAGGCGGCTACCGAGCTGCATTCGTCATGATGCAGTCGCTTGGCCTGCTGGCGATCCCTGAAGCATCAGCAGAATCCAGCAAGCTTCGGCTGGTGGATGGGAAGGGCACCAGCGTCGTCATTCTGGGAGCGGGTATTGCCGGTCTGGTAGCGGCATACGAACTGGGCAAGGCCGGCTATCGATGTACGCTGCTCGAAGCGCGTGAACGATGCGGCGGCCGCAACTGGACCATCCGTGGCGGTTCGGACATCGAATTCACGACGGGCACGAAGCAGACGTGCAGCTTTGACGAAGGCAACTATTTTAATGCGGGCCCGGCGCGGCTCCCTTCTATCCATCACGCCATGCTTGGCTACTGCCGGGAGTTGGGTGTACCGCTTGAGGTGGAAGTGAATTCCTCGCGCGGAGCCCTGATGCAGTGCGACAAGCTCAACGGTGGCATTCCAGTTACAGAACGCCGCGCGGTGAACGATACGCGCGGCCATGTTTCGGAACTGCTGGCCAAATGCATCCGCAAAGGCGCGCTCGATGAGGACATCAGCGCCGAGGACCGGGAGCGGATGATTAAGTTCCTCAAACAGTACGGCGATCTGCAGGCCGATCTTTCCTACCGGGGCAGCGAACGATCGGGTTTCAAAGTTGAGCCGGGAGCGGGCAAGGCCATGCCCGAAGCCATCGATCCTCTGCCGATGCACGCGCTGCTGGACGCCGATCTTTGGCAGGGCATGCTGGCCGAGGAAATCATCGACTGGCAGCCGACCATGTTCCAGCCGATCGGAGGGATGGATCGCATCCCCGCCGCATTTGAGAAGAAGCTTGGCGGAGTGGTTCGGTCGGGCGCCGTGGTTCGGACCATTCGCCAGTCCGCATCCGGAGTGACGGTCGTCTATCGCGAGAGCGCCAGCGGCACAGACCAAACCGTCCATGCCGACTACTGCATCTGTGCGATGCCGCTGACGATTGTGAAGACGCTCGATGCGGACTTCAGCCCGGCGGTGCGTGCGGCGATTGATGGGACCAGCTACGATTCCGCTTACAAGGTCGCATGGGAGGCGCCGCGCTTCTGGGAAAAGGAGAACGGCATCTACGGCGGACTTTCGTATTTGCAGCAGACGGTCGGCATCGTCTGGTATCCAAGCGCGCGGATGTTTTCCGAGCGAGGCGTCGTTGTCGGAGGCTATTCCATCGAGAACGGAAGCGCTTTTGGCAAACTTCCCAGCTTCGAGGCCAAACTCGAAGCGTCGCGGCAGGCGATTGAAACACTGCATCCGGGTCACGGCAAGGATCTGTCCAAGCCGGTCTACGTCAGCTGGGGTCGGATCCCTTACAACCTGGGATCCTGGATCAGCGGATTCGGTCATGCCGGATCGGGGTCGCTGGATGTGCTGCTGACTCCGGATCGGCGCGTTTATTTTGCGGGCGATCATACCAGCCATCTTGTGGGCTGGCAGGAGGGTGCCGCGTTGTCGTCGTATCGAGTGATGAACCAATTGGGTGTACGGATTGAAAATGGAGGCAACCTTGCTTCGTAAACAAATCGCAATCGGGATGCTGGCTGGCTTTCTGAGCTGCGCCGTTGCCGGCGCCGCGGCGCAAAGCGTAAGGCGCATCCCGCTGCCGAACTCTGACTTTCCGATTTCCCAGGGCGTTTGGGTTGGCGACACACTGTACCTCAGCGGTATGCTCAACTCGTCGGTGGCGAAAGGGACCCCTGGCGATACCGAGGCGCAAACAGTGCACACGCTCGAAAACATCAAGCATGTGCTGGAAGCGCAGCATCTTTCGATGGGCGATGTGGTCCTGATGCATGTGTACCTTGCCGGCGACGCCGCGCAGGGCGGAAAGATGGACTTTGCAGGATTTATGAAGGGATACACGCAGTATTTTGGTACAAAGGATCAACCGAATAAGCCGGCACGCAGCGCGATGCAGGTAGCGGCGCTTGCTTTGCCTGGGGCTCTGGTGGAAATCGAAGTGACCGCGGTGAGCAGCGGCGGTCCGATGCACGCGCAGCTGGGTAAGTAATCGGCCCCGACTTTCGTTCAGGAGGCGCACATGAATACGCATCTTTCCCGCCGTAATTTTTTCGGTTTGGCTGCTGCCGCGACTGCCGCTGCAGCGATGCCGATCCTGACGGAGCCACAGCTGGCACTGGCACAGCGCAGGCGCATGATCCACGAATTTCCGCCAGGAGCGGTGCGCATCGATGCCAACGAGAACCCGCTGGGTCCGTGCAGCGGAGCCTGCGCGGTGATGAGCAGCCTGTTGCCGGAAGGCGGACGATACGACGACGAGTTGACGATGAAGCTGGTGACGACCTTCAGCGCGGCCGAAGGTCTGAAGCCTGAGTACATTCTGGCTTACGCGGGATCGAGCGAGCCGCTGCACTATTCCGTGCTCGCTTTTACCTCGAAGGATCGCAGTTACGTGACTGCGGATCCTGGGTATGAGGCGGGCATGTACGCGGCGAAAATGAACGGCGCCAACATCGTGAAAGTGCCGCTCGCGAAGGACTATTCGCACGACGTGAAAGCGATGGTCGCGGCCGATCCGAACGCGGGGCTGTTCTACATCTGCAACCCGAACAATCCAACGGGGACGATTACCAGCCGTGCCGACATTGAGTACGGCCTGGCGAACAAGCCGAAAGGCTCGATTTTGCTGGTGGATGAAGCGTACATCCACTTTTCCGATGGGACGCCTTCGCTCGATCTGGTGAAGGCGGACAAGGATCTGATTGTGCTGCGCACCTTCTCGAAGATCTACGGCATGGCGGGGCTGCGATGCGGGTTCGCGATCGGCCGGCCCGATCTGCTGGCGAAGATTCAGACTTACGGCATGAACTCGATGCCGATTCTGGCAGTGGCGGCAGCAGCTAGCAGTCTGCAGGTCCCGGAGCTGGTACCGGAACGGCGCAAGATCAACACCGACATTCGCAACAATACGTTCTCGTGGCTGACGGCAAATCACTATAAGTTCATTCCGTCGCAGACCAACTGCTTTATGGTCGACGCCGGTCGTCCGGGAAAGGACGTGATCACCGCGATGGCGCAGAGGAACGTCTTTATCGGTCGGGTATGGCCGGTTTGGCCGAACCATGTTCGGGTCACCGTGGGCACGCGGAGCGACATGGAGAAGTTCCAGCAGGCCTGGAAGGAAGTGATGAGCGCTCCGGTATCGGCGTCCGATCCGCGACGGCGTGGATCGCCGACGCTCGCTCGACTGGGGTCGCGGGATTTGCCGCCTGGAATGACGAGGGACGAGACGAATTCGTGAGGGGTCCCCCCCTGGGGGGCCCTTCGCGGGACCGTGATTCATTCTGCGGGAGTTGCAGAGGGCGTCCCTTTGGGATTGCGGCAAACTTCTGAAAATAAGTTAGTTGGTTTGCGGCGCTGTATGCGTCATGGATGGGTCGCGCATGCTGCATTCGTGGTCGCGAGCGGGCCAGATGTTTGAGAATAAGTCAGTTGCGTTGTCGTCGCGAGTGCGGCATTGCTATCCGCCAAGCCGGCGCCGAAAGTAGCCCACGCACGCTGAGAGATGATAGGTGTTGGGCGAACTTCGATGCCGGTGCGGTTCACTGACGACTCCTTGCGGGCGCACAAAGATCCGCGCATGACGAACGAAAAAGGCCTCGCACCAGGCGAGGCCTTTGCTGTGTATCGGGAAGAAATTTTCTTCCTTCACTCTTATATTCAGAATACCAAATTGGCGGAATAAACCTGCCAAATTTGTTTACGGTTTTTGGCGCCGAAGTTATTCGGACTCAATAACAAAACTTCGGTACCGTAGTAGAGAAGCTTGACAAATTTCCCACATTTCGATGATTCGGGCGGACAGGGTCGATTGAACTTGTAACTCGGCTAACAGCAGGGCGGAAGGCGGCTGAGTTGTCTGTCACGAAGCTCGATATTGATCGAGGGTACCCCGGGGTGATTCGCAGGATCGACAGGCCCAATCATGGAATGGGAAAAGAATTTCTGCTGGCTGGGGTGAACCGGGCGCCCCGCTGCCGGGTTGGTCGCTGGAGATCAGAGGCGGACGGTGGCGGGGACGGCCTATCCAAGGGTTCCAGTTACGCGACCGCCTGAAGCAAAAAATCGCCTGGTGGCGAAGATCCTGGTCGCGCAGAGCTCAATAGATACCCGGAATCAATCGCTTGGTGGTTCGGCTATAGGCTTCGTAGTCGCCTCCAAAGGCGAGGCGGAGCGCGGTTTCCTCCACATGAATGCGATACAGCAGCGCCAGGGTCGTGGGGATGAGAACCACGGCGAAGCAGGCCCATGTGCGTGCGTGCAGGGCGAAGGCCAGAAGAATGAGTTCCAGGCCCAGATAGGAGGGGTGGCGGACGAGGCTATAGAGCCCGCGTCGCTGGAGCGTATGGCCGGGTTGGGTTGCTACATTCGTGCTGAAGGCCCGGCCCAGGGTAGCGATGGCGATGGCACGAATCGCAAGGCCGAGAGCTAAAATTCCCAGGGCCGTGGGGCGCAACCAGGTGTGGCTTCCGGGCATGTCGGGCGGGAGCCAACTGTGCAAACGCTCATCAATCCAGAGCGACGCGACGATGACGAGCCAAAGAATGATCTGCGTTCCCCGATCCTGAATCCTGCCCTGACCGCGGCGGGTTTGGGTGAGGACGACGATGAGGATTTCTCCTGGGAGCCATACTTTTGTCAGTACATCAAAAAGGAATTCGGTATGCATCCTTGACCTCACGTGACCGTAAGAGAAGAATGCGCCCGATGGCCCATGAAAAACAGTAGTCGCTGTCAGCGATGAGGGATGACAGGTATCACCATGACAGCTGTCATGTGTTCACTATGACAGCTTCGGGTACCAGGAGCGTTGGCATAGTGGAATGATGACGGTATGAGCGAAGGGTGGACGGGCACACGGGAGCGAGACGCCGCGCCCCCTGATGCGCACATCAGGGACGCGAAGCGGCAGTTTGTGCTTGGCCGATGGATCGTGCGCGGGGTGGCGCTGCTGTATGCCGCCTATATGTTTGGCCAGCCGGCTTACCGACATTCCTTCGGGATCTGGGTGGAATGCGCGGTCTTCTATGCGGTCCTGCTGGTTCTGTTTTTTCTGACGGCGGAACTGACGGGGCGACGGCAGACCGTGGCGTTTGTGCTGTACTTCATCTTCGCTTTTCTCTATTACCCGGTGAACCAGGGCGCATACGCGATCTTTGTTTACCCTTTCGCGATGCTTTGCCTTTTCCTTACGCGACTGCGCACGTTTTTTCTGGTGCTGGTGGTGCTGACGGCGGGAGTGGTGGCGGAGACCCGGTACTTCGGACATCATCTGGCCATTGCCGAAGAAATTCTTTTCTTCTGCGTCATCATTGGACTCACGAACTTTGCCTTTTCTCAGCAGGAGCGAACCAATGTGCTGCTGGAGCAAGCCAATTCGAAGATCGAACGGCTGACGAAGGAGGCGGAACGCGAAAGGATCGCACGAGATCTGCACGATCTGCTGGGGCATACTCTGACCGTGATTACGGTGAAGCTGGATCTGGCGCGGCGGCTTCTGTCGCGGGACGCGGACCGCGCACGGAACGAGATGGTGGAAGCGGAGCAGACGGCCAGGAATGCGCTGGCTGAGGTGAGGGATGCTGTATCCGGCTACCGCGCCGAAGGACTGGGCGCGGAGATCCAGCGTGCGCGGCGAAGCCTGCTGGCTGCCGATGTTCAGCTGACGACGATGGTCGCCGCGGTGCGTCTCTCGCCGGACCAGGTGCAGGTGCTTTGTCTCGCGCTGCGCGAAGCGGTGACGAACATCGTCCGTCATGCTCAGGCGGCGGTGTGCCGGGTGGGCCTTGTTGAGGAGAACGCTACGGTTCATTTCACGATCGAGGACGATGGGTTGGGAGGGCCGATTCGTGAAGGCAATGGTCTGCGCGGGATGCGCGAGCGGCTTCACTCCATGGGTGCATCGCTGAAGGTGACAGGTTCCGGAAATCGCGGAACGATTCTGGAGATCACCTTCCCGCTGGAGAGCGCAGCGTCCGCGCAGCCCTCATCTCAGATGGTTGGAGAGGCGGATCCTCTGTGACGCAAAGGATACGGGTGGTGCTGGCGGAGGATCAAAGTATGTTGCGGGGCGCACTGGCGGCACTGCTCTCGATTGAGCCGGATATAGAGGTGCTGGGATCCTTTGCTGATGGAGAGCAGGCGCTGCAGGCAGTGGGAAAGCAGCGCCCGGAGGTTCTGGTGACGGACATCGAGATGCCGAAGATGAGCGGGCTGGAACTGACCGCTCGTGCGAAGGAACTTTATCCTGCGACGCGCGTGCTGATACTGACGACGTTTGCCCGTCCCGGATATCTGCGGCGAGCGCTCGATGCCGGAGCCGATGGTTATCTGCTGAAGGAGCGGCCTTCGGAAGAACTGGCCGACGCAGTGCGCAGAGTGAGCCGCGGGGTTCGAGTAGTGGATCCGCAACTGGCTTCGCAGATATGGAGCACGGAGAAAGATCCGCTGACGGATCGGTAGCGGGTGATCCTGCGGCGGGCGGGGGATGGGGAAACGACTGCGGAACTGGCGCGTTCGCTGCGACTGACGGAGGGAACGGTCCGCAACTATCTTTCCGAGGCTATCTCCAAACTGAATGCCTCGAGCCGGTTTGAGGCGGCCCGGATTGCCCGCAACAAGGGATGGCTTTAGGCGCGGGGCGAGGAAAACGCGAAAACTTGTCCCTGGCTGCCGACTTTCGGGCCTGCCTGGACGTATTAAGCAGTGAGAGGGCAATTTGCTGGCTCCTGCTGGTCCTCTCGAGTGCCCCGGTCGCAGTGCGTTGCGGTCCGGGGCGTTTCGTTTGGCAGCGAATCATTCGTGCGGACGCGGGCCGGGGATTGCAGGTTCGAGGCAATGCGGTTTGTACCAATGGAGCACGCGCAGGGCGCGGAGGGTATTCCAGCGGCTGGGCAGGCTTATTGATTCGCCAATGGGGAGGGCGACGGCCTCGGTGTATGCGGCGTCGAGGAGCCAGCAGCCGTCGGGCTGACGCTTGCTTTCAAGGATGTTGATGGCATGGCCGAGGCGCGGGTCGAGCGGGGCGGTGGAGTCGCGGAGGGAGTCGCGAAAGTAGTCGAGGGCGCGAAGGACGTCGTAGTGGTAGCGCGGCGGGAAGGCGAAGGCGAGGAATTCCGGGTTGGCGACTTCGCCGGTAGAGAGCCGGCGGAAGAGAGCGCGCTGGAGCAGATACTCTTCGGCGCGGCGGCGGGCGGCTGCGATTTCGGGGACGATGGGAGCTGCGGTTCCGACGGCGCGCTCGTACTGGAGCAGGCCTTCGAGCACACAGATGGTGGTATGGAAGGACGAGCGCGTGGTCTTCGGGGCTTCGCAATTCCAGCCGCCGTCGGGTAACTGCTCGCTGAGGAGACGGAGCGCGAGGCTTTCCGTGGGGCGGCCGAAGCAGGCGCCGAGCGCGAGGACACCGCCGTTGATGCAGGGCTCCACTTCGCCAGCGAAGAACGGATTGCCGCCGAGCTCGGCTGGACGCAGCTCCCAGTTGGGCAGGTCACTCCAGCACAGGCTGGCTTCGAGTCGCGCCACAGCGGATTCGACGGCAGGGTCAGTGGGGTCGATGCCAGTGGAGCGCAGCAGGAGCAAGGTAAAGAGAGTCGGCAACCAGACTGGAGTATCGGGGCGGCTCCAGGAGCCGTTTGATGCCTGGCTGGAGAGAATGGCGGCGCCGAGGCCTTCGCGCGGGACGCGGGCGCGCTCTTCGATGACGGCGGATGGGGAGGCGCTGGTGAGGTCGCGCATGGCCTGCCAGCGGATGGCGGGGTCGGCGTCGAGGAGCCACGGGAGAGTGTCCACGCAGTTATCTTAACTTTTTCGAGTGACGGAGTTGGTCAGCGGAGGGATGAGGAAACGTAGATCTGGGCGGCGGCGCGAGCGGCGGAGAGGACGTTGCCGGGAACGATGCCGAGCACGAGCGTGGTGGCGGCGGTAAGGAAGACTGCGAGCAGGAGCGGGAACGAGGGACGGGAGACGCCCATGACGGGCGCGGGACCGGTGGGCTCGGAGTAGAGCGCGGCGACGACGCGAAGATAGTAGAAGGCTGCGATGCCGCTGTTGATGAGGCCGATGATCGTGAGCCAGACCATTCCTGAATGGAGCGCGGCGGAGAAGACGTAGAACTTGCCGAAGAAGCCGCCGGTGAAGGGAATTCCGATGAGGGAGATGAGGAAAAAGGCCATGCTGGCGGCGAGGACCGGGGAGGCGTAAGCGAGGCCGCGATAGTCGTCGATGAGGGTGATGTGGTCATCGTAACCGCCGGTGTGGCTGATGATGGCGAAGATGCCGATGTTCATAGCGGCATAGGAGACGGTGTAGAAGCTGGCGGCGGCGATGCCGTCGGAAGAGAGCGCGGTGAAGGCGACGAGAATGTAGCCGGCGTGGGCGATGGAGGAATAGGCGAGCATCCGCTTGATGTTGCGCTGGCGGAGAGCGCCGAGGTTTCCGATGGTCATGGAGAGGACGGCGAGCCACCAGAGGATGGGAACCCAGTGGTCGTGGAGCTGGGGCAGAGCGCCGAAGGCGATGCGAAGCAGAACGGCAAAGGCGGCGGCTTTGGGTCCGGTGGACATGAGTGCGACGACGGGCGAAGGAGCGCCTTCGTAGACATCGGGGGTCCAGACATGGAAGGGCGCAGCGGACACTTTGAAGCCGAGGCCGATGATGACCATGGCGAGGCCGACGGTGAGGAGCGGGGAGAGGTGATCTCCGGCGAGGGCCTGAGAGACGGCGGCTGCGATGGCGGAAATGCGGGTGGTGCCGGTGGCACCGAAGATGAGGGCGACGCCGTAGAGGAAGAAGGACGTGGCGAAGGAGCCAAGAAGGAAATACTTGAGAGCCGACTCGGGACTCTTCGCGGTTTTGCGGCGATAGCCGGCCATGATGTAGGTGGAGATGGAGGAAATTTCGAGCGCGACGAAGACGAGGAGAAGCTCGACGGCGGAGGACATGAGCATCATGCCGACGGCGCCGAACTGCATGAGGGCGAAGAGCTCGCCAAGGCCTTCGGTTTCGGGGGTGACGGCGTCGAGGGTGATGAGGACGGAGGCGAGGAGAATGCCGGCGATGAGGACGTGGAAGAAGACGCTGAAGGCGTCGGTCTGGACGACACCGTAGTACGCAGTGCCGGGAGGAAGCTGGTATTGCCAGAGGCTGGCGGCGAGAGCGGCGAGAGTGCCGAGAGCGGCGAGCCAGCCGAGCGGCTTGCGGTCGGCTGATTTGGGCATGGTGGCATCGGCCAGCATGACGATAACGCCGCTGAAAGTGAGGGCGATTTCGGGCAGGATGTACAGGGCGCTGTTCACTGCACGCCTCCCATCAGCTTTTGTGCGTCGGCGGGCGTGGGTGCGGGCAGCATGTGGGTGGAGACGAAGCCGTGGGCGTGACGCTGGGCGACGACGGTGGTCTGCGTAACGTCGATGGGGAACTGCAGGATCCCGGTCTGGATGCCTTTGATCCAGTAGGGCGAGAGCACGCCCATGGTGAGCATGAGGATGGCCATGGGCCAGAGGGTGATGTGCTCGCGGAAGTCGAGGTCGAAAGCCGGGCGGTTGAGGACGAGCGAAGACTGCTTGCCGTAGAAGATGCGCTGGACCATCCACAGCATGTACGACGCCGAGAGGATGACGCCGGTGGTGGCAGCGGCGACCCAGGCCGGATGCACAGGGAAGCTGCCGCTGAGGACGAGGAACTCGCCGACGAATCCGTTGAAGAGCGGAAGGCCGATGAGGGCGAGCGAGGTGACGACGAAGAGGGTTGCGAGCATGGGGAGGCGGGCAGCGAGTCCGCCGTAGAGGGACATATCGTAAGTGCGGTAGCGCTCGTAGAGGAAGCTGACGAGGACGAGCAGCGCGCTGCCGGTGAGTCCTTCATTGAGGGTCTGGAAGACGGCTCCGTTTAAACCAGCGATGGCGAAGCAGAAGATGCCGAGGATGCAGAAGCTCAGGTTGCCGAGGATGGAATAGGCGATGAGGCGCTTCATGTCGGTTTGCGCGAGAGCGACGAGCGCGCCGTAGAGGATGCCAATGACGGCGAGGATGATCATGAGCGGCGCGATGGCGCGAGCCTGGGCAGGGAAGAGGCCGAGGTTGAAACGGAAGATGGAATAGAGGCCGAGTTTGCCGGCGACGACCATGGCCATAGCAACGGGCGCTTCCTGAATGACGTCGGAGAGCCAGCCGTGGAGGGGAAAGACGGGAACCTTGACGGCGAAGGCGACGAGGAAAGCGAGCGAGAGCCAGGAGAGCACGTGCGGCGCGATGCCGAGATCGCCGCTGGCGAGGAGGTATTGGAGGCGGGCGAAGTCGAAGGTACCGGCTTTGGCGTAGAGGTAGAGGATGGCGACGAGGAAGAGCGCCGATGGGATGAAGGTATAGAGGAAAAACTTGATGGCGGCCTGGCGTCCGCGATTGGGGCCGAACATGGCGATGAGGATGGCCATGGGGACGAGCGAGAGCTCCCAGAAACCGTAGTAAAGGAAGAGGTCGAGCGCGGCGAAGACGCCGATCATCGCGGTTTGCTGGAGCAGGAAGAGGAAGTAGAACTCTTTGGTGTGGGTATCGATGGCCCGCCAGGAGACGAGGACGCCGATGGGGCCGAGGAACGTCGCGAGCACGATGAGCCAGAGCGAGAGGCCATCGACGCCGAGGTGGTAGCGGATGGCGGGCGAGGCGATCCAGGGCTGGTTCTCTTCAAACTGGAAGCCGTGCAGCGCGTAGTTGAAATGCGCCGGCAAATGCAGGGAGAGGACGAAGGTGGCGAGGGTAACGAGGAGGGTGAAGGCCGGGATGGCGCGGCCTTTGCGCGGCAAGAACGCGACGACGATCGCGCCGGCCGTGGGCACGAAGGTGATCAGCGTCAGGATGTGGTCCGTCAGCACAGTATCTTCGTCCTTGGTTCTTGCTTCATCGCAGGTAGAAGTGAGAGGTCCATCCGAAATAAGAGACGGCCAGAAGCAGGGCCGCGAAAAATGCGAGCCATCCGGCGTAGGAGCGAATATTGCCGGACTGAATGCGGGCGACGAGAGCTCCGAAGCCCAGGGTTGTATAGCCGGCAGTGAGGGTTCCACCGTCGATGACGCCGCGATCGATGAGGACGCCGAGAACCCAGCGGGCGATGAAGAGAACGGGCGCAACGATCAGAGCGCCGTAGATTTCGTCGACCCAGTATTTGTTTTTAAGCAGCGAATAGAAGGCATGGAGCTGGGTAGCAAGGCGGGCGGGCAGTGCCGGCTTCGCGTAGTAGAGAATGTGGGCGAGGAGCCAGCCGAGGAAGGCGACGGCGATGGAGACGAGCGCGAGGATCACTTCAAGCTGTTTATCGGCCGCGGGTGCGGCCGGCATCGGCGTGCTGGCCGAGGTCGCGAGGATGACGGAGGTCTGCTCATAGCTGAGGTGGACGGTTTGAACGGCGGGCTCGAGGAAGTGCGAGAACCAGTTGCTGCCGCCGAACGCTTCCGGCCATCCCATAAAACCGCCGATGACGGAAAGGATGGCGAGGATGACGAGCGGGCCGAGCATGACCCACGGGCTTTCGTGAACCGGACGGGTGTGAGGATCGGCTTCGAGGACGACTTTGGTGTCGGAGCGGGCGTGGACGGCGGCCAGATCTTCTTCGTGGTGGGCGGCCGCGGTGTGGGCGCGGGATTCGCCGAAGAAGGTGAGGTACCAGAGCCGGAACATATAGAACGAGGTCAGCCCGGCCGTGAGGAGGCCGACGGCCCACAGGATTTTTCCGCTGTTAGGGGCGATGAAGGTTTGGTAGAGGATTTCGTCTTTGCTGACGAAGCCGGCGAGCGGCGGAGCGCCGGAGATGGCGAAGACCGCGGCGGTCATGGTCCAGAACGTGATGGGAATTTTTTTGCGGAGACCGCCCATGGCGCGCATGTCCTGTTCACCGGAGAGGGCGTGGATGACGGAGCCGGCGGCGAGGAACAGCAGGGCCTTGAAGAAGGCGTGGGTGACGAGGTGGAAGATCCCTGCCGAGTAGGGGGCGACGCCGCAGGCGAGGAACATGTAGCCGAGCTGCGAGATGGTGGAGTAGGCGAGGACGCGCTTGATATCGGTCTGGACCAGACCGATGGTGGCCGCGAAGAAGGCCGTTGCGACGCCGATGACGGCGACGGTGGAGAGCGCGAAGGGCGAACGATCGAAGATGACGTGGGCGCGGGCGATCATGTAGACGCCGGCGGTGACCATGGTGGCGGCGTGGATGAGCGCGGAGACGGGCGTGGGGCCTTCCATGGCGTCGGGGAGCCAGACGTAGAGGGGAATCTGCGCGGACTTGCCGGTGGCGCCAAGGACGAGGAAGAGCGCGACGGCGGTAAGGAATCCGCCCTGCCATGCGGGATGCGCGCCGATCTGGCCGAAGACCTGGGTGAAGCTGAGGGTGCCAAAGTGGGCGATGAGCAGGAACATGGCGAGGAGAAAGCCGAAGTCGCCGATGCGGTTGACGATGAACGCTTTTTTGCCGGCGTTAGCGGCTGAGTCGCGCTGGAACCAGAAGCCGATGAGGAGCCAGGAAGCGAGGCCGACGCCCTCCCAGCCGACGAACATGAGCAGGAAATTTTCTGCGAGCACGAGGGTAAGCATGAAGAAGAGGAAGAGGTTCATGTAGGCAAAAAATCGCCAGTAGCCTTCTTCTTCTGCCATGTAGCCGACGGAATAGAGATGGATGAGAAAACCGACGCCGGTAACCACGCACAGCATGACGAGGGTGAGCTGATCGAGCTGGAAGGAGAAGTCGGCGTGGAAGGTGCCGGCGCTGATCCATGTGCCGAGGTTCTCGATGTGAGGCAGGGTGAGGGAGCTGAAGTTCGTAACAATAGCTGATACCTGAAGGAGAGGGATCAGCGCACCGATGAGTGCGATCGCCGTCACGACGGGTTTGGGCGCTTTGCGGCCAAGGAGGCCGTTCACCAGGAATCCGGCGAGGGGGACGAGCGGAATGAGCCAGAGGTGGAGGTCGGTCGTCATAGTTTCATCAGGTCGACCTGGTCGACGTTGAGGGTGTTGCGTGCGCGGAAGACGGCGATGATGATGGCGAGGCCGACGGCAGCTTCAGCGGCGGCGACGACCATAACGAAGAAGACGAAGATCTGGCCATTGACCTGGAGGTGGCCGTTGATCTGGCTCCACTGGCGCGAGAAGGCGATGAAGGCGAGGTTGACGCCGTTGAGCATGAGCTCTATGGAAAGGAAGACGGTGATGATGTTGCGCTTGATGAGGAAGGCGGCGACACCGATGGAGAACAGGACAGCACTGAGGACGAGGTAGTAGGCGATGGGGACCATTACTTTGGCCCTCCCGGGTTTTTCTTCGCAGCGGAGGCAGCAAGGAGCGAAAGAATCACAGCGACCGCGCAACCGATGAAGATGGCGACGTAAGCCCAGTTCATTGACTCAGTGCTCCTTTCGGGCGAGCGCGACGGCGCCGAGGATCGCGATGAGGATGAGGACGGAGGTGACTTCAAAAGGGAGCAGCAGATCGGTGAAGAGCACCTTGCTGAGGTCGCTGGTGGTGGCGAGGTATTCGCCGAGGCGGGCCTGGCCGAATTCGCTGCGATGCGAAAGGAAGATGAAGGTCAGCAGGCCGAGCAGGGCGGCGGCGCCGGGAAAGCCTGCGATGTAGGCGAGTTTGCTGCCGTGGGTACGTTCTTCTTTGCCGGCATTGAGCAACATGATGACGAAGGTGAAGAGCACCATAATGGCGCCGGAGTAGACGATGACCTGGGCGGCTGCGAGAAATTCGGCCCCGAGAAGGAGGTAGAGGACGGCGAGCGAGCTCATGACGACGATGAGCGAAAGCGCGCTGTTAATGGGATGGCGCTGGAGCAGAAGGTTGAGCGCGCCCGCCACACATAACCCCGCGAAAACGATAAAGAGAGCCAGATGCATTTTGTTTATCTAACGACTGCTGGTACAGAAGACGACGAGTCGGCCCAAACGAAATTCTAGATTACTGCGACGGCAGCCGCAGGCCGATGCAGAAGCTGGTAACGACGATGTTGGCGACAGCAACAGGGATCAGGAATTTCCATCCAAAACCCATGAGCTGGTCGTAGCGGAAGCGCGGCAGAGTCCCGCGCACCCAGATATAGAGAAAGAGGAAGAAGAAAACTTTGATGACGAACCAAAATATGGAAGACAGCGCCAGCGGAATGCCGTGGCTCGGTTGCGCGATCAGACTGCCGAAGGGGCTGGTCCATCCGCCGAAGAAGAGCAGCGTGGCGACGCAGCCGACGGTGATCATGTTGCCGTACTCGGCCATGAAGAACATGGCGAATTTCATGGAGCTGTATTCGGTGTGATAGCCGGCGGTCAGCTCGGATTCAGCTTCGGGAAGGTCGAAGGGGGAGCGGTTGGTTTCGGCGTACGCGGCCATGAGGTAGACGAAGAAGGCGACGAACTGGAATCCGCCGAAGAAGTTCCAGGAGAGCAGGCCGTGGGTAGCCTGAACGCCGACGATGGCGCGGAGGTTCAGCGATCCGGCGCGGAGGACGACGCCGACGAGCGAGAGGCCGAGGGCGAGCTCGTAGCTGATGACCTGGGCGGAGGCACGGAGCGCGCCGAGGAGCGAATATTTATTGTTCGAGGACCAGCCGGAGAGCGCGATGCCGTAGACACCGACCGAGGTGATGCCGAGGAGGATGAGGAGGCCGATGTTGGTGTCGGAAATTTCGAAGAGCTGCACGCCGTGCCAGCGAACGTCTGCGCCGAAGGGTACGACGGAGATGGACATGAGCGAGCAGCCCAGCGCGATGATGGGCGCGAGGATGTAGAGCGGGCGGTAGACCGCCTCGGGCATGAGGTCTTCTTTGAGGAAC
>DATAZC010000125.1:0-113178 GCA_036272255.1 Acidobacteriaceae bacterium | reverse complement strand
GTAAATCAGATCGGCGAGTTCTTTTTCTCCGGCCTGATTTACCACTTGTTCGGCGGTCGCACCCTCGCGCGGATTCATCCGCATATCAAGGTTGCCGTCCGCCTGAAAACTAAATCCACGGTGCGCCTGATCGAACTGCATCGAGCTGACTCCAAAATCCGCCAGCAGCCCATCGAATTTCTGGCCGGCAAGGACTTCGCCCGCTCGCGAAAACTCCACATCATGCAGGACCACTTCGGGCATCTCGGTTCCCAGTTCGTCGCGGAGGGCATTGAGCCGCTGCTTCGCCAGCTCCAGCGCTTCCGGATCCCGGTCAAAGCCGATCAGCTTTCCCTCCGGCCCCAGCCTGCGAGCAATCTCGCTCGCGTGCCCTGCATATCCGAGGGTCGCGTCCACTACCACGCCGCCCCGGCGCACATTCAACATTCGGATCGCAAGTTGTAAAAGAACCGGCACATGCCTCAAGCTTTCCGTCATGTGCTCCCCCTGGGGGGTTTGGCGTTGCTTAAATCCCAACCTTTGCAAGCTCAATCTGGTCGTCCATCGTCATCGGCTCCAGACCCTGCTCATAACCCTGGTGGTTCTCAACCTTCAGGCAAGTTTCGTTGCCTGAAACCACGACTTCCGAGAGCAGGTTCGCCTTCTCGCGGAGGAGTTGAGGCAAAAGCACCCGACCCTGTCCGTCCATCTCTGCCGTCTGTCCGAAGTAATTGATCCACTTCAGCAGCTTTTGCTTGGCGGGATTGAAGCTCGGAACCGCCGCCAACTTCTTTTCGAACTCTTCCCACTCGCGCAACGGGTGAATCTCGGCCACTTTTCCGTCCCGACTGGTGATGTAGAACTGTCCCCCGTACTCTTCATCGATCTGCCGCTTGAACTCGGCCGGGAGCTTGAGGCGCCCCTTTTCGTCGACCCGCGTTATGTGGCTGCCGCGAAACATCGATCCCCGTACCTAACCTGGAACCCTGCAAAATCAATGGCTCCCAGCTCTCCGAAAGGTGCTACGTTAGGCGCTGGGACGCCTGACGGGAGCATTGTGAAGGCTTAGGGAATTTAGACCACCATGCTCCACAACTTCCCACTTGCGAGATCGTAATCGACCAGGTTCTCCCTGCAAAGTGGAAAATCCCGCCTTCTTTAAATATTGTTAAGCCCCTAAATCCAACGGCGAGCGCTAGTTACGATAAAGCGCACCTCGTAGGTGTTTTGAACCGCCAATCCACAATATGTAGTGGTTGTCAAAGATGGTTCTGGGCGCTGAAGTTTTGTAGCCCTAGCCCTTGCCACATCGCGGCAGTCGCGGTAGGCTTCGCCGTACTTTCGCCTTTACTAAATGGTTAACGTGCTGGAGCCCGCCTGATTCCGCGCTCCGCTTCCTCAAGATCAGCTTATTGCTGTTCGGTGATGGTCCGCTAGCATTGAAGAGGTGACCGGCATGCGTCTCGATAAATGGCTGTGGGCTGCGCGGTTCTTCAAAACGCGCACGCTGGCTGCGAAGGGCTGCGAACTGGGCCGCATTGAGGCGAATCAACAACCCGCGCGCTCATCGCGCGAAGTGCGCGTCGGCGACATGCTTTCGATCAGGAATGAAGGCGGCGACTTCGAAGTGGAAGTCCTGGATTTGAGCGAAATGCGCGGACCTGCCTCCATCGCACAGCAGCTGTATCGGGAAACCGAGGCCAGCCGCGAAGCGCGAAGGAAGTTTGCCGAGGAGCGGAAGGCGGGACTCCACTTCGCACCCGCGCCTGCCGGTCGACCCTCCAAACGCGATCGCCGCCTCATCCACCGCTTTCGCAGCGACGGCTGAGTTCGGTTGCTGGTTTTGGGCTATTGCGGGAAAAAAAAGGGCGAAGCCGGGAACGGTCCTGCTGTTCCCTGCTCCGCCCTCGCCGGTCCTTTAGATCACAACCGACGCCGGAAATAAATCCTTAACGGCTCGTCAGCTACTTCGAGCCGCTAAGGAATTGCTGCGGTAAAGACGTTCGACGGTATGCTTTCCACTCCTGATGCATCGACACTGGTTACTTCGTAGTTGTAGGTTGCCCCCGCCCTGGCCGTCGTGTCGCTGTAGGTTGTAGGGACGTTGACGGAGGAGTTCAGCAGCGTATAGGAGCCACCGCTGGTCGCTCGATAAATGTGGTAGCCCGCCACCGGATCGCCTGAGCTCGCGGGCGCATCCCAGTTGAGCTCCACTTCATACGTCGCCGACGCTGCTCCTGTACCGCTCAGAGCTACGGTCATGGTCCCGCCCATGGAGCAGTTGCTGGCCAGCGCGACTGTGCCCGTCTGAGCTCCGGTCGTCGTTGGGTCGAACTGCACCTCCAGCGTCGAGGTTTGCCCAGCGTTCAGTGTCATGGGAAACTTCGCACCCGGCAGCGTGAATCCCGATCCCGTTACCGTGGCCGCGCTCACCGTCACGGCACCGGTTCCGGAAGACGTCATGGTAACCGTCTGCGTCGCCGGGGTACTAAGGTTGACCGTCCCGAAGCTGACGCTGCTTGCCCCGAGGGTTAAGGTGGGCGTTGTCGAGTTCAGCGTCAGCGCGAAGATCTTCGAGACTCCGCCCGCGGTTGCGGTCAGCGTCACCGTCTGATTCGAACTGACCGCGGTCGCCGTCGCCGTAAAGCTGGCGCTGGTGGCTCCCGATGCAATCGTCACCGACGCCGGCACCGTCACTGCGCTGCTGCTGCTCGCAAGACTCACCGCGGTTGCCGCGGTGGCCGCTGAAGACAGGGTCACGGTGCAGGCGTCCGTGCCCGCTCCCGTCAGTGCTCCACTGCTGCAGGAAACTGCGCTGAGCGTCGCTGGTGCTTGCCCGGTTCCGCTCAGGCTGACGGTCGATGTGCCGCCGCTGGTCGCGTTGCTGCTGATCGCCACCGATCCGCTGAACGCTCCGGCCGTGGTCGGATCGAAGCTGATCGTCAGCGTTGCCGTTTGGCCCGGATTCAGGCTCATTGGAAAGCTAATGCCCGAATCCCCAAAGACTGTTCCGCTGACCGAAGCACCGCTGATGAGGAGCGCTGCGGTGCCGGAAGACGTGAGGGTTATTGATTTATTAACCGTTGTATTCAGAGGATCGGTTCCGAACGCAACGCTGGTGCTACTCAATGTCAAGGCCGAGGTTGTCGCGTTCAGGGTCAGAGCAAAGGTCTTTGCGACGCCGCCTGCGGTTGCGGTCAGCGTTGCTGTCTGATTCGCACTGACTGCGGTGGCCGTCGCCGTAAAGCTGGCGCTGGTCGCCCCCGACGCGATCGTCACTGATGCAGGCACATTCACTGCACTGCTGCTGCTGGCCAGACTAACGGCCGTCGCAGTCGTCGCCGCCGAAGTCAGCGTGACTGTGCAGACGTCCGTTCCGGCTCCCGTGAGCGAACCGCTTCCGCATGTCAGACCGCTCAGGCTTGCCGCGGGAGGAGCAGCCGCCTGCCCTGTGCCCGACAGAGACACCGTCTGCGCAGCGACATTGCTGGTGATGGTCAAAGTCCCTGTTTTCGCTCCAGCCGTGGATGGATTGAAGGACACATTCAGAGTGTCTGTCGCGCCAGGTGCCAGTGTTACGGGCACACTTGTCGCAGCCAGCGAAAACCCTGTGCCTGCTACCGATATCCCACTAATGGTCAGCGATGCTGTGCCTGATGATGTGATCGTCACACTCTTTGTTGAACTGGAACCGTCTGTTACCGTCCCAAAGGCCAGGGCAGAGGCACTGAGCGTCATTGCTGGAGATGTCGTGGTACTTCCACTCGCGGCCTTGTAGATATAGTTTTGCTGGTAGTATGTGCCACCGATCTCGCTTTCGAGAGTGAGATAGAGCGTTTCGCCATTCGAAGGCAACCCGCTAAAGGTATACGATCCTGTGCTGGCAGGACCGCCCCACCAGCATTGCTGTTTGCCACACTGAATAAAGTTGTACTCAGTCGGCGCCGTCGTGATCCAGAATGCCAGCGTTTGAACGTTGGTTCCCGGATTCCAGGTAAACGTCTGCGTTGTTCCGAGAGTGCTGCCATTGGCAGGGCTAACCATCGTGGCCGGTGTTCCCGATCCACTTCCGCCGTGTCCACGCTGCGCAGCCGCGGAAAGAGCCGCGAGAGTCAGAAGCAGAAAGCTCGACAAACAGAGTCGCAGCATACCGCGCCGCAGGCGGCTGACCGACTCAGGGTTAGAGGAAAGTGGGCGGTCGAAAGGGGAAGGAAAAAGACGGACTTGCATCAGCAGGCACCTCGAGAAGCGCCTTCGCACACGCCACCTGTGCTCGCTCACAAGTACTCTGCGAGCATGCGGGCCCGAATCAGATAGAAGGTGGTCGAACGAAGTATTTCGCTGACGTGATCATCCGCTGGTCTGCGCTTTAGTCACTGTGAGTGGGATCACAATGGTGTCATCCACCAGTTACCTTAGACAGAAAATCACCCTTTCTGAGTTATTCTTCCCCTTTCGGGATTGATAACTAGCGATCGGCTCACTTATCAGACAGGAAGGTAATGGTTATGACGCATTACCATGCACCCAGAATGCTGCTCGTGCGCAAGAGGAGTCGCCCTGATGGTTACCACCAGCTCATCACAAAGGCCCAACAGCGGATCATGTATGTGTCACTGTTCCATGATCCGCCTGTGGCTGCCTGCGTGAACTCCGCGAAGAGTCTACGGTATCGTCGCGGAGAACACGTTGGAGGGCGCGCTCTGTGTCCCGGCCGCATCGACGCTCATCACTTCGTAGGTATAGCTCGTGCCGGCCTTAACCGTTGTGTCCGTGTAGCTGGTCGCCGAGTTCACCGAAGCATTCAGCACCTGATAGGCGCCACCGCTGGTTGCCCGATAGATGTTGTAGCCAGTGACTGCCCCACTGCCGCTCGCGGGAGCGCTCCAGTTCAGATCGACCGCGTAGGCTGCGGTCGAAGTGCCGGTGCCGCTCAGGGCGATGGTTGAGGTGGCTCCGCCGGAGGAGTTGCTGCTGATGGTCACCGTCCCGGAGTCTGCTCCTGCCGCGGTCGGATCGAATTGCAGATCGAGTGTGGCTGATTGACCGGGCGTCAGGGTGACCGGAGCCGTCACGCCCGACATCGTAAACCCGGTGCCCTTAATCGATGCTGCGCTGATCGTCAGCGAGGCAGTGCCACTCGAGGTCAGCTTGACAGTCTGCGTCGATGGCGTGTTGAGGCTTACGCTGCCGAAGGCCACGCTGGTCGACCCCAGCGTCAATGCGGCGGCTCCAGTCGATGCAGGTTTCAGCTGTAATGCGTAGGTTGCTGAATTGCTGCTGTCCGATGCTGTCAGGGTGGCGGTCTGCGCTGAGGTTACCGCCGAGGCAGTCACCGTAAAACTGGCGGTTGCTGCACCCGAGGCGATAGTTACCGACGCCGGCACTTTCACAGCGGTGCTACTGCTGGTCAGCGTCACGGTGGTTCCGCTGTTCGCGGTCTGCGACAACGTTACCGTGCAGGCATCCGTGCCGGCACCTGTCAGTGATCCGGTGGTGCAGGTGAGCGCGCTCAGTTGTTGCCCATGGGAGCCGTATCCGTGGTTGTGGTGACGCTGCGCGAGCATGGTTGCAGGCATGGAGACGAGCATTGCCACGCTGGCGGCCACGGCCAGAGCCTGCCGGGAGCCAGTGCCGCCGCGCTTGTACGCTGGTAGAAGATGGTTGCAGGTCAGTGCATCGTCAGCCGCGATCGCACGACCGAAGAAGGGAGGAATACGATGAAGAAACATCCAGGGGCACCTGTAAACGCCAGGACACACGCCACCCGTCCGCGCGCACACATCAACTGCGGCGCGGTGCTTTCCCGCAAAGAGAAAGGGCGGCTAGTGCCGGGCGTTGTCTTTTTCGAACAGGGGCCCGCTAAGTCGTCGCAGCAGGCGACGACTGTGGGCTCTGTCGAAACGAGACAATACCTTTCTCTCTCAGACTGAGATACCAGGCCGATGCAATTTTTGGGGACCCTGCGACTCTTGATCGCGGCTACTGCTCAAAGGCGGCTAGTGCAACATCGTGGTGACAACTAACAGCGCGGTGGTACAACGTGGTCACTTCTGAGCCCCTACCTCAAAAACAAAAGTTACTTTCCGAACCTCCGATGTAGTCCTTTTTGGGGTATTACCCTAGTGGTACACCCCGTTATCGATCCGCGCAACCCCATGCCCGCGAGTTTTTTGAGGAATTCGGCGTCATTTCCTGCCATGCCTTTCACACCCGGGCAAGTCGGGCAAATTCTCCTCTTTTCCGGGGAAATTCGTGCAATTCCATGCAATTTTTGCAGCCCTCGCCGCATGAAAAAGCCGTCCTATTCCGCTCGCGATCCGTACGAACCTGCCCATGGCCATGCCTCCGCTGATCCTGTACCCTGTGTGTCATGAAAAGTCAGGTTATCGGCACCACCATGCCTGTCCTCGAGTTTCTTCTCGAGCCCAACGACGCCATCATTTCCGAGGCGGGTGAGCTTTCCTGGATGTCCTCCAATGTCCAGATGACCACCCATACCCAGTTCGCCGGAGGCGGCGGGTTCTTTGGAGCTTTCAAGCGGGTGGTGGGCGGCGGCAGTCTTTTCATGACCGAATATCGCGCGGCCGGCGGCAACGCCGAGTTGGCCTTTGCTACGCGCGTTCCCGGCCACATCGTGCCAGTGGAGGTTGCTCCGGGCTACGACTATATGGTGCATCGCCATGGCTTTCTTTGTGCCACCGCGGGTATTCAGATCGGGGTCGGATTCCAGCAGTCTCTTGGAGCGGGCATCTTCGGCGGCGATGGTTTCCTGCTGCAGAAAGTCTCAGGCCAGGGGACGGCCTGGCTCGAACTTTCTGGTGAAGTCATCACCCGGGATCTTCAGCAGGGCGAAACTCTGCTCGTCCATCCAGGCCATGTCGGTGCGTTCACTGCGAGCGTTTCGTTCCAAATCACGATGGTGCGCGGCATCAAGAACCTGATCTTCGGCGGTGACGGTCTTTTCCTGGCCTCGCTCACCGGTCCCGGCCGCATCTGGCTTCAGACGCTGCCTATTTCGCGGCTCGCGCACCAATTGCAGGAGTACATGCCGGCGGAGCGGCCACGCCAAACCACGGAAGCGGGCGTTCTGGGCGGCATCGTGGGTTCGGTACTCGACAACATGAATCGCTAGCGTCACGCAGCCCCACGCTCGCGAGGCCGTATGAATTATGGCTGCGCGAGCGTGATTATTGGCAATGCATTGAGTATCAGCACCGGCCGGCTGCAGATGCCCATCGATCATGCGTTTTATCCGGCAGCCCGGTTCTTTGCAGATAAGTTTCTGCAAATGCGGCGGCGGCATTCACCATGAACAGCGATTGAGGATCCGACCTATTACTTCGGTTAGGCGGAAGCCTCTCGTAATCTGTCCCTTCGCTTCGTCCTGAACTATTCTCAGGCCGACTAGCCTCGTTATTCAGCGACTTCGTGCATTCGTGATGTCCGATACCCTCTCAAAGTCGGATCGCCCCCTGGTCTCTGCGGTCATCCCTACGTGGAATCGGCCGCAACTGCTTGGCTGCGCGATCCGCAGCGTTCTGCGACAGACCTGGTCGAATATGGAAGTCATCGTCGTGGTTGACGGGCCCGATCCAGAGACCGCAGGCTATCTCGACACCATTACCGACGCGCGTTTGCGGGTTGTCTTCCTTACCGAGCATTGTGGGGGCTCAGATGCGCGTAATGCCGGAGTCCGTGCAGCTCGTGGAGAGTGGGTCGCGTTCCTCGACGACGACGATGAATGGCTCCCGGAAAAAATCGAGCGGCAGATGCGGGCCGCACACGCCATGCCGGACTGGTTTCCGGTCGTCTCCTGCCGCCTGATCGCGCAGTCGCCCACCACCAGCCGCGTGCTGCCTCTGGAGTCCTATTTGCCCATGCAGCCTATCGCCGATTTTCTATTCTGCCGTAAAACCCTGCGCGATCCCGGTGGGCTGATGCAGAGTTCGACACTTCTGACAACACGCGAACTGCTTCTTGCAGTCCCGTTCCAGTCCGGCCTTAAGCTGCATCAGGACATCGACTGGGTTGTTCGCGCCGCTTCCTACAAGGGTGTTGGCTTTTCGATGATTCGCCAACCACTTTCCATCTGGCGCATCGGCGATGGATGCAGAAGGGTCGGGAGCAACCCCGACTGGAATTTGTCCCTGTCCTGGATCCGCAGAAGCCGTGACCTGATTTCTCCGCGCGCCTTCTCGTGGTTTGTCGCAGTGCAGTGCGTCTGGCGCGCGCGGGCCAGTCGAGCAGGCTTGCTCGCGCGGCTTAGTATCCTGCGCGCATTTCTCTTCGAAGGATCGCCCGGCATTCGCTCTTCGGTCATCTTCCTTATCTTCGCCCTCGTTCCGCAGACGATCCGGCGGTCGCTTCGAAAAGGACTGCAGCGGGTTCGTGGCGACGCGGATCCGGCAGAAGGCCTTCACCTGGCCTTCGCTCGCAAGCCCGCGGCTCCTGTCCTGCGTAAATCTTCTCTTTAACCGGGGTGCCGACCGTGTCTGTCAGCGACTATACCGCCGCTTATCTCGCAGAGGTTGCAGCTCTGGCGGAACGCCTTGACACCGCCATCATCGGCCGCATGATCGAGATACTGCTCGAGGTCCGCGCTCAAGCGGGCCGCGTTTTCTTTTTGGGTGTCGGGGGCGGCGCCGGTCATGCCGGCCATGCCGTTAACGACTTTCGGAAGATCGCCGGCATCGAATGCTACGCACCCACCGACAATGTTTCTGAATTAACGGCCCGCATCAATGACGACGGATGGGAGTCCTGCTACGCGAACTGGCTGCGTGGCAGTCATCTCTCTTCGCGCGACGCTGTATTTGTGTTTTCGGTTGGTGGCGGAAACCTGGATCGTCGCATCAGCATGAATCTAGTTGCAAGCCTGACTCTGGCGCGGGAGGCAGGCGCGCGCATTCTTGGCGTAGTTGGCCGCGACGGCGGCTATACCGCGCAAGTCGCCGATGCGTGCCTCATCGTCCCAATTCTCTCCGCAGAAACCGTCACTCCTCACACCGAAGAATTTCAGGCCGTCGTCTGGCACCTGATCGTTTCCCACCCGCTGCTGCGATCGAACGAGATGAAATGGGAATCCGGAAATTAATCAGGCCGGCCATCTTCCTCGATCGCGATGGCGTTCTCAATCCGACGATTCTCAACCCCGCTACTGGCCGCATGGAGGCGCCACTTCATCCCCACGATCTGCGTCTGATCGATGGCGTAATTCCGGCGCTGCAGAGCCTGCAGAAAGCGGCGTTTCCTCTGATTCTCGTCTCCAACCAGCCCAACTACGCACTGGGAAAACTGAGCTACGAAACGCACCGCACCATCAGCCACAAGCTGGAAGCAGAACTCGCCCAGGCGGGGATTCATTTCACACGATTCAGCTACTGTCTGCACCACCCCAACGGGCGCACCCCCGGCTACTCCGGCCCGTGCAGTTGCCGCAAGCCGTCTCCTGGAATGCTGCTGCAGGCGCGCGATGACTTCGGGCTGACACTGGCGAAAAGCTGGATGGTCGGCGACCAGCCAACGGACACACAATGCGGCCACGCCGCTGGGGCGCGGACCATTCGCATCGCTCCGGAGGTCTCAGGCCCCGGTCGCCCCGTTCAGGTCACCGATCCCTGTGCTGACTACGTCGCGCGGGATCTCGCCGAAGCCGCGCAGATCATCCTGGGGGACGCCAGGCTCTGAAGCTCTTTCCGCTCGCGCTGCCAGAGTGCTGGTATCGATCTGATAGGCGGCCGAGTGGGCATCGCGGTGAAACATCTCCACGGTTTCCAGCGAATACACTGCCAGATCCTTTCCGATCAAATCCATCTTGCACAGGATTTCGGGCGCCACGGTGATGATGTCGCATCCCGACTGCTCTGCCTGAAAGACATTCAGCAATTCGCGGGGGCTTGCCCACAGCCGCTGCGCGCGAGGGCGCCAACGCAGAATTCGTTTTGCAGCGGCCATGAGAGGAACAGGATCGACACCGGTATCGGCAATCCGTCCCGCAAATACAGACACAATCGCCCAAGTCTCCGGCACCAGCGCGTCCACCACTCGCTCCACCTGCTCCAGGGTCAGAACGGCTGTCACATTCAGAGCGACTCCGGCCTCACCGAGCCTGCGAATCAACGGCCCCAGGAACACACCTGCGCGATTGGTCACAGGGATTTTCACATTCACGTTTCGGCCCCATGTGGCGATGGTCAGTGCCTGCCTCTCCATCTCCGCTTCGTCTTCGGCAAATACCTCCAGCGAGACCGGCCGGTCCGGCACTGCTCGCAGTACCGAACGCGCAAAGGCCTCATAGTTTCTGACGCCGGCTTTGCGCATCAGCGTCGGATTGGTCGTGAAACCACGAATCCATGGCCTGGCATACATCTCCAGGATCCCGGCTAAGTCCGCACCATCGCTGTACAGATTGATCCGCAGATCCTCAATCCTTTTCATTTTTCACTCCGTGTTCTGAACTCGCACTACTCGTCGCAGCGGCGTGTTCGCTGGAATCCCTTCTGAACGCAGCGAATCGCTGTCGAGCCCATTGCCGAAGAACCAGCAGGACAAAGCGCGCATTGCCGATCAGATATCGACGCCAAAGACGCCCTGGTTCCATCAGCAGACGAAAGAGCCACTCCAGTGCGATTGCCTGGATCCAGCGCGGGGCGCGGCGACGCAATCCTGCCTGGGTGTCGAAGGCCGCACCCACGGCCATCACGGCGCCAACCCGCAGCTCCGCGCGATTCTCGCGCATCCAGATTTCCTGTTTGGGCGCTCCAAACGCTACACAAAGCAGGTCCGGCGAGCATCGGTTGATGACACTCCGCATTCGTTCGAGCTCACGGGAGTCGACTTCGAACCCGCGAGGCGGATCATAGGTTCCACAGACCTTCAGGCCCGGATAGCGATCGCGCAAATTGCACGCCGCCATCACGGCCGCGCCCGGCAGTCCTCCCAGGAAAAATACCCGGAACCCATAGTGGGCAGCTTCTGCGCACATCCTTTCCATCAGGTCGCCGCCTGTGACGCGTTCCGGAATGGGGACGCCCAACAGGCGCGATGCGAAGACCACCGATATTCCGTCGGGTACAGCGAGGTCGGCATCCTGCATTGCCTCGGCAAAGCGGTTGTCGTGTTCCGCCATGGTCACCAGATGCGCATTTGGCCCTACCACTGTCAGCGGAGGCAGATCTCCGCGATGCAACAGCGCTTCGACCATCAGCACGGCGGCGTAATCCATCGTGATTTGATCGATGGGAATTTTCCCGAGTAGAAATCGAGGCGGCAACGGCAGACGCGCAGGCGCGGAATCCGCATCTTCGCCCGCATCTGCCCCAATTGTTTCTTCGATCAGACCCACAGTGCTCCTTTGCGTTCCAAAAACTTGTTGGGCGCTACGCCGTTCGCGATCGCAGCCTTCCGCACTTCATCCCGCATCCGGCGCCACACGTACTTCGGCGATGCGTGGAATCCATGCACAAAGGCACGAAACCCCTGCCAGTAGCGCCTATTCGCCAGAAGCATGTTGAACTCGCGCAGCGACTCCTTTGCCTCCAGGGCAGACGGCTGGAGAAACTCGACCAGCGATGGGCCCACTTCCCTGAGCGATCGCGGCTGCATTCCCCAAAGTTCCGAGAGCAGCAGATACTGCACATAAATTGCGGCCAGTTGCTGGCTTTCCAGGTTATGTGCGCTCACACTCTCGGGATTCAGCCTGAACCCCACCAGCGCTTCCGGAATGCAGTGGAGTTCGTAATGGAGAGCCATCCGCCACCATAAGTCGGCGTCTTCGGCATGGATATCCATCCTGTATCCACCGACTGCTCTGACTTTCTCCACGTTGAGCACCACACTGGAGTGACAAATGGATAGCAGGTAGCCGCTCTTCACCATCGCCCGCAGTTCTTCCGGAGTACCCCGCGAGCATCGAAACTGGCCGGCGCACCGCTCCCGTGGATGATAGTCGGCGAGCGAATAGATCAGCCCCGCGTCGGGATGTTCGACGATCGCTTCCGCTAACCTCTCCATGCGTTTCGGATACGAAACGTCGTCGGCGTCCATGCGGACCAGCCATGGTGTACGTGCTTCGTAAAGCAGCCTGTTCAGCGTTTCGGTAACGCCCGCATGCGGCTGCTCCAGCACACGCAATTTTGGCCCGGGAAATCCCGCCCACGCCAGTTGATTCTCGACATTTCTTAGATACGCGGCGCTGCCATCTGAACTGCCATCCACGATGACCAGGATGTCAAACGCCTTCGAGGTTTGGAGCAGCAGGCTGTTCATTGCCTCCGGAAGCCATGGCATGGCGTTTGAGACCGGCATTCCTACGGTGAGCCCGACTTCAGTTGTCTTCATAAGTGGTCCGCTCCCGCGCATGGGAAGAGGGCTCAACGGTCCGGCGCGAGCAGCACGACGTCCAGTTACAGGGGAACTTATAAAGCGCGAAGCGCTCTTCTCAGACTGTGGATTGCGCGCAGCCCCTAACTCAGGTAATGCCGCGAACAGGTCATAACTCAGTCATTAACCTGACTTGCGTAACTACAACTGTGACGGAAATGATTGCCAACCAGCCCTGTCACACCCAAGCATAGAAAGCGCAGTTTCATTCTGGGCACGAAATCCCCGGTGAGATTCAAATTTAGAGTCGCAGGACTCCGTAGTAACCGGCAGAGGGACCGCCATATGCTCCTTTCGGAGGGAAGTTACTTTATTGTCGGAGGTGCCGGTTTCATCGGCAGCCACTTCGTTGACGCCCTGCTTGGGTCCGCCAAGACACGCCGCGTCAGTATCTTCGACAATTTCTCATCGGGCCGCGAGTGGCACTACGAGGCCCATTGCAGCGACCCTCGACTGAATGTGGTGCACGCTGACGCGATTGACGTGAGCGCCCTTACCGCGACCATGGAAGGCCATGACTGGGTCATCCACCTCGCGTCCAATCCCGATATTGCCGCGGCTGCGGAGTGCCCGGAGATTGATTTTTACCGCGGCACCCTGCTCACCAATAACGTCGTTGAGGCCATGCGGCGATCCGGGGTTCGCCGGCTCCTCTACGCATCCGGCAGTGGGGTCTACGGCGACATTGGCGACCAACCGGTCTCCGAAGATTTCGCGCCTATGATTCCCATCTCTACCTACGGCGCCAGTAAGCTGGCCTGCGAATCCCTCATCGCCAGCTATTGCTCGATGTTTGGCCTTCGCGCCTGCGCGTTCCGTTTCGGGAACGTTGTCGGACCCCGCCAGACTCATGGCGTTGGCTTCGATTTTCTTCGCAGGCTCATCGCCAAGCCCAAACGTCTTCGCATCCTCGGCGATGGCCAGCAGAGCAAGCACTACATCCACGTCACGGATGTTGTGGAGGCTGCGCTCTGCGCCGCTATGAAAGCGACGACGCCGTTCTCTGTCTTCAACGTAGCCACCGACGACGCTGTCACCGTCACCGAAATCGCCGATCTCGCAGTCGAGGCCCTTGGCCTCTCCGACCGGCCCACGTTCGACTACACAGGCGGATCCCGCGGCTGGCGGGGCGACGTTCCCGTGGTGCGCCTCGATTCCACACGCATCCGTTCGCTCGGCTGGTTCCCGAAACGAAACAGCCACGATGCGGTCCGCCAATCTCTTCAGGAGCTGATGGCCGATGAACGTATCCTTAACAACTAACTGGAGCGCCTATCCTCCGATCGCCGCCATGGCAAGAGGGGGCTGGCCATTCTTCACCGGCAATTCCCCTGAGAGACATCCTGGCAAAGATTCGGATCAACGAGAGCCGTTATGGCCACCGCGGCTCGCGCTGATTGCCGGCGGTCTGGCTACGCGCCTGCGTCCACTCACCAGCTTCATGCCCAAGTCGCTCATCCAGATCGCCGGCGAGCCCTTCCTCGCGCACCAGTTGCGTCTGATCCGGGCGGGTGGCATTCGCGAAGTTGTGCTGTGCTGCGGTTTTCTTGGCGAGCAGATCGAGGATTTTGCCGGCGACGGGAGCCGGTTCGGTCTCAGCATCATTTACAGTCACGATGGCCCACAACCTCTTGGAACCGGCGGGGCGCTCTTGAAGGCTTTGCCTCTTCTCGGCCAGCGTTTTCTTGTGATGTATGGCGACAGCTGGCTCACCGAGCCGATCGAGCCGATCTGGCGCACCTTTGTCGATTCGTGCAAGCCGGCACTGATGACGGTCTTCCGCAACCAGAATCGCTGGGGCGCGAGCAACGTCGAATTCCGGAAGGGCAATGTCGTTCGCTACGACAAACATCATCCGTCCCCCTCCATGCACCATATCGACTACGGGCTTGACGCGCTGGAGGCGAGTGCCCTCGCAAACTGGACAGTGCCAGTCTTCGATCTCGCCGATGTCTGGTCCGGCCTCGCCGATTACTCACTGCTCGGCGGATTCGAAACCTCAGAGCGCTTCTACGAAATCGGCTCTCTTGCCGGGCTCCAGGAAACGGAAGCCGTCGTTGCATCTTCGCCTCGTGTTCGCCGCATGCTTTCTTTTGCAAGGTCCGGCGGCCCTCCCCCGCAGCGAGACACGCAGGTGGTGTAACGGTGATCATGACCCGCACACCCCTGCGTATCTCCATCGGTGGTGGCGGCACCGATCTGCCCTCCTACTACCGCGAGAACGGCGGCGGCTTCGTCATCTCTGCCGCCATCAACAAATACGTCTACATCACCGTCAATCGCAGCTTTCTGCCAGGGTACTTTCTCAAATATTCCGAAACCGAACACGCCGACACCTGTGAGGAAATCCGCCATCCGCTCATGCGTGAAGCCATCCGCATGCATCATGCCCCCTCACCGCTGGAGGTCGTCAGCGTGGCCGATGTTCCTGCCGGCACGGGTCTCGGATCCTCCGGCACCTTCCTCGTCGGGCTTCTTCATGCCCTCTATGCATGGCAACGCGTACCAGTTACTGCGGAAGTTTTGGCGCGGGAAGCGGTTGAAATCGAAATGAACCGGCTGGGCGAGCCAGTTGGCAAACAGGATCAGTACATTGCCGCCTATGGCGGTCTCCTATGCCAGGAATACTTCCCCGACGGGGCAGTTAAGGTCACGCCGCTTCACATCAACGACGAATCTCTGCACGAATTGCGCGACTCCCTGATGCTCTTCTTCGTTGGCGAGACGCGCAGCGCCTCCTGTCTGCTCAGCGAGCAGAAGCGGCTTTCCGAAGTGCGCGATCCCGCGATGATCGACAGCCTGCATTTCGCTCGTATGCTGGGCCATGAAATCCGCGAAACCCTCGAAGGCGGCCAGGTTTCTGCCTTCGGCCGCCTGATGCACGAGCACTGGATGCGGAAACGGAATCGATGCCGGTCCATGTCCACCTCTCGCATCGATTCGCTTTACGAGCTCGCCCGGTCTGAAGGCGGTGCGAGTGGCGGCAAGCTGGTGGGGGCTGGCGGCAGCGGTTTTCTCCTGCTCCACACCCAGGACCGCCGCCGGCTGCGGGAGACCATGCTTCGCGCGGGCCTGAGCGAAATGGACTTTAGTTTCGACTTCGACGGATCGGTGGTGCTCCTGCGCAATGCGTAATCCTGGCGCCATCCCGGGGGCGAAGCGATGAGCGCCCATCCCTCTTTGCCGCTGCATGATCCTGAACATGCGGTCGAGTGGACCCTCCTCGACCTGGTCGGCATCTTTCATCGCCGGCGCGCCTGGCTCCTGTGTTCCGTTGCGATCAGCTGCTCTTTAGCTCTCGTTTACTGGATCTGCGCAAGACCGCACTACCAGGCCACCGCCGTCCTCGAAATTCAAAAGGATTCCAACGGTGCCTTTGGTCTTGAGAACACGACCACGGATCGGCCGTCCACCACCCTCACCGACTCGTTCGACGACAACCTCACTCTACAAACCGAGGTCGGTATCCTCCAGTCGGATACACTCACGCTCGACGTGATCCGTCACGCCGGCCTTGAAACCACCCCTGACTATTTCGCTCCTCGTAGCGGAGGCTGGCCGCGTTCGCAAAAGCTCTTCTTCTGGCGGCGACGACTCGAGCCCCTCTCCATTCCTTTGGCCGAGGCTCCCAATCGAAGATTCGCCGCGCTCAGAATTTTCGCAGCCCATCGCAAAATCGCCCCTGAAGCTGGTACCAGGCTCATCGCCATCAGCTATGCGGATCCCGATCCCGCACGCGCCGCCGCCGTCGTCAATACGCTCGTCCAGGCGCTCTCCGATTACGGATTTCAATCCCGCTCGACCGCTGCCACCCAGTCCGCCTCCTGGCTCTCCGCACAGCTTGCCGGCCTGAAGCAGCAAACGGAGGCCCTTGACGCTCGCGCCGCCGCACTCGACCGCGCCTCCGGCGACTACGGCGACAGCGACGCGCACAACCCTGTCCTCGCTCGCCTCGACTCTCTCAATGCCACTCTGTCTGCGGCCGAATCGAGCCGCATTGTCCGCGAAGCCATCTGGCGTTCGGTTGAAAACGGCGATGCCGAGGTCATCTCCGGCCTGGGCGGCAATCCCGGCGCCGGCCCAAACACGCAAAACTCCTTTGCCCTCCTCCAGTCGCTGCGCACGCAGGAATCCGCCATTAAAACGCAGATCGCGGAATCCGCGAATCGCTACGGCGAAAACTGGCCCGCTTTCGCCGAACAGCGCGTTCACCTCGAAAGCGTTCAAAACTCGATCCAGGAAGAGGTACACCGCCTCGGTGAGCGCGCCCATACAGACTACGAAGTTTCCCTCCAGTCTGAAAACGCGGCTCGCGACACGTTCGCGCAGCAAAGGAATCTGGCTTCGCAACTCACCGGCAATGCCGTTGCCCTGCGCCTCGCTCGGCAGGAAGCCGACGAGAGCCGCGCGCTTTACACCAGTCTTCTTGGCCGCCTTCAACAAACCGGCATCCTCGAAGGCCTGCATTCGGGCAACTTCGCCGTGGTCAGCGCCGCGCTCGTTCCCGCTCCCGATCACCCCACCAGTCCCAGTCTGCCTCTGCTGACTGCGCTGGCGCTCACTGCCGGAATTACTGTCGGATGCGGCGCGGCCATCACGC
The DNA here is from genome assembly GCA_036272255.1 of Acidobacteriaceae bacterium. GTDB lineage: Bacteria > Acidobacteriota > Terriglobia > Terriglobales > Acidobacteriaceae > Palsa-343. The sequence goes on along the minus strand of DATAZC010000125.1, from coordinate 96,215 downwards.
GCGAACTCACCGACACGGCCATCCACTCTTCCGCAGACCTCGAGGCGCTCCTTGATGCGCCTGTCTTCGCAACGGTACCGGCTTACTATGTTGACGAGCCGTGGTACCGTCGCCTGCTGCCTGTTCCCTCGCGTTCGTTGTTGAGGCTCGAGGCGAGTGCTGAGACCGGTTTTGAAATCCCTGCCCGGGAATCGCCCTTCCTCGAAGCTCTCCACCGGCTCCGTGCATCCCTTCTGCTGTCGCACAGTAATCGCGCGCCCCAGATCATCACCATCACGGACTCACGCACCCAGGACGCACCCCTCACCGCGCACCACCCCGACCATGCGCCGCCACTCGCCCTCAGCCTGGCCGCTGTCCTCGCAGAAAATGGCTCTTCGGTGCTGTTTGTCGATGCGGATCTCCGCTCCGCTCCCGCGGGCAACACGTCTCCTGAGCCCGGCCTCAGCGAGATGCTGGCCAGCGAGACCATTCTCCCTGTCCCACAAGCGATCGCGGGACTTCCGTCGCTTTCGATTGTTCATGCAGGCGCTCATCCACCGTGTCCCTCGGAGTTAATCGCCTCCGCGCGCATGGCCAGCTTGCTGACCGCCTGGCGTCAAGAATTCACCTTCATCGTCATCCACAGTCCTGCCGCCGCCTTTGCCGATGCGTTGGTGCTCGCCCAGCTTTCCGACGCGGTTCTCGTTGCCGCGCAGGCCGGAGCCACCACCCGTCACGAAATTCTCCCGGCATTCCGTGCCCTCAGCCGCCAGGTCCCCGATCACGCTGTCCTCGGGCTTGTCCTCGAATGCGTTTCCGCCGGAATATCCTATGCGCACGCATGAAGCCATCTCGAGCCTGATTCTGTGCGTCCTGGCTTTCAGCTGTCCGCTCACCGCTCGCGGACAGCAAGCTGCCTCCTCTGCTCCATCGCCCCCGCCGAAAACGACGGTCTCCGACCCCGTCACGACATTCGAGTCTTTACTTATCGGGCCCGGCGACCTGCTGCGCATCACCGTGCTTCGCGAATCCGAACTCGATCAGCGTGTTCGCGTGCTTGACTCCGGCGACATCACCTTATCTCTGGCCGGCAATCTCGCGGTTCAGGGGCTCACGCCTGCCCAGGCCGCCAACCGTATTGCCGGGAAATATCGCGATGGCGGATTCCTGCTTCACCCTGAAGTTGCCGTCTTTGTTGAGGAGTATGCGACACAGACGGTGACGATTCTGGGCCAGGTGGCGCATCCCGGAAGCGTGCATCTTGCAGCGCCCCGCACTCTGATCGACGTGCTCTCTCTCGCCGGTGGGCTTACCGAAACCGCCGACCGTCACATCGTCGTTCAGCGCGCAGGCAAAGATGGCGAGCGCATCCGCGCTTTTCTCTCCAACCGCGCCGACGACGCTCTCAACTCTGACGTGCTCGTCCGCCCAGGCGATACCGTCATGGTTCCTAAGGCGGGCATTGTTTACATCCTTGGTGACGTGGCGCACCCAGGTGGCTACGTCATGCAAAACGATTCGCAACTCACCGTTCTCCAGGCCATCGCACTCGCAGCCGGCGCCTCGAAAACCGCCAGCGAAAAGCGCGTCCGTCTCGTCCGCAATATCGATGGCCTTAGCCAGTCCGTCGACCTGCCTCTCCACGACATGGAGCGCGGCCGTGCACCCGATGTCTCGCTTCACGCGAACGACATCCTTTATGTTCCCTTCAGTCTTATGAAAAACATCTCGCTGGGCATCGCCAACATTACGGCCGCGGCGAGCTCGGCCGTCATCTACGCCGTCCACTGATGAACCCACCATCCATTGCACGGCCAGTCTCAGTCCGCAGGATGCCGCTCGAAGACCTCGCCTGCGTCGCACTCTTCGCGTTCTTCGCCATGCAGGGAGCCATTCCGTTCATCGCGCCCGCACAATCGCTCGAAATGACGGGCTCCGCGCCGACCAGCCTGACGACCATCGGCGGCATTGCTTCCCAGGCCATCGCTGACACCCTTATCGTCGCGCTCATCCTCCGCCGCCCGCGTCTCCTGCTCAATCGAATCGCGGGACTTCCCTGGCTGATCCTGCCCGGCCTGCTCGCCTTCCTCGCTATCGCCTCCACAGCCTGGTCTCTCGATCCGCTGCTGACCCTTCGCCGATCAATTCCGTTCGCTCTCGCCGGCCTCTTCGGACTATGGTTCGCAGTGCGCTTCCCGCCGGCTCGCCAACTCGCGATCCTGCGCTTCACGATGATCGCGCTCGGTCTCGCTACGATTGCCATCGTGATCCTCGCTCCCTCCATCGGACTCGACCACACTCCCGGCCACGGCACTGACTGGCAGGGCGTCTTCACGCAAAAGAACGCCTGCGGGCGCGTCATGGTTCTCGCCACGGCCGTCGTTCTTTGCCGCGAGAGGCACAACTTCCTGCGCCCCATCCGTGTCGCCGCTCTCGCGCTCTTCGTCTTCGTTCTCGTAATGAGCGGGTCGCGCGCCGCGTGGATGATCGAAGCAGCACTCCTGCTTTTGTGGGGGATGCTCGTCGTCGCTCGTCACACAGGTCAGCGCATCCGTCTCGTCCTCGCAGTCGTCGCCCCGCTCGCGAGCGTGACCCTCGGCGGCATCCTCATCCTCGGTTCGCAATGGTTCGCACCACTGATCGGTCGCGACCTCACCCTCACGGGGCGCACCGCCATCTGGGCCCAGGTGATGCACTTCGTCCAGCAGCGGCCGCTTCTCGGCTACGGCTACGACGCCTTCTGGCGCGGCGCGGAGGGGCCGTCTCTGCAGGTCGCCGCCACCGTCCACTTTATCGTCGCCCACGCCCACAATGGCTTCCTCGAGATAGCACTTGAGCTGGGCGTCTCCGGGGTTGTCCTTTTCCTGTTCAGCTGGCTCCGCGGCTGGGGCAGCCTCTGGCCTCTGTGGCAACACGGAGCCATCGACCGAATCGCCTGGCCACTCAGCATCCTCGTCCTCATCGCTCTGTATGACCTCGACGAGAATACCCTGCTGATCTACAACGGCCTCTTCTGGATTCTCTACGTAGCGGCCCTGACCAGCATCGAGATAGCCGCCGGTGACCGCCATCACACCCCGGCCTACCAACCACATGAAATTCTTAAAACAGAGCCCGAAAAGACAATGGCTTTCTCTCGACCTGAGGCTCAGGAACCCTTGTGAACCCGACTGTTCTTATCTACCGCTCCGATCTCCTGCCCGCCTCCGAGACGTTTGTGGCTGCCCAGGCACACGCCCTGCGTCGCTACAGTCCGTTTTTTGCCGGCCTTCGCCCGGTTCCGGCCAGCCTTCTCATTGATCCCTGCGAAACTACGATCCTCACCCACAGCGATAAGCTCTCCGATAAGCTTCGTCGCCGTTTCTTTCTCCGCACCGGGATCGCCCCGCATTTCGTGCGCGCTCTTGAGCGCCGCCATCCTGTTCTCCTGCACGCGCATTTCGCGCTCGATGCGGCTGCTGCCCTTCCGCTGCAGGCACAGCTCAACATCCCCCTTATCGTGACGCTCCATGGATATGACGCGACCATGACCGATGAGGCCCTCCACCGCTCAACGGCTGGCCGCGTTTATCTGCGCCGTAAAGCGGAGCTCCGCGCCCGCGCTCGACTCTTCATCTGCGTCTCCGAGCACATCCGCCGCCAGGCCGTCGAGCGGGGCGTGCCGGAAACGAAGCTCAGAACTTTATCCATCGGTGTCGATCTCGACTTTTTCGCACCCGACCCGTTGCGTTCGCGGTCGCTCGATCCCATCGTTCTTTTCGTGGGACGTTTGGTCGAAAAGAAGGGCTGCGCCCATCTGATTCGCGCCATGTCTCTCATCGAATCACGCCACCCCACCGCCAAACTTCTTATCGTTGGCGACGGTCCGCTTCTCGATCCGCTGCGCGCGCAGGCCCGCGACGCACTCCACAACTGCACGTTCCTCGGTTCGCAACCTCCCAGCGTCGTTCGCGATCTCATGTACCGCGCCAGCCTCCTTGTCGCTCCCAGCATCGTTGCTGCGTCCGGCGATACCGAAGGTCTGCCCATCACACTGTGCGAAGCTCAGGCCGTCGGCCTGCCGATCGCCGGCTTCCGCGGTCCCGGCGTCTCCGAAGCAGTTCTCGAAAACGAAACGGCTCTGCTCGTCCCGGCTGGCGACGAGCGAGCCCTTGCCGAAGCCATCTCGTGCATTCTCACAGACACGTGTCTCGCGAAACGTCTCGCTGCCGCTGGACCGCGGCGAGCCGAGGAGCACTTTAATCTCGGAACGCAGACCGACCACCTCGAAGACCTCTATACCGAAGCGCTTGGCTGAAAATGCCTGAGGAATCCCTCCGTCGCTCCTCTCTCTGGATGATCTCGGGCCAGGGCGTTGCCATGGCCGCTCAGGTCGTCTATTTCATCTTCATCGGCCGTGCTCTCGGCAGCCGCGAGTATGGCGCCTTTGTCGGCGTCGTGGCCCTCATTGCCGCGCTCAGCCAGTTCAACTCCCTCGGTATGGAGATGATCCTGGTCCGCAATCTCAGCCGCGACCGCGGCTCATTCGAGCGCACCTGGGGCCACACGCTCTCCATCACCGGCGCTGGATTCCTGCTGCTGCTCGGCACCTCCATGCTCTACGCACACTTTGCGCTGCGACCGGAGCTTCGCCCACTCGTCCCGTGGATCGCTCTGGCCGACGGTCTTCTCGGCAAGCTCATCCAGCTCGCCGGCCGCGCCTTTCAGGGTGCCGGGCGCCTTGCATGGACTGCGCGCCTGACCGCATTTGTTCAGATCGCTCGCGCGCTCACCGCTGCGCTGGTCTTCGCATGGACCCGCGCCCATCACATCCACGCCACCGCGCTGCTCTGGACCAGGGTCTACTGGCTTGCGACCCTTGGCGTCGCGCTCTTTGCCATGATCCTCGTCACGCTACGGCTGGGTATGCCGCGCTTTGTTCGCATCCGCCGCGCCGACCTCAGCGAAGGCCTCAGCTTTTCCTGTGCCGCCTCCTCCATATCTATCTATAACGATATCGACAAGACTTTTCTGGTCAGCCTCGGCCAAACTTACGCCGCAGGCATATACTCCGCCGCCTATCGCGTGGTCGATGCCGCCAGCGCACCTATCTACGCCGTCTATGCCGCCGCGGCTCCGCGTTTCTTTCGCGAAGGGGCGCGAAGCATTCAACACGCCGGCACGTTCGCCCGCACCACCCTGGCTCGCACGTTGCCGTACTCCTTCGCTGCAGCCGCGCTTCTCGCCCTCTGCGCGCCTCTGCTGCCGCATATCTTCGGCTCTTCTTTCACGGGATCGGTCGCCGCTCTCCGCTGGCTCTGTCTGTTGCCCATCCTGCGCGCCTTCCACTACGCCTGGGGGTCGGCCATCACCGCCTCGGCCTCTCAGTGGAACCGCACCGCCACGCAATTCGGCGCAGCCGCTTTCAATTTGTGCCTGAACGCGTTACTGATTCCGCGCTGGTCCTGGCGCGGAGCCGCCGCAGCCAGTCTGCTTACCGACGGTGCCCTGGCCGTTGCGAGCCTGTTCGTCCTGCATCACCTCATCCGGCGTGAACGCAGCGCACTTCAGGAAGCCGCTGTTGCGATCTGATCCGAGGTGAGCACACCAAGTTCGCGCAGCAGAAATATATAGTCCAGAGCAATCTCTTTCAAATAGTCGTAACGTCCCGAAGCTCCACCATGCCCCGCCGTCAAATTCGTATGCAGGACCAGATCCCGCGTATCCTCGCGCAAAGTCCGCATCTTCGCCACATATTTCGCCGGCTCCCAATACATCACCTGAGAATCGTGCAGCGACGTCTTCACCAGCATCGCCGGATACGCCTTCGCTTCGAGATTGTCGTAGGGTGAATAGCTCAGCATGTACTCGAACGCCGGCTTTTCATTGGGATTGCCCCATTCCTCATATTCCGGCACCGTTAGCGGCAATGTGGGATCGAGCATGGTGTTCATCACATCGACAAAGGGCACATGCGAAATGATGGCCCGATACAAATCCGGCCGCATGTTCGCAATCGCACCCATCAGCAGGCCGCCCGCGCTGCCCCCCTCCGCCGCTATGCGATCGGGCGCGCCATACCCCTGCGCCACCAGGTGCTCCGTCACCGCAATGAAATCGGCGAAAGTGTTTTTCTTGTGCATCAGACGCCCGGCATCGTGCCACGCTTTGCCCATCTCGCCGCCGCCGCGAATATGCGCGTAGGCCAGCACCAGTCCACGATCGAGCAGGCTCAGCCGGCTGCTGCTGAATCCTGTCGGCAAAGAATATCCGTATGCGCCGTATCCATAAACCCACAGCGCGTTCTTCTCCGGCTCGCGCTTGTCCTTACGCCACACCAGCGACACCGGAATCTCCACCCCATCATCGGCCTTCGCGAAGATGCGCTCCGAAGCATACTGCGTCCGGTCAAACCCGCCCGGCACTTCCTGCTGCTTCAGCAGTTTCGAGTCACCTGTCGCAACGTCGTACTCAAACACTGACGCCGGTGTCACCAAAGACTGGTACGCGTACCGATACTTCCCCGTGTCATAAACGCGGTTCGCATGAGCATGGACGCTGTAGACCGGTTCCGGAAACTCAATCTCCCGGCCATCCTGCATGTCCGGACCGCGCCCGGCAAAAGGCGCGACACGAATGTGCTGCAAACCCTGCCTGCGTTCCCAAACCATCGCGTGGCCGGCAAACAGATCCACTTCCTCCAGCATCGCTTCGGGCCGATGCGGAATCAGTTCTGTCCAGTTCTCGCGGCCCGGCGACCCCACCGGCGTCGTCACCAGCCTAAAATTCCTCCCCGTATCATTGGTGCGGATGTATAAAAGCCCGTTGCGATGATCGGCGTAGTATTCGATCTCCTCACGCCTCGGCGCAAGCAATGTCCATGTTCCCCGCGGATCGTCAGCCCGCAGAAACTGTTCCTCAGTCGTCGTGTGGCTCGAGCTTTCCAGAATGATGTAGAGGTCGTCGCGCGTACGCCCCGCTCCAATGTTGAAGCGCTCGTCCTTCTCCTCGTAGACCAACTCGTCTTCCGAGAAATGCGTTCCGGCCGTATGCCGGAAGAACTGAAACTGTCGTTTCTGCTCCTCATCCTCAACGGTGTAAAACAGCGTCCGGTTGTCCGCCGCCCAAACCACCGACCCCACCCGATCGGCGTGTTCCTTGAACACCTCTCCGGTGCGCAGATCTTTCACGTACAGCTTGTATTGCCGGAAACCCCGGTTGTCGCACGAATATGCCAGAAGATTCCCATCGTCGGAGACCACCATCGTCCCCAGCGCCATGAACGACTCGTGCTCCGCCAGCTCATTCACGTCGAGCAAAATCTGCTCTTCGCCCTCTGGCCCCGATCCGTTTCCGCCATCGTGCTTGCGGCAGAAAATCTCGTACTGCTGGCCTTCCTCGGTTCGCGAGTAGTACCAGTAATCGCGATCGCGAAACGGCACCGAGACGTCGGTCTCCTTAATATGGCTCCGCATCTCGTCGTAAAGCTGCTTCTGCAGATCCTCCGTTCCCGCCATCACCTGCGAGCACCAGGCATTCTCCGCTTCGAGATACGCAATTACTTCCGCATCTTCCTTCTTCTGCAGCCAGGCGTAATCGTCCACCAGCGTGTGCCCGTGGACAGTCCGTTCCGCGTGCCTGCGCGCTGCCAACGGGGGCCGCGCAACAGCATCCCTTCCAATGCTCATCGTTCCTCTCGATTTCTGGGGATTTCCGAAATGCAATGACATAGATGCAGAGCCGCGCTGTTTCCCGCGCCAGCTCTGCACTTTAATTGCCATAAGCCAGGACCCTTCGCCTGGCGCGATCCCTCACCGGCCCGACACCGCCTGATCGAGCATCGAGTATAGATTCTTAAAATCGATGACCTGCTTGTACCCGTGCTCCGTCACCACCCAGGCGGTTGGAGTTTCGTGGATCCCAATTCGGTCCGCCAGCGCTGCATCCGCCTTCACGTCCGCCGTCAGTTTCCCCTGCGGATCCATTACGAACGGCATCGCTGTTCCGTGCTGTTGCGCGAACTTCTGCGTGAACTTCGCCAAATCGTCCTTCGATTCGATGCTCGCCTGGTTCGCGAACACCGCATTGCGGTAGTCATCGCCCAGCTTCTTTTCCTTGCTGTCGAACCACCGCGCGTTTACGGCGGCCTGAAAACTCCAGTTGTGTTGCGGCAGCGGAAAATCGTGCCACACCCGCGGAACATGGTACTTGTCCGCGGCCTGCATGATCACCGGATTCTGCATCGCGCAGCTCGGGCATTCGAGATCGGCAAACTCCACGATCGCCACCCTCGCCCCTGGCGGGGGATGGAGCACCGACGTATCTTTCGGCTGAATCGGTGTTTGCTGGCCCCTCGCGGCCACAGCGATCAACAGGCTCATTCCCAACAAAGCAATTTTGCGCATTCCAACCATACCTTTTAGTCTACAAAATCCCTGGGGCCCGGAAGGTCCCTGTCTGTCTCAAACGAAAAACGCCGGCGATAGTTGCCGGCGTTTCGATACACATCCCCTGGGGCCTATTCTTTCTTCGCCCCCCGAGCTTTCACTGCCACATACCCCAAATACACAAGATGAATCAGAATCGTTGCCGTATAGGCGATCACCAGATGCCGCTGTCCCATATTCATGATTATCTCCCTCCCGCCATCTGCGCCTGAGCGGGCGCGAATTCCAGTGACTTCAAAGCCTCGTCCTGCTCCGCCTTCTGCGTCCGATACTCCGACACATACCGCAGGCTCGCCACAAAAATCCCCCACATCAGCCAGCCGGCCAGATTCCACCAAATCGCGGGCATCATACTCGGATCCAGTCCCGATCCCGGCGCGCCGCCAAAGACGGGAGCCGGATGCTGCGTCCGCCACCATCGCGTAGACATATAGACCAGTGGCACATCAAGGTATCCGAAGATCGCCATCACCGCTGCCAGCGTCCGCATCTGCGGACCCGCCGCGAACCGCCGCAACAGCAAGTAGGCGACATAGATCAGCCACAGCACCAGCGTCGAGGTCAGCCGTGCATCCCAGGTCCACCAGATTCCCCACACCGCGCGTCCCCACAGCGACCCCGTGACGAGGCCGATGAAACAGAACACTACGCCCATCTCTGCCGAAGCGACCGCCAGCGAATCCGCCTTCATCGCAAGGGCGTGGTTTCGGTTCCGCACCGCCAGATAGACCAGGGAGCACGCGAGGTTAATCGCGAAAAACAACCCCATCCCCGCCCAGGAAGGAACGTGATAATAGATGATTCGCGCCACGTTCCCCTGTTGCGCATCCGATGGCACCACAAACAGCGCCACGCGGAACCCTTCCGCCAGCACCCCGAGCGTCACCACCAGCCATAACCATCGCCACAGTTTCATACCGACCTCTTTCTGCCGCCGAACTCCGTCAAATCCGCATGCCCATCTGTATCCGACAAACCTTAGTGGACCAGAGGAACCACGCTCGTTGCGCCGCCGTTATAAACAAAGGTGAAGCGCACCTTCACCTGGTCCACCGCAATTCCATAGGGAAATGAGTCGTAAGGGGCTGACCCGCTAATCGCCGCCAGGGCCGCACGATCCAGCGCCGATTTTCCTGACGTTTGCTCGACCGCCATGTTCGTTACCCGCCCATCGGTGTGAACCCAGCAGGTGACCCGCACCTCGCCGCCCACCGATTGAGGCGGCTTCGCCACCGCCGGCAGCCCGTGCATCCACTGCGCCTTCGTACGATCCTCCACGGCCGGCCAATATCCTTTCAAATTGTCACGATCCACCGGCGGAACATGGTTTACCACCTCGACGACCAGGGTTTCCGGATCACCGGCCGGCTTATCCGCCGCTGGCGGTTGCATGGGCAGGGCTTTACTCTTCTGCGCCTGGCCCGCCGATGAACCCTCGGCCATCCCAGCCTGGAATCCCAATACCATCAGCGCCATCACCAGAACTCCCCCGTTTACCCGCTTCATTTGCGTCGCCTCCGTATCGGCTGTCATCTTAATTGCTCTATACCAAATCCGTGGTGTCCGGATGCGCACTCCCCTCTTTCCGCATCCACCTCCATTAGGGTAAAAAGGTTAGACCATGGCTTGGACCACCCTCATCCTCGGCGTTCTCCTGATGGCCATTGGCCTCGCTGGCCAGGTCTTCGGCATTCGTAAATCCTCCACCCTCGCCCCCCAGGATCGCCACACCCGCAACTGGATCTTTACGGTCGGCACGGTCGTCATCGGCCTCTGGGTGGTTGCCTTCTCTGCCGCGCACTTCCTTCATCACCATCACTAAACCTGCCACGATCCCTGCGAGCCGGATGCGAAGACCCGTCCGGGCGACTAGCCGGACTGCCCCTATTCAGCGTGCAGGACCACTTCAAACAGCATCACGCAAACCGTGGTGAAAATCACGTCGTACGCGGCCAGCATTTTGATCCATAACCCCGGGTCCGACTCCCCCGTCAAAATCGCCGTCGTCGACATCACCATCCCCAGCAGCGCCGGAATAAAGATGGGAAACAGGATCAGCGGCAGCAGCAATTCCCGGTTGCGTGTCCGGATCGAAAGGGCCGCAAAGAAAACTCCATTAACGATCAGCGCCCATGTCCCCAGAGGCAGCACCAGCAGCAGCAGCCATGCATTGCCCAGCGCATGCAGGTTGTAGAACATGACGAAGACCGGCGCGATCACCAGCTCCACAACCATCACAAACAAAAAATTCGCCAGCGTCTTGCCAAGAAACAGCGAAGCGGCGGGGGCCGGCGTCATCCTCAGCGCATCCAGCACCTGATTCCGCAGCTCCCTTGCCCACGCCTGATTCAGCGCGCTCACCGCAGCAAACATCGCCGCCACGCACAAAATCCCGCCTGCAATCTGCCGGCTCACGGCCCGTGTGGGATCGAATGCCAGGCTGAACAGCACCACGACCAGCAGCGCAAAAAACAGCATGGAGTTGATCGCGTCTTTCGACCGCCACTCCAGCTGCAGATCCTTCTTCAGGTGCGTCAGGAAGTATGCGCTGGTCACGCCGCACCCTCCCTTCGCACGTCTTTCGTCAAATCCGCAACCGTAGCCCTTGCCGCTCGCAAATAATCCGCGGGGCTCAGTACCACCTGCACGCCGCGCGTTCCCGCCGATACAGAGACCACATCAAACAGCTCTACCGTCTCATCCACGTAGACCGGGAAATCCTTCTTTGCTCCAAAGACGGTCACCCCGCCGCGTACGTATCCCGTCAGCGGCTGTACCTCTTTCACTGAAACCATCTCCGTCTTCCGACTCCCCGCCGCCGCGGCCAGTTTCTTAAAATCCAGTTCCGCATCGCCCGGCACCACGGCGAAAACATGCTCCCGCTCATGCGTTACGCATAACAGCGTCTTGAATACCTGCTCCGCCGGCAGCCCAATCTTCTCCGCCACCACAATCGCGGAAAACTCCTCCAGTGCGAGCTCATATTCGCGAATCTCATAGGCGATCCCGAGCCCATCGAGAATCCGGGCAGCGTTCGTTTTTGCTGGCGTCTTTGTCATCGGACCGCCCCTGCTACGGTCGCGCCGGCCAGATGCATTGCTCCGCTCTTCTTGTAGGGTCCGTCTTCCAGACTCGCAACCGCCCCCGCCTCCAGCGTCAGCACGTAATCCGCCAGAGGCTCGGCAAGCTCCCGCTGGTGCGTGGTCAGCAGGATCGTCCTTTGCTCCGTGCGAAAAGTCTCCAGTAGCCGCAGCATCTGATGCGCGCTGGCGATATCCATGTTGGAAAACGGCTCGTCCAGCAGCAGCAGTTCCGGCCGCGAAATCAGCACGCGCGCCAGCGATGCTCGCTGCTTCATGCCCTGCGAATACTGCCCCACCGGCCGCGTCAGCGCCGGATCCAGCCCCACACTCCGCAGCGCTTCTTCCGGCGTCACGCAGTCCCGCCCGCGGTAGAGACTGGCGAAATACCGCAAATTCTCCACACCAGAGAATTCGTCGTAGAGCATGGTGGCATGGCTCATGTAGCCGATCCGCTCCCGCGCCTCCATGGGATCCTCGGCCGCGCCTTCCGACGCAAACACTCGCACCGTCCCATAGCTTGGTTTCAGCAGCCCGGCCAGCGTGCGCAGCAGCGTCGACTTCCCCGCCCCGTTCGGCCCCAGCACAAGATAGCAACGTCCGCGCTGCAGCTGCACCGTTACCTTACGGAGGGCAGCGAACGTCCCGTAGAGCTTCGACACATCGTCAAACTCGGCAATGATGCTGGTCATCATCGTTCCTGCGCAGTCTACTCCCACAGCCCGCAGACACACCGGCCCTCACCTCAGCCTTCAGTTTTTCTGAACGCTGATCCTGACCGCTGATCGCTGTCTTCTACTGTCCGCCCGCCGCCGGTGTTGCCATGGCGGTATTTTCCGGAGCGCCTGCCTGCTTTTCCCCAGGCTTCGCAGGCGCATACTTTGAAGCGCATTTTGCCTGTAGCTGGGTTGCGTGGAACACGCCGTCCCGCCCAAACGTCCCAATGGCCAGCGCCTGGCTGTTGTCCTTGAACGTGTCCGGCGGCGGCTCTTCACCGATATAAGAGACCTTCAGCTTTCGATCCAGCTCTACCAGAGTGAACTGCGCGTGGGACCCGTCCCGGACGATGGTCCCCGGCGCTACGCTTCCGGCGACCCGCAGATTCCGGGTGTAAGCTTTTCCGCCCATCGACTGCAGTTCCTGAATCGTGACGTAGTAGCTCTTGTTGGCCTCAACCCCGGTTACCGCGAGATAGGAGATCGCGCCCACGATCAGCACCACCGCTACCGCAATCCGCACCGTCTGCTTGTTGCCGTTCTTCATGATGACCTTATTGTAAGCAGTCCAGCCGTAACCTGGCATGTGACATATATCACTATGCCGCCCGACAGCCCTCAGGGAGCGCTCGCTGGCGGCAGCAGTTTCGGCTTTAAGTCCGTTGTCCGCCGCACCCCGACATGCAAACGCACGATCCCCCAGGGTCGACATCCACACGAAAGACCGCCATATTGTCCTGCATTTCCGTCGGTTGAGGATCCGAAATCGACCCTCCACCCCTTTGGAACCTCCTCCATCACGATGAAAACCAGATGCCGATCCACATTCCCATCGCGAGCATCGCTTTCCCGATCATGCCCCGCATTTTAGTCTTCGCATCTTGAACAGGAACAACGAGGTTCGACCACAAATGAGAAGCCCGGCCGCTTCAGGCCGGGCTTCTTAATGAATCTCAGGATGCCACGTTCACGCCGTCACGGGCTGCTCCGCTGTCACCCGTACCGGCGTCAGCCAGCCAAACCGATCCGGCTTCAACCCATTTGCAATACTCATATACTCGTCGCGCAGTTGCACAGTGATGGGTCCTGGATTTCCATCCCCCACTTGAATCCGATCCACTGACCGGATCGGCGTCACCTCTGCAGCAGTCCCGGTGAAGAACACCTCGTCTGCGATGTAGATCATCTCGCGCGGCATGGCCTGCTCCACCACCGGAATCCCGAAGTGCCGTGCCAGCGTAAGCACGGAATCCCGCGTGATGCCCGACAGCACGGAATTCGCGAGCGGGGTGGTGTATAGCACACCGTTGCGCACGAGGAACAGATTTTCACCCGATCCCTCTGACAAATACCCGTTCACGTCCAGCGCGATCCCCTCGGCATAGCCGTTGACATCGGCTTCCATGCGGATCAACTGCGAGTTCGCGTAGTTTGCGCCCGTCTTCGCCAGCGATGGCATCGTGTTGGGCGCCAGCCGGCTCCAGGACGAGATGCACACATCCGCGGCGTCGCCGGCTACGTATTTACCCCAGGGGAAATTCGCGATATAAACCTCGATTGGCGTTCCCTTCGGATTCACGCCAATCTCGCCGTACCCGCGCAGCGCGATTGGGCGTATATAGCAAGGCGCGATGCTGTTCGCCTCCACCGTCTCAACCACAGCCGAACACAACTGATCCAGCGACCACGGTAATGCCATCCGATAAATGCGCGCCGAATCAATCATGCGTTGCATGTGTTCCGGCAGCCGAAACACGGCTGCGCCCTCAGGCTGCGCATAGCAGCGAATGCCTTCAAAAACCGACGACCCATAGTGAACCACATGGCTCATCACGTGGATCTGCGCCTTCTCCCAGGGGATCAGGTTGCCGTTGTGCCAGATTTTGGCAGTGGGATGGATGGGCATGCGGATGCCATCTCCTTTCAGCTCTGAAAGGTTGATTATATCTGCCCCGCCACACGATTGGCTGAACCGAAATCGAGACAGCAAATGATGCCGGAATACCCCGGGGATCACGGCGCGACCAGCGGCGCAAATGGATTACATCCGGACACCACGGCCTAGGCCACAGTCTTTGACTTTGCCCTCACAGCCCATTAAAGTCAGAAGTGGCCCGCTCTGCGGTCGAGCCTCTTTAAGGCCCCCGCAACCAGCGTCCCCGTCGTCTAGCCCGGCCCAGGACACCGCCCTTTCACGGCGATAACACGGGTTCAAATCCCGTCGGGGACGCCAAACTATCAAGACAATAAAGCGTTGAGCACTGGATCGCCTTCGGTCCAACCTCCCCTCTTCTATCGCACCCGTTGAGTTCGTCTGGCAGCTATGCGTACGCAAAGAGAACGGGACGCGGAGTAAATCTCTCCGGCCCCGTTTTTTTTACGGAGTCAATTAGAAGTAATACTTCAGGGCCAGCTGGAAGAAGCGTGGATCCGGAGTGTAGTTTCCAAGGAACGCATTGCCTGTGATCTGTCCACCGATGCTCGAAGTGGACGTATTCGAGGGAGTACCCCAGGAAGGCGTGTTGAAAAGGTTATAGACATCGGCGCGGAACTGCAGATACTGACTCTCAAACGTCGTGAAGTTCTTCGTCAGCGTCATGTCGATGCGCTCGTAGCCCGGGCCTGATATCTGCGACCGCGGGCTTCCCAGGTAGGGCAGGATGTTCGCCGCCCCTGTAATGGGTGCTGTGACGCTACCGGGAAGTGGCGGGTCCGCAAATGAGCATGGGTTATACCAGTTCGCGCGGGTACGCACTTTTGCCGGGCAGGTGATGGTGGAGTTGCTGGATGGCGCCGCACCGCCGCCCTTGTATGGATCGGCAATCAAATAGGGATAAGCGGATGCGCCGTTAACGGTTGGCGTGTTGGAGCCGACCGTGAAAGGAAAGCCCTTCTGGGTTCGGAACAGCAGGGTTGAGTTCCAGCCGCCCGCCAAAGTGTTCGCTACGCCTTTGTGGTCGCCATACCTGCGTCCCACGCCGAACGGCAGCTCATAAGTCCCGGCGAAGTGATAGCTCTGGCGAACGTCGAACGGCGAATTCCCATAGTCGATGCGAAGCCCGAACACCGGATACATGCGGTCACCGCCGTCATTGTTGCTGGGCAGCGGCTCGCGCGCGTCGTCGAGGCTATGCGACCACGTGTAATCAGTCAGGAAACTGAGGCCATTCGAAAAGCGGCGCTGCAATTTCGCCTGAAGGCTGTTGTAGTTTCCGATGGCCGCAAAGGCGAGCTGATGGATGTTGCCGTTGAACGCCGGATAAGGTTCTGTGCTGATGCCGCTGACACCCGGAGGTTCGAGGGCGGTCCATCCGTCAGGCCAGACCACGTCGGAAAGGTGACGCGACTCTGCGCCGACATAGCTTACGGTCGCGGTCGTATCTTTGGCTACCGCATACTCGACGCTGAGATTCTGGTTCATTGTGTAAGAAGTTTTAGGATTGTGATCCCAGCCGGTAAGCGTAGGCGCAGTCGGAGCCGACGCGCCGGCAGCCGGGCCGGTAGCCAGCTGAATCGTATCCCCGGGACAACTGGCGGGACTGCATCCGTTCGTAAACCATTCCTGCTCGATATCGAACGGGTAGTTTGCGCCCAGATTGACGTAGTTCCCCAGATTTTCGAGGCCGCCGTAATAGAGGCCAAATCCGGTTCGAACCACCAGCTTATCCGTGGGCGCGTAGGAAATTCCCAGGCGCGGCGCGAAGTTGAAATGCTGCGGATTAATCAGCCCGCGGTTGCTGGTGAACTGGACCGAAATGTTATCGGCGCTCAGTTCGCTGGTGTAGTTCGTGCCCAGCGTAAGGCCTCTTCTCGCGTCGGGGAAGAGATAGACGCCGCTGCCGCCCGGAGCATTGATCGCACTGGTTGGATAAAACTCGGCCTGGTCGTCGTTGCGTTCCACGGGCGCCGAGAAGAAGTCATACCGCAAGCCCAGATTCAGCGTAAGGCGGCGGCTGGCTTTCCAGTCATCCTGGATATAGGCAGCTCGATACCAGTGACCGTTGTTGGTTGGCGTTGGCGCGGAAACAAAGGTCAGGGACATCTGGTCGGCAAAGAAGTCGGCCATGCCATAACCCGACGGATACGGGCTTCCCTGCCAGGCGGTCAGCCCACCTCCATAGTTATAGGCACCCTTACCAAAGGTCGGCTGATACACGGAGTAACGCACGTTCTGGAACTCCACGCCGAACTTCAGCGAGTGATTTCCGACAATCCGGGTTGTGTCATCGATGATTTGGTATACGTTCTGTCCTTCCGGTGAGGGCTGGAACAGCGGCGGGCCAATCTCGGGAAATTCATTGACATAAATTTGCGGCAAGCCGCCATTCCCCAGTGCCGCCGAATAGGGAGCGAGACCTCCGAGACCATATTCGGAATCGAGGCTGCCGTTGTTGAAGCTCTGCTGGAACCACGCGTAGGAACCCCAGTTGTACGAGAACCTGGCCTGGCTGATCAGGCGCGGCGAGAAGACGTGGTTCCAGCTGAAAACCGCATTCTTCGCGTAGTTTTTGAAGGTTCCGTCATTGTCAGTTCCGCCGCCGTCGAAAATCGGCCCGAGCGGAGCAGCCACGTACCGATCCTCGTGGGACCAGCTGAGACGACCGAAAATCTGATCGGCAGGGCTGAAGTTGTAGTCCACGCGAATATCAAACTGGTTGGTATTGTCCCGGACGGCCTGATTCCAGGCGTAGTTGTTGTAGGTTTGGCCAACCGGTCCGGTATTGGGCGCCGGATAAGCAGCCTGAAAAAGCTTCAGCGCGATGGGATTGATCTCCGACGGGCACATGACGTTCTCGGGATTGCCGCACGCGGTGCCCAGGTACTCAGTATGGTTAACTCCGCCATCGCTGTTCGGCTCAAAGACGATCCACGGCTGGGATTGTCCGGTCAGCGCAGGCGTCAGCAGCTCAGAGAAGTTGCCGGGCTGGCTCCTCATCAGCGCCGTCGGCACGCTGGTCAGCGCCGGGAAATCCTCGATGATACGATTTCCCTCGTAGTCGCCAAAGTAGAAGAGCTTGTTCCTGACGATGGGTCCGCCGATGGTACCGCCGAACTGATTTTGGTGGTAGGGTTCCACCGTAGTCGGATGTGTAACACCGGAGGCCCACTCCGTGGGAGTCGCCTCGCCGAGATCATTGTTGCGAATGTATTCCCACACATCGCCGTGCAGCTGATTGGTCCCCGACTTGATGCTTGCGTTGACGACGGCGCCGGCGGAGTGACCGTACTGCGCACTGGAGTCCGCCGTCTGCACGTTAAATTCCTGAAGAGCATCCGGAGGTGGCTTCACGTTGTAGCTGGCGCCGTTGAGAAAATCAATGGAGTTGGAGTTGTTGTCGACGCCGTCGAGGACGAAGTTGTTCTCCGTAGCCCGCTGCCCATTGGCGACGAAATCGCCGTTGCCCTGGCCGCGCGATCCGTTCGAGGAATTGACGCCCGCATCCAGCTGAGCGAGAAACACATAGTTGCGCTGGTTCAGGGGAATGTCGTTGATCTGCGCCCGCGTCATCACCTGTCCGGCCGCAGCATCGTCGGTTTGCAGCAGAGGTGTATCCGAGGCGTTCACGGAAACCGATTCTGTCCGGCTCCCCACCCGCAGCCTCACGTCCGCTTCCAACCGCTGCCCCACCTGCAACTCCAAACCGCTTTTAGTGACGGTCGAAAAGCCCTGCGCTCCGACGTTGAGCGAGTACTGACCGATCTTGACCGGCTGAAAGGTGTAGATTCCGCTTCCATCGGTCTCCGCCTGAAGGGTCAGGTTGGTGTCCACATTCGTCAGCCGAACCGTCGCATGCGCGACTGCCGCTCCCTGTGGATCGGTAACCGATCCGGTGATGGCACCCTGATCCAGCTGACCCATCGCCGCAGACGGCAGAGTCAAAAAAGCGACCGTGATCGGCAGTAAGAGCCAGCGTCCAAAGCGAGCCATTATTCCGTTCTCGAAAAATTTGGCCATGAGACCTCCAGAGACAATCCTTTCAATTTGCCGCCAACCGGGTTTCGCGTATCAATCCGGCGGCCCCGTGACTCACCAGTAAGCGTTTTCCCGCTACGGCATACGGCTACCGGCAACCCACGCTAGGGAAGCAGGTGGAGCGCTGTAAAGTGAGAAACGGTTTCCCACAGTTACAAATTGCCTTTTATTGTTAAAAAAAAACGCGATTAAGCTGCTTATTAAAAGTCACTTAACTTAAATACAATATGGCTCTACAACCGGCGCATCCGGTAGCGTTAGCAGGGCGTTACACGCCTGTTTGACCTTTCAGGCGGCTTCAGATAGCTTTTGAAAGCCGAACCCACAGCGGCGAAAATTGAAATTACGTTTTCTCCATCGGCGAGTGACGAAGGGGTCCGCATCATTCCAGGTTCAAGTGGAAAACGGACACTGCATCAGGTCAACCGAAGGCCGCAGCGGCGGTCGACACCCCAGGGATTATGTCGAATTCATCAGCCACGGCGAAGACCCTGCGTCGCGGGAGTTCGGACCCGGACCGTCCCCCGGGCCCGAATCTAACCGATGCACCTTCCGAGGCCTCTGCCCATCTGGAAGGGGGACCGGGCGAAGACGTTGTCAGCCGTGAACTGGAGCAAATTCTCGCCAGCACCTGGTTCCATTCCAGTAAGCGAAGCCAGGAGTTTCTAACCTTTGTGGTTCGGCATCGACTCGCAGAAAACAACCAGCCTCTCAAAGAGCGGACCATAGGAACTTTGCTTTTCAAGCGCCCGGCGAACTATGCGACCGGGGACGACTCTGTTGTTCGTGTCCAGGCGGGAGAGGTACGCCGACGGCTGGATCAGTATTACCAGTCGCCACCCGCCGAGGCCCAGGTCCGCATTGAGCTTCCTCTCGGTTCCTATACGCCGGAATTCCGCTGGCTTCCACGTCCCTCTGCGCCCTCTGGCGATAGCGCGTCATTAGCGGAACCCATTCGTCCCCCAGCGGCTGCGCCTGCGCCACCTTCCGTTTTCACGAGGCGCCGCGTCGCGTGGACCGCAGCTCTCCTGCTTGCCGCTGCGGCAATTTTGGCCGCCATGGTTTTCTGGGCCCGCCACACAAAATCAACCGAGAATGCGCTGAATCGCTTCTGGTCCCCCGTCCTGGCTACCCCCCGACCTCTTCTGATTTGCCTTCCCGAACCGATTCTTTACCGGCCTTCCATCGCACTCTACAAACGCCATCAAGTAAACCCGCATGAGTTTGATAACGAAGTCGATCGCATGAACCGCCGGCCGCACCTGTTGCCCGACGAACCGCTCAAGTGGGGCGATATGGTTGAGTACAGCGACTTCGGCGTGAGCAAGGGAGACGTAAAGGCTGCTTTTCGACTCGCCGCTGTGGCGAACCGGCTCGGAAAAGACAACGAGGTCCGCGTGGGCAACGATTATGCGTGGGACGATCTGCGAAACGATCCCGCCATCGTGATTGGTGCTTTCAGCAATCCGTGGACAATGAAGGTAATCTCGGGCCTTCACTTCTCGTTCGTTGAGGACAAGGGTGTTTTTCACATTCAGGAACAGGGCGGCCAGAGCCGGGCCTGGTACGACGAACTGGATCGCAACGCCGCGGTTGCAGTGGACTATGGCCTGGTCACAAGGTTGGTGAGCTCGGGCACGGGTCAATTTACGGTGGCGATCGCCGGTATTACCGCTCCCGGATCCGAAGCTGCCGCCGAGGTCGCGTCCAGTGCGGAGGATCTGCAGCGAGCTCTCGGAAACGCAGAGTGGGCGCGGAAAAACGTACAAATCGTAGTCAAAACGTCAGTCACCGACGGTGTCGCTGGCCCTGCACAGATCGTCGCCCTTTACGCCTGGTAACGATCGGGCCCTCCACCCCCCACGCGTTAATTCCGCAGGTTTATGACGAACGTCGTGATCTGCCGCAGACGCTGGTCCTCGTCTTCCTGTTCCTGCCGCGAATATTTCCTTTGCAGGTCCATCTCCGCCTGGCCCTGTCGCTTATGGCCGGTACGCCAATACGCAAGCGCCAGATGATAGTGAGCCTGTGAGAAATCCGGTTTTGCTTCCACGGCCCTTCGCAAATTCACGATGCTGCCTGCCCAATCGCCGCCATCCTGCAGGAGCAAACCCATCTGGTAGTTGGCATCAGGAAGATTTGGATTGGCGGCCAGGGCGTTGTTCAGCAACTTGCGGGCGCGCCGGATCTGATTGTCCGCAGAATCCTGAAGCAACCTGGTAGCCGCGCAGGTTGCTGCTGTCGCATCGTGCGGATGCGTCTCCGCGTATCGCACCAGCACATCGCAGCGCGGCTCCGGCTTTTCCGTCGGAGCCGTACACGCCATGCCCAGAGCTGCAGCATAGGAAGCATTGCTGTCGTCTGCTTCCAACAGATCAGCAAAGAGTGGTGCTGCTTCCGCGTACCGTCCGCCTCCGTAGTAAGCAGCACCCAGGCCAAACTTCATGCGTGTGCTGCCGGGATATTTCGCGGCTGCAATTTGAAATTTCCGGACCGCATCGTCGAAAGTCCAGTGGCGCAGAAGCTCCGCCCCCAACTGCCAGGCATTCTCTTCATCGGGATCGAGTTGTGCCGCCCGCATAAAATGTTCGACGGCGTCCTTATACTGGCCTTCCTTTTCCGCGGTTTCCCCCAGCAGCGACTGCGCCCGCGCGGATTCATCCGCGCCCGCAAGGCTCGCCAGCATGTTCTGCGCTTCGTTCGTACGATTGGCCGCCAGCAGCGCCGTGATGCAGTCCAGTTGCAATTCGGCATCTCCCGGCTTCAGCTTTACGGCCGTCAGAAGCGCGGTCGCGGCCTTAGCCGGTTGGCGAATCTCCATGTACAGCCGTCCGAGGCTCTGTTGGGTCGAAACATTTGCGGGCTGGATACGCGCCGCTTCTTCAAACTGCGTTAGTGCCGGCGCGCTGCGGTGCAGGGCGTACAGAGCGGCGCCGAAGTTGGCGTGTGCTGCGTCTGAGGAGGGCTGTTCACGCACTGCTGCTTCAAGAAAAGGGAGTGCAGGTGCTACATCATCGCGTGAAACCAGGAGCAGCCCTAATGATTCATCGACTGCGAAAATTCCCGGATGCGCCTTGTCCAGCGCCCGTAGGAGAATTTCCGCCTGCTCGGCGTCGCCCCGATTTCTTGCGGCCATCGCCGCCTGAAATTCGCGCTCCACATCAGAAGACGTGCGCGTCCCCTGGGCGGATACGGCCGGCGCCAGCGCCGCGAGGGCAAGCGCCGGAAGAACCCAGGACAATTGGCCGAACCGCATTCTCACCGCAAAATCCTGGCGGCTCATTCAACCTTTATCGCATAACTTTGGCCGAAGCAGATCTTCAGTTGCGATCAGATCCAGGAACGCGGAAGGGGAACCACAACGATGTGGATCCCCTCTGCGGGTAGGTTCGTTTCTCAGAAGGCGTAGCGAAGCGATAGCTGGAAGAACCGTGCGTCCGGCGAGTATTGCTGCAGGTTGCGTGGGCCGGTGATATTCCCGCCGCTGGAGCTGTTATTCATGTTGCTTGGTTGCCCAAGCGACGGTGTATTGAACACGTTGAAGATGTCCGAACGGAAGGTCAGGCTTTGTTCGCGATAGATATGGAAGTCTTTGAACACTGACATATTCACGCGCTCATATCCCGGACCGACCGCCGTGTCGCGCCTGCCACCGCCGTAACCCAGCACGGAGCTCAGAGCAGTGACATACACCGGCATTGAATAGCTGGGCAGCGTGGTGTCTGTTGCGGATTTGGGAATGTAATGCTGCGGCTCGTTCACCGGATCGTTCGCGTTCCACGGATTTGCGAAAGAGCACGGATTGAACCAGTGCGTGCGATTCTTGACCGACGAGGCACAGTTGGACCCGCTACCGCCAGTCGCGTACTGGTCCTTTACCTTGTAGGCGAAGGGCCCGTTCTCGAATCCGGCCGCGTTACTGTTGCCCGAAGGCGAAATGGTGAAGAAGTTGCCAGTTTGCGCGACAAACGTCGCGTTCGCCGACCAGCCCCCGACGACCTCGTCGGCAACCCGGCTCTGGTTCAGATAGGCGCGCCCTCTGCCAAACGGCAGCTGATACAGGCCGGTAAACGTGAATCGCTGCCGCGTGTCGAAAGCCGCCTGCGAATAATCGAGATCGAACGGGATCAGGTTGGTCTGCCGGAAGTTGCCGTCGCCTGTGCTTCCCAGCGGCGTCACGGCATCATCCAGCGCATGCGACCATGTATAGCTGGCCAGCAGATTGAAGCCTTGCGACATGCGCTTCTCCAGCTTGGCCTGCAGAGCATGGTAGTCGCTCATGCCCTCATATCCGGTGTAGGCCGATCCACCGAAATGCGGCAAGGGACGCGCGTTCTGAATGCTGTTGGTCGGATTTTCCAGCGCCAGCGACGAGTTCGGATCGATGTTGATCTGCAGGTGGCGCGACGTGTCTCCGACGTAGGAAACCGTGCCGACCATATCGTTCGTAATGCTGCGTTCTACCGACAGGTTCCAGTCTTCCGTGTAAGGCGTTTTCACCGATGGATCGCTGCCGCGCATCGTCAAATACGTCACGTCGGACGCGAAGCCGTTGGCGATGATCGAACTGAACCCGCTGCCGATACTGATGCCGTCCGTCGGGCAGTTATTGGCGCCACAACTTCCCGACGGAAAATTGCCGTTGTACTGGAATGGATAGTTCTCGCCCAGGTTCGGCCAATACCCGGTGCTTTCCAGGCCGCCGAAAAAGATTCCAAATCCGGCTCGCACCGCTGTCTTCGAGTCCATGGACCAGGCGATGCCGACCCGCGGCGCGAAGTTGTCGTGCTCCGCCTTCAGCAGGTGCGGATCAGAGGTATAGACCAGCGCGATGTTGTCCTCCGCCAGCACCTGATCGAATCCGTACTGCGAAATGATCGGCGCAGCGTAGGATTTTGCCTCACTCGGGATCAGGTATTGCGCCTTTGCGCTTCCATATCCTGTTGTCGTGTTCAGCGACAGCGGCCCGGTCATGTTGTACGACGCCTGATAGCCCCCCACATCCTGATAGGGCTGGAAAAAGTCCCACCGCACACCGAGGTTGAGGGTAAGGTTGCGCCTTACGCGCCAGTCATCCTGGACGTAGGCGGCATTGTTCCACCTCTGATCGCCGTTGGTGACTTCGTTCGACAAGCCTGCGCTGTTCTGCGCATCCAGCAGGAAGTCGGCCACACTGTAACCGGTGTTCGTGGCCTCAAGATTGCTGGTGTATTCGCCGTTGTAGTAGTACTGCCCGCGCGACTGCTGCGGCTGCAGAGTCGAGAAGCGGATATCCTGGAAGCTGACCCCGGCCTTGATGGCATGATTGCCAACGATCTTTGTCACGTTATCCAGAATCTGGAAAACGTTGTTGTGTTCGTCCGTGGTCGACCATGTCGGACTGCCGAAGCCGGAGATCGCTACGGCGTTCTGGAAGTTTACATAGGGCAAGCCGCCATTCAGCGGAGCCGTTGGAATCCCGCCGAACCCAACGCTTTGAGCAAACCCCAGGTTCGCGGCGTTCGGATGCTGGAAGCCCGTGTGCAGATAGTTAAAGCCGAAACGCGCTTCATTGGTGAGCTTTGGATTGAAGACATGCGTCTCAGACCACATGAAATTCGCGCCGTAGATTTTCTGCTTGCCATCGTCGCCAAAACCACCGCCGTCAAGAATCGGGCCCAGCGGTGGAGTCTTGTACCCTACTTCATTCCAATAGCTGTAGCGCGAATACGTGTTGTCTTTACTGGTAATCGTCGCGTCCATGCGGGCATCCCACTGGAACGTGTTGTCAACGATCGGCCGTGTCACAACGTAATTGCTGTACAGCGCTCCGTTGTTGATGTTCGGCATCGGATAGTAATTCAGCATCTTGAGGGCGGTCGGGTTCAGCGTGACACCCGCAACGTTGCTGGTGCAGTACTGGCTTGTCGCCATGCAGTTATTCGCAAAAGCCGCAGGCGCCGCGTTGGGCGTCTGATAGTAAAGCTGCAGCGGAGCATTGCCGGAGAGGCTGGTATTCAACAGTTCAGAAAAGTCACCGGCACGCTCCATTGCCGTGGGCACCGATTCCGTGCTGGTTTCATTGAAAACCACACGATTTGCCTGCGCGTCCCCAAAAAAGAACAGCCGATTCCTGAGGAACGGACCACCCAGCGTCGCTCCGAACTGATTCTCGTGATACGCCGGAACAGACTGACTCCGTGGGTCGTTCCAGGAATAAGTATCGAGAGCGGTGTTGCGCAAATACTCCCACGTGCTGCCGTGAAAACTATTCGAGCCGGACTTAATGCTGGCATTGATGACCGCGCCGGCGGAATGACCGAACTCGGCGGAGTAGTCGCTGGTTTGAACTTTGAATTCCGCCAGCGCATCCGGCGGAGGCTGCGCCACATAGCTGGCGCCGTTGTAGAAGTCGACGACGTTCGCGTTGTTGTCGACGCCATCGAGGATGAAGTTATTCTCTTCAGCGCGCTGTCCGTTGGCGTTGAAGTCGCCCTTGCCCTGGCCTCGCGAACCTTCCGGCGGTGTAGCGCCCGGCGCAAGCTGCGCGATGTACACCCAGTTGCGTCCGTTGAGCGGCACGCTGTCGATGGTCTGGGTATCCATCACCTGCCCTACGGAACTCTCCTGGGTTTGCATCAGCGGCGCCTGGCTCGTCACCGTTACCGTCTCTGTCGAAGCACCCGGCTTCAGCATGACTACGATGTTGAGCGTCTGCTGCAGATTCAGGTGCAGATTCGTCTGGGTCGTCGTCCCAAAACCTGGCGCACTCGCCTTAACGGAGTAATGGCCGATCTTCACGGGCGAGAAGACATAGATGCCCCCGTTGTCAGTTCTGGCATTCAGCACCAGGCCAAGATCGACGTTGACGAGGGTGACGCTCGCGTTGGGAATTACGGCGCCGGAGGGATCCTGAACCACTCCGGTGATTGTGCCTTGATCGACTTGCCCAAACAGAGAAGCCGGCGACACAGCGACAGCCAGCAGGGCGAGAAGCGCGATGAACCACACGCCTTTGCATTTCATGGGTTGCCTCCAAAAGGTGATGCGTTCTACCAACAGGTCAAGCTGGGGAAATCAGTTCGTGAATATCAGTCCCGAATCGGGGTCGGAAACATGTACACGATTACATTGCAGGTTATTGCCTGCTCAGCAATGCAAACTAATCCTTGTCTTTTGACCTTGTCAAGCCTTATTTTTGGCATAGGGCTATGGGCTTCTGCCAATTTGCAGTATCAGAACCCCGTCAAATTGTTCTTTCGTACACCGTTACATTGCAGGTTAGACCTACCCGCGGGTCACGCCAATTTCTGCCACGGAGAAGAGCGATGGTCGTGTCAAAGCCGCGCCGGAGCCCTCCACTGTCGAGCAGAACGAATTTACCCACCGGCTCCGGCTCATCATCGCCGGATTGCTGATACCTGCTAAAGGAACTCATGTCCATCAGCATGCGGGAAATCGCGAAACTTGCAGGCGTATCCAGCGCCACCGTCTCGCGTGTCATCAACGGCTCCGATCTCGTCACTACAGAAACCACTCAGCGCATTCAAAAGCTCATCCGCGATCTTAACTTCGTCCCCAATCGCAGCGCAGTCCATCTCAAGAACGGCAAGAGCCAGATCTACGGCATCATCATCCCCGATCTGAACAATCCCTTCTTTACCGAAACCATCAAGATTTTCGAAGAACTCCTGGTCGAAAACGATAAAGAACTCCTCGTCGCCAATACAGATTTTCATTCCACGCGAACCCAGCGTTCCGTCAGGCGCATGCTCCTTCGCCGCGTGGATGGCGTCGCGCTGCTGACCTCGGAACTGGAGGCGGCGGCGCTGGAATCACTGGTTCAAAACCGGATTCCCGTGGTCACAACCGATCACTACCGCACCGGCCCAGGCATCAGCGACATCGTCATCGATTTCCATTCCGGCATGTCCCAGGTTGTCGCACACCTCAAGCACCTCGGCCACAACAAACTGGGCTTTATCGGCGGCACTCCCGGGCTCGTCACCTCTCGCGTGCGGCGCGAATCGTTTCTCGATGCCGTCGTCAAGCAGGGATTGACTTCCTCCGATGGCTGGATCGTCGAAGGAGACTACCGCATCGAAGGCGGTTCAGCAGCCATGGCCAGAATTCTTGCCCGGCCTGACGTACCCACCGCCGTTGTGGCAGCCAACGATCTGACCGCCATCGGCGCATTGCGCACAGCGCATCAGAAGGGCCTGCGCATTCCTGACGACATTTCCATCGCGGGCTGCGACGACATTTCGATGAGCGACATCGTTTATCCGCCTCTGACCACTCTGCGCATTTCGCGCGAAGAATATGCGCGTCTGCTTTTTGAATCGCTCCGCGCCGGCAGCGAAGACCTCACCCGTCCAGGAAGAAACTACGTCCTCTCCACCAGCCTCGTGGTCCGCCAGTCCACCGGCCCGGCTCCAGCCAAAGTCGGCCGCTCTCGCAGGAAATAAGTGTCGGCGCCCTCTCGAAAAAAGAATTGAATTCTCCGTTGTACCCGATTACATTGCGGGATTAGGTGACTAGCATGCATGTCCGTTCCCTGCTCTCTCCGTCCCGCCTCGGCAGTCTTGCCCTTCTCTTCGTTCTCCTTACCGTGGCCACCACCCGGGCGTCCGCGGCCGAACCCCCACGCCTGGTACAAAAGGATGGCCGCTTCGCCCTCCTCGTTGATGGCAAGCCTTTCCTCATCCTCGGAGGGCAGATTCACAACTCCAGCGCGTGGCCCGACGAACTGCCACAGGTGTGGGAATCCATGGCCGCTTTGCACGCCAACACCGTTGAGGCTCCCGTCTATTGGGAGCAGCTCGAGCGAGAGCCAGGCAAGTTTGATTTCTCCAACGTCGACGCAGTGATTAATGGAGCACGCTCGCACAACCTGCATGTCGTTCTGTTGTGGTTCGGAACATGGAAGAACGGCAACATGCACTACGTTCCGGCCTGGGTCAAAACCGATACGGCGCGGTTTCCACGCGTCATTCGCCCCGATGGGCAGCCTATCGATGTGCTCTCTCCGATTTCCCAGAACACTTTGAACGCCGACAAGGCAGCCTTCACCGCACTGATGCGCCACCTGAAGCAAATCGACGACGATCAGCACACCGTCCTTCTCATCCAGGTGGAAAACGAATCGGGCAATGTCGGAAGCGTGCGCGACTTCTCTCCCGACGCCAACCGGCTTTTTGCCGCGCAGGTTCCCGCAGATTTGCTGCAGGCGACCGGCAAACAACCGGGCGCATGGCAACAGGTTTTCGGCGGCGAAGCCGACGAAACCTTCCAGGCGTACTACCAGGCAAAGTACATCAACGAAATCGCCGCTGCCGGCAAGCACGAATTCGCAATCCCTTACTACATCAATGTCTGGCTCGATTACCCAGCTGCAGAGCTGCCGCAGCGTCAAATCGATCAGCCGGGAATCGGCTATCCCAGTGGCGGAGCGGTACAGAAACTGGTGGGCTTGTGGAGAAAGCTTGCTCCCTCCATCGACATGATTGGTCCGGATATCTATGCCGACGATTCTCAGTTCTATCGCGAGACGATGGATGTCTATCGGCGTCCCGACAACCCCCTCTGGATTCCCGAGACCGGCCGCAGCGACAGCTTCGGCAAATTCTTCTTCTATGCTCTCGACCGCGGCGCGATTGGGTTCTCGCCCTTTGGCGTGGATCAGACTGGATGGAACATTCTTGGGGATGAGACGTGGACCGCGCACGCCAGAAACTTTGCACTGATCTCCCCTATGGATCACGAGATTGCGCAACTCGAATTCGACGGACATTTGAAAACCGCGGTCGAGGAACCTGGCCGCACGTCACAGGAAGTCGACTTCGGCGCCTGGCAGGCGACCGTCTCCTTCGGCTTTCCCCAACCCGATGGTCGCCGTGCCCCGGGTACCAAAGACGCCCATGGCGCCGCAATCATTGCTCAGCTTGGGCCGGATGAGTTCCTCGTCACCGGTGTCGCTGCAAGCGTCGTCTTCCATTTACCGGGCAAGCTGCCGTGGATTCGCAGCCAGATTGTCACCGCCGAGCAGGGCACGTATGAAAACGGCGAATGGAAACCGCTTCGCTTGTGGAATGGTGATGAAACCGACCGCGGCCTCAGTTTTTACGGCAAGCTCTCGGTGGTTCGTGTAACGATGCAGAAGTTTTAGCAGCGGGGACGGAGGGCCGCACCGCGGCCCTCCTGAAAATTAGAATCGCGCCCTCGCATACAATCTTTTCTGGCTGATCCTCTGCTTCTTATTTTCATTCACACTGCCGCGCAGCCCTTGCTGCGCGCAGCCGGATCGATGCCCCAACGCTATGGTCTGGAACGGATTCGACTATTTTCTCGCGGCAGCTTATCTGGCCGGGTTGCTCGCCCTGGGTGTCCTGGCTGCGCGCAAACGCGAAGACTCCAATCAGTTTCTGAATGCGAGCCGATCGCTTCCTCTCTGGATTTGCATCGCTGCGTGCATCGCCGCCAACTGCGGCTCGCTCGACGTCATCGCCATGATGGCATTGGGGGCTCAGTATGGCGTGCTCGCCTGCCACTTCTATTGGATCGGAGCCGTACCCGCGTTAGTGGTAAGTGCATTCTGGCTGCTTCCCGCCTATGCCCGTGGACGCTACCTGACGATCCTCGACTTTATCGCCCACTATTATGGCGGCACAACGCGCTCCGTTGTTGCTCTTTGCATGGCTGCCATGATGCTGCTGCTGGCGGGTGTTTGCCTTTGTGCCGTAGCCCAGACCTTGACGGCGTTCCTGGGCTGGAACTTTGGCACAGGAGTGCTCATCACTGCCGTAGTCGTGCTTTTCTATACCTGGATCGGCGGCTTGCGCGCCACGATTTATACCGAGCTTCTGCACTTTGGCGTGGTGCTCGCTGCGGTTGTTCCACTCTTCTTTCTGCTTGTGCGCGGCTTCGGTGGATTCGGTCCGCTCATAGAGCGTATCCCGCCCGCCCGGCTGCACGCATGGCGCGTTCTTCCCTTCTTCGCGCCGGGCTCCACCATGGATCAGGTCGGCGTCATATTTGGCCTCGGACTCGTGCTCAGTTTCGGATTCTGGAGTACCGATTTTGTGCAGATGCAGCGTGCTCTCGCTGTGCGCCGTTCAGCCGATGTGCCTTTCGTTCCCCTGTCTATCGCCGCGGCCAAGATTGTCTTCGCCGTCCTCATCGTGCTGCCGGGAATTGCTGCTCCGCTGGTTTTGGGCAGCCATCCCATGACGAACTGGAATACCACGCTGCCTTCGCTGATGCTCCACTACTTCCGCCCCTCATGGGCGGTCGTGGGCCTCATGGGACTGGCCGCCAGCCTCATCTCCACCTTCGCTAACAATGTCGCTGGCTTCAGCTCCGCATGGGTGCAGGGCGTTTACCAGATCTGGATCCGCCCACGCGCCTCGGACCGGCACTACTTCTGGATGGGCAGAACCACCACCATGCTCGCCGTGGTGGTCTCCATAGGCGCCGCGTACTCAGCACTCCATTATCAAAGCCTGATGGAGTACATCCAGATGATCCTCGCCACTTTCAATGCGCCTCTCTTTGCCCTGGTAGCGCTGGCAGCCGTGGTTCCCTATCGCGCTGCCGGCGGCGGCCTGATGGGATTGCTCACCGGGCTGGCTGCCGCCGGGACACATCAGGCACTCGTCTACGCGGGAATACTCCGCTATGGCAGCCGCATGAGCGCGGACTTCTACGCCGCAATCCTCAGCTTCATCATCACAGCCGCTGCCGTCTTGATTTTCGGAGTGCTCCCTAAGCCTGTATCCGCAGGGTTGCAGCAGCCGCAGCCTGCGCGCCGCCTCCCCTTCTCGATCACTCGACCGACCCTGCTTTGGGCTTTGCTCGTGAGCGCTGTCTGTATTTTGCTGAACGTGGTGTTCCGCTAGACGCCGACCTTCTGTGACGTGAAGGCTGCGATCGGGGCGACAGCTTCAGCCGCTAACCGAAAGCGTCGAGCGCGTCTTTCAACCGCAATGCTGTATCGCATTGGGTTCCACCAGGAGCGCTGCTGCCCGCCAGGATCGCCTGCGAGGTGCCCTCCACCCACGCAATGAATGTGTTCTTTCCCGATGACGCGATCCGACTCATCTCGATCCAGGTGTAATACGCTCCCATCTCCGCATCGCGCAGCGAACCTTCCGGATCCACGCCTTCAGGATCCGCCGTCCGCAACATCTCATTGAACGGCTGATAACGCCGGCGCGGCGCATAACGCAACAGGAGGGTCCGCGGCTGTGCACGGCGCGCCAGTTCACGTCCGGTCCATTGCACAAAGCTCGTACTAAACAACTGCGGTCCCGAGCTTTCCGTGAACAGCTCGGTGTAGAACCTCGCCAGAACAGGATCCTCGGTCACCGAACCGGCGTCCAGATCTTTCGCGTTCATGCTGGTCAAACGCGCCCGCATCAATTCCGCGCCACCGCTTCCCCCCGTCGTCACTTCCTCCATTTTGGCCAGGGTGCGCTTCCGCAAATCATCGAGCGCGGGATAGCTGATGCTGACCGCACCAGGTACCTTTCCGAATTCCTGTGTCCATGGCTCGCCGCCGTCGACATACCAATGCGCAAAAGGTTCCTGAGACTCCTTTGCATGCCGGCTAAAAACCTCGAATATCTGTCCCGGCATATCCTGTGTTTGCAGGGCCGTCAGCAGCACCCCGCGTGGCCTCAGCTTTGTCAGCAAGGGCGTTCCTGTAGTCCTCGCATCGCGGCCGAACACCACCATCGTGAGGCGATGCGGATACAGGGTCGAATCCTGGATCGCCGCGAAGAGTTTCTGCGCCGCAGAGCGAAACGCATCGATCTGGCTGCTGGACCATAGGTACGCGGTCAGGTCCGTAATAAACTTTGCCGGCGACTGCACCCAGTCCGACTCCTCCAGATGGGCAGGGATGGATAGATGCTGGAAGGGTGAAACGAGAGCCGCAAATTTCCCTTGCTCGAGATGCTCGATCGCATCGCATTGCCGTTGCAGCGACGACACCTCCGCCGGAAAACTCGTGTCCAGTACAAGAATCTGCTGCAGAAACGAAGGGCAAATCGCCATTGGAAGACGCCGCAACATCTCCAGATGGTCAACCGCAAAGCCGCGGCCAGCGGCCGGGTAGGGGGCGAAGTCATCCGCGCGCAGCCGATCCGGAGTCACAGCAGTTCACCAATGCAGCGCCCGGGCGACGTCGTCGAAAATCCGAGGTGGCATCCGATAGTTGGAACCAGATCGATCGACTGAATGGGCCGCTCCACTACTGCGTTCTGGCGGATGTGCGGTCCAAGCGCCAGCAGCCACGTGGTGCGAGCCAGCGCGCCGCCGGTCCGGTGGTGCTGAAATCCATTCCCCGCCGGATCTTCGTCCGAGTCCCGTCCGAAATCCGGAAGAATATATAGGGTCGTGCGGTCCTTGTATTCCGGATTCGTCTGGATCATGTTCCAGAGTTCCGCGCAAAGCCGGTCCGCTCGCTGGATCGCATCGACGTAGAGTGAGTACGCTCCCGCATGCGCTATATCCATGTCGTGCAGCGTCAGCATCAGCAATGAGGGTGCATGCTGGCGCATCAACTGCCCGGTAATAAAAATGGAAAGCTCATCGGCGCTGTCCAGCGTCTGCGCATGACGGACAAAATCAGCGACTGAGACGCTCAGTGTCGATTCCAGCATGTTCAGGTGAAGTTCGCGGTCCTGCTCCGATTCGGCCGGCTGATACACCGGCATTTCGTAGTTATCCTGCAGCAGGTGAGCCAGACTGTCGGAGTCGTGTCGCCCATCGTGCAGCGCAGCGCTCAATAACCGCTTGGGCAGTATTACCCCGGCTCCAAAGTTCGGGCCGAACGCCGCGCTGCTGCTGCTGCCGATTCGCTGAAACCCGTTGCTCGGAGCGATCACCCATGCGTCGGTCGAAGGCCTCCGCAGCCCTTTGCGGAAATATTCAAACAGAGTGGGATTGGGCGGCGGCGCCGCAATGAAGTTGTCGAAGCGTTCCCAGGTGCCGGTGATAATGCTCGCTGTTGCCACATAATGGCCCAGAATTCCCGCGTTCACGACCTGGCTGAAGAACGTGCCCTGCGGCAACAGTTCTCCCAGCAGGTGTGGGATGTTGTGCTGTCCTTCCTGGGCAAAGGTCTCGCTGTCCCGCGCTCCACCACCGAAGGTCACCAAAATTGTCTTGGGCGAAGGTGCCACGAGCCGCCGGCTCATCGGCAACCCGAATCCGCTCATCGACGAAGCCGAGATCAGCCCCAACCCGCCCTGCAGAAACTCCCGCCGTGAACGCGAGATCGACGCTGGCGAAAGGATGCGGCGCGACAGCATGCCGCTAAGTATCGCCCAAAATTACGCCATCTGGAAGTCTGCCGCATAACCGTCCCTTTCCTCTCGTGGAAAACCCTGGCTGGTGGTATGCTTCCTTCTTTCTGAAAGACGCCAGGCTGGCTATTGGTTTTGGACCGGTTCGCCGCGCCGCCGAAGAGGTTTCCAGGAAATTGCGGGACAGTAGAAACGGTATAAGGCACATCGATTTGGCGGAAATGCAGCTCGCATCAAGCGAGACTGCGCGACTGATCAACAGGGATATCGTTCTTGAATTGATTCGAGCCAGCCAGCCGATCTCGCGTGCTGACCTGGCCAGGCGTTCCGGTCTTGGACGAAGCACGATCTCGCAAATCGTGGAACAGCTCATTAAGGAAAACTGGGTTCGGGAAGGCGCGATGGGCTCGTTGCCGCGGGGTCGCCGACCCACCCTGATCGGCTTGAACGAAGATCTCGTGGCGATTGCCGTAGATATTCACCCCCGACAGGCCAACGTCGCTCTCGTCGATTTGAACGGACGACTCATTTCCCGTTGGCCGGTTCCGCTTACATCCGATCCAGCAGCTTCCATTGGACTCATCATCGACAACATGCAGCGCATCCACCGCTCGGCTCCTCTCAAGTCGATTGAAGGGGTCGGCATCAGCCTGCCAGGAAGAATCAACCCCGTAACCCATCGATTGATTTTTGCGCCCAATCTGAAGTGGCCCGATTTCGACATCAGAAAGATAGTCGAAACCAAAATGGGGCTGGCGGTGACGATGGAGAATGATGCCACCGCTTGCCTGTTGGCCGAGTTGACGTTCGCGCGCATGGATGGAATCCGTGACGCAGTGCTCGTTGCCGTCGCCGAAGGCATTGGCACCTGCGTACTCACAAATGGCCAGCTGGTTTCCGGACACAATGGGATGGCCGGCGAGTTCGGCCATGTGCCTCTCGATCCCAATGGCCCTCGCTGCGGGTGCGGCAAAAAAGGATGCTGGGAAACTTTTGGTTCCTGCCGCGCCGCCCTGCGCTACTACCGGGAACTTCACCCAAGGGGCCCGCTCGTTACCTTTCAGGAGCTTCTCAATCTGGCCGAGGAAGGCGATGCGGCCGCCGCGCAGGCTCTCACCATGCAGGCGCAGGGCATCGGTCGTGGACTGCGCATGATCATCGCAGGTCTGTCTCCCAGCACGATCCTCATCGCCGGCGACATCACTTCGGCGTGGCATCGGTTCGGCCCTGTCATTGAAAAAGAAGTGAGCGACCTCACTTTGGCAGGCAGCTCACCCGTAATTCGGCCCACCCACGCGGGGGAAATTGCCCGCCTTCGAGGAGCCGCTGCGCTGGTCTTTCAGCGTGGAGCACACCGCGCAACCGCAAGCCTGCAAAACTGAGGACACTTCGGTTCAGCGCACAGCGATGCCGGCCAGCAGCCCTCCGTCCGCCACGAAATCGCTCCCGGTACAGAATCCCGCCCTCTCCGAAGCGATGAAGGCGGCCAGCTCCGCCACTTCCTCCGGCGTTCCGATGCGACCCATTGGGTGCGCCGCTCCGAAGCGTGCGAATGCTTCCTCAACCGGACTGTCAGGTGAAAAATGTTGCGCCGATCGGGCCAACATCGGCGTCGCGACGGAGCCAGGGCTGATGGAGTTCACGCGGATACCGTCTGCGGCATGATCGAGCGCAAGCGCGCGGGTGAGGCTGTGAATCGCTCCCTTAGAGGCCGCATAGGCTACTACGCCCGGCTGGCAGGCGTACCCCTGAACCGATGCGAGGTTCACGATGGAACCTCCGCCTCGCTTCTTCATCTCCGGAATTACCGCGCGAACGAGCAGGAAGACGCTGGTGACATTCACCGCCATACAGCGGTTCCAGGTCTCGACATCCGTCTCCAGCACGTTCCCGAAGGGATGAATCGCAGCCGCATTGACCAGGATATCGATTCCGCCGAGTCGGGCAGTGGCTGAGTCGACCACACGGCGCACGCATGCAGGATCGGCTACATCGCACTGCTCCACACACAGCTGGATTTGCCTTTGTGCGGCCATGGACGACAATTCCTGATTTGCCTGCTCGTCGATGCCGCACGCGACGACGCGCGCTCCACCGTCCGCAAGGCGCAAGGCGATAGCGCGCCCGATCCCCGTGGTCCCAGTAACAATCGCAGCTTTTCCGTCGAACTCACCCATGTGCGTTCCCTCGAGGCTCTACCGTTACGCCGAGTTCTGGCAATGCGTATTGCAGTCCGCGGATCGCTCCACGCAGCTCTGCCAGACCCTTGAGTCGTCCGACGAAGGAGTATCCGGCATTGCCTGGTTTCTTTACGTCGTCTCCGAGAAGGTGGCCGTGATCGGGGCGCATGGGAATCTCCCAGTCGGCGCGGCCCAGCGATCGGCGCCGCGACTCCTCTCCCAGCATGATACGAAGGATTCCAAGCATGTCGGAGCTTCCTGAAAGGTGTTCGGATTCGTGGAACGAACCGTCGGCCTCCCGGCGCACCTGGCGAAGGTGCAGGAAGTGAATGCGCGAGGCGCACGCGCGCGCCATCGCCGCCAGGTCATTGTCTTCCCGCGCGCCCAGCGACCCTACGCAGAAGGTGAGCCCATTCGCATTGGAATCGTACCCTGCCAGGATCTGCCGAAGATCTTCGCCCGTTGATACCACCCGTGGCAGCCCGTACAACGAAAACGGTGGGTCATCAGGATGAATGGCCAACGAGAGGCCAAGTTCCTCTGCCGCTGGAAGAACATCCCGGAGAAACGCAACAAGATTCGATCGCAGATCCTGCGCGGTCATTCCGTCGTATGCGGCAATCGCCGCTCGCATCGATTCGCGATCGTAGGACGACTCGGAGGCGGAAAGTCCGGCGATCAGCGTACGCTCCAAACGGGTAACAGTATCCGCTGACATCTTCTCGAATCGCCGGCGCGCTGCGTCGAAACGGTCCGCTGAATAATCTGCCACTCCGTTTCGACGCTGTAGAACGAACAGATCGTACGCCGCGAAGTCGACCGCGTCGAAGCGGACAGCGTATCCCGTCGACGGAAGCTGCCACGCTATATCGGTCCGCACCCAATCCACAACCGGCATGAAGTTGTAGCAGATGATTTTGACCCCAGCCTGGGCGATCACCGCCATCGTGTCGATCCACGCGTCAACATATTGCCGAAACGGACCGGAACGAAGCTTGATGGAGTTATGCATGGGAATGCTTTCGACCACCGACCACTCGAGGCCCGCTGCTCTGATTGCATCGCGGCGACGGATGACTTCCTCCGTAGGCCAGGCCTCGCCGCGATAAAGATGGTGAAGAGCCGACACAATGCCGGTGGCTCCAGCCTGTGCGGCATAGTGCAGCGGGACTGGATCTTCAGGGCCAAACCAACGCCAGGTCTCTTTCATCGATTCGTTGCCATTCTGTCCGTAACATCAGTGGGGAGCGGCACAGCGACATGGGAGCGGTATTTCAACCGTCCCTGAATTCCGAGACGAAGACGATATAAAGGTCCGCCCACAAAGACAGCGGCCGGATCATAACCGGCCGGCGCCAGCACGAGTGCGTTGCTTTGTGCGGCGGAGGTGACATAAATCTCGTCCAGATCCGGTCCGCCAAAGGTCAATGCCGATGTCTGGCTGGCCGGGCAGCTAACGCGGCGCTCCCGTTTTCCGTCCGCATCGTAGCGCGTGAGGCAACCACCGAACCAGTGCGCACACCAGAGGAACCCCTCGGCATCGACGGCGAGGCCATCGGGAATGCCGTCGTCGCGATCGATCCTTGCGAAAACCCGTCGATTGCTGAGTGCACCGTCTCGGCTACACCAAGCGTAGGCGTAGATGCATCGGGCCACGGTGTCAGCAAAATAAAGCGTCGAGCGCTCGGGCGCCAAAGCGACGCCGTTTGAAAAGCAAATTCCCTCGTCGGCGATGTGTACGGTGCCGTCCGTATCGATACGAAACAGAAAGCTGGGAGCACAGCGACCCTGCTCATCCAGATGCCACGAACCGGAGTAGGACCTGCCTTCCGGATCGGCAGCGCAGTCGTTCAGCACGCATTTCTCGCCATCGGCCTCAGCACCAAGCAGAACGGGCGCATCGCCGGGACGCCATGACCAGAATCCTTCGTCGTTGGTGACGAGGAATCCACCATCCCGTTGCTGGCAGAATCCGCCTACCTGAAATCCACTGTTCAGAATTTCATGACGTTTCTCGTGCCACCGATAACGGTAGAACGAGCGACCGGTAATGTCGGTCCAATAGAGAGAGCCCTCGCGGTCATCCCACAGCGGACCCTCTCCACACAGGTTGCCGTCGTCTGCGACAATTTCGATTTGTGTCGACGGGTGGGACACGTCCGGGGCGGAGAGCGAAGAACCCGTATACGTGGCGCAGCGAAGCGATGTCAAGTTCCCATTGATTGAAACCGCTTTGATCAACGAGCGCTCGGTTCTTTTATCGCGGAAAAGAACGGCCAACATGATCGTTTTCTTGCCAATCGAAATATCTGCGTGATATCTTGCTCGTTCCTTAAGTTTGAATACCACATGGATTGACTCTCCGATCTTCGGTGACAGGATGGTAAGTCAGGTATGCATGTTTCGCCGGTAGTCGGCCTGTCGGAGGAAGGGGCCACTAGCCGTTCCCCGGTCTACGTTGTTTTTCTCGCAGCCGTCGCTGCCATCTCAGGCTTTTTGTTCGGCTTCGACACCGCCGTGATCAACGGCGTGCTACTGTTCCTGCAGCGGCAATTTCATCTGACGACCTTTCAGACCGAGATTGCCGCCAGCGCGCTGCTTCTCGGATGCCTTTTAGGAGCCGCCGGCGCCAGCCTCATCGGAGACCGATTCGGACGTCGTAAATCCCTGCTGCTGGCTGCGATTCTTTTTGCCGTCTCGACCGTCGGAGCGGCTCTGGCGAATTCGCTCACCGTATTTTCTGTCGCGCGCCTCGCCGCGGGCCTCGCCATCGGGCTCTCCTCCGTCCTCACTCCCGTCTATATCGCCGAAGTGGCGCCATCGCGCAATCGCGGTCGCCTCGTCTCCATGAATCAGCTGGCGATTGTGGTGGGCATCCTCGTGGCTTACCTCGTCAGCTGGGCACTCGCCGGCCTGGGCGAATCAAGCTGGCGATGGATGCTTGGGGTCGCTGCCATCCCCGCAATCGCGTTTTTCTTTGGGCTGCTCTTCATCCCGGAAAGCCCGCGCTGGCTCATCAGCAGCGGTCAGCGACAGCGAGGACTGCAGGTGCTGGTTCGCATCTATGGCGCAGCACAGGCAGGTGCCGAAACAGCCGCAATTGAAGCCGCAGCATCCGGCGAAGAAGGCTCATGGAGCGAAGTTTTTTCCCACGCCATGCGCCGTCCCCTCACCATCGCTCTGCTGCTCGCCATTTTTTGCCAGATTACCGGCATCAATACCGTCCTCTACTACGGATCGATCCTCATCAGCGAGCATGTGCACGGACAAACCACCGGCACTGCGCTGATGGCCAACGTGGTCATCGGCGGCACAAACCTGGTGAGCACTTTGATTGCTCTCTATTGCCTCGACCGCTGGGGCCGGCGCGCGATGCTCCTCACCGCCTCAGCAGGAATGGCCGTGTCCCTCATGCTTTTCGTGCTGGCCTACCACATCGCCGGAATCTCGCCCTATCTCATCCTTGCCTGCATCCTTGGCTACACCGGCTTCTTTGCTTTCGCCATGGGGCCAATCCCGTGGGTAGTGATCTCAGAAATTTTCCCAACCAAGATTCGCGGACGAGCTGCTTCGATGGCAACCTCCACCTTATGGACGAGCACCCTGGTGGTGACGCTGACATTTCTCTCGCTCATTCGCTGGCTGGGCGTCTCCGGCACCTTCGGCATTTATGCCATTCTCTCCGTGGCTACGTTCGCCTTCATCTGGAGAATGGTTCCCGAGACGAAGGGCAAAACGCTGGAGCAGATTCAACACGAATGGGAAGCCTGATCCGCCCTTTTCACACACCGCTCTTGCGGATCCAGCCCTCTAACGGTGGACGATGTAGCCTGTTTCGATCACATAAATTGTTCCTTTTACGAGTAAACGAACATTCTGGTATGATTCGTGTGGATAAAAGGGTACTTACGATGCGGACGTTTCAAGCTGCTTTGCTTCCGAACAGGCCAGCCCTTCCGAAAGGTCTGTGATGAGATTACTGGCCGTCGATCTGGGAGGAAGTCATGCCGAGTGCGCCCTCGTGGACGACAGGACCATTCTCGCCCGTGAGCGGGTCGCCGTCCGCGATGGCGTTTCTCTCGATTCGATCCTTCCGGAAATTGAGTCCGCCCTCCGCCGATTGCTCGCGCACGGATCGGTCGACGGGATTGGATTTGGCTTCTGCGGATTAGTAGATGCGCCCAACACGCGTGTCTCGTCGACCAATGGCAAATTTGTCGATGCCGTCGATGTCGATCTGTCCGCGTGGGCGCGGGACCGGCTTCAGTTGCCTCTTCGTCTCGAAAACGACGCGCGTCTCGCTCTCCTCGGCGAGTGTTCTGCCGGCGCTGCGCAAGGCGAAACCGATGCGGTGCTGTTCACCCTGGGCACCGGCATTGGCGGCGTCGCCATGATGAACGGCAGGCCGCTCCAGGGCAAGCATGGGCAGGCCGGCGTTCTGGGCGGTCACGTTCCGGTCAGGATCAATGGGCGGCGCTGCACCTGCGGCGGACTGGGATGCGCGGAGTCAGAGGCATCAGGGTGGGCCCTCCCCATCGTCTGCTCCGAGTGGCCAGGGTTTGCTGCCAGCAAACTCGCCGCATGCGAGATCAATTTCAAAAGTCTTTTCGCCTGCGCAGCGGCCGGCGATTCCGTCGCAACAGAGATTCAACATCATTGTCTGAATGTCTGGGGAGCAGCAGCCGTAGCGGCCATCCATGCATTCGATCCTGACGTGCTGCTCTACGGCGGCGGCGTCATGAAGAATGCCGACGTCGTGATCCCTTCGATTCAGGACTACGTTAAGTGCTATGCCTGGACGCCGTGGGGCAAAGTCCGCATTCGCGCGGCTCAACTCGGCAACGACGCAGCGCTGCTGGGCGTAGTTCCGCTCTTTCAGCAGGAGAATGGCTTTGTACGATAGATTCCCATCGCTTGCCGCAGGCACCAGTGACGAATGCATCACCGGCTGGAGCGCGATCGGCGTACATCTGCGCAGCAAAGTTGGGTCGCGTGGCGCGCTGATGGTGGAGTGCTACCCAGGCATCAATCTTCAGGAAATCGAGCAAGCCCTCCGGCTCGTGTTCCCCGACGCAACATTTCTAAACACGGAGATGCTGCTGCGCCCTCCGCAAGCCATCGATGCGATGCTCGAACCTCTGCTGGGCGATGACCCAGTTTTCGGTCGCATGAACGAATTGGAGATTGTCGACTTTTTCGATCCGGAGAAACTCGCCGCAGCCCAGAAGCAATGCGTCATAGCGAGCGACGAGCATGTAGTCATTATCGGAACCGGAGCTTCCCTCGTATGTCCGTCCCCGGCTCTGCTCGTCTATGCGGACCTGGCACGCTGGGAAATTCAGATGCGCCAGCGCCGCAACGAAATTGGCAACTTCGGCGCCGATAACCGCAATGAAACCCCAGCGCTGAAATACAAGCGCTCCTTTTTCGTCGACTGGCGCTCGGCAGACCGCCTCAAGATGCGGCTGTTCGACAACATCGATGTGCTGCTGGATACAAACGTGCCGAACCAGCCCAAGGCTATCGATGGCGATATCTTTCGCCGCAGCCTGCGCACTCTCGTGCTGCGCCCATTCCGCGTTGTTCCCTTCTTCGATCCCGGTCCATGGGGCGGACACTGGATGGAACGCGTTTGCGGGCTCCCCGCCGATGGCGCTCCCAATCATGCCTGGTGCTTCGACTGCGTTCCCGAAGAAAACAGCCTGCTACTGGCCTTCGGCGATCAGCGCGTGGAGATTCCCTCCATCAACCTCGTTCTGGCTCATCCAAAAGAACTTCTCGGACACGACGTCGTTGGACGCTTCGGTGCGGAGTTTCCTATTCGTTTCGATTTTCTCGATACCGTCGGCGGCGGCAACTTGTCGCTGCAGGTTCATCCGCTTACTTCGTATATTCGCGAGCATTTTGGGATGGACTACACCCAGGACGAAAGCTACTACCTCCTCGACGCGGAGGAAGGCGCGTGTGTCTACCTCGGTCTGAAAGAAGGGATCGACCGGTCCGCCATGTTGCATGACCTTCATCGCGGCCAGGAAGAAGACTTCGATTTTCCCGCCGAAAAATATGTCAACCAATTCCCGGCGCGCAAACATGACCATTTTCTGATTCCCGCTGGAACCGTGCACTGCTCCGGCAAAGGCAGCATGGTTCTCGAGATCAGCGCCACGCCTTATATCTTCACGTTCAAGCTATGGGACTGGGGAAGAGTTGGCCTGAACGGCAGTCCTCGTCCCATCCATCTGGCGCACGGCGAAGCCAATATTCAGTGGGATCGCACGACGGATTGGGTCCGCCGCTCGCTCATCAATCGCGTCGAGCCGATCGCTTCCGGCGAGGGCTGGCGCGAGGAACGCACTGGCCTGCACGAGTTGGAATTCATTGAGACGCGCCGCCACTGGTTCACCGGAACCGTGCCTCACGATACGGAAGGTACCGTCCACGTTCTCAATCTGATTGAAGGTGACGAAGTCGTAGTCGAAAGCCCATCGCAGGCTTTCGAACCCTTCGTCGTGCATTATGCGGAGACGTTCATCGTTCCCGCCGCTGTGGGTCCGTACACCATCCGGCCAACTCGACCGACCGGCGGCCGTGAATACGGAACCATCCAGGCGCGCGTGCGCGTTGCGTCCGGCAACTAACTGCCCCAGTATGCCGTCCAGGCGCTCGCAGCCGGATCGAGGCTCATCCTGCCCTCGGCAGATCGGCTCTTCGCCGCGCCATCGACGCGAACCATCACCGCTCCCATATCGAGTTTCTCCGGCAGTTCGACCGCGTCCGGCGGCGGGACGCTGCCTTCGCGCGTGCAGTAGACCTTCCACCCGCGCCGACCCCACGGTTCTGCCGTAAGCGAAACGCGACCGAAGCGCGTCGGAGAGCCTGCGAGGGAAAACGGCAGCCGCTCGCGCAAATCCGACGGCAGGACACCATCGAGCAGGCGCAACTTCTGTCCATCTTCCAGCACCAGCATGTGCCGCAGATAGCGAATGCATTCCGCGCTCGCCCAGTTATGCGGCATGTCGCCCCAATTGTCGCCAATCAGCGCCTTCTGCAGCGGCTGCTCCTCGCGCCATGCGCGCAACGGCGAAGCATGGTTCAGAAATCCGGTAAAGGTGCGGTGGGCCCACGCGCGCAAACCGGCCCACAAGTACACCTCGGCAACAAAGGCGGCGTTGTAATTCCACACCGCCTCGTGACGCAGCCAACCCGTCTCGGCAGGGATATCCTCCTGCGTGCACGCCTGCATCAGCGCGATGTGCCCACGAACCACGGGATCGTCTTTGGGAAAAATATCTCCTGGAAAAATGGCGTGCGAGAGTGCCCACTGTGCGCTCTGCGGCCGCGGGCGATCCCACGCATCCTGGCTCAACTCAGGATCTCCCCGCATCAGCATCGGCAAATAACGAAAACCGCGCGGATCGTCGACCATCTCTTTCCGTGCGGCCGCATCGAAGGCCGATCGCAATTCCCGGTAGAAGCCGGCAGCACGCGCCAGCTCCGGCAGTTGTAGCTTTTCGTTCGCCGCCGCAATCGCGCGCAGTCCAGCCAGAGCCCACAGCGTGTTCGTAAAGTCGTAGCGCACGCCGGCGATGCCGCCATCGGGAAAACCCGGCGCCAGCAAACCATAGCGGCCGTTCGGCGAATCCCCTTTCTTCGCATCATCGCGAAGCTGGATCAAAAACTCGACCGCATGCCCGACGTTGGGCGCCATTCGCCGCAGCAGATCCCAGTTCTGATTGAGTTCGCAGGCGCGCACCAGCGTGAAGATCGCAATTGCCGTGTCCTTCCAGTGCTCCTTGCCGCCCGACGCGATGATCTGTCCCGTCGACACCTGCTGCTTCCACTCGGAAAGCAGCCCCTGATCCGCTGCTTCGTCGAACCCGAGATAGCGTGCCGCCTCCAGGATGAAGTTGCCGTCGACGATCCACAGTCCGCGGTACACCGTCGGTCCTACTTCGAAGACCAGCTTGCCATCCTTTACCTCGCGCGCCTGCT
The DNA here is from genome assembly GCA_036272255.1 of Acidobacteriaceae bacterium. Taxonomy (GTDB): domain Bacteria; phylum Acidobacteriota; class Terriglobia; order Terriglobales; family Acidobacteriaceae; genus Palsa-343. Next base: position 53,577 of record DATAZC010000125.1, on the reverse strand, counting down.
GAATGTTGCGCGCACATGCGGTGAGAAAATCCCCCTGCTTCCCAGGAATGGACCACGCAACCGGCGCATGGAAGGCGTGCCAGTCCCGCCACCATGCGCGTGCTTCTTCCAGCAGTGCGTCCGGAGTAATCGACGCATCGAGCTGCCCGGCCTCTTCCTGCGGCATCCGGAACAAATAACGGAGCGGACGACTGCTCGTCGCCGTGCCATGCTCGAGCGTTAAACGATAGCCGCCTTCTTCGGGTAGCCAGGAAATATCATGCGCCGTGTTGTCCTGGGGGATGCAAACCATCCACGGCCGGGAACTCCCATCCCGCAGAACGGTCGTAGTCCGGCCATTTTTTGGCTCGAGCTGGTATTTGCTGCACGAGCGAATGCGCACCAGGGGAATCGCAACCACGTCTTCTCTGCGCGCGCGAATCTCCAGGAGCACGTTATCCACGCGCCCCTCGTCCGCATGGCGCGTGGCAAATGTCACCAGCTCCACCGCCGCGCTCGGCCGCTCCTTCACGGTATGAACAATCGGCACGCCGGGATTCTCCATCTTCTGGCCTGCCCAGCTATCGCGCCGCATACCGGCCAGCGTGAACTCGACAATCGTTCCAAATTGATTGATCGCCGCAAACTGATCGCGCGGAAAGTCGTAGCGCAGGTCGCCGTATTTTCCCAGCACCGTCTTCACTGGATCGTCCGGAAAACAGATCGTCGACTGAAAATCCTCCGGCGCATAACGAAAGTCAACGACAGAGTTGAAGCCGTCCGCCGCCCCGGCAGCCATGCCGGTCGGCTCTTCCCGCTCCTCTCGCTCGCGCGACTCAGGGGAAGCGACAGCGCTCATCAAAGCGGCCGCCGTGCTGGCGGCCAAAAACGTGCGTCGATCCATCGGCTTCATACGGGTTTATGGCTCCAGAGTTTTCCATAGTGAAGCAACGCGAGCCGGCTCCGAAACCCACTGCAGACGTTCCGGATCCGTTTCGAACTGACGATAAATCGGCACACCAGCCTCGACTCCGAGTTCCGGATATTCCCGTGCGCCACGCGCCTCGAGTTTCGACGCAGCATAGCGAGCGTTCGCCTGCCATTCAATCCGGCCCTCGCTCAGCAGCGGAAACCACGCCAGCCCGCCATGCGCACGCACGCCGTCGTAAACAAACCCATATTGCCGCTCGCACAAGGCGCCGAACACCAGGCGTTCGCGCTCACGCGCGTTGATCACGCAGTGCCCCCAGCCTGGCGGCACCACCACATGATCGCCAGGACCGGCCTCAATCGCGACGCAGCGCCCCGGATCGTCCTCAACCGATTCCTGCGCGTAAATGACGGCATGGCCTTCCCAAATCTCGAACAGCTCCGGCGTCGACCAGCCGCAATGCGGTGCCACGGCATGCACGTGTCCCTGGCTCCGTACCGGCTCTTCACCTAGCTTTCCGCTGGCATACGCGACGGCGCCAAACAGCAAAAACCGCCGCTTCAACTCGGCCATGTCTTTCGACTTGCCGACGTCCATCACGATTCCGTACACGGGATCGGGACCACTGCAATGCGGATCGCGCAGGCTTTTCCGGATGTCGTCCAGTCGGCGCATCTCCGGTTCGGGTCCAAAAACATCATCGCCGTAATCGAAAATCAAACCATCGGCGCGGAGCCGAATGTCCAGGCCCGAATCGAACCGCACCGTCTCACTCTGCAGCGACAAAAGCCGGCCTTCCATCCCGCGCCACCAGACGCGCTCCGAAACCACGCTCCGCGATGGTGCCGTAATCGTACCCGGCGTCGCTCGGCCAGCAGGCCCAAAACACCAGAGGAACACTCCCGGTGTTTGCAACCCGATGCGCATTTTCCCCACGGATATAGTGCAGCGATCCCGGCGCCATCCGCTCGCCCCAGGTTTTGCGCCTTGCGTCCATCTCGATCAGCATGCCCTCGCCGGAGACCGTGCCGTAATACTCCGCGCGCGTGCGATTCGCGTGAAAGTGCCCGTGGGTCATGAAATATTCATCGCCAACTCTACCCGGCGCAATCGTCGTCACACCCCAGAACAGTCCGCCCTCCGCACCTGCCTCAACAGGAGACCACCAGCGAACGCGGTACACTTCGCTGCCTGGTTCGAGCTGCCTCTGCGCGGCTTTGTCGCCGAAGATTGGCGCGAGATCGCCGAGAGTCTTGAAGCTTTCCGACACCGGCGCGCCACTCATCTCCCCAGCGCCCCAATCGAGCGAAACCAACGGGCTGTCGCGCAGCTCATTCCCAACGACTCTGTCCTGCATTTCCATAACGTGAGGGATGATAGCAGGTGAAATGTTCGATATCAACTATAACAATCATAATTTGTTTCTATTTTGGTGCGTTCACGCTAAATGGTTGCTAAATCCGGCGTCGCATCGCCCCGCAAAGAGCCAGATGGACAACGGCAATCAATGGGCACCGCGCATTTTTGCCCCTCTATCGCACACGCCGACTTTCTTATATAAACATCTCGTTCGAGTTGGAGCGGAAACGAAGCGCGATTGCGAAACTCAGACTTTCAGCCAGATCGGGGAGTGACTTGTGGTGAAGCGTGGAAAGCGAAAGAAGCCGGCTAAACCCGTTGAAAATGTCGAGATCGTACAGAGCCGGGAAAAGCAGCAGCAGCGCGTCAACACCATCCTGACCTCGCTGCAGGAAACAAGCTCGGTCACCGTCGACGACCTTGCCGAACAGCTCCGCGTTTCGGTCGTCACCATCCGCCGCGATCTCGATCTGCTCGAGCAACAGGGTCTGCTGCGACGCACGCATGGAGGGGCTGTCTCCATCGAGCCGCTTTTTTATGAGCCATTCAAGAAGGATCGTTCCTTTGTTGCGCAAGTGGAACGCCAGGCCAACGAGAAGCGCCGCATCGGCCGCGCCGCCGCCGCCCTCATCACCGCCGGAGAGACCATTGCCATCACGCCCGGCACAACAACGGCCGAGATCATCCGCGGCCTGCCGCTCAACAGCAAAATCACCGTCGTCACCAACACCGCCAACATCGCCATGGAGCTTTCCAAACGAAAAGACATCAGCGTCTTCGTCACCGGCGGCCATCTCCATGGCGACTGGTTCTCGCTCGTCGGTCCCACTGCAATTCGCAGTCTTGAAAACATGCTTATCCACACCATGTTCGTCGGCGCTGATGGCATCGATCCGGAGTGGGGCCTGAGTTGTTTCAGTTCCGACGAAGCGGAGCTGAATGCCACTATGGTCCGGCACGCTCGACGGCATATCGCGGTCGTCGACCACACCAAGCTGAATGTCGTTGCGAACTGGCGCATCTGCGAATCCAGCACCATCAAAACGCTCATCACGGATACCGGCGCAACCGACGAAATGATCGCTCCCTATCAAAAGCTCGGCATTGAAGTGCTGCGGGTTTGAACTGGCCCGAAGTTCGCGCAGTGAATGATTAAGGCGCAATAGAACATTCCTGATTTATGATTTGTGGCGAATCACACATTTTCTGCTTTCCCATGGGAAGGGAAACATGAATCGCCGCAATTTTCTCAAAGCATCGGCCACCACCGCCGCACTCGCTTCCGGCCGTTCGCCGCTGTGGGCATTAGCGCCCAAATCTCTGCCGGCCATTCCCGCCCTCGCCGATCTTGCCAGCATTCGCATGACCCACGGATTCATGCAGCTGTTCAACCTACCCATTGCGATGAACGCCTGGGGCTATGCGCAGACGGTCAAGTCGGTCTCGGCCATCAGCGCCATCGCGTTCCCTCCCTTTGCCTGCTGTGGCGTACCGAATGTCGCCTGGAGTCCGGGCTATCTGACGACTTGTGAACTCATGGTGGACGGAAAGCTGGCGTCGATCTCCGACGATCCGGCACAGTTTGTCACTTACCAGTGGTTCCCGCATCGCGTCGTTCGCGAGCAAACGATAGCCGATCTGCACATCCGAACCTCCATGTTTCTGCCCGCCGACACGCGTGCCGTGGTCGAAAACATCGAGATTCGCAATACTCGTTCCTCCAGCCGGCAGGTCACGCTGGAGTTCGACATGCGCTCCGCCGTCATCCGCAAAGAAAGCACCTGGTTCAACGAGCTGCCTGGCGAGGGCGACAACCGCGTTGCGTGGACCCCATCCGCGGGCCGGATCACTTTCGCGGCGCAACACTCAACCGCCGTTTGTGTGCAGGGCATCCATCCGCCGGCGCAGGATTTTCACGCAAACTCCCTGCTGCGCTATTCCCTCACGCTGCAACCGGGGGAGCGGCGCGAGTTACACTTCGTCGCGGCGATTGCCAGCCAGGCTGCGGATGCCGAGGCACTCCACGATCGCCTCCAGGCCAACTTCGCCAGTCTCGATCAGCAAAATGAGCACACCTTCGAACGGCTCGTAGAGTCCGCCTTCACGCCTGGCAACAGCGATTTCTCCGGACACTTGCCGCAGTTGAAAACCGACAGCGAAGCGCTCTGGAATCTCTACCACAACGGATTCAAAGGACTCCTCACCGGACGCAGGCGTTCGCCCGATTCTGCCTACGGGCCGACCTACCTGACCCTCAGTGGCCACGTGCTGCCGACGCTCAGCTTTCCCTGGGACACATCCATCGCCAGCCTCAGCCTCGCCATGCTCGATCCGCAGCCGCTGCGGCAACTGGTCGAAATCTGGTTCCAGCGCGACATGCATCAACACCTCGCCACTGACTACATCACTGGCGACGCCATCGGTCCCTGGTACGCCGTCAACGATATGGCGATCGTTCGCTGCGCGCAGAACTATCTCCGCATCACCGGCGATTTCGCATGGCTCGACAAACCCATCGGCGCCCAGTCCGTTCTCAATCATCTCCGCGATCACGCGACTTATTGGAAGAAGCTCGTCAAAAGCGACTCCGGTCTTGCTGATTACGGCGAAATCTCCAACCTGCTTGAGGTGGTCAGCACTTACCTGCACGAGGTCGCAGGCATGAACGCGGGCAACGTGGCCAGCATGCGGTTCGTCGCCGATCTTCTCGATCATCGGGGGCAAACCCAGGACGCGGGCCGCCTGCGCGCGGATGCCAGCGATCTCGCCGCACGCATCAATCGCCTGCTCTACGTCGACGGCAAGGGCTGGTGGCGCTGCGGACAGCCGGGCGGCACGTTGAATGAAGTTCGCCACTGCTACGACTTTCTCGCCGTGCTCGACAACATGAGCGATGACTTATCCGCCAGACAAAAACAGGAAATGGCGCATTTCTTCCACGAGCAACTGCAGTCGAAGAAATGGATGCGCGCCCTCTCCACCGGCGATCCGGACGCTACGTGGAACATCCGACCCGACCATAGCTGCCTTGGCGCGTATGCCGCGTGGCCGCCCATGTGCGCGAAAGGCCTTTATAAGTGCGAGCCGCCGGCAGCCATTGCACCCTGGCTCGCCGAAGTCGCCAAGGCCGGCAATCAGGGGCCTATCGGGCAGGGTCACTTCACTGAAGATGTGGTGGCCCCCCTTGCAGGCGGCGCATATAAAGCCTCGGAAGACGCTCCTTATATAGAGGACTGGTGCTGTATCGCAGGGGGCGCCTTCACCGATCTCGTCATCGATTCGATCTTCGGCGTGCGTCCGACTTTGTATGAAGGCCTGCACGCAACGCCCAAACTCCACGACTTCGACCCGGCCTCACGTCTTGAAAACATTCCCTTCCAGGGATCGAAGTACTCCGCTACGGCGACCGGAATCACGCGGCAAAGTTAGGTTTTCGTTCCGCTTCCCGTGCCAGGTCGGAGACAAATCGCAGCGTGCTCCGAACATGCTTTTTCCAGTAGGCCCAATCATGACCACCAGGGTGCTCTTCGTATTCATGTCGGATTTTCAACCGCAGCAAAGCCTGATGCAAAGCGCGGTTACTCGCCAACAGCGAATCTTCCGTCCCGCAATCGAACCGAATCGGCGGTAGGTGCGCGCGATTGCGCCGCATCCAGTAAAGAACATCCGCATCGCGCTTGCCTGCCGCAAGATAATCTCCGATCGGCTCCTGGACACGCTGGCTTAGGTCTTCCAGGCTCGTGACTGCTGAATGCGCGGAAATTCCGGCAACACGCTCCGCAAATTTCGCCCCCAGCCGCAGCGCGCCGTAACCGCCCATCGACAACCCTGCGAGATACACCCCATCGCAGCGCACCTGCGGGAATAGTTCCTGCATGCGCGCAGGCACGTCGTCCATGATCCACGATTCCGCATCCATGTCCTTATGCAACACGTAGCCGCTGCCGTCGCCCCATAACCCATCGGAGGGCATGGCGATGGCCAGCTCTCCGATTTCGCCTGACGCCAGCATCTCGTTAGCCGTGACGGGCAGATCCCCGAGCGCCCACCAGTTCCAGTGGCTCCCGTACACGCCGTGCATCAGGATCATCAGCGGCAACGAGCGGTCGTGCCCGCCGGGCGGCAGGTACATCGTCACATCGGCACGGCGTCGCAGCGCCGAAGAATAGAAAGTGAGTAGCCGCACGCCGGCGTGACCCGGCATTTCGTCCGACAGCACAGGCTTGCGAATCCCGCTCGACACCGTCATCTCCTTCTGCTCAGCTGGCGTGATGACTGGTCCTTCACTGCGGCGGCATCGGCACGCGCACGAGGCGGGGAAAGTAAATATCCGGATTCGTCGCGAGCCTCGGAACATCGAACGTGTTGCAGACGTAGGTAAAGACCAGATCACCGTCCTCAAATTCCGGATGCTCCTTCCCCGCATAGCAGAAGGTGTTCTTGTCGTAGCCCGGCGCACTCGGCTGCATCTCAGGCACCGTGTAGATCACTTGTCCTTCATCCCACGGACCTGTCAACTCGGGCGCAGTGCGCAAAATAATCTTGCTCGAGAAAGCGTCCGGCTGGAACATCACCGCCAGCCACTGCTTCCGCTCCGGATGATAGCGGATCGATAACTCCGGCGCGCCTTTCTGCATCACCGGCTGCGCAGTAGCCGGATCAAACCCCGAGCGCCACTTTCCATCCGTCCCCAGAGATTCAAGATTCTTTGCCGGATCGCCGAGTCCGTCAATGGGGATCCTCGTCGCCAACAGCGGCCTGCTCCCGCTCTCGCGGAGCGCGAAGATGTACGCATCCTCCCCGCTCGCCACGGCGGTGGCCGAAGGATAAGCATGCGCACCGTCCGGCACCAGCGGAAAGTAGTCGATCTTCCAGGCTTGCGGGTCGGGTCCGGGCGCCGCAATGCGCGCCAGATCGGAGCCGCAGGTTTCGAATCCCATAGCGGCGTTTTGCGACGGCGCGGTGCGCACACACAACAGAGTTACCCACAGATCGTGCCCGGCAACAAAGCCATCCAGAGCCCAGTACCAGGTGTTCGGATGCTGCGCATGAAAGAAATCAGCGGGCTGGCCCTGTGCATCTTTGCGGATGACGTAATCGAGCTTCCACTGTCCCTTCTCACAAGTGGAAATGCCGATGCTGTTGCGCACCATCTGCGGCGTATTGCCGTTCACCACGCGATGCTCGCCCCATAGGGTGTCGCCAAAAATCCAAACATCGCGCCCGTCTGCCAGTGGGATGGAATACGCCGCGTCGGCGCCCAGCCGCCCCTGGGCCATCCCACGCTGCAACGGAAACTCCGGCGTACAGGGTTTGCTCTCGTCGGCGAGCGCACTCTGCCCCATTAGAAAAACTGCCAGAGTTCCCGCCATAACAAGGACCGGCCTGCGAAACTTCATTGCTTCACTCCTGCAAATCGATCAGCTCGTTCGCTTCCTGCCCGCGTTTTAATGCGACGGCAACGGCTCCCGCACCATGATCGGATGATAGAGATTCATATTGTCGGTAATCTCGCGCTCGACGCTTGAATTGCACGCATAGGTAAAGACCAGTTGACCCGCCGCTTCAACCTCCGGATGCTCTTTCACCGCGTAACAGAAAAGATTAGGCGTGTGATTTGGATTGTTCTCCCGCATCTCAGGATAGGCAAACAAGTCTTCCTGCGGACCCCATCCGCTGGTGAGCGAAGAAGACAAACTGTAATACGCTCTCTGCCCCAGCCCATGTGGATACACCGCAATCCATTGCTGCGTCGAGCTGTGATAGCGCACCGTCATCTCACTCGCTCCAGGGTCGATCAGGATAGCGCGATCCCCAGGCAGCTTGGTGCTCGTGCTCTCCCACGGCGCCCATGTTCGGTTGGTCTTCAGATATTCCCAGTGCGCATCTCCAGGCCGCTCCAGATGATCCAGTTCAGATAATGGAATACGGAGCAGGGCTAATTCGGCGTCATCGCCGGCCGTGGTGAAAAAGTATGCGTACTTCGCGCCCTCGGGGTTCGCGGGATCGGGATTGCCATTGGGACCCTGGTTCACGATGATCGAGACGCCTGGAACGGCCTTGCTGCCCGTATTGAGCTTCTGGTAGCGGATCTCCCACTGCGCGGGAGGATCCGTAAAGTTGTGGACGCTGGCCAACTGCGACCCGCTATAGGCGAAGCCGAACGCGCCGCTCCCGCTGAAATGCATCTGCATGAGGGCAACGTACAGAGTGCCGTTGTAAACAAAGCCATCCATCGGCCAGAACCAGTCATTGCCCGGCGCCGTAAACACAGCCTGCGGCTTGTCTGTTCCCTTGCGTGGCCATTCGTAGTCGAGACCATACCGGCCCCCGTCGCAGCGCGAAAACGCAATGGTGTTGTGGAGAAACGCGGTGGACTGTTTGCGGCTGGTTGCAGTCTCTGGCCCGACAAAAGTATCCGCGAAGAGCCAAAGGCTGCTCCCCGTCCCGGTTGGAATGGAGTACGCGCCGTCAGCGCCAAGCCATCCCTGCTGGTAGGGAAACCCGCGAGCCTGCACCTCTTTGCTGGCCGGCGGCGTCTGCGCGACACACGCCATCACGCTCGCCACTGACAGCAACGCGATCCATCCTGAATTCGACTGGCCGATGCGCAATTCCAACTCCACAGGGAGACATCGTCCCAGCAGGGAGAAGAGCGGATCAAGTGCATCCGCTCGTCTTCGAGTTTCGGGTGCGCTGAGTTAGAAGATCACCTTCAACGCCAGCTGAATCTGCCGCGCGGTTCCCGTGCCCACCTGGCTCGAGTCTTCGTCCGCAATCGTCTGTCCCACGCGGCCGAAGTTAGGATTCTTCGTGCAGCTAGCCGGAGTAGTCGGCGTCGCCGCCGAGAACCCCGTGCATCTTCCGCCGTCCGGATTGCCGAAGTTCGGGTGATTCAGAATGTTGAACAGATCAGCACGGAACTGAACCTTCATCTTCTCCGTCACCGGGAAATTCTTCATCCCCGACATATCCCACTGCACGAAACCGGGGGCGCGCAGGCTGTTGCGCCCCACGTCTCCAATCGTGGATGGATCGCCCGGATCCCCATTGAAAGTCGGTTCGATCTGATACGCGTCTACGTTGTAACTGTGCAGAGGCCATGAGAAATTCGACAGCTTCACCGGTGCCCCGGTCTTGTCCGGTCGTGCCGGAAGACCGAAGAACCCGCTTTCAATCGACACATTGACCGGACCACCGGACCGCGCCTGCACGATGGACGACGCCTGCCACCCGCCCAGCACCGTGCGCGTCACCGCATTCTCGCCCTTCAATTCGGAGAAGTTGTACACCAAGCTGCCCGTCGCGTTGTGCCGGATGTCCCAGTCGCCCGGACCCATGTCCTTCGAAGCATCCAGCGGATCGGAGAAGCCGCTGAACACGTTCACCATGTTGTTCCGCTCGTTCGACCAACTGTAGTTGCCTTCCACATTCAGCCTGCCGACGCTGTGGCGCACCTGCACCTGCAACGCGTTGTAGCTGGCACTCAGTTCGTCTGCGTCGTAGCTTTCGCTGGCGAAAGTCGAGAGAGGCCGGGCTTGCGTAACGTAATTCGCCGGGTTCAGGTTGATCGCCGCAAAATCAACGCCCGCCTGCATGCGGTGATTCTGATTGCCCGTGTAATTCACGGTCAGCACCGTGTCCTTCAGGATCTGGTGCTGAATCCCGACCAGCCAGTTCGGCGAATACGGATCGTGCGGATGCTGCGGAAAGATGCTGACGTTCTGTGTGCCAGCCGGCAGTGTCGGATTCGTCTCCGGGTAGGCCAGCGGTGCCTGGAGTGCGTTGACCGAGTAGCTTTGATACGCCGGAATGTTGCCCACCAATCCAAATACAAAATGCATCGGATTGAAGAACAGGCCGTAGTACGCGTGGATCACGGTCTTGCCATGGCCCGTCGGATCGTAGCTGATCCCGACGCGCGGCGCTACGTCCGTCGTCGGCCCTGAATACATCGGCTGCGTCGCCGGCAGGAATGCCTGCGTCGCAAAATCAAAATTCTGCTCGTTGTTGTTCCGCTCGTGCCAGACCGTGTTGATCCCCGTACGCAGCCCCAGGTTCAGCGACAGCTTCCGGTTCACGCGCCAGTCGTCCTGGATGTACAGATCCCAGTTGCTGTTCTTCACACCCACAAAACCCGGGAACCCGATCTTCTGCAGAACAAACGGCCGATCGTTTTCAAGATCGGAGAAACTTCCGAACTGATACGACTGGAAAGGCCGCAGATATTCGTCCAGCCGATTGGCGCGAATCTGGGTACCGAACCGGATCGTATGGCTGCCCCACGTCTTCGTCGCATTGTCGAGAACTTCAAAAACGGTGAACGGCGTGATCTGGTTGAAACTCGCCGCCCCGGGCAGCGCACCCAGATTTGTAAAGAAGCCGGCAAATGCGTTCAGCGGTGTCGGCGTGTCGGAGTTTGTATCGGAGTAGAACCGGTTCACGGCCACGCTGGCTTCGTTGATCAGTGTCGGACTGAAAGTATGCGTCTCGTCCACCATCGCGTACTGCGTGCGCAGGTAGAGCGGAGTCGTCTGCCCTTCGTTGAGGCCGGTCTGCTGGTTCGTCAGCGAATCGTCGATGCTGTAACGCCCGAAGATGCGATCGCGAGCACTGATGTCGTAATCGACACGGATCGCGCCGCTGTCTTCGCGCAGAGTCGTGGGGAGTGCCGCCGGATCGTAGATCAGATCGGCGCCAGCGGCTGCGCCCGCGGCATCCGTCGTGTCCGGAACCGCGCACGATACCGGAGCCGGAATCGCTGTGCAGCCGGCAGGCAACGGCGCCATCTGCGCCAGAACCGGTTGCATCGCAGCGACAAACTGCGACCGCACGTAAGCGCTCGGAACCTCATAAAGCGAATTGATTGCCGTGGTCCGTTGCCGAATGCCTTCGTAGTTGGCAAAGAAGAAAAGCGACTTGCGCAGAATGGGCCCGCCCAGGTTGCCGCCGAACTGATTCATCCGCAGCGGGACACTGGGCTGGGTCAGCGTGTTGGTGAAGTAGTCCTGCGCGTCCAGCGCATCGTTGCGAAAATAATCGAAGATTTCGCCATGGAACTGATTCGTTCCACCCTTGGTGATGATGTTCATCTGTGGCCCCAGCGAGTGACCTACCTCAGCACTGTATCCGCTGCTGGCAAAGTCAATCTCCTGGATACTGTCCACGCTGGCCCGCGTCATCCGCGGCGCCTCGTTTCCTTCCGTCTCGTCGAATCCGTTTACATCGCCGCGCGACGCATTCTGTCCGTCCAGCGTCACATCCAGGCCGGTGAAGAAATTTTCCTGCCCGTTCACGCTCCCCTGGAAAAAGCCAATCGAGTTCACCGAACCAGGAGCGACTTCCAGAAAATCCATCGCATCGCGCCCATTCGTGGGCAGATCGCGAATCTGTGTCTCGTTCAATGTGGTTCCGGCCGTGCTCGTCGTCGTATCTACGCTGGTGACGGTTCCCGTTACTTCCACGTTTTCCGTTGAGGCAGCCACTTTCAGAGACAGATCCACGCGCGCCGTCGCTCCCACATTCAGCACGAATGGCTGAGTGGTGGTCTTGCCGAACTGGCTCGCGGAAACCGAGACAACGTAATTGCCAAACGGCAGCCCTGGCGCAGAAAAGATGCCGTCATCGCCCGTCTTGACCGTGGTCTCCCGCGCCGTCCCCGTGTTGGTGATCACCACCGTCGCATGAGGAATGACCGCGCCGGAGGGATCCGTGATCGTCCCGGCTATCGTACCCGTATCAAATGTGCTGGCAGTCTGGGCTCGCGCCCCGAGCGTGAAGAGAAAAACAACGAACGCGGCGATCCAGGCCGAGCGCCACAACCCAGCTGGTGCATTTGAGGCAGGTTCGCGCATGCCTATCCTTATTACTGAATCCTCTGTTCTCGACATCCTCAAGCCTCCCTGAAGCAAATCCACGTTTCCGGTTTCATTCGGAACAGAAATTTGGTGTTTCTGTTTCCAGCGTTAAACAGTAATCCGTGTTTCTAAACACTGTCAAGCGAAACTATTAACTTTCGTTTGTTCGTCACCCGACAGTCTTTCGATATTGATCAAGGCGGCTAAAAGGCCTCCCGGTCTCCGCAAAATGAACACGATTCTCGCTGGATGAAGCGTCGGTTGGGCTGGCCCGTTCGGACCTGCTCGGCTTCAGTGAAGATGGCTTGGGTATTGAGGAAAAACGCGGGTAAAAAGCCGGCAAAACCCTACCGGAAATGCTCTACAACGGCGGCAATATCCTTCTCCCCGTCACCCGCCGCAATGGCATTCTCAAAAACGCGCAGCGCCGCTTTCGCGGTGATCGCGTCGATTCCCTGCTCCGCACCCTCCTGCGCTGCGTACCGCAGGTCTTTGGCCATCAGGTTCAAGGCGAAATTCGGAGCGTACTGCTGCTGCATCATCCGCGCACTCACTCCGTTCACCAGCGGACTGCCAGGAGCGCCCTGCGTCAGCACGCTGACGGCGCGAGCGGGATCGAGGCCACTGCGTTCAATCATCGCAATCCCCTCCGCCAGCGACGCCAGTTGCACGCCACACAAAAAGTTGTTGATCAGCTTCATGCGCGCACCGCTGCCTGTAGGCCCAAGATGAATCGCATCCCGTCCCATGAACAGGAGCGCCGGCCGAATCTTTTCAAGCGTCGCAGCATCCCCACCGACGAGGAACAGCAATTGTCCCGCAGCCGCCTGCGGCTTACTGCCGGTTACCGGCGCATCGATCAGCGCGAGCCCCCGTGCCTGCGCTGCCATGTTCAGCTCATCAATCCATCCCACTGTCACCGTGCTCGATTCCACCAGGACCGCATCAACAGGCGCCGCCGCGAGCGCTCCATCAGATCCAAGCCATACCGCCCGGCAAGCCGCATCGTCGGCGAGCATGCTGAAGATAATCTCCGCCCCTGCAACCGCCTCCGCCGGCGAGTCAGCCAGCGTCGCCCCCAGCCCAGCCAAAGGCTCCGCCTTCGCCCGCGTTCGGTTGTAAACGGTGAGGGAATATCCCGCGCCCAGCAGCCGCGCCGCCATTCCCGATCCCATCAGTCCCAGTCCGAGAAACGCAACTTTGGTCGTTTTCATCATCTCCCTCAATCACGCCAGTGAACGCACTTCCACCAGAGCGGCATCGTGCTCGTTGATTGACACCGGATTGCGCAGCGCACGCCCGAACCCCTCAAACTGGACTTCCATCACATCACCATTCTGCATCTTGATGCCATGCCCAAAGCTCAGCGAGTGCGCTCCCAGAAAATGCACGTGAACATCTCCCGGCCTGCGATGCAAACCAAACTTAAAATGATGATGCTCGAGGTTGCGCAAGCTGTGGCACATGTTCGCTTCGCCAGTTGCAATCTCCGCTGACCACACCTTGCTGTTTCCCCGCTCAATGCTCACCCGTCCCGGCACGGACTGAAAATCCGAATCCACCGCCAGCTCCGGTCCCAGAGAACAGGTTCGTAGCTTCGACCCGGCCAGGTTCAGATAGTTCCTCTTCTCGAACTGGTGATCGGCAAACTCATTGCCGGCCGCCATGCCCACGCGCCACGGCCTCCCATCAGGACCGACAACGTAGAGCGCCGCCATCTCTGCTTCCTCTCCACCATCCTCCGCGTAATCCGGAACCTCGAGCGGTTCCCCATGCGCGCGCACCACCGAGCCGTTGCCCTTGTAAAACCACTCCGGCGCAATCCCAAACTTGCCGGCCGCAGGATGTCCGCCTTCCACTCCCCAGCGAAACATCTTCATGCTGTCGGTCAGTTCCTGTTCGCTGCGGCCGTGCATCGCATCCCGATCCGCCGCGCTGCCCAGATGCGTCAATCCCGTCCCCGAAACAATGCACCGTGCCGGTTCCTGCGGATGATCGAGCGGCGGCAGCAGTCGCCACGCGCTCCTGCCCTCGTAAACCGAATCGTAGTCGATCAGCTCCTCGTCGCGATGCCGCTCCACCAGCGCCGAAAGCCGCTCCCCGCGACAAATCGCCTCCCACGCCAACGCATACACGGATTCGAAACCAGTCAGAAGACGCAAACCTGGCTCCTGCACCTCTGCAACCGCTCGCCCTGTTCCGTCGCTCAGCTGAACCAGCCGCATCGATGTCCCCATCACTCAGTCACCTGAAACTGCTTGAGTCTCTCTTCGTTAATCGTCAGCCCCAGCCCCGGTACGTTGTCGTCGAGATGGATGAATCCGTCCTCCGGCGTGGGCTCGCCGTCGAAGATGTACCAGAACAGCTCGTTGCCCACCTCCACATTCACCGGCGGAAAGAACTCGGCCATCGGCGCGTTCAAGCTGGACATCACCACGTGAAAATTGTGCATCTGGCCGGCATGCGGCACCACCGGTACGCTGAACGATTCCGCCAGAGCGCAGATCTTGCGCGCCTGGCTGATCCCGCCTACGCGATTCGTGTCGAACTGGATGTAGTCGAGCGCATGCGCCTCCAGCAGATCGCGAAAACCATAAATCGTAAATTCATGCTCACCGCCTGCGATGGGAATCCTGCGATACGACCGCAGCTCAGCGTACCCGCGCACATCATCCGGAATCACCGGCTCTTCCAGCCAGCGCAGGTGAAACGGCTCCAGCAGCGGCAACATGCGCTTTGCATAATCCAGCGTCCAGCCCATGTACGCATCGGCCATTACGTCGATCTCATCGCCGACCGCATCGCGCACTGCGCGAACCAGCTCAACATTGCGCTGCATTCCCTCCGCTCCATCGGTTGGGCCCCAACCGAAGCGCAGCTTCATCGCCTTATACCCTTGCACCTTGTAACTCCGCGCCTCGGCCGCCATATTTTCTACGCCCGTACTATAGAGACGGCTCGCATAGACCGGAATCTTCGCTTTCGTCCGCCCACCCAGCAGCCGAAAAACCGGTTGCTTCGCGGCTTTACCCAGCAGATCCCACAGGGCGATGTCGACCGCACTGATCGCCGTCATCCCGATGCCTCTGCGGCCAAAGGCCATCGTATTTCGATACATCAGCTGCCAAAGAAACTCAACATCCCACGGATTCTGGCCGATCAGCAGCGGCTTCAAATAGTGATCGATCATCTCTTTGGTCACCAGCGGCGCCAGCGCGGCATTCCCAATGCCAATCAGCCCATCGTCGGATTCAACCTCGACAATGAGCCAGCCGTGAAAAGTGAACGTCTTCATCGATACCTGCGGCAGCGCCAACAAATCCATTGGATTGGTGCAAAAATGCGCTGGCAACGGCGCAGTTTCCCCCGACCACTGCACAACACGCGTACGTACCTGACGAATCTTCATGGCAGAACCAACGCTCCCTGGGTCGAGTTGAGGCCGGACGTAGGCGCTCGCAAAACGCCGGACGTGAGCAGAATAATCCCGAACGCAGTCAGATGAAGGCTTCCCGCCAGCACGAACAGCGTGCCGTACCCTGAGCCGTGCGCGAGCAACTCTCCGGCAACCATACCGAAGGTCGCGCCGCCCACAGCGCCGCCAAATCCGATCAGCCCGGCAACCGACCCAACCGAGCGTAGCGGAAAAATATCCGCGGGGATGGTCATGATCAGCCCGGACCAGGATTGCTGACCAAAGAAAACGATGCTGAATAACAACAGCGCCAGCGCAATGGGAGCCTTCGGCACCAGCATCACCGCGGGCATCAGCGCAGCGCTGATGCCAAGCGCCAGTTTTCGGGAATAATTCAGCGAATGCCCTGATCGCATCAGCCGGCTCGAAAACCATCCACCCAGAAAACTCCCCACTCCGGACGCTGCGTACGGGATCCAGCCGAAGGCGCTCACGTGCTTAATATCAAAGCCACGCGCGTCATAAAGATACTTCGGCAACCAAAAAAGATAGAAATACCAGGCGGAATCGCTGAGGAATTTAGCGGCAACTAGACCAATCACCTGGCGCGAGCGCAGCAGTCCCGTCCAGGGGATCGAAGGCACTGTACGTGTCGGGGTAGGTTCACCAGCGTTTTCCGAGCGGGTGCTGACCAACCACCAACTCACCCACAGCAATCCCAATCCGCCGGAGACAAAAAACATCCAACGCCAGGTCGATACCGCCAGAATGAGTCCGATCAATGGCGGGGCGAGAACAGACCCGACCGCGGTGCCCGCGTTAATGATGCCCATCCCCGTCGATCGGCGGTCCGCGGGCAGCCATTCAGCCACTACGCGCGTGGCCGCCGGAAAACCGCCGCCTTCACCCATCCCTAACAGCAATCGCGCTGTTAGCAATAGAGAAAGTCCCCGGGCCAGCCCCTGCAGTGCGCACGCCAGCGACCACCAGATCATGATGAGCGCAAAGCCTCTCCTGGTCCCCACAGCATCGAGCAACTTACCCCCGCCAACATAGAGCAGCGCGTACGTTATAAGGAAAGCCGTCTGCAGCGAAGCAAACTGCACGTTGGAGATCGGAATATTTCGCTGAATGGCTGCGATGGCAACGGGCAGCGTCTGACGATCGAAGTAGCTGATCGCGATGGCCGCGGTCACGAGTGCGACGGAATACCATGCTCTCGTTTTCGGTCGCAACGCTATCCTCGTTGTCTCTCTACATCTGCACTGTGGTCGTCGATCCGCTTAGAGTCACCGTCTTCGGATTCCCCTTGCCAACCACCTCGATCCTCACCTTTGCGGGCGCCGATAACCGCCCGTGGGGATCGCGAATCATGTGCAGACTCTGGCGTGCGTCGTCCCATCTGCATTCGATCCTGGTGAATTCTCCGGCTTCATACCGGAAGCTGGCTCCATCGTCGTGATACCAGGTGAATCTACCGTCCGCGCCAGGATAGACCTTCAATGTAACGGGCTCATCGCTCGGCTCCGTCGCATACTGCCGTACCGGACCGACCGGAATCACGGCTCCCGCGCGGACATACAACGGAATCGTGTCCAGGTCGACATCACGCGTTACTTCACTGCCGCCCTTCACCTGCTCGCCGCTCCAGTAGTCCCACCACACACTCGCCGGCAAATAAGTCTTTCTTTGCTTTGCGGCTTTCTCCAGAACCGGCGCGACCAGAATGCTGTCGCCCCACAGGTACGAATCATCGACGAGCGCCGCACGTGGATCGTCGGGAAAGGTGACCCAAAGCGCCCGCATCAGCGGCAACCCGGTTCTGTGCGCCTGATCCACAGTGGAATAGAGATACGGCAACAGTTGATAGCGCAGATTGAGATACTTTCTGCAAATCGGCTCTACCTGCGTGTTGTGCAGGTCTTGCTCGGGCGGCCAGTTAGGATTCCCCTCCTGTGTTCCCTCCAGCGGCCCGGGCTCTCCCAGGTTCCAGCCCCAGGGCAGACGCAGCTTCCACGCGCGTCCATGGCAGCGGAACAGCGGGCAAAATGCGCTGAACTGAAACCACCGGACATATAACTCCGGAGTAAGTTCCGCACTGGGATAAAACCCTCCCGTATCCGTGCCCCAGTAAGGAATTCCCGACAACCCCATGTTGATGCCAACCATCACCTGGGCCGCCAGCGTCTTCCACGTCGATTCGATGTCGCCGGACCAGATCCACCCAAAGCGTTGCATGCCCGCATATCCATTGCGGTGCAGCGCAAACGGCCGTCGATCCGGATGAACCTTGCGCGGCCCATCCCAGTACATTTGATTGCGCTCGAGGCGTGCATCGGGAGCAAGACCATCGCCCTCATCCGGCCACCATCCATCAACCCCTGCGTCCTCTACAGGCATGTGCTTCGCCCAGTAGCCGACTGCGTCTCCGAGAGAGTTCACCGCCGATCCGCTGTCCGTAACACTGCCGTGAAGGTCATAGGGCGGGACGACATGCAGAACCACGTTGAAATGATCGGCGTGCAACTGGTCAAACATCGCTTTAGGATCTGGAAAAACGTTCGCATTAAATGCGAACGATCCGTGACCGGTATTCCAGCCGGAAGGGCAAAAGCCGGTGCCAAGATAGATCAACGCATCGCAAGGTAACTTTTTCTCGCGAAAAGTCTTCGCCTCACCTAATATCTCTTCCCGGCTGGCCAACGTTCGATGGGATTGCTGATAGCCCAAAGCCCACAAAGGTGGGATATGCGGAAAACCAGTAAGTTCCGCATAGCCATGCAAAATATCCGCGGGCGTATCTCCCAGAATCAGGTAAACATTGCGAGTCGATGTCGCAACCGGTGACCGAACCAGTCCCATCGGTCCCGTTAAATCGACAGTCCCTAACGGCTGCCCAACAAAGATTCCCCAATTTTCTGCGCTCATGAGCCACGGAACCGGCACCCGCGCTCCGAACGTATCGAGGTCCGGCGAAAATTGCCCGTTTCTCATCGCGTCCCGGGTACCGCGCCGGTCGAAAGGGTGTACCCCTTCGCCTAATCCAAAAAGGGGAGCCTCTCCCACCCTGAAGCGCACGCCGGTGCTGTAAGGATCAAACTGAATTTCTTGCCGCACGCCGCGTCCCGCTTCGGAAACGGAGATGCGCAATGGATTTTCCTGTACCTCAATGCTGTACTTCCCCCACGTCAGTTTTTCGTCACCGGCAATCACTGGCTGGCCGATCCCGGTGCCCCGACCGTAATCGACAACGCCCAGTTCCATCGTAGGAGATGTGGCATCGACGGGCGCAATGCTGATCCGGAGCACCCGTGGCGTAAGAGACGTCAGGCTCAGGTTGATTTTTCCTGGCTCGCCAACCTGGGGCGCCAGCATGCCTGCGGCCAGCAACTGCCTGTTAAACAACACCTGCACCGCGCCCGCGCCGAACCCGCCCAGAACCGACCTTCGCGTTATCCCTCGAGTCATACTCTCCTGTCACCGATTCGGTACTGTAAGTCAGAACAAGCCGAGCCACTTATGCGGGGCCGAACAACCCGGCAATCGAAATCCACCGATGCGCGTGGAGTAGTTCTCCTCGCCGGTTTTAAAGTAGTCGCCAACATACCAGAAGGTGCAGTCATCGCTCGGATCCATGGCGAGAGTTGCATAGTCTTCCCAACGCAACGTCGTGGTTTGCGACGCCTGGCCATCCACAAGAGATGCTTCCTGGAAGGTAAGCTGGCCTTTCGGATCGTCCGCCATCCTCGCCGCAAAACGCTGACCGGGATAGATCGTCTTGCCGCCGTACGAGTACCCCACACCAATATCGCCCTTTCGATCCATTGCCATGCTGGCCATCCAGCGGAAGTCACCGCTCGGCGCATAAGTACTCTGCTGGTAGAGCTGGGGATTGCCGCTTTTGTCCAACCGGAACTGGTACCAGCGCACGCCCCCGCCACCCGCCTTTGTATCCACCGAGTGTTCCGCGAGAATTGCCTGATACGTACCAAAGTTGCGGTAGACCAAACGCTGCATCAGTTTGTCTCCCTGCGCATCCAAACGTACTTCGGTATTCGGCTGGGGTACGCACTTACTCAATTGCCCGTTACACAGGTAATGGTAGGGAGCAACCGGGATCTTCTCCGGCCCAGTTAGTCGCGTCTTCGACGCGTCATCCCAGTTGACCGACAACTTATACGCATAGATGCCGTCGTCTTCAAAATGCTCGTGCAGCTGTGTACCGCCGGCGGCCATGATGATCTCCGGCGTTCCCGCTGGGGGCAAACGCTGCCCATCGATGTCCGCGAAATTCAGGAAATTGACCCCGTCGATAATCACGCACTGTTCGCTCGCCGGCAATCCGTGGAGCATTTTGTTTCGGTCCGCCACGCATGCGTGCTTCTGGATCACCGTGTCGCCTGTACTGGTGGGCAGGTAGTATCCGTCGGACCAGATCGCCGGCCGCGGATAGTCAGGAAACAGCGGGCGATTGAATTCGTAACGATAATAAGAACCCATT
The DNA here is from genome assembly GCA_036272255.1 of Acidobacteriaceae bacterium. Taxonomy (GTDB): domain Bacteria; phylum Acidobacteriota; class Terriglobia; order Terriglobales; family Acidobacteriaceae; genus Palsa-343. The sequence continues at coordinate 33,535 of DATAZC010000125.1, read as the reverse complement.
GGATCGGGTCCGGTGCTCACGGCATAACACATCGAGTACGGTCCGCCCGGGTTGTCAGCGGGACGCCGAAAGATCGGCAGGACGAAAAGCCATCGCCGCGCCAATTGGTCGTAGCGCACCACTGCGTCGCCGCTCACAGAATGCTCGCAAGGCCCACCAAAACCCGCAAACAACGTGTTCGTGACCACGGGACCAAATATTGGCTTTCCGGTTGAAGGGTATCGCCGCCCCTGCTTGGTAAAGATCGCGAGGCGCGAATTCACGATTTGTACGATCTCGTTTGGCCCAGCGGCCAGGCTGTTGTCTGAAGGATTTCGCGCGTCGTATTTCCCCTGCGGTCCGTCGAACCCAATGCCGAGGCCGTCGAAGCTCGCAACCATTGCGGCTGCGGGGCGCGATCCCTGCGTCACCTGTTCAATCGCAGCAGCCTCCGCGCCAATTTCCACTGGCGGAAGAGGAGCGGCCGCCGGCTCGTTGGTATCGCTCGCCGTCCGCCGACGTTCCGGGCGCGGGGGGATCTTGTAAGTGGCGAGAAGTGAAGGTAACGCCGCCGAGCGATCCGTCTTTACTGCGGGGTTCACGATCGTATGGCCCGCTTGCCAGTCTGCGGTCGCATCTGAACCCGACGGTGCGGACTGAGCAACAGCCAGCCCGCACGCAAAAAGAACAGTCACGAGCGCGATAGATGCGGAGCCCAAGCCCCATGGTGAGCGGCGACCGCAAATCTGCGGCGGAGGTGCAGCCATCAACGACGTACCAGCAAGCTTCATCTCTGCCTCGGCTTCACTTCGGAAATGGCGTGCTTCTCACGACCAGCGGGTGCTGCAATGCGTACTTCACCGCAGCCCGCGTTTCTTCCAGCTCTGCGCCGGTAACTTCAAGGCGCGGCGGACGCACACGTGCATTGCCGGTACCCGTCTCCTGCTGCACCTGCTTGATGAGTTGGATAAACTTGGGCACTGTGTCCATGCGCAGCAACGGTAGAAACCAGCGGTAAATCGCGAACGCCTCCTCCCAGCGCCCGGCGGTCGCCGCCGCAAACAACGCCACGGACTCCGCAGGGAAAGCATTGACCAGACCGGCCACCCATCCCACGGCGCCAGCAGCAACTCCCTCGACAATCACATCGTCTACACCGACGAAGATGTGCAGCCGATCGCCAGTCAACGCGCGAATGGCGGTGACGCGCCGCACGTCGGTGCTCGACTCCTTCACTGCCGCAAGATTCTTGTGCGCCGCAGCTAACTCGGCAATCTGCTCCGGCAGAAAATCCGTCCCGTAAGAAACCGGATTGTTGTAGAGCATGCACGAGAGCGGCGTCGCCTCGATGATTGCCCCCACATGTGCCTTCATCTCTCGCCAGTCGCCCAGATAGACATAGGGCGGTAGCACCATCAGTCCGGAACAACCCGCCTTCTCCGCCACCTTCGCTAACTCAACTGCTTCTTCCGTTGAAAGCGCTGAGATAGCCGCAACCACCGGAGCTTCCTTTGCGGCCGCCACCGTATTCCGCAGAATCGCGTCTTTCTCGGCCAGCGTCAGCGTTGCAGCCTCGCCCAGCGAGCCCAGAGCGATGATGCCGGTACAGCCATTGCCGAGCAGCCACTCGACGTGCCGGGTCATAAATGGGTGATCGACTTTAAGGGCCGTGTCGAAACAGGTCGTCATTGCGGGCATTACGCCGTGCCACTTCATGGAGTCTCCTTCAGTTATGGTTCTGGAAATGCGCCAACAACCGCGCGGCTCTGAGCTTTATGAATAGCTTCACCTGTACCTGCCAGGCTGGAAACCAAAGTTGGAAATACCGGCGGGCGAACCGAATCCGCGTGCCAGCCGAACAGGAACTCCGTGGCCGCCCCGCAGATCCGTCCCTGGCAGGGACCCATCCCGCACCGCGTGTGGAGCTTCGCCTGCCGCCATCCCCCCGCGTCACGGAGCGCTCCGAAGCGCACATCCTCGCACCGACAAACAATGGTGTCGTCTGCCGCCAGTGACTTTAGTTGCGGATTGAGAGCGCACCCTCCGTCAAGCGCGCGAACGAAACCGAGTTTACCGCGGCGCCGCCGAGCAAGCTTGCGCGCTTCGTCCGACTTTCCCGCTGCGGCCAGTGCTGCAATTTGCCCTTCCAGCAAGGACACCTCAACACCGCCGACGCCCGTCGGCTCGCCCGCGCAGTACACGTTGAAGACCGATGTTTGCAGCGTTTCATCGGTGGCGACAAAGCCGTCGTCCGTCATCCGACAGCCCAGCCGCTCTGGCAGTTCGATGTTAGGTACCAGATGAAAGCCGCACGCCAGATAATCGCAGGCGACATCCCACCGTTTCTCTCGCTGGCGAAGCGTTACCGCATCCAGCCGATGGGTTCCGTGTGCCGCAACCACCCAGCAGTTTGTGAGGAATCGAGCCTCGCGGAACGCTCTGCGGTAGTGGATACCCTGCCACAGCTTCGCCGGTTCCGTGACCATGCGCAGTCCGAACCGAGCCAACTGGGCGAGCGAAGCCTGTTCGCAGACAGCGACGATACGTGCGCCCTTCTCGGCCAGATGCGCAGCCACCGCGAACAACAACGGGCCTGTACCTGCAACCACTACGCGCTTGCCTGCGACAGGGAGTCCCCCGCGCACCATCGCGTCCATCCCGCCAGCGCCCATCACATTCGGCAGCGTCCATCCTGGAAAGGGCAGGAAGCGTTCGCGTGCGCCGGTCGCGAGGATCAGCTTTTTGCAACGAAGTTCCGCGCAATGATCAGCATCCTGCGCACCCTCCACGCGAGGCGCTCCGTTCCGTTCCGCGCGAATCAAACTCGGTTCCGGGCAATCGAACACGCGCCATCCCTGCAACCGCACCGTTCCTGACGCCTCGAGCCTAGCCTCCCACTGCTCTGCCATTGGCGGCTGGCGCGTTCCCTTACGCCATATTTGTCCGCCCGGCGCCGGATTGTCGTCCAGCAGCGCCACGCGCTTGCCTGCTTCGCTGGCGGTCACAGCAGCGGCCATGCCAGCCGGGCCCGCTCCCACCACGACAATGTCAAAGTTCTCCGTCACGGCGTCCCGTCTCCCCAAAGCTGTTGGATCGATCCGCCATCCGGCGTCGTGACGCGAAGCCCTTCCGTGCACAGAATCTGGCAGCTTCGCTGGTGCGCCACGCCGTCGATCGTCACTCTACATTCAAAGCAGATACCCATACCGCACAGGGGTCCGCGCGGCTCTCCAGCAACCGACGCGCGCGTCATCGTGCCAGCCATCAGCACAGCCGCAGCCACCGTCGTTCCAGACGCAACCGAAAGCAGCGCGCCATTCACGATCAGCGAAACGGACTGCACCAGCTCAGACATGCGATCCTTCCGGCGATTCGACCTGACTCATGCTCTGCTCACCGATTCCGTTCTCGCCGCTTCCCTGCAGGAAACGTCCAGGAAGGTAAGGTTCAGCAGGAATTTCCGCTTTCTCGCGCAGCATTCCTGCCACCAGCAGCCTGGCCGTTGCCAGTGATGTCGTGATCCCCAGGCCCTCGTGCCCGGTCGCCAGAAACAGGGTGTCGTCTTCAGGCCACGGTCCAATCAGCGGCAGCTTGTCCGGCGTCGCAGCTCGAAATCCGGTCCATACGCGAATCGCCTGCAGGTCGCCAATTTCCGGCAGAAACAGCTGCGCTCGCGCTACCATCGCCGCCAGCAAGGTGTGATTGATCGCTGCGGTCTCGGCGCCAAACTCCCGCGACGACCCAATCAGAAGCTGGCCGGTGGTGCGAGGCTGAACATTGAAAGCCACAGAATCCGCAGCCACCGAATGCGCGCTCTTCAGATACCCAAGTTCCACAAGCTGGTGCCGCACAAAGCCCGGATAGCGATCGGTAATCACCAGGTGTCCTCGGCGTTTGCGCACTGGCAAGCCCGGCAGAAGCATCGTCGCGTCAGCCCCGCATGCGTTCACAACCAGGCCGGCATGGAGTTCGGTCCCGTTATCCAGACGCACCTGCCCTTTGCCCGCACTCACCACTCGGTGCCCCGTCTCCAGCCTCGCGCCCATGCGCATGGCATCCCGCATCAGGTGCCCGGCTGCGGCTGGGGGATAAAGAACGACATCGGAGCCAACCAGCAACGCTCCGGGAAGCGGCCGTCGCAGATGCGGTTCGGCCTCAGCCAGCGCCTGGCTGTCGAGGACTTCGCTTTTCACACCAGCAGACGCATACAGTGCCCGCTTCCGCTGTACCTCGCCCATCTCTTCTTCGTCCGCCGCAACCCACAGCGTTCCGCACGCCTCGAACTCCACCTGCGCGGTCAGTTCGCCGGATACCTCATGCCATAGCTTCTGCGAGTAGTGGGTGAGCGCCAGTTGCGCCGGCGAGTCGTCCATCACCACAACGTGCCCCATTCCCGCCGCCGTAGCGCCTCCTCCGATACCGTTCGTGTCGCAGACCGTCGTACGCAGCCCCCGTCGTGCGCATTCCCGCGCACAGGCCGCGCCCACAATGCCCGCACCCACGATCACGACATCGGAAGCCGAGCTCATATCGGAATGCCCGTTCTGAACGGATCGTCAGGCTGGGCGATCAATTTACTTTCGGCGGTGATGAATGCCGATCCCGTAATACTTGGGATCACCTGCCCCGCGGAGCCGTTCGCCAAACGGTACGATCCCTCGAAAACAGTTCCGAGGATCCCCTCCTGTCGCCACACCTCGCCTGGTTTTAGCTTGCCATCGGCGGCCAGACACGCCAACTTGGCGCTGGTGCCGGTTCCGCAAGGCGAGCGGTCATACGCCTTCCCGGGGCAGAGAACAAAATTGCGGCTGTTCGCTCTCTGTGCCGGAACAAACAGTTCCACGTGGTCGATCTCTTCGCCGCCTTCCCCCGTAATGCCCTGCGCGCGCAACGCACCTCGAACCGCCCACGCATATTCGGTAAGCGCTTCCCGATTTTCGAGCGTCAGTTCCAGCGGCGGATGCTCGACCAGAAAAAACCAATTACCGCCCCAGGCCACGTCGCCCGCCACGCTTCCGTAGCCAGGCACATCCACCGTCACGGCGGAGCGTGTGCGATAGCTGACGACGTTCTCCACCGTCACGTTGCCATCGACGTGCAGCGTCGCGCTCACCACGCCCACCGGTGTCTCGATTCGATGCTCGCCCGGCTCGATGCGTCCCAGATGCGCAAGCGTCGCCACTACGCCGATGGTGCCGTGCCCGCACATACCCAGATAGCCGACGTTGTTGAAGAAAATTACGCCCGCCGCATAGTCCGGATCAGTGGGTTTCACCAGCAGTGCGCCCACCAGCACATCGGATCCACGCGGCTCATTCACCACTGCCGACCGGAATTGATCATGCTTGGCGGCAAATTTGAGCATGCGCTCTTTCAGAGGGCCACGTCCGAGTCGGGGCCCGCCCGACAGCACCACGCGGGTTGGCTCTCCGGCAGTATGTGAATCGACAGTTCGAATGAGAGGCATAAGTACAGGAATATACAGATTGTCTACAATCTTGAATACGTCTTCTGATTCTATACAACATCTTGCTCTGGGAAACCTGGACGGATTCACCGCCTGATCCCTATTGTGTTCAAACCGGAACCCCGGCGTCGTACAATCTGCTTCGAGCCCCGTGAACCCACCCAACATGCGATCAAACCCAGGCAACGGCAAGCAGTCTTCGCGGTCGAAAACCGACCATGGCAATAGCTTGCGGAAAGCGTTTCACGAAATCCGCGAATTGATCGTACATGGCCGGCTCTCCCCCGGCTCCTGGATTGTCGAGGCCGACCTGGCGCGCCATCTCGCCATGAGCCGTACGCCCGTCCGCAGTGCCCTGCACTGGCTCCAGCGTGAGGGCTATGTCATTGAGCACAAGAACGTCCGTAAGTCCCGCATGGTCGTGGCCCCCCTCACCAAAGAGGACGCCGGCGAGCTCTATTCCATCATCGGCCACGTAGAAGGACTGGCAGGCCGCCAAACCGCCGCCCTCCCCAAAGCGGAGCGCGCTGAGATCGCCGGCCGGCTTAAGAATCTCAATAACCAGCTCGCCGAGATTCTCAAGACAAAATCCCCTCGGGCTTCCGGCATCTTTGACATCGATCGCGATTTTCATCGCGCCATCATTGAGTCCGGCGCAGGCCCCCGGCTGCAGGCATTGCACAAATCCATCGAGCCGCAGGCCGAACGCTACTGGCGCCTCTATGCCAGTTCCATCATTCACGACCTCCACCTCTCCGTTGCCGAACACAGTGAGATCATCGCCGCCATCCTTGCCGGCGATCCCGATCGCGTGGAACGAGGCCTGCAATCCAACTGGCAAAAGGGGTGCGAACGCCTGGCCCATGTCATCGACATCTTTGGAGAGCGTGGCAGCTGGTAGCGTAAAGCTTCATACCCCATCACGGCCCTGACCCGCCACAGTTCTTCCTCACAAATCGCCATCTCCCATCCAATGTCCGCTTTTCGTCCCTCATAAAGGACCCTCTGTCCCTCATGGACCGGATATCAAGAGGCCTCGCTTGACTTTGTCTCGTCTCTTGTACACAATTCTTCACACGTTATTTGTGTACTACCCGACCAGGGGTTACCTCTTTCAGTCCCCAGGCTTTTTGAGAGGCCTCCCACCATGAAGCGGGTCTGCGTTTCAAAACATAGAAAGAACAAAACGGGCAGGACTTTCGGAGGACAGATGACGCCGAACAAGTGGATGGTCCCTTTTCTTCTCCTCGCCATGTGTTGTGTGGCTCCGCGGCTGCTGTATGGCCAGGCCTCAACCTCCGGCACGTTGTCCGGAACCGTCACCGACCCCTCGGGCGCCGTGATCCGCAACGCCACCCTCACCATCAGTCAGGCGTCCACCGGTTTTAGCCGCGCCGTCACGGCCAACGACAGCGGCGAATACACCTTTTCCGACCTGCAGGCTGGCGAATATGCGCTTAAGGTCACGGCACAGGGTTTTTCCGACGCTGCGTACAACGGCGTCGTCATCCCCACTGGGCGCGTGGTCAATCTCAGCGTCAAAATGACGGTCGGCTCCGCAACGCAGACGGTGGAAGTCTCCGACCAGGCTGAGGTGCTCGAAACGACCACCAATACCCTCGCTACCACCATCAACCCCGATTCGGTGCAGGATCTCCCGCTCAACGGGCGCGATGCTCTGCCCTTCGCCCAGTTGGTCGCTGGTGCGCAGAGTGGCGGCGATCAACGATTCACGACCTACAACGCCATGCCGAATGCGGCGCTCAACATTACCGTCGACGGCATGAACGACAACTTCCAGCGCTACCGCACGTCCACCACCGGTTTCTACGACGCCGCCCCGCTGCGCGTCGGTGCGGTAGACGAAGTCACCGTCTCCACCAACGATCTGACCGCGGACGCCGGCGCCGAAGGTGGCGCGACCCTGCGTTTCCAGCTGAAGCGCGGCACCAATCATTTCCACGGCAATGCTTTCTGGCAAACGCAGAACAGCGCCTTCAACGCCAATACATTTGCAAACAACGCGCAGGGCATCAGGAAGCCGCCGTACCATATCAGCGATTTTGGCGGAAGCCTGGGCGGCCCCATCTGGCGGAACAAGGTCTTCTTCTTCGGCAACTACGAACAGGAATACGTTCCCGGGAACCAAACCGGCTACGCGCCGATTTTGAGCCCGTCGGCCCAGAGCGGCAACTTCAGCTACACCGGAACCGACAACCAGCAGCACACCGTCAACCTGCTCACCATTGCGGCCAACAACGCTTTTCCCTCCACCGTCAACTCTCTGGTCGCGAATCAGTTCTCGCAGATCAATCCTTCAGCGGGCAAAGCGATTCAGCAACTGTCCACGGTTCTTCCCTACCAGAACGAGCTCGTGTGGCAATATCCGTACAACTACAACCAGATCTACCCCACTCTCCGCCTCGACTACCAGATTCGCCCCAACATGGAATGGCACGTAGCCTACGACCTCGAGTGGAGAACCTATCCCGGCTACCAGGCTTACCCCGGCGATCCCTACACAAACTCCAGCTTTAACTCCACCTACCAGACCTTTTCCACCGGCTTTGACTGGACCATCACTCCTACGCTGATCAATCAATTCAGCGCCGGTCTGTTGAACACGCAGGAAGAGTTCAACGTCAACCATTCGTGGGATCCCTTCGAATCGGAAGGCAATGTCATCATCGATGCGCCAACGTTGGTGAATGGGAGCAACGCACTCAATCCGTGGATACCGAACTACTACCTGCCCGAACCGCGCAACAATCCCGTCCGCGACGTGAACGACATGATCTCCTGGACGCACGGTCTGCACACCTTCAGCTTCGGAGGCGACTACCGCAACTCCAGTGACTTTGACACGGGTGTTGACGACCCACCGGGAAACTACCTCGGGATCAACAGCCTCGACCCCGCGGTAAGCATGTTCAACTCCACCAATTTCCCGGCGATGAATTTCAATGAAACCAACCAGCAGGATCTGACCAACGCCGAAGACCTGTATGCGACGCTCACCGGCCGCATCAACAACATCTACGGCAGCAACTACGTCAATTCGGCCACGCATCAGTACAAGACTCTCGGCGTTATGAAGCAGCCCGAAGCGCAGACCGTGGGCGGGTTCTATGTCCAGGACGCCTGGCGCGCTACACCGCATCTGGCTTTTAATTTCGGATTTCGCTGGCAGTTTTCGGGCGCCATTCACAACACGAACGACACCTACACCAACCCCACCTTCGGCGACCTCATGGGGCCCTCCGCTAAGCTCTTCCAGCCGGGGACGCTCAATGGCGTTCTGAATCCTCAGGTCTACCTGCGCCCATCCCCCTACAGCGCCGATCTGAAGGAGCCATCGCCGAACTTTGGCTTCGCATGGAATCCCCAGTTCGACGACGGCTTCCTCAAAACACTCACCGGAGGCTCGAAACTGGTCGTTCGCGGAGGCGCTGCCATCTCTCACTACGACGAGGGCTGGACCACATTTGAGCAGGCCACGGTCTTTACTAACCCGGGCTCCACGCAGCTTCTCTACCTCAACGCCGGTCCTCCAACCAATACGCCCCCCGGTGAGTTCGCCGCCGGTTCGCTCAGCCTCGGCGCCACTCCGACACTGAATACCTTCCCATCAAGTTTCAGCTTCCCCACCCCGGAATCGAACTTCACCTTCGGCTCGCAGCCTTTTGCGACCGTCGATCCGCACCTCCGTTCTCCCTACATCGAGAACTGGTATTTCGGCCTTCAACGCCAGTTCCCCGGCAATACGGTGGTTGAAGCAAACTATGTTGGGAATCACTCGGTTCACATGTGGCAAAACTACGACCTTAACGAAGTCAATATCTTTGAGAACGGCTTCCTGACAGAGTTCCGGACAGCCCAGGCGAACCTGGCTGCCAACGGTGGCGCTTCATTTGGCAATACCGGTGCTACCGGCACAGCAGCGTTGCCAATCATGGATCAGGCCTTTGGCGCTGGTGGCTCAGCCTTCACGAATCCCACCTATATCAGCCTGGTGCAGTCTGGTCAGGCTGCCGCTATGGCGAACGCCATTGCGACCAACTCGACCTATTTCTGTAACCTTGTCGGCTCCGGAGGCGGCGCTTTCGCCCCTTGCGCAAATCTCGGATACACTTCTCCCACCGCTTACCCGATTAACATGTTTCAGGCCAATCCCTACGCCACAGGGGAGCCTATTATGCTGCTGTCCGATCCTGGCAGCGAGTCCTATAACGGCCTGCAGGTCCAGGTGAAGCATCCCGTCGGACATGGTCTGATGCTGATGAGCAACTACGCATACAGCCACTCCTTCACGAACCGTTACATCGGCGACTATTACACCGCCGACCAGGCGGTCGAGAACTTCACCACCTTGCGCGATCGTCACCTGAACCGCTCCCCGTCTCCCTACGATCAGCGTCATACCTTCCGCGCGTTTGCCGTCTACGACCTTCCGTTCAAGCCCGCCAATCGTCTGCTGAGAGAGGCCGCCGGCGGCTGGACCTTATCGCCCATCTTTTCCTGGCAACGGGGTCGCAACTTCAAGATGCTCGGCGGAACCAATACGTATAACTATTACGATAACTACGCCAACCAGCCCGATGTCAGCGATTCCGGCGTCGTCCTGAACGGCACTACCGTCAAGCAGCTGCAGAAGGCCGTCGGCTACTATCCCGGCCCAAACAGCTCTACCCCGCGCCTGCTGATGAATCCAGCTGTCTTCAACAATGGACAGGTGCTTCCGGAAACCACACCGGGCAAGCTCGGCCAGTTCATCTATCTCACCGGTCCCCAGTACATCAATACCGATTTTGCTGTCACCAAGGTTTTCCCGCTCTTTGAGCAACTCAAGCTCAACATCCAGGCGGAAATGCTTAACGTCTTCAACCACCCGGCATGGGCAGTCGTCGACGGCTATTCGGGCGGAACGAATAACCCCGCCCAATACGTCAACGTGCAGAGCAATCCAGCAGTGCCGGGAACTCAATCCAATCCGGAAGGGTTGAGTTCCGGTGGCGCCCGCGATCTGCAGTTCCGGGTCCAGTTACTATTCTAGAAGCCTTCATCGTGGCGAGATCGAGCAGTTCGCCTGTCGAAAGACAGGCTGAGCTGCTGGATCCTTCCGCAACAATTCATTCATAACACTTGAGGAGAATCATGACGTATCGGCGGGTAGTTGCGGCTTTACTGGTTGGCATTACTACCCCATGGTTTGCGGGGCACGCTCAGGTTTCAAGCGCCGACTTCGATCGCGCGTTCAATCTCCAGTCCAAATACAGTGCCCTTGTCCTCAATCAGCCAGAAGCTCCGGTCTGGCTCGAATCTTCCGACACCTTTGTGTATCGGAAATCTGTCGAAGGCGGCCACGAGTTCGTTCTTGTCGACGCAGCCACGCAGGCAAAACAACCGGCTTTCGATCATGAGAAACTAGCCGCCGCTCTCTCCGCCGCCAGCGGCCAGACTTACAAAGCGACCACCCTTCCATTTCCGCGTTTTCGCTTTGGCGCCGACCGCGCGACCATCGAATTCATCGTCGATGGAGTCCGCTGGCACTGCGATCTTCACGCATGGACCTGCACCAGCCCTGGCGCTCTTCATCCGGGGGATGACGAGTACGACGGCGATGACGATTACGACCAGACGCCGCACGCACTGAACGATCCCCAGAAAACCAAAGCGTCGCCGGACGGAAACTGGCTGGCCTTTGTCGACAACTACAACATCCGCGTGCGATCCAAAGATTCGAAAGAGACGCTCACGCTGAGCCAGGACGGCTCCGAGGACAATTACTACGCTTTCAACTCCATCGCCTGGTCGCCGGACTCGAAATTTCTTGCAGCCTACCGCATTCGTCCTGGCTATCGGCGCCTCGTGCACTACGTCGAGTCCTCTCCGGCGAACCAGTTGCAGCCGCGATATTCGTCAATGGTCTATCCCAAAGCCGGTGACGTGCTTGCTCTGCCTCAGCCTGTGCTGTTCGACATCGCTGACAAGCGCGAGACCCTCGTCGACAACACTCTCTTCTCGAATCCCTTCGACCTCAGTCCCATTGCGTGGTGGAAGGATAGCCGCGGCTTCACCTTTGAGTACAACCAGCGCGGGCACCAGTTATACCGTGTCATCGAAGTGGATGCGCATTCAGGGCAAGCCCGCTCCCTTATTTCCGAGGAAAGCAAGACCTTCGTGGACTACCGCCCTCTCGTGGTCGAACAATTTGATACGGGTAAGGAATACCGCTACGACGTGGCCGACGGAAAAGAAATCATCTGGGCCTCAGAACGCGACGGGTGGGAACACCTGTACCTGCTCAACGGAGAGACCGGCCAGGTTGAGAATCAGATCACAAAAGGCTCATGGGTCGTCAGAGCCGTCAACCGCGTCGATGAGCAGAAGCGGCAGATATGGTTTGAGGCCAGTGGAATGAACGCCGGCGAAGATCCCTATTTCGTTCACGCCTACCGCATCAACTTCGACGGTACGGGACTCACCCCGCTCACGCCCGATCAAAGCAACCACCGCGTTGACTTCTCCTCTGACGGCAAATATTACGTCGATACCTGGTCGCGCATCGATCAGGCTCCGACCATGGCCCTCTATAACACCGACGACAACAAGCCATTAGTGACGCTGGAAAAGACCGATATCAGTAAGCTGTCTGCCGCTGGATGGCAGCCGCCGGAAGTCTTCAAAGCAAAAGGCCGTGACGGGACCACCGACATTTGGGGCGTCATCTACCGCCCTGCCAACTTCGACCCGCATAAAAAATATCCCGTCGTAGAAGACATCTACGCCGGACCGCAGGGGTCCTTTGTTCCCAAAAGCTTCACCGCTCGTGTAGAGCCTCTTACGCAACTAGGCTTCGTCGTGGTGCAGATCGACGGTATGGGTACCAATAACCGGTCAAAAGCCTTTCACGAAGTCGCCTGGCACGACCTCAAAGACGCCGGATTTCCCGATCGCATTCTGTGGCATAAGGCTGTCGCCGCAAAATACCCCTGGTACGACATCTCCCGCGTTGGTGTATTCGGAACTTCGGCTGGCGGTCAAAGTGCGATGGGCGCCCTGCTGTTCCACCCCGAGTTCTACAAGGTGGCCGTCTCCAACAGCGGCTGCCACGACAATCGCATGGACAAGATCTGGTGGAATGAACAATGGATGGGCTGGCCCGTCGGCCCGCAGTACTCTGAATCCTCGAACGTCGATAACGCCTGGCGCCTGCAGGGCAAGCTCATGCTGGTCATGGGTGAAATGGACAAGAATGTCGATCCCTCTTCGACGCTCCAGGTTGTCGATCGCCTGATCAAAGCCAACAAGACGTTCTCTCTCCTGGTCGTCCCCGGAGCTGGTCACGGTACCCGGGGTCCCAACGCTGAATATACCGAGCGCAATCTCGACGATTTCTTCGTCCATAACCTGCTCGGACAAGAGCCGCCGGACTGGAATGTCGGCGGCAAGCCCTCTGCAGGCAAGTAGGTCAATCTACTTCCAGCCAGCGCGGCCTTCAATCAACGTGATATAGCGATCGACCGGCAACGCCGTGAACCGTTGCCGGCTTCCACCAGGTTGCGGCCACTCGACCTCGACCCAGTCAATCTGGCTACGGCCACCCAGGCCCAGAACCATGCGCGGGTCGTGCGAAGAAAGATAGCTGCCTCCACCAACCTTGGTGATTTGCCGTCTCAAGTTGCCGCTTTGCCAGGTCACCCGCGCCCCAACCGCGTCAATGTTCGACTTTGTACCCACCAGCTTCACGCCCAGCCAGTGATTCTCAGGACCGGCATGGTTTCTCAGTAACAGGGGCGGACCGTCATTGGTCGTGACCAGGACGTCGACACGACCATCGTTGTCAAAATCTCCCAGCGCCAGGCCACGCCCGGCCACAGCTCGGTCGAATACCGGGCCCGCCTCGGCGCTCATGTTCTTCCAGCTTCCGCCATTTCCTTCAAAGAGCAACAACGGCTCCAGATAACGGAGTTCCGGATGATGGCCCTGGATCGCGAGATCCGGGTGCCCATTTGCGACGATGAGATCGAGATCGCCGTCGTTGTTATAGTCAAAGAATTTCAGGCCCCAGCCGCTCATGAGTCGAGTTGTATTCCCAATTGGGCTTTGCAGAGAAACGTCGTCGAAGCCTCCATTCTTGTTGTTGCGGTAAAGGGAATACATCTCGTGATCGACGTTCGAGACAAAAAGATCGAGCCATCCATCCTGGTTATAGTCGGCAGCGTCCACCCCCATCCCGGAACGCGCGACGCCAAAGGGATTGTAGGCCACGCCGGCCAGCAGCCCACTATCAGCAAAGCGCCCTTTTCCCTGGTTGACGAAAAGCGGGTTCGGCGCGGTATCGCTGCCCACAAATAAGTCCAGCCATCCGTCGTTGTTAATGTCGGCCGCAACCACGCCCCAGGCCTTTGCCAGCGTCCCGGCAATACCCGATTCACGACTAACATCGGTAAATGTCCCGTCGCCATTGTTATGAAATAACCAGCTCGGCATCGGCTTAAATACGGTGGGCTTGCAGTAATAACGCTCGCCCGGGCCGTGGCCGCCGCAATAGACGTTTTCTGACCTGGAGAACTCAGCAAACCGGCAGACGAATAGATCGAGCCGGCCGTCGTTGTCGTAGTCGAACCACACGGCGCTGGTTGCCCATCCCGGAGCGCCTACTCCGGCTTTTGCAGTTACATCCGTAAAGGTTCCGTCGCCATTGTTGTGATACAAAATGCTGTTCGGATATTGGGTGACGTACAGGTCAGGCAGTCCATCGCCATCGTAGTCGCCGACCGCCGCCCCCATCCCGTAGGCATTGCCGGCTACTCCAGCCCGTGCCGTCACATCGGTAAAAGTGCCATCCCTGTTGTTTTTGTAAAGTGCATTTCGCAACGGAGCGGCCGGCTGATAAAAGTCACACGGCCCGCTGTTCACCAGATAAATATCCATCCAGCCATCGTTGTCGTAATCGAAGAACGCGCATCCCGCCCCGACGGTCTCCGGCAAGTACATCTCCGCCGACAGCCCCGCCGTGTGAGACCAGGTAATCCCGCTGCGCGCGGCAGGGACTTCCTCAAACAAAGGCAACGCTGTCGGCCCCGGAAGTCCATGTGCCAGATACGGCCGAACGGTAAATCCAAGTGCTGAGCAGCCGGCAGCGGCGAGAAACTGCCTGCGCGAAAGACCGCCTCGGCCGTGCTTCCGCGCCATCAGGCTGCGCTCTCTTCCTCCACGACGAATCGAACCTTCACACAGGACGTCATGGGTGGATGGCGTGCCCTTCAGAATTGTCGGTCACATTCTTCGCGCGGGCCGCAGCCTGGCCCTGCAAAGCCGTTTCGCGCGCTGCGCCGTCTTTGTTGCCTGTGTGCGAGTAACAGAGCGCCAGCTGGTAGTGCCCGGCAGGATCGTCCGGCTCCATCCTGGTGTAGCTTTCCAGTGGCGACTGCGCTTCGCTGTATTTGCCCGACGCCTCCAGCGACATGCCCAGCGCCAGATACGCCTCGGCGAACCCGCGGTCCAGTTTCATTGCGTGAGAAAAATGGAGAATCGCCTGCTCCCAATCTCCGCCGCGCCGGGCAAGCTCTCCCAAAATAAATTCCGCTGAGGCATTGGTCGGATCGACGGCCAACTCCTTCTCGAATTCGCTCTTCGCCGCATCGGTCGGCCCGGAATCGCCCGCTATCGCAAGATCGATCTGTCCGAGCCTGTAATGAATTCCCGGGAGCTTGGGATTTTCATCGAGAATCTTTTGATAGACAGCCGCCGCGTCTGCGTTCTTTCCCTGCGATTCCAGCGTCTCCGCCTCGAGACGCCGCTCCTGATACGACGATGGCGCCTTTGCCTGTAATTCCTGCGCAGCACGCATACCCAATTCCGAAAAAGTATGCGTTGAGATATAGAGGACTTCAGGGTCCCCGGGCCACTCGCGCTGCATCTGCAGCAACGTATCAACCGCCAGCTGTTGCTCGTCCAAAGCCATCTCACAACGAACAGCTGCCATCTCTCCGTGATAGCGAAGTTCCTTCTCCCTCACCTGAGACAGCCCTCTGCGCAGCAACGGCACTGCCTCTCGGCACTGTCCTTGCCCAACAAGGTCAATGGCATGTTGCACCGATTGCACGGATCCCGCCTTGGCTGTCTGCCCGCAGATTAATCGCATCGGCAAGCAACTCATAAGAGCAACACCGCTGACGACGAAAATGCGCTTCGCTCTCAATCCGGAATTCATGCGGCCCACTCGTCCCGCTGTCAACGCAGATGTGTATTTGTTCAAACGCAGCATAGTTTGGCAGCTCGCGCACCAATCGGAATCAAGACATATCCGACCGTATGAGAACCATCGTGCATTAGCAATTGTATGCATTGTCAGGAAATGGTGGCTTTAGCCCTGTTTGTGAACTTCGCTTGCTCTGAAACACGCGGCCACGTTGTGCTCTCCCTTCCTCAAGGGATGGAACTTGATTTCTTCTCTGCAAGCAGACGAGCGACTTGCGCTTCCATCTGCCTTGCCCTGGCCCGATCCCCGAGCCGGCTGTAGGCACTTGCCAGGTTGCTGTAAACCGTTGGATTGTCCGGCTCGAGATTTCTGGCCCTCTCCAGATGATCAACGGCATCCTGGAACTGCCCCTGCATGAGGTAAACCTTCCCCAAAGCAATCTGCGTAGCGGAGTAATCCGGGCGATCCTTCGCCGACTCCTCCAGTGCCGCCTCCGCCTCTGCGAATTCCGGTTGACCGGGCGCGGCGCCTTCATGCAGCAGAACCGTGCCCAGCAGCGACAACATCTGGTAGTCGCGATGACCCGCCTTGATCGCCCGACGAAGAGTCTCTTTGGCCCCAGCGAGATCTTCGTCGTAAAGCTCTTTCTGCACCAGCGCGAGATACCCGATATAGCCTCCCGGCTCCAGTTGCGTGGCCCGATCGAACTCCGGCTTCCCCTCGTCCAGCCGCCCCAGCCGTGCGAGAAAAACCGCGCGTTCGTAGTGCAGACGCGCGGAATCCGGCAGTTCCTGCAATCCGCGCTCCACAGCATGCAGGCCCACCGCATATTGCTGATGATCGGTGCACGCGTCCGCGAAAAACTCGTAAACGCTCTCGTCTTTCGGATTGGCGGCAGAGGCTTCAGTGAAAGCGCCGTAAGCTGCCCTCAGCTGACCATCGGCAACGTAGGCCTGCGCGAGGAGCTTATCCACCGTCGGCGTACGCGACCCGCCTGCGCGCAATAACTCCAGAATCGCGATGGCCTCTTTGTTCCTGCCCGTGCCCAGGTAGCAAATTCCCAGGTTGACGCCCGTTGCATAAGGGTCCGCGCCGAGTTTCCGCGCTTCGACCAGATGTGGGATTGCTTCCTGCAGCGAGCCATGCCGCGTCAGGTCCCCGCCGATCTTCAGCTCCTGTTGAGGAGAGCGGGTGTCCTGATCTGCAGCCAGGGGCGGTGCCGCTGAACTCTGGATTTGCGGAATCCTGACCACCTGGGCTCCGCTCCACGTCCACGGGGTCGCCGCCAGTGCCAAACCGCAGAGCGCGATCCTCCTCCCCCACGCCCTCGTCCGCCGCCGCCGGTTCATGCCGCTATTTTAGCCATCGAACCCTTCACCCGGGCCGGTGTTCCCGATCCCTGATCCCGAGTCGCGCCGCCGATAATGAATACGCAGTTGTATACAAAACGCAAAATCCTGTATAACTCACCCCATACCGAGAGCTGAAGCATTCCCCGGCGGCTGCGTCGCCTGCGCCTCAGCACTCGACCCGCTAAAGCCCGGAGTGCAATCGGGATTCTTCGAACGATTGCGCCCCTTCATAATGTTTGCCTCGCCCACGGATCAAGAGGTCGCTGGATGGACAGAAGACGTTTTCTGCAGAGCGTCGCAGCAAGTGCCGCAACACTGAATAGCCTCTCTCCCTTCGCAGCCAATGCTGAAACCACTGCCCCCGCCGGTTCAACGCTGCTCGGCCTTGTTCCGGCAGCCAAAGCTTCTGTCGAGGGCCATACCCTCCTCTGTACCTTCACCCACAAGGGAGAATCCTGGAAGGTCTATGAAGATCTTCGCTCCCGCGATGGCGACCTGACCTTCGTCTCATCGACGGGGACCGCCCGCGTCCTGCCCAAAACCGCGGAGGCCGTCTTTCCCGAAGACGGCCCCCAGTACCTCGGACTCGAGCTGAAAAACATCGGCATGGAAAGCGCCGATCTGCTTGCCGACAAGCTGCTGGCGCACGGCGATCCTGACGAGGCAGAGGTCCGCCGCGCCGCGCCCCCCATGGATTCAGCCCAGCACACCAATCCCGGCTTCCGCCCGCGCTGGAATACCATCATCGGCACCCGCGAATGCGCCGACACCATGCCCGTCTACCCGGGCGGCAACACGCGCACCTATCACCCCACCCAGTACTTTCAGGAGCTCACCGGCGAGCGCGTCAGCAAGCGGCACGAAGGCCTCCTCGGCGGCTGGATGCCCGCAGTCCGCAAGATCATGCCCGGCGACAACGGTTCGTACTATGAGGTCGTCGTCTTTGGCGACGTCCTTGCGAAAGATCGCTTCATCGTCCAAACCTGGCATCGCACCGCGCATATCCAGGACGGAAAGATCGTCAAAGTCGTCTACGGCTACAGTTACCCCGCCTACACGCGCCGTCGCCAGGACCCCAGCGCGGAGGAGTTCTATCAGGGACTCCTCGTTTTCGCCGAATACTGGGAGCGCCTGATGCACGATCTGGCGCCCACGACTCTTCCCGATCCCGCCTGGACCAACATGGCGACCTACGCCTTCGTGAAGGAACAAATCGTCCGCCCCGGCGGCGTTTACCCCAAGTATGGCGCGGTCGATCGCGATTACTACGGTCCTGAGTACGACGGCTTCCAGGACATCTTCACCATGTCCTTCTACGCGAACATGGAGTGCGGCCGTTTCGCACTCGCTCGCGACGTCTTCGATAACTATTTCTCCGACTTTGTCGACGCGAAGGGCATGATCAACATGCGCGGCCCCGAGACCGCGCAGTTTGGTCTCACCCTCTCCCTCATCGCGCGCTACTACAACTACACCCACGACCGAGCCCTGCTCCTCAAGCATCGCGAGAAGATCGAAGCAACCGCAGCCATCCTCACCGAACTCCAGGATGAGGCTCTCCAGCTTCCCTCCTCCGACCCCGGCTACGGCCTCATCCACGGCTGGTCTGAGTCCGACTCCTGCCTCACCACCGACCCCTCCGTTTGGTGGAAGCCCTATTTCTCCAACAGCGCTTTCACCGTGCGCGGCTGGCGCGACATCTCCGCCACATGGCGCAAATTGAATTTCTCCGGAGCGGAAACCCTAGCTGGCTCATGGAGCAAGCGCAGTGATCAGCTCCGGGCGACCCTCGCCAAAAGCATCGATGCCAATACCAAACGCGACATGAAGCCGCCGTACATTGGCCCGCTTCCCGGCGCGACCCTCACCTTTCTCCAATCGATGGAGCAGCAGCATCCCAGCGAACAAGGCTGGCCCCATCGCTGTTATGCCGAGCTGCTCCAGCCCGGCGTGCTCTCCGACGAGCAAACCAACCTCGTCATCGATTGCATGCGCGCCTATGGAGCCACCACCCTCGGCGTCGTCGCCAACGTGGAGCGTCCGCATCCCAACGGCCGGGACATCCTCGGCTTCATCTCCTACGGCTACGCGCAGGCGCTCCTGCGCCTCGATCGCATCGAGGAGTACATCCTCTTCCTCTACTCCCATCGCTACCACGATCACTCGCGCGGCAGCTGGACCGCCGGCGAAGTCGCTGGCATCACCGGCGACGATGCCCTTTTCTGCATCCCGGCGCAACAGACCATCCCTCTGCTGGTGCGCTGGATGCTTGTCTTCGAAGATCCTGATGCCGACAAGCTCTACTTCGGCCGCGCCCTGCCCCGTCAATGGGTCGCCTCCGGCAAACCAATCGGAATCGAGCACGCGCCTACGCGCTGGGGCCGCGTCAGCTACCACCTTGCCCCGCGTGGAGACAATCTGCTGGTTGCAACCATAACGCTGTCAGAACAAGCCGACCTGCCCAAAGAGCTCCACGTCAGCTTCCGCGTTCCCAGCGGTCAGTCGTTGGCCGGGCTCACCGTCAACGGTGAAGCACTAGCACCCAGCGGCCGGACGAAAGATGCGGCCGTATTCCCGACTCGCGGGAAAAAGACATTCGAGGTCGTGGCGACCCTCCGTTGACAATCTCAACCCTGGCCGCTCATCGCCCTTTAGTATTCGAAATTGTATTTATCATGAACAAAGGGCTGCCGTCTGGCAGGCCCCGCAGATAAGGTGAAATCGATGAACAGCAGTTTGACTCGCAGAAAGTTTCTCGGCAGCGCCGCCCTCGCGGGCGCGACCACCCTTCTCCCCGCAGCAGCCTCCGCCCTCACTGACAAAGGCGACAAGAAGGCTGTCCCGGCGACCGGCCCGGAAGACACCGCCAACGAGAACCTCACCAGCGCTGCAGTCGCCAAGGTTCAGTGGAAGGCGAAGCCATTCCCCATGCCCGACGTTCGCCTGCTGCCCAGCTTCTGGAAAGACACCATGGAGCTGAATCGCAGCTACCTCTACTCCCTGCCCAACGAGCGCCTGGCGCACAATTTCCGCGTCACCGCCGGTCTCCCCTCGGATGCCGATCCTCTCGGTGGCTGGGAAGCTCCTGACTGCGAGTTACGCGGCCACTACGTCGGCCACTATCTCTCCTCCTGCGCCCTCATGCATGCCAGCACCGGCGACGCCTTCATCGCCTCTAAAGGGAACGAACTGGTCGCCATGCTCGCCGAGTGCCAGGCAAAAGACGGCTATCTCGGCGCGTATCCAACCGAGTTTTACGACCGCCTTCGCAATCACAAACGAGTCTGGGCGCCATTTTACACCTACCACAAGATCATGGCCGGCCTTATCGACATGTATGAGCACACCGGCAATCGCCAGGCGCTCGACGTGGCTTTGCGGATGGCAGACTGGGCCGACGTTTACTCCAGCAGCTTCGCTCCCGACGACTGGCAGCACGTCCTGATCGTCGAGCATGGCGGCATGATGGAATCTGCATTCAATCTCTACGCCATCACCGGCAAACCGAAGTATCGCGATCTGGCTTATCGTTTTGAGCACCACAAGATCTTCGATCCCCTTGCCGCGGGAGACGACAAGCTCGACGGCAACCATGCCAACACCAATATCCCCAAGATGATCGGCGCCGCTCGCGGCTACGAGCTGACCGGCGCCACCCGCTACCAGCAGATCAGCGAAAATTTCTACCGCATCGTCACCGAGCACCACGCCTACTGCACCGGCGGCACCAGCAACGGTGAAATGTGGCACGCGGCAGACGCCATTGCGACCCAACTAGGACCGGCTGCAGAAGAGTGTTGCTGCTCCTACAACATGATGAAGCTGTCCCGCCATCTCTACGGACAGAATCCCGACGCTAAGTTCTTCGACTACTACGAGCGGTTGCTCGTGAATGTTCGCTACGGAACGCAGGATCGCAACGGGATGCTGATGTACTACGTGCCGCTTCAGCCCGGCATGTACAAAACCTTCGGCACGCCCTTTGACGCTTTCTGGTGCTGCACCGGAACGGGCTCGGAGGAGTATGCCAAGCTCACCGACTCCATCTATTTTCACGACGACAGCGCCGTCTACGTCAATCTCTTCATCCCCTCTACGCTCAACTGGAAAGAGCGCGGCCTCAAGCTCCGCCAAACAACAAAATTTCCACAGGAAGACCGCATCATCTTTACCGTCGACAGCGCTCCGTCGTCAGCAACCGCGCTCAAACTGCGCATCCCATACTGGGCGACCCAGGGCGTGGTCGTCGCCATCAACGGCGAAGCCCAGAGCCAAACCGCGACCCCGGCAACCTATATTGCGCTGGAGCATGGATGGAAAGCCGGCGACGTGATTACCCTCGACCTGCCCATGACTCTCCACATTGCTCCCGCCCCTGACGATGCCCTGGTGCAGGCGGCAATGTACGGTCCGCTGGTCCTCGCCGCGCAGCTCGGCACCGACGGCTTGACCACATCCATGATCTACGGTGGTTCCGGCCCGCGAGGCTTCGACGATGGTTATCCCATGCCGACCGTCGATCTGCGTGGCCGTATGCATCGCGACGCCAGCGGCCATTTCACCGCGCCGCCGCCTCCTCCCGCCGATACTGTCTGGTTCGAGCAGGCTGAGGCTTCGCCGCTCTACCCGCTGCGCTTCCACACTAAAGGACGCGGCCCCACCCACACCCTCGTTCCTCTGAACCAGATTATGGATGAGCGCTATTCGGTCTATCTGCGCAATATCACCACGTCCACAACGTAGACCTGGCGCAGCAGCAACTTCTGAACCCACTCGTCCAACGGCGAGTGGGCGTCCGACCGCTACCAGCTCCCGCGTTCACCGAACACGTCAATGACCTGGCCGAGACGCACGCAGCCATTCTCCCAGTTAACCTGCAATGCGCGTTCGATGCGATCCGCATCGCCGGCCAGCAGCGCGGCAATAATCTCGTCGTGCTCGTCAATCGAAAGCTGCAGGTTGCTGATAATCGAACTCGCGTATAGACGCCAGTAGCGTTCCACCTGAGGCTCAACCGTCTTGTGCAGGCCGCGCAGCCGCGGCCCCGCGCCCGATTCCACCACCAGCCGATGAAAATCCCGGTCCAGCTCGAAAATGGCGCCCTGTTCGCTCGGATTATTCATGATCCGTGCTAACTGTTGGTTGATGTTCTTCAGCTTTTGAGCAATCGCCGTCCTGTCCGCCTTCGGCAGAGCAGCCGTGATTCGTCCCGCCAGACCTTCCAGACGCCCAATAACTGCATACAGCTCGTTCGCATCTTCCTTAGTCAGCGGACTAACAATAATGCGGGATTTATTGGCCGTGCGCTGGGCATGCACATAGCCTTCCTGCTGCAACCATTGCAGAGCGGCGCGGGCCGGGGTTCGGCTCAGATGCAGCCGCTTGGCCAGTTCCCCTTCCACGATCCAGGTTCCCGGTGACAGCTTTCCCTGAACTATCAGCTCCCGCACCTGATGGAGTGCGGTCAAAACGCTGGTCCCGTGCTCCCGCTTCTTCCTGGGGCCCTTCGATGGCCTTTTCGCCTTGCCAGCAATCATGGTTTCCGTTCGTAGTCCGAAGGACCATCCCACAGAACGACTTCTTCAGACGGATGATCTGTCCTTGATTGTACTCATCATAGACTACGATTCGTGTTCACCCTGTCGTCTCCAGCGGCGTTCCCAACGGCGAAGGCGCACGAATGGAGATGCCGCCGGGTGGATCGCTTCAGCGCCCACTCACCCGGCGACGCACTTACCAGCGGTAAACAGTCAGATTATCCAGGTACACCGTTGACGAACCACCTGCGCCAAGCCCGTCCACCTGCAGGTTGGTCAGCAGCGACGGAGCCCAGCCCAGCGCAAACGCCGACGGCACCGTCACATTGATGTCCTGTTCCGCCCCATCCAGCCAGACAGACTGATAGGTCGCATTCCCATCCTCGTCGCGCGAGTAAGCCACCTGCACGTGATGCCAGGTATTGACACTCCAGTTGTGCACGTTACACGACTGATCCGACTTCAGCCATTCATCAATCGGGGCCTGGGGCGTGCCGGCGTTTGCCGTGTAGTCCCAGGTGCTGGAGTAGCCGTCGCACTGGAACCCGAAGATGACCGTTTGTCCGTTCGGCATCACCTGGTTCATATCCATCTCCAGATTCGCCACGTCACCGACCGACCCATCCAGGTACACCCACGTGTCGTAGAGAAAATGGGTCGCCTGCGTGTCGGTTCCGAACGCCACATAGTAGCGTTCGCCGCCATAGTTCGTGTAGTCGGTCGAGAACTGGCGCGCCTCACCGCTCAGCGACGGCGTGTCCACGAGACTCATCGCGCCGGTCGAATAGCCGCTCGACCCACTCGTGCCATCGTCGTAAGCATCCTTCCAGGTGCTCAGCGCCTGAATGCCGGTCACGCTGATCGCGTTTGAGGGAACGATGGCCAGCGCGCCGCTCTTGTTCCCCGATCCGCTGCCGCTTGACCCCGAGCCACTCGATCCCGAACCGCTCGATCCGGAACCTGAGCTTCCGCTGCCGCTTGAACCGGAACCGCCGGAACCGCTGCCGCTGGTCCCTGAACCGGAGCTGCCCGATCCGCTGGAACCCGAACCAGAGCTGCCGCTCCCGCTGGATCCCGAACCAGAGCTGCCCGATCCACTCGAGCCCGAGCCCGAGCTGCCCGATCCACTCGAGCCTGAGCCCGAGCTGCCCGATCCGCTCGAGCCTGAACCGGAGCTTCCGCTTCCGCTGCTACCGGATCCTGTGCTTCCCGTCCCCGATCCCGTCGTGCCGCTGCCACTCGAACCGGTCCCGTTACTGCCGGAACCTGTCGTGCTGCCGGATCCGTTTGTAGAGGCCGATCCGCCCGTTGCCTGTGCTGTGTTGGAGTTAGCAGAAACCGCGCCGCAACCGCTTACCAGGGTCGCAGCAATCGCAATGGCCACCAGGCCAGAAATACAACGAAAAGTTTTCAATGTCATGCCCGGGAGAGTGAATTCGAGCGCGCCTGGTCGGGGCTTGCAGACACTACTGCGCCGGAATGCCCATACAAAATTCGAGGCATTCCCCGCTTACAGTTCTCCACGATCCGCATTTCTCGGGTGTGTTGATTCAGAAGATAGGCGAGAGTATCCGCATCGACAATCACACGAATGAGGGGCCAATCACACCGCAGTAACTGCCGCTCATGGGTTCCATCAAACTCGTATCATGCAAGTTACCGTCGAACTACCACTCAGGTAATCCCTCAGGAAGCGCCCCGCGCCGATTGCGTCTCCCCCGATCGCGCCATTGCCCTGCTACTCTTTTTTCATGGCCGTTCGCAAGATCGTCCACGTCGACATGGACGCGTTCTACGCCTCGGTCGAGCAGCGTGACGATCCCGGCCTTCGCGGCAAACCCGTCGTCGTTGCGTGGCGCGGCAATCGTTCCGTCGTCTGTGCCGCTTCCTACGAAGCCCGCCGCTTTGGGATCCGTTCCGCCATGCCGGCCCTGCGCGCCGAGCGTCTCTGCCCCGATGCCGTCTTCATTCCGCCTGACTTCGTTCGCTATCGCGCCGTCTCCCGGCAAACCCGCGAAATCTTCCGCCGCCACACCGAACTCATCGAGCCGCTCTCGCTCGACGAAGCCTATCTCGATGTCACCGAAAATAAGTGCGGCCTGCCCACAGCGACCAAAGTCGCCAGCGCGATTCGCAAACAGATTCGCGACGAGCTGCAGCTCACCGCCTCGGCGGGAGTCGCTCCGAACAAATTTCTCGCCAAGATCGCTTCTGACTGGCGCAAGCCCGATGGCCTCTTCGTCATCCAGCCCGATGACGTCGACGCCTTCCTCCCACCGCTTCCCGTCGAGCGCCTGCCCGGCGTGGGCAAGGTCACCGCGGAACGGCTCGCCAACCTCGGCATTCATACCGTCGGCGATCTGCGCGCGACGGAGTTAGAGAAGATCGAGAGCCACTTCGGACGACATGGTCATCGCCTGCATGAACTTGCCTACGGCATCGACGATAACGAAGTCGTCCCCGACCGCCCCACCAGGTCCATCTCCGCCGAAGATACTTTTGAACACGACATCCCGCTCCGCGAAACCGAGGAAGCCATTCTCCGCCTGGCCGAAAAGGTCTGGATTGCCTCACGCAAAGAAACGCGCATCCCGCGCACGGTTGTCCTCAAGCTCAAGACCGCGGAATTCAGGATCCTCACTCGCAGTCTCACGCCGCCCGAGCCGGTTGCTTCCTGCGAACAACTCGCCGGTATCGCGCTTTCGCTCCGCGACCGCGTCGCACTCGGATCGGCGCAGCGCTTCCGTCTCATCGGTGTGGGCCTTCACAATTTCCGCGATCCCGAAGACGATGCCGCCCAACCCATCCTCTTCGACTAGACACGCATCCTCTCCTGGCTACCGGCTACTGGCGGCTTTTGGAGGCCGCACCACCACCGGCACCACAATCGACACCAGCATGATCACCGCAAGTATGTGCAGCCCATACGCAAACGATGTCCCGCTCTGCCGCAGATGCGCAATCAGCAACGGACCAAACGCGCTCGCGAATCCCCAGGCCGTCAGCATCAGCCCATAAATCGGCCCAATATTTTTCGCGCCAAAATAGTCCGCCGCAAATGCCGGCATCGTCCCGAACCCGCCGCCGTAGCACATCAGAATAATGAACGTCAGCACCGTGAGCAGACTCGCCTCATTAATGTTCGGCATCACCCAGAACAATACCGCCTGGCACAGATACATCACCACAAACGTCCAGCGCCGCGTCATCCCGTCTGACACCCACGCCCAGAACACGCGCCCCGCCGCATTGCCGATGCTCGCGATCCCCACCATCCCGGCGGCGGCAAGCGCTGTCACCTTCGCGATCTCCTGAAACATCGGCGACTCCTGCGAGATTACCGAAATCCCCGCCGTCGTATTCAGGAACAGCGCCAGCCACAGCGCCCACCACTGCCACGTCTTCAAGGCTTCCAAAAGCGTGTAATCCGTTGCTGCCCGCTGGGCCTTCTGCGTTGCGGTCGGTGTCCACCCCTTCGGCACATAGCCCGCCGGCGGATTCTGCATAAACAAAGCCGTGATCATCGTGACGATCAGATACGCGATCCCCAGATACGCAAAGGTGTGCAGCACGCCCACTTTCTGGATCAGCCGCGTCGCCACCGGCGCCGTCACCAGGGCCCCTGCGCCGAACCCTCCCACCGCCACGCCCGTAATCAGCCCGCGCTTGTCAGGAAACCACTTCAACAACACCGAAATCGGCACGATATAGCCGAAACCCAGGCCGATTCCGCCGATCACTCCATACGAAAAATAAAGCCAGTGCAGATTGTTCGCCGAGTAGCTGGCCAGAAATACGCCCAGCCCATAAAGAAAACACCCCGTCAGCGCTACCGGCCGCGGTCCTTTTTTGCTCAGCCACAGCCCTCCGAAAAACGCCGCGAACCCGAGCACCAGAATGCAGATGGTGAACGTCAGCGTCACCTGCGAAATGGACCAGTGGAATTCCTTCACCAGTGGAGTGCGAAACACACTCCACGCATAGACGGCGCCCAGCGCCATCTGCATAAAGACGCCCGCCAGCGCAATGCCCCAACGCCTTCCCTCCGACATACTTCTCCCTCCGCTGTATTCAGATTCGATGCAGCGTCACTGCTCTGAGCCGGGGGATTCCACTCAGCGCCGATCCGGGTCTGAGTGGGCCTGGGGGGTGCCCTTCAACTTTAGCTGCGTGCCCAGTGATTCAAGAAATCTGTTGATCAGCGCGATGCTTCGGCGCAGTTCCTTGCGTCGGAACTGCCCCAGCAGCGATAGCAGCCCCGGCGGATCGATGACCGGCTTGCGCTCGCTACCCAGGGTTTCGGCTACAGCGTTGGCATAAGCCTGCATCAGCTCCGGATTGATCGACCCCAGCATTTTTCCCAGGATGATCGCGTTCCGCAGCGCATGGATCGCCTCCGGCGTCTCCGTCGCGCCCACCGCTTTTTCAATCAGCGTGTCTTTGGCGCTCAGCACGCCGCGCAGCACTTCAAATACCTGTGCATCGTGCAGCTGCTGGATCAATTCGTAGCCGTCCAGCAGCGCCTCCGCATGCGCAGCGGGCCCGTTCTCCAGCCGGGTCAGCAGTTCCTTCCGCGCATCACGCGGGGCAATCTCCAGAGGAATCGGTTGCGCCATGTCTCTGCTCCCTGCTCCCTATTCGCTGTTCCCTGCGTTACGAATCTGCACCAGCCCGTTGGCCGATTTTCCTGGTTCCGCCCCGTTCCCAGGCTCGTGATAATCCGCCCTCTTCCACTTCCGTTCCACTTCCACACCGCTCTGCGGCGTCGGATGCCCAAACCGAGAATTCGTGCGCGGCAGCGGATTCTCGCCCTGCTCTTCGAGCAGTGTCATCCGCACTGACGTCTCCTTGTAGGCAGGCGTGTGCGTCACCTTGTCGGTGTGCGAACTGGTCAACAGATTCACCGGCTCTGTCGTGGAGTTCATTGGCATGTATAACTCCTCACCCTTCACCCGATCGGTCACCACCGCCTGCACTCGCACCTCGCCATAACGCGACGTCAGTTCCACCCACCGCCCGTTATCGATGCCTCGCTTCGCAGCCAGTTCCGGCGAAACCTCCACAAACGTGCTCGGCGTCTTCTCCGCAATCCCTTTCGTACGGTAGGTCAGATTCCCTTCGTGGAAGTGCTCCAGTAAGCGCCCATTATTCAGATGTAAATCGAAATTCGCATCCTGCTGATCCGTTGGCTCCGACCACTGCAGCGGGAAGAACTTCGCCTTCCCATCCGGGAACGCAAATTTCTGCGTGTAGAGCAGCGGTTGATCCGTTCCGTCCGCCGCCACCGGCCACTGCAGCGACTTGTAGCCCTCCAGCCGCTCATAGGTCACACCCGCCATCAACGGCGTCAGCGCCGCAATTTCCCTGTAGATCTCCGCAGGCCCCGCATAATTCCACCCCGCGCCCAGCCGATTCGCCACGTCGACAATAATCTCCCAGTCCGGCCGGCTCTCTCCCAGCGGCTCGAAGGCCCGATACAGCCGCTGGATCCGCCGCTCCGTGCTCGTGAACGTCCCCTCCTTCTCGAGGCTCGGGCAGGCCGGCAAAATCACATCCGCGAACCGGCAGGTTTCCGAAAAGAAAATCTCCTGGATGACCAGGAACTCCACCTTCGCCAGGGCCGCGCCCACATAGTTCGCATTCGAATCCACCAGGCTCATCTCTTCGCCAAATACATAGAGCGACCGCAGCTTACCCTCGTGGATTGCATCGATCATCTGGTGGTTGTCGAGGCCCGGCTTCGGCGGCAGCGTCACCCCCCACATCTTCTCGAACTTCGCCCGAATCTCGGGATCGTCCACCTTCTGGTATCCCGGAAAATTATTGGGCATCGCACCATGGTCGCTCGCTCCCTGCACATTGTTGTGCCCGCGCAGCGGATACGCCCCCGTTCCCGGCCGCATGTAATTTCCCGTCGCCAGCAGCAAATTCGAAATCGCCGTCGAGGTATCCGACCCCATCGAGTGCTGCGTCACGCCCATCGCCCACAACGCGCACACGCTTTTCGCGTCGACGATCATCCTCGCCACCTGCTCCAGCGTCTCCACCGGCAGCCCGGTTCGCTGGCTCGCATATTCCATCGTGAAGGGCTCCAGGCTCTTCCGGTACTCCTCAACCCCGTTCACCCACTGCGCCAGAAACTCCGTCTTCGCCAATCCCTGATCGAAAATCCACCGCGTCACCGCGCTCAGCCAGATCAGATCCGTCCCCGGCCGGGGATGCAGAAACACATCCGCCCGATGCGCCATCTCGTTCCTGCGCAGATCCGACACAATCAGCTTCTGCCCCTTCAGCTTGTGCGACCGCTTCACCCGCGTCGCCAGCACCGGGTGGCTCTCCGCCGTGTTGCTGCCGACGATCAACACCAGTTCGGCCTGCTCAATATCGGAAATCGACCCCGAATCGCCGCCGTATCCCACGGTCCTGAACAGCCCAATTGTCGCCGGAGCCTGACAGTAGCGCGAGCAGTTATCCATATTGTTGGTGCCAATCACCGCCCGCGCCAGTTTCTGCATCAGATAGCTCTCTTCGTTGGTGCACTTCGACGACGACACGAACGCCAGCGCATCCGGCCCGCTCTCCGCCTTGATCTCCGCAAATCGCCGCGCCACCAGCCCCAGCGCCTCTTCCCACGTCGCCTCGCGAAACTTCCCGTTCTCCCGGATCAGCGGCTTCGTCAGCCGATCCGCGCTGTTTACAAATTCCCAGCTGAACTTCCCCTTCACGCACGTCGAAATCCCGTTCGCCGGACCCTCTGCCGGCTCAACCTTCAAGATGTGCCGGTCCCGGTGCCAGATATCGAAGCTGCACCCCACGCCGCAGTAGGTGCATACCGTCTTCGTCTTCTTCGTCCGCGACTCCCGCATCGCGGCCTCCACTTCCGACAGCTGCATCACCGCGCCGTACCCCAGTTCCCCCTCAACGCCCTTCACCACATCGATCATTCCCTGGAACACAAACTTTGGCAGCGAGGTGAAATACCCCGCTTTGCCCAGCATCGTCGTCTCCATCAGCGCATTGCAGGGGCACACCGTCACACAGTGGCCGCAGGAAACGCAGCTTGACTCGCCAATCGGCGAACCGCCATCCCACAACACGCGCGGATGCTCGTCCTCCCACCGAATCGTCAGCGTCTCGTTCACCTGCACGTTCTGGCACGCTTCCACGCACCGCCCGCACAGAATGCATTGATCCGGGTCATACCGGTAAAAAGGATTCGTCGCGTCCACAGCGTACGGCTTTGGCCGGTACGGAATCTCCTGATGCTCCACCGCCAGCAGCTTGGTGGTGTTGTGCACCGTGCAGTTCTCGTTGTTGTTGTCGCACACCGTGCAATAGAGCAGGTGGTTGCCGAGGATGCGGTCGAAAGCCTCGCGCTGCGCCCTCTGCGCGCGCGCCGACTCCGTGAACACTTTCATCCCATCAACTGCCGGCGTTCCACAACTGCGCACCAGCTTCCCGTCCACTTCCACCATGCATGTGTCGCAGGTCTGGATCGGTCCCATCTGCGGGTGATAGCACACCTGCGGAACCTTCGCGCCGCTGCGGTTGATCACTTCCAGCAGCCGTTCTCCTGCCGAAAACTGCTGTGCTGTCCCGTCAATCGTGGCTACGGGCATCGCTCGCTACTCCTCGCTGCGGCGCCAGCGATGCTACCACGGGACTCCAGCCTTAGGTGTTAATTTGCAGCGCGCAATCGGCTCCCGCTCCTGGCTCCCTGCTTCGGTTTCTGTGCCCTGTTCCCTGCTCCCTGCTTCTACGGCTGCCCCTCCGGACTCGGATTCTCCGCTGTGAACTCCGAGCAGCACGGCTTTGCCGCCGCCGTGAATTCCATCACCTCGACCCGGGTCAGGTCGGGATCGTAAATATTGAACTGCCACTTCCCATCCCGGCCAATCTGCGGCCGCGGCGCCGCATCCCCCAACCGGCCCTCCTGGTAGAGCGTGGTCACCGCCTTCTCCATGTTCACCACGCCCAGCGACACATGATTCAGCACGCCGAGCCCCTGCTGAGACATCTTCGCCGGAATCCCGCTCCCCGACGGCCCGCTCGTCAGCATGTACTCCACCCAGTCGTGCCCGTCGGGCACCTGCTGCGAAACCCAGTCGGTCTTGTCCTCTGCCATCCCGCCATGCCAGTACGGCTTAAATCCCAGAATCTCTCGATAGAACGGATTCTCCTTTTCCTGGCTGTGGACCAGCATGCCCACATGGATGATCCGCCGCCCAATCGGATCGCTCCCGGCCAGCGAATAGAGCGCCGCCGTGTTCTTCAACGCCAGATCCTTTGCCGGCGGCTGCACAAACTCCACCTTGTTCCCCTCAGGATCCTGCACATCGACCCACGCGCTTCCGTCGCTCCCCTTCTGGACCGTCTCGGGAACCGTCACACCCTTCGCGCCCAGATATTTCCGCATCGCCTCGGCATCCTTCGTCAGGTAGGCCAGGTGATCCAGGCGATTGATTCCGGCGTCTGACGGCATCGGGAGCACCTCGACAAACTGCTCCTGGTTCACGTAGTAACGCACCCCGCCGCTGTGCTCCGGATCGTCGCCCTTTTTCAGTCCGACATCGTGAACATAAAAATGCTCCGCCTTCGCAGCGTCGCTGGCGTAGACCGCAATATGCGAAATACCCAGAATCGGCGGCCTCGTCTGCGCCCCGCATCCCGCAGCCACCAGAAACAAAGCAACAATAGAAACCCGCATGAACTTCTACCCCTCCCGAGTGCGTATCAAGAATAACGCCGCAGTTTGGAACCAGACCCTCCAGCGCCAAATCCACGCTGCTAATTTCTTCTTCCGCAAGTTACTATGTCCCCACGGATGAAACGTCGGACCAGGCCCAAACAGCCGCTTTCCCCCAATCTCCTGCGCCTCTTTCTGGCCCTGTGGATCGTCGCCAGTCTGGGCTACTGGATCGCTGGGATTGTCGACCTCTGGGAGACGCGCGTCCACTCCGACCAGCGCGTCAATATCCCCTTCCGTTTTGACGCTGATTCCCACCGTATCTTTAAGGACGGCCTTCAACCCGAGGCCTCGGCTGCCGGCCTTGGCGCTGACGACCACATCGAACAGCTCAACGGCGCTCCCTACAGCGGTCTCGCCCAGTGGTCGACCATCCTTTCTGAAAGCCATCCCGGCGACATCCTCGAAGTGGACGCCGCTCACCCCAACGGCTCCCGCGTCAACGCCACCATCACCCTTGTCCGCGGACCCAATACCTTTGGCCGCCTCTCGCCCATCTGGGCCTTCTGGCAGGGATTTCTCCTCGTCGGGCTCCTCACCCTCGTCTGCCTTCTCATCGGGTACTGGGTGGTCCTCACCCGCCCCGCGGACCGCAACGCCTGGCTTACCCTGGTCCTTCTCACCTTCCCCAGCGTTGTCTTCATCAACAGCGGCCTGGCCAGCGGTGTCTCGCTGTTCCTGCGCGATTTCTGGTATCAAACCCTGCAGCTTGCCGGCTCTCCGGCCCTGCTGCTCTTCGGAATCTACTTCCCCGAGCGCTCTCGCATCGACGTCCGCTTTCCCTGGATCAAGTGGATCCTCTTCGCCCTCTTCGGCGTCGGCCTGTGCTTCCTCTATCCCTCCATGTACGTGGAGCACTACGCCGGCGGCGATGGGCCCTTCCTGGAGAAGGCCAGTAATCTTGCCGCCAACGGCATCAACGCCTTCAACCTCCTCTGCGTCATCCTCTATCTCGTTCTCACTCTCGACAAGCTTTTCTCCGCTTCCACCGAGGATGCCCGCCGCCGTCTCCGCGTCCTCACCACCGGCATGACCATCGGCGTGGGCGCCCTGCTGATCGTTTTCGTCCTGCTCCCCCACTTCGGCATCAACGCCCTCGAGCCCCGCAGTTACTGGATCCGCACCATCGGCGCCCTGCTCTTCATGCTGGCGCCGCTCACTCTGGCCTATGTTGTCGTGGTTCAGCGCGCCCTCGATGTCCGGGTGCTGGTGCGCATGGGCACCCGCTACGCCCTCGCCCGAGCCACGCTCTGGATCGTTCAGGCGGGACTGATTGCCGTCATCGGATTTCGCGTCCTCGTCCCCGCGATCAACAAACAGAAGCTCGATCCCTCCGACATTCTCGGCACCGCCATCTTCCTTGGCCTCATCCTCGCCCTGCGCTTCGGCATCAGCAAGCGCCTGCAGCATTGGGTCGACAAACAGTTCTTCCGCGAAGCCTATAACTCCGAAGTGATGCTCAACGAGCTCTCCGACGAAGTTCGCCGCTTCACCGAAACCCAGCCCCTGCTCGAAACCGTCGCCCGCACCGTCTGCGATACCCTCCACATCCGCCAGATCGCCATGCTGCTGCGCCGTGGCGACTCCTTTTACGTTGAGCAGGCCGTCGGCGTCACTGCCGACGGAGGCCTCGTCCTGCCCGCCCAGGCCTCTTCCATCCGCTACCTGCTCAATTCCAACGAGCCCGCCCGCCTCTATCGCGACGATCCCGAAGCCTGGTACCTGATGGCTGGGACCGCCGAACGCCGCGCTCTCGACCTCCTGAACGCCGAGCTTCTGCTTCCGCTCCCTGGGCGCAATCGCCTGATGGGCATCATGGCGCTGGGCCCCAAACGGTCGGAGGCGGCCTGGTCGCGCACCGATCTCCAGGTGCTGCAGACGGTGGCCCGCCAAACCGGGCTCGCCCTTGAAGTGAGCGAGCTCGCCCACTCTCTGGCCGCCGAGGCCGCCCAGCGCGAGCGCGATATGCGCGAAATGGAAATCGCCCGCGAAGTCCAGGAGCGCCTGTTCCCCCAGGAAATGCCTGCCATCGCCGGCGCTTCCGTCGCCGGCCACTGCCGCCCGGCGCTCGGTGTGGGCGGCGACTACTACGACCTCATTCATCTTGAGGATGGCCGCATGGGTCTCGCGATTGGCGACGTTTCCGGCAAAGGCATCTCCGCCGCCCTGCTCATGGCCAGCTTGCGCGCCTCGCTGCGCGGCGTCACGCTCGATAACCCGCGCGACTTCGCCAAGCTGATGCACAAG
>DATAZC010000124.1:0-2645 GCA_036272255.1 Acidobacteriaceae bacterium | reverse complement strand
CGCCTCGCTCTATGCGGTACGAACAAAGTTCGCTGGTTAACCGATCGTCTTTTGCGGATTGCGCCCAGACTTGCGCCCGAAGTTGCGTCCGGAGAGCTTCGCCACAAAGTAAAGCGGCAGCCCCATCACCGCGATCAGCAGCGCGAAGCTCAATGCGGACATGCCTGCCACCGTCTCCGTGCGTGAGGCGTAGAGCGCATACGCGGTCAGTGCGGCAGGGCTGAGCCCGAGAAGAATCGGGACCCAGTCGGGGCCCGGAATCCGGAAGGGACGCGCAAGCTCCGGCTCGGTGCGGCGTAGCACCACCAGCGCGACAAACTCCAGAATCATCGACAAGCCCCACAGCAGAAGGTCGATCGTGATCAGCCGCTCAAAGGAAAAGCCCAGCGCCAAAGCCCAGCACGCCCCGCAGGCCAGCACTGCGACCCAGGGCGATCCGTTGCGCAGCCTCTTCGTGAAAACGGCGGGAAGAAAACCATCCTCGGCCAGCGCATGTGGCAGCCGCGTGTAGGAGAGTGTCAGGTTGCTGAAGCTGCCAAAATCATCGATCACCCCGGCAACCACCACCGCCAGCGCCAGCATTGGCCCGCCCAGCGCATGCGCCGCATCCACCCATGCTCCTGTCGAGAAACGGGCTGCCGGAATCCCCGCCCACGCCACTGCCGCAATCGGGATGATGTACGTCAGCATGATCATCACCACGGCCAGCAGGATCACGCGCGGGTAGTTGCGCTGCGGATCTTCGACCTCATTCGCAACTGTCGTGGCATTGTCCCATCCCATGTAGTTCCACATCGCCACCATGATGGCGATTGAGAAATCTGTGTGCGCGGGACGCGCCAGCGACGCATGTCCTCCAAACTGCCCATGCACTCCCAGCCATCCGACATACACAGCGATGCCCACCAGAACCACGTAAGGCGAGATCGACACCGCCCAGAGCTTCACCGAGCCCTCGCCTACCGCTGCAGCGCCGCGCAGATTCCAGAGCACGGCTCCCACCACGATGGACAGCTCCAGTGCAATGGCTGCGTGTCCTCTCGTTACTGCTGGAAAAATGCGTTCCAGATACAGCACAAACGTCGTGGGATAGATCGCCATGTCGAAGACCGACGACGCCAGCGAAAGCCAGGCCTCCTGAAATCCCCAGAAGGGTCCCAGCGCGCGCCGCACCCACGCATAGAAGCCGCCCTCGGCCGGCACCGCCGCTGCCAGTTCGCCCAGCATCAGCGCCGTGGGAAAGCTCCAGAAGAACGGCAGCAGCAGCAACAACAGCAGCGCATGCCCATACCCGCCAAAGCCGATGATGTCTTCCAGGTCATACGGCCCGCCCGACACCATGAAGTAGGTAGCGGCCAGCAGAGGAAGCAGGCGAAGCTTGCGGAGTCCGGTTTTCAAGTCACCGGCGGCGAGCCTGGAGGACGGCATGGATGGACTCTAGAGCATTTTTCCTGCAGGTGCAGAGATCGAGTGGATGTTCTGGTGGCTTTCCGTCAAGAAAAGCCACGCCGGGCTTCTCTTCGCGTTCCATAGCATCAGGAAAAATGCTCTATCGCAAGCTTCGTCTCCTGACTCCCTTTTCCGCGCTGCGGCTGTGTGCATACAATGCCATCGGAGAGTCACCCGTGCCCACTCTCGTCTCCATTCTGATTGCCGATCTGCGCTATGCCTTCCGCCAGTTGCGCCGTGCGCCCGGCTTCGCCATCACTGCCGTGCTTACTCTCGCTCTCGGCATCGGCGCCACCACCGCGGTCTACAGCGTCGCCTATGGCGTGCTCATCGATCCCTTCCCCTACCACGACATCAAGACGCTTGCCACCCCGCAGATATGCATGCCCGATCAGCCGCGCTGCTCCTGGCGCATCTACACCGCCAGCCAGGTCGCGCAGATCGCGCAACGGACTGACATCTTCACCGGCGTCGCGGCCTCTGCTCCCGATCACGTCACGCTCATGGGCCGCGGCGCGCCGGAACGCCTGAGCGGCAACTACATCACGGCCAACACCTTCGCTGTCCTCGGTGTCCAGCCCATCCTCGGCCGCGCCTCCGCGGATCTCGATGTCGAGCCCGGCCACGGCGAAGTCGCTCTCATCAGCTATCGCTTCTGGCAGCGCCACTTCGGGGGCAAGCTGTCGGTTCTCGGCACGGTCATCGACGTCGAGCATCGCTCCCGCACCATCATCGGCGTCATGCCGCAGCGCTTTCTCTGGCGCGGCGCCGATCTGTATCTGCCCATTCCAGTGGCCAGCGACACCGACCGGGAGGGCCCCGG
This sequence comes from Acidobacteriaceae bacterium, assembly GCA_036272255.1. Classification (GTDB taxonomy): domain Bacteria; phylum Acidobacteriota; class Terriglobia; order Terriglobales; family Acidobacteriaceae; genus Palsa-343. Next base: position 373 of record DATAZC010000124.1, on the reverse strand, counting down.
CCGCTATGCGTTTGTCGGCCGTGTTCGTCCCGGCGTCACCAGCGCGCAGGCGGCCACCGCGCTGCAACCGCTCTTCGACGACTTCCGCAAGACCAACCCCGCCGCCTATCCGGCAAAGATGCGCGTCAGCCTCATGCCCTTTGCACAGATGTTCGCCTCCGACCTGGATGATGTTCTGCAACTGCTGCTGGGCGCCGTCGTGCTGCTGCTGCTCATTGCCTGCGCCAATGTCTCCAGCCTTCTGCTGGCGCGCGCGGTCTCGCGCGAGCGTGAGTTCGCCGTACGTTCCGCCATCGGCGCCTCGGCATGGCGGCTGGCGCGCGCCGCCTTCACGGAGTCGCTCGCGCTCGCTCTCATCGCGTTGCCCGTCGCG
>DATAZC010000123.1:0-14026 GCA_036272255.1 Acidobacteriaceae bacterium | reverse complement strand
CCGTATTTTCTGACGGGCGCAATTTTGAGCTCGCTGATGCTCATCCTGATGCCGAACTGCGGAGCGCTGTGGATGGCAGCGGGAATGCTGTGGATCCTTGACGCGTCCATCAACGTGAGCATGGAGCCGTTTCGCGCGTTTGTCGCGGACATCCTGCCGGAAGGGCAGCGCACGGCGGGCTTCGCGATGCAGGGCTTGTTTATTGGGCTGGGCGCGGTGGTGGCGTCGGCGCTGCCATGGTTGCTGACGAATGTGTTCCACATGCACCAGGCCGTGGGCGACGTGCGGGTGGTTCCAGCGACGGTGCGTCTCTCGTTTTATATCGGGGCAGCCGCGTTTATGGGATCGGTGCTGTGGACGATTGTGACGACGAAGGAGTATCCGCCGCAGGATCTGGAGGCGTTTCGGAAAGCGAAGGCGGAGAAGGCGGGCCTGGGCGCGAACGCGCGGGAGATTCTGCTCGCGGTGCGCGAGATGCCGGACACGATGCGGAAGCTGGGGCCGGTGCAGTTGTTCACGTGGCTGGGACTGTTCTGCATGTGGCTGTATTTTCCGGTGGCGGTGTCGCACAACGTATTCGGGGCGAAGGATCCGGCATCGCCCGTCTACAAAGCGGGCGTGGAGTGGGGCGGGATCTGCTTCGCGCTGTATTCGGCAGTGTGTTTCGCGTTTTCGTTCGTGCTGCCGGCGACGGCGAAGAAGATGGGGCGGCGGTACACACACACGGTGTGCCTGCTGTGTGGCGCAGTGGGGTTGATGTCCGTGGTGGTGATCCACGACAAATATGTGCTGCTGCTAACGATGGTCGGCGTTGGGATTGCGTGGGCGAGCACGCTGTCGATGCCGTACGCGATTCTGGCGGCGAGCCTGCCGCCGGAGCGGACGGGCGTGTACATGGGCATCTTTAACTTCTTCATTGTGACACCGGAAATTTTGGCGTCGCTGTTCTTTGGCTGGCTGATGATTCATCTGCTCGGCAATAACCGGATTTACGCGATCCTTGCGGGCGGAGTCTTTCTGATGGTGGCCGCGGCGATGATGCAGCGCGTGAAGGATCCGCGAACGCTGAGCGTCCAGGACATTTAGGACGCAGGCGGTCTTCAGAATTTAAGGCCGAAGCGGGTGCGGAGTTCGCGCTGGCCAAGTCGGGTGATGGTGAGGGCGCGGCTGTCGTATTCGCGGGCCAGCCATTTGCGGGTGAGGGCAAGGCGGAGAAGCGCGGCACCGAGCGCGCCTCCTATGTGAGGACGGCGCTCACTCCAGTCGAGACAAGCGTAGGCGAAGCGGCGGCGCTGGGCGCCAGCCTGGTCGAGGTCAAGACCCAGGGCAGCGAAGGCGCGACTTCCTTCCTGGGTGAGGGCGTAGGAATCGAATCGGGGTGCGTCCCTCCGGACGCGCTCGATCCAGTGCGAGCGAACGAAGCGGTCATGGAGCGAGACGGCGACGGTTCCGGCCAGGTGGTCGTAGCAGGAGCGCGCGGCGCGTAGATGCTCCGGCGTGCGCGGAACGAAGCGGCGGGGCGGGCCGCCGGCAAGGACGCTGAGGCGCTCGAGGGCGCGCGCGACACTGGGCCCGGCGAGCGAGTAGTAGCGATGTCGGCCCTGCACGAAGACTCTGACCAGATTCTCCGATTTGAGACGGCCAAGGTGGACGCTGGCGGTTGAGGGGGAGACGCCCGCGACAATGGCAAGCTCGGTTCCGGTGCGGGCATGGCCATCCATCAGCGAGTACAGCATGCGGGTGCGAGCCGGCTCGCCGATGGCGGCGGCGATGGAAGAAACGGCGGCATCGGGATTGCGAACTACATCCATGCTTTGACCGTAAACGAAGTGTGGTTGTGCGGCAAGGATCATGCTGCGAGATATGGGAGCGGCCAAGATTATGCGCCGGGAGGCTATTGCGGTGGTGGTGGCAGGGGCGTCCGACGTCGTTTGGCGTGCGGCGGCTATGGCGCAAAAGGGATCGCGGGCAGTCAATCGAAGGGAGAAGACAGGACGATGAGAGTCACATGCTTGATCCGGTATCAGATCGATCCATTTCAAAAGGAGGGGTTCAGGAAGTACGCGGAGAACTGGGGACGGATCATTCCGCGCTGCGGCGGGCACCTGATTGGATATTTCCTGCCGGACGAAGGGACGAACGACGTGGCGTGGGGGTTGATTGCGTTCGAGAGCCTTGCCGCATATGAGACGTATCGAGGGCGATTGAGGAACGATGCGGAGGCAAAGGAAAATTTTGCGATGGCCGGGAGGATGCGGTTCATCCTGCGCGAGGAACGAACCTTTCTGGAAACGGTTGAGGAAACTTTCTGCATCGCGGCGGCGTCGCGGGAGGGGAGCTAAACGACATGAAATCGCAGTTGGAGAAGGCTGAGACGTTTCGCGCGCTGCACGAGCGCGAGCGCGCATTTATTATTCCCAATCCGTGGGATGCGGGAACGGCGCGGATGCTGGCGCATTTGGGGTTTGAGGCGCTGGCGACGACAAGCGCGGGCAATGCGTTTTCGCTGGGAGTGAAGGACGGGGCGGTAGGGCGGGAACGGACGCTGGCCAACCTTTCGGAGATTGCGGCGGCAACGGAGCTGCCGGTGAGCGGTGATCTGGAGAACGGATTTGGCGACGCTCCCGAGGCGGCGGCCGAGACAATTCGCATGGCGGCAGCGGCGGGACTGGTGGGCGGTTCGATTGAAGATGCGACGGGAAAGCCCGATGCGCCGATTTATCCAATCGAACAGGCGATCGAGCGGATTGAGGCGGCGGCCGAGGCAGCGCACAGCCTGCCGTTTCCCTTCACGCTGACCGCGCGCGCGGAAAATTATCTTTACGAGCGGCGGGACCTGAAAGACACGATCCATCGGCTGCGGACCTATCAGGAGGCCGGAGCGGATGTGCTGTATGCGCCGGGGCTGACGACGACCGAGGAGATTGCGGCGGTGGTAACTTCCGTCGATCGGCCCGTGAATGTGCTGATGGGGTTGGGGGGACTGGCACTCGGCGTGGAAGATTTGTCGGTGCTGGGGGTGCGGCGCATCAGTGTGGGCGGCGCCCTGTGCCGGTTGGCGCTGGGCGCGTTTTTGAGCGCGGCGCGGGAGATGAAGGAACGGGGAACCTTTGGTTTTACGAAGCGGGCGACCAGGACCGACACGATTGTGGAAATGCTGGGAGATCCTCCAGATAAATCCTGAAAACATCAGGCGAAAGTGGGCAGTTATAAAGATAGATACCCTTTTCTCTCGATCGGCCCCCGTCCAGGGTATGATCCTTCGTTGATTCCAGTGCAGGACAATAAGTTCTGGAATCCGAAGTTAGTCTGATAGATAGGCTGCCCCAGGCATCGAGAGGTTTCCCCTCATACGATGCGAAGTCATCCGATCGGACGATCGGAAAGGTCAATGAAGAAGATCGGTATTGTGGGCGGGGTAAGTTGGCGCCCGACAGTGGAATATTTCCGCGAAATCTGCCGTTGCGCTCAGGAGCGGCACCGGACACAAGGCCTGAGAGGCACCGCGCCGATGCCGGAAATCGTGATCGAGTCACTCGACCTGGCCAGGAGCATGTCGCTGCTGGGCAACGACGACGATGAGCGCTCATGGAGCCGGTTTGACGAATATCATCGGGCGGCTCTGCAGCGGGTGGAGGCGAGTGGAGCCGAGGTCGCGGTGATGACCAGCAACACCTCGCATCACCGGTTTGAGGAAATTGCGCGTGGAGTGCGCATTCCGGTCATCAATATTCTGGATGCAGCGGCGAAGGAAGCCGCGCGCATCGGAGCACGCCGGGTACTGATCCTGGGGAGTTCCCTGATGATGCGGTCGGAGCGATTCCGCACCGCCTTCGCAAGGCACGGAATCGAGCTGATCGCACCACCGAGCGAGAGAGTGCAGGCGGCAACCGTCGCACTCGTCGAGAATCTGCAGCGAGGGCGAGTCAAAGGAGCAGTCGCGCGGCTGGGCAAAATTGCGACGGTGAGCTGGCCTTTCGCGGGAGAACCCGTGGTGTGTCTGGCGCGCTCGGAACTGTCCCTGGCGGTACCGGTATCGAGGACAACGCCTCGGCTGAAGCCCAGCTTTAAGTACGGCGGGGTGACTTACATCAGCACCATCGGGGCGCACATCAGCGCGCTGCTGGAGTTTGTCGGAATATAGCTGAGAGCGGAAAACAAAACCGGCCCTGAAGGATCAGGACCGGTTCGATGAACAGCAAGGAGCGAAGTTGTTTAGTGGTGGGCACCGCCACCACCGCCACCAGCACTGGGGGCGCTGACTGCTCCGCCGCCGCTGCTGACTGCTCCGCCGCCGTGGAATCCGCCGCCACCGCTGGAGGCTCCGCCGCCGCTAAAACCGCCGCTGTGCGATGCACTACCGGCGCTGAAGGATCCATGGCTGCCGCCCGCGGAGCCGGATGAGTATCCGCCGGCGCGAGGTGCATTGAAGGCGGGAGGCGCGCCAATGGTGCGCGACCCCAGGATGGACGGGGCATAAGTGCTGCGTAAGCCGTTGCCGAGCCCGGGAGCAGAGCGCAGGCCGGAGGGCATCATCTCAGGGTGCGTGCGGACCAGGGCAGAGGTGAAGCTCTCCCCCATGGGCCCGCGCTGGATGGGGTGAATACCAGGCTCGATAGGCTGGATGGTGCTGCCCCGGAAGCTCAGCGGACGAGGCGCGGGCTTGAGTCCGTTCTCAAAGTGGAAGGGAGCGGAGTACTGTGAGCCGCGATTGATGGCAATGAGATTGACCGGACGCGGCTGCCCAGGATGATGGATGGGCGCGCCATGGGGGCGAAGCGGCAGCACATAACCCTTAGGCACGCGCCACACCGTCGAGTAGGGATAATACCCATCGCCATAGAATCCGTAACCGCAATTGCCTGGGATCCAGACCCAGCCGTATCCATCGACGAAGTCCCAGGCGCCGCAGTGGTAGGGCAACCAACCCCAGGGGTAGCCGGAAATCCAGGTGTATCCGGTGTTCTGGTAGTAGCCCCAGGCACCATTGCCGAAGGGATCCCAGCTGGCGCCGACGCCAGCCGGCGACCAGACCTGGCCGTAGCCAGGCAGGCTGTACCAGTTGCCGTAGTAATCGAGGTCGTTCCAGGCAGGGTTATTGGGCTCGCCGGAACTGGCGCGCGCGGTGGTTTGGCTGGTTTCAAGGCGGGCCAGCGATTCATCGCGATCGGAGTTCCACTGATCCCACGAATCGGCGGCGACAACCTGCGCAACGGTAAATTCGCCGGGCTGCTGTGGATCAGCCTGGAATGTCTGGCTCGGATGAACATCGAGCGAGAGGCCCTGTCCGTCATCCACATGGACGGAGCCATGCATCACGGCAAGCTGCGAAGGCGCCGTATCCAGTGCGACGCGGAAGACGGCGTTCTGCACGGGGGTCGCGGTGTCGGAGCCAAAGTGAACGGTGTATTGGCCGCCGCGGTTGTTGAGCTCGTAATAGCTGAGGCCGGTGAGAGCATCCATCTGCGTCACGGTGCTGCCGTCGGCATTGCGGCGGAGCTGGGTGAGGCGGACGGAGCTGTCGGGCGTGATGCGGGCGACGCTGCCATCCTCAAACTCGACTTCGAGACGGCCGTTGTCTCCGGTGACAAAGCGCATGCCTTCCACGGCAGGCATGTTGGGCTGCGCCTGGTCGAATGTGACCTGATCGCCGGTGAAAATCTGGACCTGGCCTTCCACGTCGCTGATGCGGACGGCGCGGACCTGGCTCTGGCCGGGCGTTTCGGGCGGAGGGGCAGACTGGTCAGGAGGGGGAGGCGGTGGAGTCGTGCCCTGGGCACGGGCTCCAATTCCGGCGAGCAACATCGACAGCCCAGCAGCAAAGAGAATCAGGCGAGGAGAAGAGTTTCTGCGGTGGACAAGGTGGAGAGAGCGGCGCCCCATGAGGCACCTCCTTTTAGCGTCTCCTCTGTCGTAGGTAAGGCGGGACTGGAACACTGCGGCTGAACGAACCGCCGCTCCGGCAATCCCTGCCGCCCTGGGCCTTGAAGTGAAGACGCTGTGGCCCACAACCCATCTGCACTTAAATAACGTGCCAGGGTCGTAATAAGTTTCGACTTATTTTCGCACGTTCCTGAGACACCTGGGAACGCTTATTTAGGGCATTTCCGGGTTAGGGGGGCGGGGATAAGCCAACCCGGTTTTAGTCGCGCTTCTGGGAGGTTGCGCCGGAGGCGAGGAGGGAAAGGGCGCGCTTGCGGGCACGATCCATCACCTGTTCGTTATCGGCAATGGCGTGCAGCTCATCGGCGATATTGGGCAGGCCGGAGGCGCGACGATCCTTTACAGCGTCCTGAAGGGTTGCGAGTTCCGCGTCCAGGCCGAGGCGGTCGTGGCGGACTTCAACGTCGAGGCGACGGCCTTCCTCAATGGTGAACGCGACGGCGCCCAGTTCCTCGGTCAGTCGCTGCAGGATGGGGTCGGCAGCCCAGACGAAGGTGCAGGAGCCGTTGCCGTCGGGCCCGGAGTAGGTGAAGGTCTTGTTGCCGGTGAAAGCCAGGTTGGTTTGGGCGGTGGCGCAAATGGAGGCAAAGTACCTGTGCGCACGGGCGTAACGGAAAAGCTCGCCGCGCAGCACGTCATCGAGCACGATAGGTCGGTCGACCGGGGTGGGGTAAACGCCGTCGCTTGCGTCGGAGACAGGTCCAGGTTTAGAAACAAAGCGGCCGGCGCCGGTTTCGTCGACGGTGAAAGTGTAATGCGCAGGCTGGAGCTGCGGGTGGTCGAAGGTAAAGACGATCTGCGCGGCGGAGAGGGTTTGCGCCGACAGCGGGACGGCGGCGAGGACGAGGAGCAGCGAAAACGGGGCGAGCAGCGAAAGCAGGGCCGGACGAAAACGCATAGCTAGACCGCGCGAGCCTCCTGCCGGGAGAGAGTCAGGGCGTGGTGGATGTGGCAGATGGCGATGGCAAGGGCGTCGGCGGCATCGGCGGGTTCGGGTGCAGAGGGCAGAGAGAGCAGGCGCGCAACCATGAACTGGACCTGGGTTTTGGCGGCGAGGCCGTAGCCGGTGACGGTGGATTTGATGGTGAGCGGAGCGTATTCCGCTACGGGCAAGCCGGCGGTGGCGGCGGCCAGCAGAGCGACCCCGCGGACGTGGCCGAGTTTGATGGCGGACTTGGCGTTTACCGAGAAAAAGACTTCCTCGACGGCGACCACGTCGGGAGCGTGGCGTTCCAACAGCGAACCGAGCTCGGCGTAGATGTGAGCGAGGCGTTCGGGCAGCCGGGATTTTTTCGGAGGGCAGATGCCGCCGGAGCAGATGGAGACCAGATGGGGATCGCGCGCGCTGTCGTCCCATTCGACGACGCCGTAGCCGGTGGTTTCGGTTCCACAGTCAACGCCGCAGACACGCATAACGCTGGCCCTCAGCTGAAAAAGCAAGTTGCTACCGGGAGTTTACCCCAGGTGTGGGGAGCGTTGAAGTGCGGAGGATGCGCGAGTGACGAATCGAGAGGATTCGACCGGTAGCGGAGGCACAGGAGCGCGGGAATGGATTTCGTTCTCGTTCAGCCGGAATCGGCCGACCAGCTCGTTCAGGTCCTGGGCGAGGCCGGAAATGTCCTCAGACGTGGCCACAGATTGTTGCACGGTATTCTCGGCCTGGGTCGAGATTACGGCGATGTGAGCGACGTTGCGGTTGACCTCCGAGACGGCGGTGGCCTGCTGGGCAGCGGAGGTGGCGATCTGAGCGATCATGGCGCCGACATGCCCCGCCGCGGTAATGATTTCTCTGAGGGAAGAACCGGCTTTCGCGGTCTCTGCTACACCCAGCTCGACCAGGTGATTCCCTTCTTCCATGCGCGCGACCGCGGCGGCGGTTTCCTCCTGGACGGCCTCGATGGTGGTGGAAATCTCCCGGGTGGCCAGGGTGGTTCGTTCAGCGAGATTTCGCACTTCACCCGCGACAACGGCGAAGCCGCGGCCGTGCTGGCCGGCGCGCGCTGCTTCGATGGCGGCATTGAGCGCCAGCAGATTGGTCTGACCCGCGATGTCCTCAATTGCAGCGATGATGGCGCCGATCTGGTCGGAGCGTTTGCCGAGTTCCTCGATGGTTCTGGCGGTCGCCCCCACTGAGGCGGCGATCGAATCCATGCGGGCAAGGGAGGTTTGTACGATCTCGCCGCCCCGGCGGGCGAGGTCAACGGCGTTGCGCGCATCTTCCGCAGCCTTGCTGGAGTTGGCGGAGACTTCGGAGACGGTGGCCGACATCTCTTCCATAGCGTTAGCCACCTGTGTCAGCTGGCCGCTTTGCTCGCGCGATCCGGAAGCGGTCTCGCCGGCTGCCGAAGCAATGTCCGCGGCCGCGGTATTCAGCCGCGCAGTATCAGCCGCCACGCGGGAAATGATGCCGTGCAGGCTATCCATGAAGCGATTGAACCACTGAGCCACGACCGCGATTTCGTCTTCGGCTTCGATCGGGATTCTGCGCGTCAGGTCTCCCTCGCCCTGGGCGATGTCACGCATCGCCGCTGTAAGACGGTTGAGTCGTCCGAAGATGGAGCGGGTCATGTTCATGGAAACCGCCACCAGGCCGGCAAGACAAAGCAGCGTGATTGCCCCCGACTTGATCGCACTACTGAACCAGACGGCATTGACATCGTCGACGTAAGTGCCGGTCCCGATAACCCAGCCCCACGGCTGGAATTCGCGGACGTAGCTCAGCTTCTTGACCGGATTCACTTGTCCGGGCCGCGGCCAGCGGTAGTAGAGGATTCCACCGCCGTTCTGCCTGGCGAGCCTGACGAACTCGACGAAGATGCTGATTCCCTGGGGATCCTTCAGGTTGCTGAGATCGTGTCCTTCCAGTTCCGGCTTGAAAGGGTGCATAACCATGACCGGACGAAGATCGTTGATCCAGAGGTAGTTTTGGTCGCCATAGCGCATAACACGAAGCATGTCGCGGGCATTCTTCTGTGCCTGTTGCTCAGTGAGCGCGCCGATTTGTTCCTCATGATATTGGGCTGCGATGGTGGAATAACCCAGATCCACGAGGCCGCGAGCCTGTTCCTCTTTGCTCGAAAGCAGGCGGGAGCGCTCCCCCGTTGTCCAGAATCCGGCCATGACGGACAGTCCGCAGATGGCAACGAAAACCAGAAGCCTGAACTTCTGTTTCAGCGTGATGCGGCCGCCCGCGGCAGACAGCGACGTGGACGAAGGAGGGGGTAGCTTCCTGCTATCGAAACGAGTATCCATAGGTGCGATCGCTGGTGACCCTATCGGCACTGCAGGATTTTGCGTGAGAGTCGGTGTGGCTTTTCGCGGCGCTTCCCAGGACCGGGATCTCCCCGCTGCGAGCTACTTTCCCATCCCCCCGATGGTTCCACTCCCGTCAGACCTGGATCTTCACCGGCCAGGTCTTCCAGATGTCGGCGCAGTAGTCGCGGATGGAGCGGTCGGAGGAGAACTTGCCGACGCGCGCCACGTTGAAGATGGACATGCGGGTCCACAGCTCCTGGTCGCTATAGGCGGCGCTGACGCGGTCCTGGCAGTCGATGTAGGACTGGTAGTCAGCGAGCAGCATGTAGTCATCGGTGGTCAGGAGCGAACGGACCAGAGGCTCGAAGAGGCCGCAGTCGCCGTGGGAAAACTCTCCGCTGGTGAGGGCGTCAAGCGCGTCTTTCAGGGCGGGGTTGGTCTCGTAACAGAGCCGCGGATTGTAGCCTTCGGCTTTGTGACGCTCGACTTCGGCGGCGGTGAGGCCGAAGAGGAAGAAGTTTTCCGCGCCGACTTCTTCACGGATCTCGATATTGGCGCCGTCGAGGGTGCCGATGGTGATGGCGCCGTTCATGGCGAACTTCATGTTGCCGGTACCGGAGGCTTCCTTGCCGGCGAGAGAGATCTGTTCGGAGAGATCGGCAGCGGGATACACGCGCTGGCCAAGCTTGACGCTGTAGTCGGGAAGGAAGACGACCTTCAACCGCCCGCGCACCAGAGGATCGGAGTTGATGGCCTCGCCGACGGAGTGAATGAGCTTGATGATGAGCTTGGCCATGCGATAGCCGGGCGCGGCTTTGCCTCCGAAGAGGAAGGTGCGGGGAACGACATTCGCATCGGGGTCGCGCTGCATGCGTTTGTAGAGCGTGAGGATGTGGAGGATCTGCAGGTGCTGGCGCTTGTATTCGTGCAGGCGCTTGACCAGCACGTCGAACATGGACTCCGCATCGATGGCAATGCCGAGGCGCTCGTGAATGTAGGCTGCGAGCTGGAGCTTGTTGTGCTGGCGGATGGCGCGCCACTCGCTGCGCAGCTCCGGATCGTCGACCATGGGCTCGAGACGGCGCAGCTTGTCGAGGTCGCGGATCCAGCCGGAGCCGAGGCGCGTGTTGAGGAGCTTTGTCAGCCGTGGGTTGCTGAGGACCATCCAGCGGCGCGGGGTGACGCCGTTGGTCTTGTTGCTGAACTTGTCCGGGGTGAGCTCGTAAAAATCGCGGAGAACGTTGGTCTTGAGCAGCTCGGTATGGAGCTCCGCGACCCCATTGATGGCATGGCTGCCGACAGCGGCAAGATGGGCCATGCGCACAAACCCTCCGTTGTTGTCGTCGATGAGGGAGAGACGGCGGACGCGGGCGTCGTCGCCGGGAAAGCGGAGGCGCACGCCGTCCAGATGACGCCGGTTGATTTCGTCGACGATTTCAATGTGCCGCGGAAGCAAGGTTGCGAAGAGGCTGCGCGGCCATTGTTCCAATGCTTCCGGCAGCAGGGTGTGATTCGTATACGAGAGGCAGTGCTGGGTAACGTGCCAGGCCACGTCCCACTCAAGAGCATTTTCGTCGACGAGGAGCCGCATCAACTCCGCAACGGCAATGGCGGGGTGGGTATCGTTCATCTGAACGGCGAAGCTGCGGTGCAGTTCGGCAAGCGGACGTTTTTGGGTGAGCTGGATGCGCAGGATGTGCTGCAGAGAACAGGAGACAAAGAAGAACTGCTGCGCCAGACGCAGCTGCTTGCCCTGGATGCCGTCGTCGTTGGGATAAAGAATTTTGGAGATGTTCTCGGAGGACACTTTGTCGGCGACGGCTCCAACGAAATCGCCGTTGTTGAAGGTGCCGAAGTCGAAAGACTCAACGGCCTGGGCGGCCCACAGGCGCATGGTATTGGCGGTGTTGGTGCGGTAGCCCAGAATGGGCGTGTCGTGGGGAATGCCGCGCACCAGCTTTTGCGGAATCCATGTGACGCGGGTGCGGCCGCTGGCGTCGGACTGGGTTTCAGTGCGGCCGCCGAGCTTGACTTCAAAAGCGTCTTCAGGGCGCTCAAGCGCCCACGGGTTGCCGAGGCGCAGCCACTTGTCGGTGGTTTCGACCTGCCATCCATCGCGAATCTGCTGATCGAAGATGCCGTATTCGTAGCGGATGCCGTAGCCGATGGCGGGAATGTCGAGGGTGGCGAGTGAATCCATAAAGCAGGAGGCGAGGCGCCCAAGACCACCGTTGCCAAGGCCGGGCTCTTCTTCCTGCTCGACGAGGGTGTTCAGATCGAGGCCAAGCTGGCGCATGGCCTGGTCGGCCTCGTCGTAAATGCCGAGGTTGATGAGGTTGTTGGCGAGGTGCGGTCCGGTGAGGAATTCGGCGGAGAGATAGCAGACCACGCGGACATCCTGCGCCTGGTAGTTGGTGACGGTGGAGATCCAGCGCTCGACCAGGCGATCGCGCACGGTGTGGGCCAGCGCCATATAAAGGTCGTTGCGGGTGGCGCGTTCGAGGGAGCGGCCCTGGACGAAGAAGAGATTGTCGAGGAAAGAACGCGCCAGGGCTTCGACGCTGAGGGCAGTTCTCTGGCCTTTTTTCAAAGTTGCAGCGGACGTGAGCGCTGCCGCGATTCCGGACATTCAATTGCCTCCCTCGAAGAACGTGGCGGCCCAGGGAAGGCCGTTGCACAGTACACACATCGGCATAAGGAGGAGGGGTGTTCAGTTTTGCAGCAATGGGGCCGCGACGGCGACGGACGAGACGGGAAAGCAATTCAAGTTCGTTCCCGGGGTGCCGATGAAGGAGAGAGCCATGGACAGACCCGCACAGCGCGACCCGCAAGAGCTGGATTCCCGATGCCCCCGGGCGCGGATGAGACATTTTGTATCTATGGATTTCGGCGAAGGTTGCGACAGGGATTTCAGCAGACGGCGGAGTGCGCATGCCGGATGGAAGGATCGGACGCGCGCACCTGCCTCTGTGAAGCGGCTGTTGCGGCGCGAACGCCGGAGGCGCCGCCTCCGTTTGACTGAACCTGCGATCGGAAAGCGCTAGAGACTGACCTTCGAGACGCCTTCGAGTGGCGAGCTGGCAGTAGCGTAGAGCTTGCGGGGCATGCGGCCGGCGATATAGGCCTGGCGTCCGGCGAGCACAGCATGCTGCATCGCTTCTGCCATGAGGATGGGATTAGCAGCGCCAGCGATGGCCGTGTTCATCAGGACGCCGTCAGCGCCCAACTCCATGGCAAGGGCTGCGTCGGACGCGGTGCCGACGCCGGCGTCGACGATGAGCGGGACCTCGGTGATTTTTTCGCGCAGGATCTGGAGCGTGGCGCGGTTCTGAATGCCCAGCCCGGAGCCGATGGGCGCGGCGAGCGGCATCACCGCGGAGGCGCCGGCGTCGATGAGGCGACGGGCGAAAACGATGTCGTCCGAGGTGTAAGGAAGGACGGTAAATCCTTCTTTGACCAGGACGCGGGTGGCTTCGAGGGTGGCCTGCACGTCGGGGTAGAGGGTGGCCTGGTCGCCGATGACTTCAATCTTGACCCAGTCCGACAGGCCGACTTCACGACCGAGGCGCGCGGCGCGGATGGCCTCGTCGGCGGTGTAGCAGCCGGCGGTGTTGGGGAGCAGGAAGTAGCGGCGCGGATCGATGAAGTCCAACAAGGATTCCGTGGAGCGGTCGAGATTGACACGGCGGACGGCGACGGTGACCATCTCCGCGCCGGAAGCTTCGATAGCGGCCTGGGTTTCGGGTCCGTTGCGGTATTTGCCGGTACCGACGATGAGGCGAGACTGGAAGGCTTTGCCTGCGATGACGAGGGGCTCCATGGGGACCATTGTAGAACTGCGCGCGACAGGCGCAGTGGCGGCGGTCACCAGAGGGTGCGGAGTGCGTTCACCGCGGCAATGGCTTCATCTTCTTTCTTGGCTTCCGTCCGACGAACCGGATGACTCGGACGATCGGCTTCCCATTCCTGGTGATGATGATTTCGATGTTGTGTTTGTAGACTTCGTCGAGGAGTGAGAGACGATCGGCCGCGAATGCCTCGGCGTCCATTGTCACGGCCCGCTTCAAGTTCTTGCTCATGCGCAGACCATCTGCTGACTCTATCGGCATGGTCTACCAGAAACGTGAAAGGCCCGCAGCCAGATTGGGCATGCGGGCCTTGATCACCGGTTGACTGTGGAGATTGACCTGAGGCGCCCCCGCTTTCGGAGTGGCCTCGGCGTTTGGTTACGCCAGGACTTGGACCCCGTTTCCACGCAAATGTGGAACCGGAGATTCACTGGAGCCAGGAGCGGCTCTAAGCCTCAGTCACCTCACGTAGGGTTCTGCGGATACTACTACCATCAGAATTTTTCATTCGCTGGATCATCCTCCTTTCCCGTGTACCGACAAGTTAACCCGGCGAGGGCCGAAACGGCAAGGGGCAGAGGAATCGAGGCGGATACGGGCGAGCAGGGAGCAGGTTACAGGTTGAAGGTTACGGGGCGCGGGGCGATCCGAACGGATGCATGTCGGACATTGTCCGACACGCTTACCAGCTGTGCCAGGAGCCCTCATGTTCGATAAGGCGAACATCGACCCCAAACAGGTCGCGGAGTTTTTCCGCCGTCAGCAGTTCCTTCTTCGAGCCGTCAGCGAAGATGCGGCCGCTCTTCATCATGATGACGCGGCCGATCTCCGGAAAAACATCGGCGATATGGTGGGTGACCATCAGGATGCCGACGCCCTGCTGGGCGACACGGCGCAGGGCTTCGCGCAGCTCCCGCTGGGCGGCGAGGTCCAGCGCGTTCGAGGGCTCGTCGAGGAGAAGCATTTCGGGCTGGTGGACG
>DATAZC010000122.1:0-3302 GCA_036272255.1 Acidobacteriaceae bacterium | reverse complement strand
GGCGGCATTGCGCTCATTCGCACGCACGTGGCTGAACGAACTGAAGGGCAGGAATATCCGGGTGAACGTGCTGAGCCCGGGGCAGGTCGACACACCGGATTCCCAGCGACTCGACAAGGCGACGAGGGAGATGTTCGAATCGCTGATCCCCCGGGGAAAGATGGGTCGTCCTGAGGAAATTGCGGCGGCCGCGCTATTTCTTGCTTCAGACGAGTCGAGCTACGTGAATGGTGTGGATTTGGCTGTCGACGGCGGTTTCTCGGCCATCTGAGTCGGCGGATAGGTAACCAAAAATCCGGCATATCGTCAGCGATATTCCATGCCGCGCTGACAATCCTCGTGCCCACTGTGCCGATGTCATCCCACATCGGGAAATCCGCAAACAAACCTGCCAAATCTATCCACCGGATTTGCTACTCTTGAAATAGAGAACAGTTTCAGTCACAGAAGACGGAGCACAAAAAGCCACCACACTGGTGGCTTTTTTCATTTGTAAAGAATATGGATATCAGGCCGCCGACACATCCAGGCGTAAGCGACAACGGAGCGAACCCAGCAGCCCGCGCCGCAGGCGCGCCTGCCTGGATGGCAGATCCTAAGTTCAATCACAGGACGAATTTAGCGATAAGTCCTTTAGAAAGACGAATTTGATGCTCGGAAGAGCCCACATCCTCATGATTCGGCACGGTTTATACCGCCGCCTCCCGCACCGGGAGGGGGGAGGGGGTACCGATACCGTAACCGACCGGAAGCAAGAGCTCCGCCGCCAGCTCCGCGTCGTCCGCCGCAACCCGCATCTGATCGCCGCCCTCTTCCTCCACCAACCGGCCTGCTACAAACCAGCGACGATCTGGACTTCGCTGCTCTCCGCCAACTCCATCGCGAACAAGCGCGGCTACGCGCCAGAATCCTCGGCAGGCGAAGGACCTGCAGTTTGCAAAGGTCACCCGCAACTCTCACCGAGAGCGACCAAAGGGAGCGATCCCAGCAACTCGCGCCAGAGGCGCGCCCGCCCGTGCGGCAAGCACCTGGCATCGCTGAGGTACACTTCTTGCGCGAGGAACCCCCCTGCCATGAGCATGTTCACCCTCATCATCGTTGTCATCATCGTGCTCTACCTTTTGAGCTCGATCAAGATTCTGCGCGAGTACGAACGCGCCGTCGTCTTCCGCCTGGGCCACGCGCTGCCGACCCCGAAAGGCCCCGGCGTCATCCTCATCTTCCGCCCCTTCGACCAGATGGTCCGCGTGACCTTGCGGCAGGAAGTCCTCGAAGTGCCGCCGCAGGACATCATCACCCGCGACAACGTCACCCTCAAGGTCAACGCCGTCATCACCCTGCGCGTCGTCGATCCCTCCAAAGCCGTCATCGAGGTCTCGAACTACGTCTACCAGACCTCGCAGTTCGCCCAGACCACGCTGCGCTCCGTGCTGGGTGAGGTCGAGCTGGATCAGTTGCTGAGCCACCGCGAAGCCCTCAACTCGCGCATCCAGGAGATTCTGGACAAGCACACCGCTCCCTGGGGCGTAAAGGTCGTCAGCACGGAGGTCAAGCAGGTCGATCTGCCCGAATCCATGCTGCGCGCCATGGCCAAGCAGGCCGAAGCCGAACGCGAAAAGCGCTCGAAGATCATCAACGCCGAAGGCGAGTTCGCCGCCTCGCAGCGCCTGGTCGATGCCGCCGCTCTGCTCGCCACGCAGCCCATCACCCTGCAGCTTCGTTACCTTCAGACCCTTACCGACATAGGTACGGAGAAGAACACTACCATCGTCTTCCCTCTACCCATCGAGCTGATCTCGTTGTTCAATAAGACCGTGGCAGGCAACGTCTCGGGACCGGGCGTCAATCCCCCGCCTGCTCCGCCAAAACCTGACGAACACTTATGAACTCGCTTTTCGAAGAAGATGACCGCGACGAACCCAAATCAGATGCCGATCTGACTCTGGGCATCGGCTCTTTGCTCAGCATCTTTTTCGGTGTCGTGCTCATCTGCGGTATCTTCTTCGGCTTCGGCTACTCCATGGGCCGCCGCAACGCGCGTTCGACGGCTTTGCCGCCCGCAACTGTGCCGGCACAGGCCGCCGCCACCGCTCCGCCTCTGCCGGAGAATGAGCTCTCCGGCGCTCCCCTGAAGCCAGCAGCGCCGGACGACACCTCCGCAGCTTCGTCCGACTCTGCGGATTCAACCCCGGCCAAGGCCAGCGCGCCTGCTAAACAAGCTGCACCAGACAACTCCGCCGCAAAGCCGTCCACAAAACCGCCGACGACACGGGTGGTGGAACCGGCCGCTACCGACCCCTCGCTCAGCGCCGTTCCGTACACCCATCGCGCTCCATTGCCAACCAAGCCGCACGCCGGCATTTCTGCCCCGCTGGCCCAGGCGCCTGGCGACTCGCCCATCATTCCCGGCCACCCCATCATGGTGCAGATCGCCGCCGTCAGCCGGCAGGAAGACGCCGAAGTCCTGGCTGGCGCGCTACGGAAACGCGGTTTCAACCCAACCGTCCGTCCCGGCACGTCCGATAAATTCTTCCACGTACAGGTTGGCCCCTTCACGGACAAGACCCAGGCAGACGCAATGAAGCAGCACCTGCTTGCCGATGGTTACAACGCTATCGTGAAGTAGCCGCCGTGTTCACGATCGGCGTCTGCACGGGCGTCCTCAGGCCGGCCTCCATCGCATCCCGCACTGCGGCCATCAGATCTTCCTTGTCGGAGTAGTCCGCCGGATAGAGCGGCGCATGAAACGTGACCGTGATCGTTCCGCTTTTCAGGCTCAAGCTTCCCTTCGGCAGCAGACGGGTCGCGCCCACAATCGAAACCGGCACTACCGGCGCACCTGAATTCATCGCAAGAAAGAACGGGCCTTTCTTGAACGGCAGCAGCGATCCATCCCGCGACCGCGTGCCTTCCGGGAACAGCACCAGGCAGCTTCCCCGCTCCAACTCGCGCTGTGCCGCCGCGCTGCTCGCCTTCGCCCCTTCCAGGCTGCCATCCCGCATTACCGGGATGAACCCAGCGAGCCGCATCGCATAGCCCAACACGGGAATCCGCATGAGAGAAGCCTTCAGATAAATCACGACTCTGCCCGGAAGCAGCGGAATCAGCACTGGCGGATCCAGGTTGGAGGAGTGGTTCGCCATCACGATCGACGCCCCGCGTGGCAAACGGTCCAATCCATGGACCACAACCCGCACCCCTCCGAACGGCAATCCCGCGCGCGCGATCCAGAAGCCCACACGCAGCAGCACGTCGGTATTGCGCGTGATCAGCGTCCAGGGAAAGATGACGAGCGCCGCGGG
>DATAZC010000121.1:0-34068 GCA_036272255.1 Acidobacteriaceae bacterium | reverse complement strand
AGGATCACGTAGTACTGGTTGAGCTGTGTATAAATCACCGACACTTCCGACTGCCCGAACGCACTGTACAACGCTGAATCGAGAGTCTGCGGAGTCTGGCCCAGCCGCGCAGCCGTCACACGATCGTAGTTCAGCATTTCTTCCAGGCCGCCGTTCTGCTGGTCCGTGTTCACGTCCTGCAGCCCTGGCAGCTTTCTCATGTTCGTCAGCAGCAGCGGACCCCATTTCGCCAGATCGGGAATATTATCGGACTGAATCGTGTACTGATACAGGGCGTTGCCGCCGCGTCCGCCGATCCGGATGTCCTGCGCGGGCTGCAGAAAAACCGAGGCAATCGGCAATGCGTTGATCTTCGTCCGTATCTGGTTGATGACCTCCATCGCAGTGGTCCTCCGCTGGCCCGGCCCCTTGCCAAGCGGCTTCAGCGACATGAATACGAAGCCTCCATTACTGGAACCCCCTCCGCCGGCATACGCATTCACATGGGCTACGGCGGGATTCGCCTTGATAATGTTCACGGTTTGCAGCAGTGAATACCGCATGAAGGGGAACGACGCATCCTGCGGGCCCTGCAGGCCGCCGAAAATAACGCCCGTATCCTGTTGCGGGAAAAATCCCTTCGGAATCCTGACAATGACCACAATGTTGAGCGCAATGGTCAGGACCAGCACGATGAGGATCAGAACGGGATTATCGAGCGCCCAGCGCAGCGAACTGCGATAGACCGACAACATCCCGTCGAAGAACGATTCGCTGGCCCGGTAGAAGATGTTGTGTTTCTCTTCCTTCTCGCGATGCTTCAGCAGAAACGCGCACATCGTCGGCGTGGTGGTCAGCGAGATGACCATGGAAACAATGATCGCCACCGACAGCGTGATCGCGAATTCACGGAACAGCCGCCCGATGATGCCGCCCATCATGAGGATCGGGATAAAAACGGCGATCAGCGACATGCTGATGGAGAAAACGGTGAAACCAATTTCCTGCGCACCCACCAGCGCAGCATTCAGCGGCGGCATGCCGCTCTCGAGGTGCCGGGTAATGTTTTCCATCACCACGATCGCGTCATCGACCACGAAGCCGGTGGCAATCGTCAGAGCCATCAGCGACAAATTATCCAGGCTGAAGTCGAGCAGATACATCACGGCGAACGTGCCGATCAGCGACACCGGAACCGCAACACTGGGGATAAGCGTGGCCCGTGGACTGCGCAGAAAAACAAAGACAACCAGCACCACCAGCACCACGGAACCGATCAGCGTCTTCTCAACCGTCTGTACCGAAGCCCGAATCGTCGTGGTTCGGTCCAGCACGATCGTCGTCTTGATGCCCTGCGGCAACACCGCCTCCAGAAAAGGCAGCTGGGCCTTGATATTGTCGACCGTCTGGATGATGTTCGCGCCCGGTTGCCGGAAAATGATGCAGGTGACAGCCTTCTTGCCATCCGTATAGCCGGCCGTGCGCAGATTCTGCGTCGAGTTGTAAACGCCCGCAACATCAGAAAGGCGAACCGCCGCCCCGTTGTGGTAGCCCACGATGAGCGGAGCATAGTCCCCCGCCTGCGAAACCTGATCGTTGGTGATGATGTCCGCGGTCACTGCCCCATTCGAGAGCTGTCCCCGCGGCTCGTGCGAATTCTGCAGGCTGAGCACCGACTGCACGCTGCCCATCGTCATCCCAAAGCTTTCCAGCTTTGTCGGATCCACTTCCACGCGCACCGACGGTGTCGCCCCGCCGCCCACCCCAACCTGCCCAACACCATTGATCTGCGAAAGCTTCTGTTCCAGGATCGTCGATGCCAGATCGTAAATCTTGGTCACGTCGTACTTATCCGACGTGAGCCCGATGATCATAATCGGCGAATCGGCGGGATTGATCTTGCGGTACGAGGGATTGGAGGGAAGATTGGCGGGCAGATACGTGCGCGCTGCGTTGATCGCAGCCTGCACATCCCGTGCCGCACCGTCGATGTTGCGGCTCAGCTCAAACTGCATCGTGACCGACGTGCTGCCCAGTGAGCTCGACGACGTCATCTCCGTGATGCCCGCAACATGACCTAACTGCCGCTCGAGGGGTGTCGCCACCGAGGCCGCCATAATGGCCGCACTCGCACCCGGCAGGCTCGCGGATACGCTGATCGTGGGAAAATCCACCTGTGGCAGTGGCGCCACCGGCAACACCAGGAACCCAATGGCCCCCGCGATGGCCACCGCGATGGTCAGCAACGTTGTGCCCACCGGCCGCTTGATGAAGGCCCAGGAGATGCTCACGGACGAGCCTCCCCAGGGGCAGGGGCCGTCGTTTGCGAATGCTCTGCGATCTTGCGCGACGGACGGCTTCCCGTAATCCGCTGACCGATGCGGTCAAAGAAGATATAGATAACGGGCGTCGTGTAAAGGGTCAGAATCTGGCTCAACAACAGCCCGCCCACCATGGCGATGCCCAGCGGCCGCCGCAACTCCGATCCCAGGCCTGAGCCCAACGCCAGCGGCAAACCGCCCAGCAGCGCCGCCATGGTCGTCATCATGATGGGACGGAAGCGCAGCATGCTGGCTTCAAAAATCGCTTCCGTCGAATCCTTGCCGTGCTCGCGTTCCGCCTCCAGCGCGAAATCCACGATCATGATGCCGTTCTTCTTAACGATGCCGATGAGCAGGATAATGCCGATAATTGCAACCACACTAAGGTCCTGCCGGAACAACATCAACGCCAGCAATGCACCCACGCCTGCCGAAGGCAGCGTGGAGAGAATTGTCACCGGGTGAATGAAGCTCTCATACAGAACCCCGAGCACGATGTAGACAGTGACCAGCGCGGCGAGGATCAGCAGCGCTTCGTTCGAGAGCGAATTCCTGAACGCTGCCGCGGTTCCCTGGAAATCGGACTGCAAACTGGCGGGGAAATGCAAATCCGCCGCCGCTTTATCGATGTCGTCGATGGCCGTTCCAAGGGAGGCGTTGGGCGCCAGGTTGAACGAGACCGTCACCGAGGGAAACTGACCCTGATGATTAATCGACAGCGCTTCTGTGGTTGTGCTGGCGTGCGTGAATGTGCTCAGTGGAATGGCGTTCGCCCCGACGCTCGAGGTGCTGGTGTTGGGCGTGGTGCCCGCGGTCGTCCCGCCGGATGCCGACGAGGTTCCCTGCGTACTCGTGGTGCCGCCGAGCACCCTGCCGGGTGCGGCCAAAACTCCCGACGAGGGCGTGTACTTCACTGAGCTGGTCAGCGCATTCGAGCCCGCCGAAGCTGATGCCGACGAGGAGAACGAAGTCACTGCGCCCGCGCCGCTTGCCCCGGACGAGGCGTTGCCCTGGATATACAAATCACCCAGATTGCCCGGATCCTGGCCCCACATCGGCGCTGTCTCCAGCACCACATGGTACTGATTGAGCTGCGTGTACAGCGTGCTGATCAGCCGCTGTCCATAGGCGTCGTACAGCGTGTTGTCGATGGTGGTCGGCGCTATGCCCAGCCGCGATGCCGTCACGCGATCGATGATGAGCGACACAGCCAGCCCGCCCGTCTGCTGATCCGTCGCCACGTCTTCCAGTTCCGGCAGCTTGTTCAGCTTTGCCACGAACTTGTTCGTCCAGTCATTCAGCTCGGTCGTATTTGGATCTTCCAGCGTGTACTGATACTGCGTCCGGCTCACGCGATCGTCGACCGTGATGTCCTGCACCGGCTGCATGTACAGGTGCATCCCCTGCACATCCGCGAGGCTGTTCTGCAGTCTGCGGATCACGTCCGATGCACCGATACTGTGTCCGCGCTTGTTCAGCGGTTTCAGGTTGATCGAGATGCGCCCGCTGTTCAGCGTGGTGTTGATCCCGTCCGCACCGATGAAGGACGAAACACTCTCCACCGCCGGATCCTGCAGGATGATGTTCGCCACCTGCTGCTGCTTCTGCGTCATCGCGCTGAACGAAATATCCTGCGGCGCCTGCGTGATGCCCTGGATCACCCCGGTGTCCTGAACCGGGAAAAATCCCTTGGGGATGACAATGTAAAGAAAAATGGTCAGCACCAGCGTGCCCAGCGCTACCAGCAGCGTGATTCCCTGGAAGCGCAGCACCACCCGCAGCGTGCGCCCGTAGAAATCGATCATGCTGTTGAAGACGCGCTCCGATGCGCGATAGAACCGCGTCTGCTGCTCTTCAGGATTGTGACGCAGAATGCGCGAGCACATCATCGGCGTCAGCGTCAGCGACACCACGGCCGAGATCACGATCGTGACCGCCAGCGTCACCGCAAATTCCCTGAACAGCCGTCCCACCACATCGCCCATGAAGAGCAGCGGAATGAGCACGGCAATCAGCGAAACCGTCAGCGAGATGATGGTGAAGCCGATTTGTGATGCGCCGGTCAGCGCCGCCTCCATCGGCGTCATGCCCTCTTCGAGGTAACGCGCGATGTTCTCGATCATCACGATGGCATCGTCCACCACAAAGCCGGTGGAGATGGTGAGCGCCATCAGCGACAGGTTGTCGAGCGAGTACCCCAGCATGTACATCGCTGCAAACGTCCCCACCAGCGACAGCGGAACCGCCACGCTGGGAATGATGGTGGCGTACAGGTTGCGCAGGAACAGGAAGATGACCAGCACCACCAGGCCAATGGTGAGCATCAGCTCGAACTCAACGTCGTCCACCGACGCCTGAATGCTGGTGGTCATGTCGGTCAGCGTCTCAATTTGCATCGACGCCGGCAGATTCGTTTCCAGCTGGGGCAAAATTCTCTGGATGCTCTTGACGACGGTGATGGTGTTCGCGCCCGGCTGCCGCTGGATGTTCAGGATGATCGCCGGAGTCTTGTTCATCCACGCAGCCTGCTTCGTGTTCTCCACGCCGTTGATCACATTAGCCACATCGTGGACGAACACCGGCGCGCCGTTCCGGTAGGAGACGACGACATTCTGATAGTCGCTGGCCTCGGTAATCTGATCGTTGGAGTCGATCTGGTAGTCCTGCCGCGGCCCGTCGAAGTTTCCCTTCGCCGAATTCACGCTGGCGCTTACCAGCGCCGTCCGCAGGTCCTCCAGGTTCAGCCCGTAGGCGGAAAGCTTCACCGGATTCGCCTGGATACGCACCGCCGGCTTCTGGCCGCCGCTGATGCTCACCAGCCCAACGCCGCTGAGCTGGGCAATCTTCGGCGCCAGCCGCGTGTCCACCAGGTCCTCGACCTGCGACAAGGGCATCGAGTTCGACGTGATCGCCAGGGTCAGAACCGGCGCATCCGCGGGATTCGTTTTGTTGTAGACCGGCGGCGCCGGCAAATCCGATGGCAGAAACGACTGCCCACCGTTGATGGCCGACTGCACTTCTTCCTCGGCGACATCGATCGATAACGACAGGCTGAACTGCAGCACGATCACCGAGACTCCGCCGGCGCTGGTCGAGGTCATCTGGCTCAGGCCCTGCATCTCGCCAAACTGTCGCTCCAGCGGAGCGGTAATCGTCGTCGCCGTCACATCCGGGCTCGCACCCGGATAGAACGTCAGCACCTGAATGGTCGGATAGTCGACTTCAGGCAGTGCCGACACCGGCAGCTGGGTGTACGCAACAATGCCTACCAGCAAAATCGCCGCCATCAGCAGCGACGTCGCAACCGGCCGCAGAATAAATGGGCGAGACGGACTCACGGAGCGTTGCTCTCACCGGTAATTGTGGTTTGCGCATCGGGGATGCCCACTTTGGAGATGGAAACATCGGCCTGATCCTGCAGCTTGTCGAAGCTGCTGTTGGCCACTTCCGTGCCCGACGGAATTCCCTGCACCGCGGTCCAGCCATTGTCGGTAACGCCGGTCTTCACGTTCTGCACTTCCACGTGATACTGCGCCTTCTGGGCCGACCCCGATCCACCCTGATTACCGCCCCCGGTGCCCGACCCGCCGCCGCGCTTCCCACCCTTCTTTGCTCCGCCGCTCGGATTCTCGTTCCCGGTCGAGCTGCTGCTGCCCTCGGCAGGCGGTGGTTTTCCTGGCCCCGGCTTGATGAGGTAAACAAACGCCACGTCGCCGTTATGCTGGATCGCCGACGACGGAACCATGATCTGGTTATCGAGCGTGTTCACCAGCAGCCGCGTGTTCACAAACTGGTTCGGAAACAGTGCGTCATTCGCATTGGCAAACTGCGCCCGCGCCTTCACGGTTCCCGTGGTCGTGTCGATCTGGTTGTCGATCGTCATCAGCTTGCCGTTGGCCAGAGTCGTCGACCGGTCCCGGTCCAGGGCGTCGACGTTGAGCTGTTTGCCATGACGCATCTGCGTCACCACCTGGCCCAGGTTGTCCTCGGCCAGGGTAAAGATCACCGTCATCGGCTGCAGTTGCGTCACCACCACCAGCGTTGTCGTCGAATTGGCCGTCACCAGATTGCCCGGATCCATCAACCGCAGGCCCACGCGACCCGTGATCGGCGAAACGATATGGCAGTAGCTCACCTGCACCGTGTTGTACTGCACGGTCGCCTCATCGTTCTTCACCGTCCCCTGATCCTGCCCGACCAGCTTTTCCTGGTCCTCCAGCGTCTGCCGGGGAATGGCATTCTTTGCCCACGCCTGCTGGTACCGCGTCAGATCCATCTGCGCTTCGGCCAGCAGATTCTGATCGCGCTCCAGCGCCCCCTGCGCCTCGGCCAGCTGCGCCTCGTAGGGGCGCGCGTCGATATCGATGAGCGGATCGCCCTTCTTCACGATCTGGCCCTCGCGATAATGCACTTCCGTGATCACTCCCGTGACTTGCGCCGTCAAAGAAGCCGTGTAAACCGGGGTGACCGTGCCAATCGCTTCGAGATAAATGCCGAGGCTGCCCGTCTTTGCTGTCGCCGGGACCACCGGAACGATAGCGCCGGCCATCATCCCGCGCCGCCCCCCGCCGCCACCCATCGCCGCCTGCTGGCTCTTGTGCTGGGTCGTAATCACCCAATAGAAAAGCAATCCAAACGCAAGCAGGACTACAGCCCAGATCCAGCGGTGGCGCCGTTTACGCGTGGGCGGATCGGTGGTCGGCGGCAGTTGACGATCTGGCGGCGCGATCGAGGCGGAAGGTTGAGAGCTCATCTATATTTGTCTGTCTTTTTCGTACAAAATGGATTTTCCCGAGGGGGAACAACCGAAGTCGCCTGTGGGAGCAGGCAACGATCGAAAACTTCTGTCAAATCCGGAGTTTATCACCGCAAAGTGGTCACCCGTCCCGAACCCGGAAATTCAAAACTACCCCATTCCGAGCAACCAGTTCTGCGTCTAAGATGCAAAGAAATCCCTGCTGCTGGGACCCCGTGAATGAAGGGACGGACGAACCGGCAAAATGGTCGCAAATCCGGGCCATGACACGCGGATGCTCGTCCGCCCGGTGTTCGCAGTGGAAACCCACCCATCCGGATACATTTCGAGGTGGCTGCCTCGAATGATCCGCGGCACGCCCGGCACCACCCGCCAGGATACTATCGAAAGCATCGGTAACAACTTACGCTGCATACGACTGCATCTAATCGTCTACCCTGGCGTGGTTCTGCCGTGATCGTTCTTCCCCCGGCGCGAGCCGGCAAACCCCACTTGTGACTTCATGAGCGGCAATCGTAATTCGGGTTCCCAAAACGCGTGGGGGGATCGGATCAGAGCCCTGCGCAACGTACCGCCCGTCCTCCGCATTCTGTGGGAGTCGGGGCCGGCCGTTGTTACATGGGGATTAATTCTCCGCGTCATCGTGGCCGCCATGCCGTGGTCCATCGGCTGGGTGGCCCACCTCATCATCAATGGCGTCGATCTGGCGCTGCACCACCAGCCTCTGCCGGATCACTACTGGTGGATCGTCGGAGCTGAAGTTGGGCTTGCTCTGATCCTCTCCGCGCTCACCCGCGCCATCGACTACACGGATTCGCTGCTCGCCGATCGTTACACCCACCACGTCAGCATCGAGGTCATGCGCCAGGCCGCGCGCCTCGACCTGACCACCTACGAAGATCCCGACTTCTACGACCGTCTTGAACGCGCCCGCGTGCAGGCCACCGACCGCCTCGCCATGATCCAGCAGATGGGCCGGCTGTTTCTGCAGGTGCTCACCACGCTGATCTGGAGCGCGCAGCTTGTCTACTACTCACCGTGGCTCATGCTGCTGCTCGTCATCGGTGTGCTGCCCTCGTTCTTCGGCGAAACCCATTTCGCGTTCCTCGGCTACGCCAAGAACTTCCGCCAGACCCCCGTCAAGCGCATCATGGACTACCTGCGCATGGTTGGCGGCAGCAAAGAAGCTGCCAAAGAACTCAAGCTCTTCAACCTGAGCGATTACGTCACCACGCGCTTCGCGAATCTTTCCGAACAGATCTATCACGAGAATGTGGACCTCTCGCGCCGCAAGCTGGTGTGGGGCGGCCTGCTTTCGCTGCTCGGCACCTGCGGCTACTACGGCGCCTACGTCTTCGCTATCTGGGAAGCGCTGCACGGCAAATACAACATCGGTATCTTCTACCTGATTACCACGGCCATCCAGCAGGCCAGCGGCAACCTGCAACAGGCCTTCTCCACCGCATCGGGCATCGCGGACCAGGCGCTTTTCCTCACGGACCTGATTGGGTTCTTCGAGCTCAAGCCGATCGTGCAGTCGAAACCCAATGCCCTGCCCGCGCCCCGGCCCATTCGCCGTGGCTTCGAGTTCCGCAACGTCTCCTTCGCTTATCCCGGCACTGAGCGCCGCGTGCTCAAGGATTTCAACTTCACCATCGAGCCGGGCCAGCGCGTCGCGCTCATCGGCGAAAACGGCCAGGGCAAGACCACAGTCGTCAAACTCATCACGCGGCTCTACGATCCCACCGAAGGCGAGATCCTGCTCGACGGCGTCGATCTGCGCGACTACTCGCTCGACGACCTGCACCGCGAGATGGGCGTCATCTTCCAGGATTTCATGCGCTACGAGATGACGGTGCGCGAAAACATCGGCGTGGGCCACGTCGAAGTTCCTCACACCGATGCCGACATTGAGCTGGCAGCGCAAAAAAGTCTGGCTGCCGAAGTCGTCAAGAAGCTGCCTGCCGGTTATGACCAGATGCTCGGCCGGCGTTTCGTGACCGGCGTCGACCTTTCCGGCGGCGAATGGCAGCGGATTGCACTCGCCCGCGCTTATTTGCGCGACGCACAGCTGCTCATCCTCGACGAGCCGACCGCCGCGCTCGATGCCCGCAGTGAGCTGGAAGTCTTTGAGCGCTTCGCTGAATTGACGCTGGGAAAAATGGCTTTGCTCATTTCCCATCGATTCTCGACGGTTCGCATGGCGGATCGCATCGTAGTACTCGCGGGAGGCCGTCTGGTGGAAGAAGGCACACACCAGCAGCTCATCGCGCTCGGTGGCCGGTACGCGGAAATGTTTGAAATGCAGGCGGCCAGCTATCGATAAATCAGCTGCGGAGTATGGTATGACGGGTCAGGTGACGATGATCAACGAACAGCGCCTGGTGGAAGCGGGTCTGGTGCCGGAGAACCTCCGCGCCGCTGCCCGCGACGATGCGCATCGCTGGGGCACCGTCCATGGGTCAAAGGAACTCGACGCATTCGACGCGCGAGTGGAGTTCGCACGCCAGCGGCTCGAAGTCCTGTCTCAGGAACTGGATCAGCTGCCCACCGAAGGCTGGCCCGGGCCCGAACCGCTGCTCGAAATCCGCGAAAATCCACGCATGATGCGCTCGGTCCTCGCTGAGCTGCGGACCGTGCGCCGTAAACTGCGCCGCCTTCCTCACGCCGTCACCAACGACCATCAGGATGAGCCGCGCGCCACCACTGTCGCCGGCGCCTACCTCGCGGCCAGCGGCTCGGTGTGGAACGCCGATGCCCTGCGTATTTACCTCGACGAGCTGCAGCGCGCCGAGCCTCTGCTGCTCGAGGAGCTGTGGGTGCTCCCTGTCGCCCTGCGTTTTAGTCTGCTTGAGCAGATTCTCGATCAGGCCACGGAGCGCATCGAAGCCCTCAGGTTTCGCGACGGAGTGCCGCACTTCGAAGGTCCCGCCGCCGATCCGGCCTTTGCGAAGCTCCTCACCACCCGCATTCAATCGCTGCGCGAGATTGCCTATGTCGACTGGTTCTTCGTCATGGAGCCGCTCGTTGTCTTCGATGCGATTCTGCGTGAAGACCCCGCCGGCGCCTATCCAAAGATGGACTTCGACAGCCGCGAAGTCTATCGCAAGCAGGTCTCCCGCATCGCGCGCTATTCCGAGTTCTCAGAGACAGAAGTCGCGCGCTGCGCCATCGAACTGGCCGCCGCGGCGAAGGAGCAGCCGGTCGGCGATCCGCGTGTCTACCTGCGCCGCGCTCACGTCGGCTACTACCTCATCGATAAAGGATTCGAAGAACTCAAATCCCGCATCGGCTATCACCCGCGCTTCATTGATCGCATCCGAACCACGCTCCATCGCCACGCCGACGACTTCTTTATCGGCGGCATCGAGGTTCTTACCGTCCTTCTGATCGGCGCCGTGCTTCTGCCGCTGATCCCGAATCACTCCATCCTCGGCGGCCTCACCATCGCCTTCCTCATGCTGCTGATCCCGGCCACCCAGGGCGCAGTGGACCTGGTCAACAACACCATCTCCTCCGTCTTTCGTCCGCTGCCGCTGCCGAAAATCGACCTCACCGACGGCATCCCCGTGGAGTACACCAGCATGGTCGCCGTGCCCACGCTGCTCCTGAACGAGAGTCAGGTGCGCGATCTGGTGCAGGACCTCGAAGTCCGCTGCCTCGCCAATCCCGATCCCAATCTGCACTTCGCGCTGCTCACCGATCTGCCTGATTCCGTCAGGCGACCGCGCGAAAACGATACCGATCCGCTCGTCACCCTGGCGGTCCGCCTCATCAACGAGCTCAACGACCATTACAAGGATCAGAAGAAGTTCGGCCACTTCCTGCTGCTGCATCGCCATCGCATCTTCAACGCGCGCCAGGGCGTGTGGATGGGTTGGGAGCGCAAACGAGGCAAGCTCCTCGACCTTAACAATCTTCTGATGGGCTCCTTTGACGCCTTCCCCGTCAAAGCCGGCGACACCAGCGTCCTCCGCAATGTGCACTTCATCATCACGCTGGATTCTGACACGCAGCTGCCACGCGGCACCGCGCACGCGTTGGTCGGCGCCATGATGCATCCCCTGAACCGCGCCGTCATCGATCCCGAGCGCCGCATCGTCACCGACGGCTACGGCATCCTGCAGCCGCGGGTCGGGGTCAGCGTGCACTCCGCCGCGCAGTCGCGCATGGCCAATATCTACTCCGGCCAAACCGGCTTCGACATCTATACCCGCGCCATCTCCGACGTTTATCAGGACCTTTATTCCGAAGGCAGCTTTACCGGCAAAGGCATTTACGAAGTCTCGACGCTGCACGCCGTGCTCGAGAAGCGCTTCCCCCGCAATTCCCTCCTCAGTCACGACCTGATTGAGGGCGCTTACGCGCGCGCCGGCCTCGCCACCGACGTTGAGGTCATCGACGACTACCCCTCCCACTACAGCGCCTACACGCGCCGCAAACATCGCTGGGTTCGCGGCGACTGGCAAATCGCTCAGTGGCTCTTCAGCCGCGTGCCCGATGAGTCCGGCAAATTCGTCCGCAACCCCATCTCCACCATCTCCCGCTGGAAGATCCTCGACAATCTTCGTCGCTCGCTGGTCGAGCCCGCCACCATGATCCTGCTGGTCGCCGGATGGCTGGGCCTTCCTGGCGGCGCCGTCTACTGGACCCTGGTCACCGTCTTCATCCTGTTTGTCCCGGTCTTTATCCAGCTCATCTTCGGCATCGGCCGATCCTTCTTTGTCGAGCAGGAAGGTACCGCGCAGGATGTGCTCACTGGATTCCAGCAGGCGCTCTTTACCACGCTGCTGACCCTCGCATTCCTTCCGCACCAGACCATGATGGCCATCGACGCCATCATTCGCGCCATGGTGCGCCGCATGGTTACCGGGCAGCGTCTGCTCGAGTGGGAGACCGCCGCCGAAGCCGAATCGTCCGAGCGCCGTATCTCCGCGGTCGATCGCTATCTCGCCTTTACTCCCATTCTTTCTGCCATCATCGCGCTGGTCGTTGCTGTTTCCCATCCGCTGGCGCTTATCCCCGCAGCTCCCATCCTTATTCTCTGGGGATTTGAAAACGACCTCACTCGCTGGCTGAACCGGCCGCCCCGCGAACCGCGCCAACAACTCCATCGTGAAGACGATCTGTTTCTCCGCGAGCATGCGCTGCGCGTCTGGCGCTTCTTCCACGAATATGGAGGCGCACGCCACAATTACCTCATTCCGGACAACGTCGAGGAGCACCAGCTTTTCGAAGCCGCGCGCGTCTCGCCCACCAACCTCGGCCTGCTCTTCAATGCACGTCAGGCTGCCTGCGAATTTGGCTTTCTTACAGCTCCCGAATATGCCGACCTGATGCAGCACAGCTACGCCACCATCGCGAAGCTGCCGCTTCATCGCGGCCATCTCTACAACTGGTACACCACGGATACCCTCGATCCGCTGAAACCCATCACCGTCTCATCGGTCGACAGCGGCAACCTGGTCGCCTCCCTTTACACCCTCAGGACAGGAACCATCGCGCTGCTCAAGCGTCCGCTGCTCGAATTGCGCCTCTTCGCCGGCCTGGCCACACACCTGCGCCTGTTGCACTCGCTGAACAACCTGCCCGCACCATTGGCCAACCTGACCGCGCCCGCAGAAGGCGCCACTCCCGATGCCTGGCTCGCCTGGATTCTCTCTCCCGAAACCCAAACCGCCTTCGCGAATCTGCCGCCCTATACCGAGCCTTCGCTCGACGAGCCGCTCTGGTGGTCCAACGAAACCCGCGCCCGCATCCAGGCCATCGCAACGCTGGTCAACGACTATCTCCCCTGGCTCAAACCCGAATACTCCTCGCTCCGCAGCGCTCTCTTTGAGAAACCAGCCGTCGAATCCGCGCTACGCCCCGCGGGTGAAGTCGCCGCGCTCAGCACCTTCTCTGTGCTCCCTGACCTCGAAGACGCGCCTGACTACGCCACCAATCTGGAGCAACGGCTCTCGCGCCCTCATCCCATGCCGGAGTCGAGCGAAACAGCGGCTTTGATGGAGAAGCTCCGTTCGGACGTCGCCGCCGCCGTTCAGCGTTTGCGCGTGCTTGTGCAGAGCCTGCGGTTTGTCTCCGCCGAAGCCGGCCGCCTCGCCGACGAAACCGACTTCGCCTTCCTCGTCAACAAAGACCGCCTGCTCCTTTCCATCGGCTACGAGTTGGCGACCAACAAGATTCACTGGGCCTGCTACGACATGCTTGCCTCAGAAGCGCGCATCGCCACCTACATTGCCGTGGCGCGGGGTGAGCTCTCGCAGCAGGGCTGGTTCAAAATGTCGCGCGTCCACACCCAGGCCTATGGCTGCTCCGTGCTGCTCTCCTGGACCGGCACCATGTTCGAGTACCTTATGCCCGCGCTGTGGATGCGCAGCTATCCCGATACGCTGCTCACCAAATCACTCGTCGGCGCCGTCGAGATCCAGCGCGCCTACGCCCGCGCGCACAACCTGCCCGTGTGGGGCATTTCAGAATCCGGCTTCGCGGCGAAAACCGACCAGGGCCACTACCACTACCAGGCCTACGGCATTCCCCAAATCGCTCTCAAGTGGGACGCCACCGCCGGCCCCGTCATCTCGCCCTACTCCACCTTCCTTGCGCTCAACGTCGAGCCCGCCGCCTCGATCCGCAACCTGCGCCGCATGGCCGGCGAAGGTTACACCGGCGCCTACGGCTTCTACGAAGCCATCGATTTTATGGGCAGCAAGCCCGAAGTGGTGCGCGAGTGGATGGCCCACCACCAGGGCATGTGCATCCTCGGCCTGCTGAATTTGCTCGAGGACAATGCCGTCCAGCGCTGGTTCTACGACAACACGCAAATGCGCTCGGTCGAGCTGCTGCTGCACGAAAAACCGATGCGCGAATCAGGCTCGAAGTCCCAGGCCAGCCCGCCTGCTGCAAAGAAGGCGAAAAAACCGGCGGCGCTGAAGAAGGCCGGATAGCCTGCCCCGATACCCCCCATCCCTCTGGTTGCAATCGCTGTAAGATTGCGAGTAACTTGTTCGCATAACTCATCGAACAGCTTACCGATATCGATAGAAATATTCGAAGTGATTCTCTGCCCTCTTCATGCGATGCGTAAGCCAGGAGGATCGCTATGCCTACACCGCAGGATCAGTTCCTTGTGAAAGCCGCTGCCGCGGCTCGCGCATCGGGCCACATCTTCCCCGAGTACGCTGCCTGCGAGGCAGCTCTGGAGTCGGGGTGGGGACTGTCGCAACTGGCTACAACCGCCAACAACCTCTTCGGCCAGAAGCAATCGCATCCTGCTCTTGAGGGAAGCAACACCCTGACCCTGCCGACCCGCGAATTCCTCAACGGCGCCTGGGTCACCGTCCAGGCCAACTGGGTGAGCTTCCCGGACTGGCCTTCCAGCTTTCGAGCGCGCATGGCGCTGCTCCAGCGCCTGAGCGGTTCCTACCCGGATTACATGGCTGCGCTCAACGCGTCGACCGGCGAGCAGTTCATCACCGTCGTGTCCCACACCTGGTCAACGGATCCGCAGCGCGCAGGCAAAGTTCTCTCCATCTACGACGCGCACAGTGCGGCCTTCACCGTTCAGCCCGCCGGATCGTAATTCAGGTTCGGCCCCAGCCACCGCTCCACTTCGGCCAGGCTCATGCCCTTGCGCTCGTGATAATCAGCCACCTGGTCGCGATCGATTTTTCCAACCGTGAAGTAGCGTGACTCCGGATGCGCGAAGTAGAGTCCACTCACGCTCGACCCTGGCCACATTGCGAACGACTCCGTGAGCTGGATGCCGGTGTTTGCCTCGACATGGAGCAACCGCCAGATCGTGCCCTTCTCCGTGTGGTCCGGACAGGCCGGATATCCTGGCGCCGGCCGAATTCCGCGATACTTCTCCCCGATCAGATCGGCATAGGTCAGGTGCTCCGCGCAGCCGTACCCCCACTCCTTGCGTACGCGCTGGTGGAGACATTCCGCGAACGCTTCAGCCAGCCGGTCGGCGAGCGCTTCCGCCATGATCGCGTTGTAGTCGTCGTTCTCCGCCTTGAACTTCTCGACCAGCTCCTTCAAACCGATACCGGTCGTGACGGCGAAGGCGCCAATCGTGTCCAACAATCCGGTTTCTTTGGGCGCAATAAAGTCCACCAGCGAACGGCACGGTTCGCTGCCCTCCCGGTTCGCCTGCTGGCGCAGAAAATACAAACGCTCCTGGACTGCCGCCCGTGAGCCATCCGCATACAGTTCCACATCGTCGCCCACCGCGTTGGCTGGAAAGAATCCGTAGACGGCTCGCGCGGTCAGCAGGTTCTTCTCGACAATCTGCTCAAGCAGCGCCTGAGCTTCAGCGAAAAGCTGCCGCGCCTGCGCTCCCTGCCTCTCGTCGTCAAGGATGCGCGGATATACGCCCTTCAGCTCCCAGGTATGGAAGAACGGGCTCCAGTCGATGAACTCCCGCAGTTCAGCCAGCGAAAAATTGTCGAGCACGCGCACGCCCGTGAACGCAGGGGTGGCAATATCCTCCGCGCGCCAGATGATCGGCGTCCGCCGCGAGCGGGCCGTCGCCAGCGAAGTCATGGGCTGCTTCGGCGCAGCGTGGGACTTACGAACCGCTGCATAGTCCAGGCGCAGTTGCGTCACAAACGCTGCTTTGTTCTCCTGGCTCAGCAGGCTGGTCGCCACCGGCACCGCGCGGCTCGCATCCAGCACGTGCACCACCGGTTCGCTGTAATGCGGCGCAATCTTGATGGCGGTGTGGGCGCGGCTGGTCGTCGCCCCGCCAATCAACAGCGGCACCTTGAATTCGAGGCGCTCCATCTCCCGTGCCACGTGTACCATCTCGTCCAGCGACGGCGTAATCAGCCCACTCAGCCCGATCACATCGGCCTTCTCGGTCCGTGCCCGCTCCAGAATTTTTTCCGCCGGCACCATCACGCCCATGTCGATCACTTCGTAGTTGTTGCAGGCCAGCACCACGCCCACGATGTTCTTGCCGATGTCGTGCACATCACCCTTCACGGTGGCCAGCACGATCTTCCCCTGCGCTTTCACTTCTTCGCCGGCCGCAGCCATCGCCGCCTTTTCCGCTTCCATAAACGGAGTCAGGTACGCCACCGCCTTCTTCATCACCCGCGCCGACTTCACTACCTGAGGCAGAAACATCTTGCCCGCTCCAAACAGGTCGCCGACCACGCCCATACCATCCATCAGCGGCCCTTCGATCACCGCCAGCGGACGGCCCAGCTTCGCGCGCGCCTCCTCGGTGTCCGCATCAATATAGGCGTCGATGCCCCGAACCAGCGCGTGCGTCAGCCGCTCTTCAACGGTGCCCTGACGCCATTCTTCTGCCTGTTTTTGTGTTGCGACCTGGCCCGTGCCGGCAGCCTTGAGTTCTTCGCCGTACGTCACCAGACGCTCCGTTGCATCGGGACGACGATTCAGCAGGACATCCTCGACCAGCGTCTTCAGCTCAGGCTCGATCTCCTCGTAGATCTCCAGCTGCCCCGCGTTCACGATGCCCATATCGAGTCCGGCGGCGATCGCGTGATAGAGAAACGCCGAGTGCATCGCCTCGCGAACTTTGTTGTTGCCGCGGAAGCTGAACGAAATATTCGAGACGCCGCCGCTCACCTTTGCGTGCGGCAGATTCGCCTTGATCCATCGCGTCGCGTTCACGAAGTCGACGGCGTAGTTGTTGTGCTCCTCCATCCCCGTCGCCACGGTCAGGATGTTGGGATCGAAAATGATGTCCTCAGCCGGGAAACCAACTTCGTCGACGAGGATCCGGTAAGCGCGCTCGGACACCCGAATCTTGTCCTCGAAGGTGGCCGCCTGGCCCTGCTCGTCGAACGCCATCACCACCACCGCCGCGCCATACTTCAGCACCTTGGCGGCCTGCTCGCGGAACTTCGCTTCGCCTTCCTTCAGTGAAATGGAATTGACGATGCCCTTGCCCTGCAGACATTTCAGGCCGGCCTCGATCACTTCCCATTTCGACGAATCGATCATGAAGGGCACTGCGGCCACTTCCGGCTCGCTGCCCAGCAACTGCAGGAAGCGTGACATCGCGGCGACGCCGTCGATCATCCCCTCGTCCATGCAGATGTCGATGACGTTCGCGCCGTTCTCTACCTGCTGGCGCGCCACCGAGACAGCTTCCTCGTACTTCCCTGCCTTCACCAGTTTTGCGAATTGCGGCGAGCCGGCGACGTTGGTCCGCTCGCCGATCATGATGAAGACCCCGGACTGCTGCGTGAACGGCCGCGATCCGGACAGCCGCAACGGCTTTCGACTGGTGGCGGCGATTGCGCTTTCCGACGCGCTCATCGGCTTGCCTCACTCAGCACAGCCCCGGTCTCGTCCCGCGCCGTCAGCCTGCGCGGCGGCTCCCCTTCGAGCGCCCTGGCAATCGCCGCGATGTGTTCCGGCGTATTGCCGCAACACCCACCGGCAATGTTGATCAGTCCCGCCCGCGCAAA
Organism: Acidobacteriaceae bacterium; assembly: GCA_036272255.1. Lineage (GTDB taxonomy): Bacteria > Acidobacteriota > Terriglobia > Terriglobales > Acidobacteriaceae > Palsa-343. The sequence continues at coordinate 16,564 of DATAZC010000121.1, read as the reverse complement.
CTCGCTCAGATAGCGCGCCATATCGCTGGGCTGCAGATCGAACCCCGTCGGCGACAATGGATTCGGCAATCCTGCGTTGGGATAACACGAGACTGCCACGTCGGCTTTCTCCGACAGCTCCTCCAGAAATGGATACATCAAATCCGGACCGAGAGAGCAGTTGAGCCCAACTGAAAACGGACGAGCATGTTCCACCGCCGTCCAGAAAGCTCCAACGGTCTGCGCCGAGATCATCGTTTCCCCACCACGACCCACTGCAGCGGAGATCATGATCGGCAGCTCTTTGTGGTTTGCGGCCAGCCCGTCCTCGTCGAAGACCTCGCGAATCGCAACCAGCGCCGCCTTCGCGTTCAGCGAATCGAAAATCGTCTCGACCAGCAGCAGGTCCGATCCCCCGGCAATCAGCGCGCGCACCTGCTGCTTGTACGCTGTCTTCACCTGATCGAAGGTGATCACCCGGAACCCAGGATCATCGGCGTCCGGCGAGTTCGACAGCGACACCGTCAGCGGTCCAATCGCTCCCGCCACAAACCGCTGCCGTCCCGTGGCGTCGGCAACGCGATCCGCCCATTCGCGGCACTGGCGCGACGACTGCTCATTGACCTCCCAGGCCAGATCGCCCAGGAACTTGTCGTCGATGATCTTCTGATAAAACTCCGGATCCTTCCGCCCGCCGCGCTCGCGCGGATCCTCAACGAAAAATTCGCTCTGCGCAATACTCGTCGCGCCAAACGTATTCGTCTCGATGATGTCCGCGCCGGCTTCGAGAAACCGCCGGTGAATATCGCCGATCATCTTCGGCTGCGTCAGCGAGAACAGATCGCCGTTGTTCAGCAGATCCTTCGTCGCGTCCCTGAAACGCTCGCCGCGCATGTCGGCTTCCTTCATTCCATAGGTGCGAATCGTGGTGCCCATCGCGCCGTCGATGATGGCGATGCGGTTCTCTAGAATCCTGCGAAGTGGGTGCTGGGAATCGATATTCATGTCTCTCTTATTCATCTGATGGTAGCGAATGCCCGGCGAAATCCAGAACCGGAACCCTGCCAGGCGGCATTTCCAGGCATCCGATGTGCCAATTTCCGCGCCGAACGGGCTCTACGGCTTCGCGTCGGGATCTATCGACCGTCCCCGGGGTTTCCGGCTCTTGATGCATGCAGAAACCCGCCTGAGGCTGCGGAATTTGCGGGCTCCGGGATGGTGCCGCGCTATTTCACCGAATCCGACTGCGCCGCCAGCTGTCCAGGCATGCCCACCGCCTGCACCAGCATGTCTTCTTTGCGCATCACCAGATTCGTCGCGTTCAGGCTGGCCAGTTCAAACCCGTGCCCGTGCGTGATCGCATCCGTCGGGCAAGCCTCCACGCAGTAGCCGCAAAAGATGCAGCGGTTGTAGTCGATGTTGTAGACCTTCGCGTAGCGCTCGGCGCTGGAGATGCGCTTCTCCGCCGTGTTCTCCGCCGCTTCGATAAAGATGCAGTTCGAAGGGCAGGCTGCCGCGCACAGGAAGCACGCCACACACTTTTCCAGGCCGTTCTCGTCCCGCTGCAGCACATGCGCGCCGCGGAACCGCTCCTGCAGCACCGCTCCGCGCGTCGGCCCCTTGCCGTCCGGATAGTTCTCCACCTCAGTCGGCTGGAACATCTCCCGAAAGGTGATGCTCATGCCCTTGGCTATCGCGGCAGCATTGCGCACAATCGACATAACCTTAGTATACGGAACTACTCGGTACCGGGAACGTGCCGGCGGTGCCCTTTCCGAACGACGGCGGGGCCGCAGAAATGCTAGAATCTTACTGCGTCTTACCGATTGGAGGCTGCCATGGAAACGACGAAAGTTTCATCCAAAGGTCAGGTCGTGCTGCCTCGGGCGGTGCGCGAGCGGAAGAAATGGCAGCCTGGCACTACGCTCGTTGTTGAGGAGACCAAAGAAGGCGTACTGCTGCGGCCCGAGAAGCCTTTTCCCCCAACGACCATCGAGGAAGTAATCCAAATCCTGAATGCCTCGAAGTATAAGGGCAAGCCGAAGACAATCGAAGAGATGGACGAAGCCATCGCGATTGGCGTGAGGGAACGTCATGCTCGCGGTCGATACTAACGTCCTCGTGCGCTATATTGCACGCGACGATGCTGCTCAGACAGCGCGGTCCGACAGATTATTCGACAGTCAGAGGATTCTGCTCCTCAAGACCGTCCTCCTCGAAACAGAGTGGGTGCTCCGTTATCGATACGGATACGACCGGCAAACGACCGTGACTGCTTTTCGCGCTCTGGCAGGACTGCCTGCAATTCAGATCGAAGATGCCGCTGTTGTGGCGCAGGCGCTCGATTCCTTTGCAGCAGGAATGGATTTCGCTGACGCGCTGCATCTGGCGAGTTCCACTGGGGCCGCTCAATTTGCGACCTTCGATCGCGGGCTGGCGTCCTCAGCCCGGCGGTTGAAGACGATCGACGTACTCCTGATTAGCTAAGAGACAATCTCCACTCGAATCCTCACGCCCCCATGCTATCCTCAGGGCGAGCAGACCTTATGCGCCGCACACCCGCCATCCCGGCCCTCTTCAGCCCTAAGAGCTGGAACGGCCCTTTTGTGCGCGCCATTGCCCCCCGTCGCTACACCAGGATCCTGCCCACCCGTACGCGACCGAGTCTCTTCGGCAGCGACTAGTCCCGCCGCCCTCGACGCCCCACCTCCGCGTCGTGCCCGAAGACGACTTCTCTCACCCGCATCGCCATCCTGATCCTGTTGTCAGCCGATGGATTGACAGCCGAACCACACCTGTCCAGACCTATTAGGAGAGACACCCCATGACCGTCACGTCCGTCGCCAAGGAAATCCTCCAGCAGTACGGCCCCAAGCTGAAGACCTCCCTTCCCGGCCCCGAGGCTCGCCGCATCGTCGAAGCGGATGACCGCCTCCTCTCGCCCAGCTACACCCGCTCCTATCCCCTGGTCGCGAAACGCGGCCGCGGCCTGCGCATTGAAGACGTCGACGGCAACGAGTTCCTCGACTTCGCCGCCGGCATCGCCGTCTGCTCCACCGGCCACTGTCATCCTGAAGTCGTTGCAGCGATTCAGAAACAGGCCGCCGAGCTCATCCACATGTCCGGCACCGACTTCTATTACGAATCGCTCGTCGAGCTTTCCGAACGGCTCTCTGCCATCGCGCCCATGCCCGGACCCCATCGCTTCTACTACGGCAACTCCGGCGCCGAGGCCATCGAGTGCGCGCTCAAAGTTGCCCGCTACCACACCGGCCGCCAGAACATCATTGCCTTCTTCGGAGCCTTCCACGGCCGCACCATGGGGGCTCTCTCGCTCACCGCGTCCAAACCGCAGCAGCGCCGCCGTTTTGCGCCGCTCGTCCCTGGAGTCACCCACATTCGCTATCCCTACGCGTATCGCGGCTGTAGTGGCGGACCGCAGGAAGAGGAAGCTTTCGCCCTGGGCTGCGCGCGCTACATCGAAGACAAGCTCTTCCACACCACGCTGGCGCCGGAAGAGGTCGCCGCGATCTTTGTTGAGCCCATCCAGGGCGAAGGCGGCTATGTCGTCGCACCCACCATCTTTATGCAGGAGCTGCGCCGCATCTGCGACAAGTACGGCATCCTGCTGGTCGCCGACGAAGTGCAGTCCGGCGCCGGCCGTACCGGCAAATGGTGGGCCATCGAGCACACCGGCGTCGAGCCCGACATTCTCTGCTCCGCCAAAGGCATCGCCTCCGGCATGCCGCTCGGCATCTGCATGACGCGCGCCTCCATCATGGACTGGAAGCCAGGCTCCCACGCCTCCACCTTCGGCGGCAACCCCATCTGCATCGCGTCGGCGCTTGCGACCATCGACATCCTCCAGCGCGAAGGCCTGGCCAACGCCAAAACTCAGGGCGAGAAGATGATGGCGCGCCTGCGCGGCTGGCCCGCGAAGCACTCCACCGTTGGCGACGTTCGCGGACGCGGTCTCATGATCGGTGTTGAGATTGTGAAAGATCAGGGAACCCGCGAAACCGCTCCGCTTCTTCGTGACCGCATCGTCGACCTCGCCTTCGAGCGCGGCCTCCTCATCCTCGGCTGCGGAGAAAACTCCATCCGCCTCGCCCCACCGCTCATCGTCAACGAGCACGAAGCCGCTGTCGCTCTCGACATTCTGGAAGAATGCATCGCCGTCGCTGAGCAGGAACTGACGCACCTGGCGGCACTGGCCGGTTCCGCCGTCTAGCTCGAAAAACGAAACTGGATACCTTACCCTGGATGCCCTGCATCTCGATCTTGAGATGTGGGGCTATTCCAGCGGACCCCGGCCATTGCCGCGCCCGGTCGGCCGTTTTGACTGCCTCCCGAAGAAGATCCCTGCCGCCAAAAACACCGCTGAAATAGCGGCGTTGCCCAGCCCCAGCCGCAAATTTCCATGGCGCATCGCCAGCGCGGCGTTCAGAAACCAGACCGCGGCGCCAAGGTACCAAATCCAGTTGAAATTGCGACTCACTTTCTTGTGGGATGCGCCGCGCGAGGCGGACGACCCTTTTCGCCTTTCCTAAAAAACCGTCACCATTCCAGACACCGTCAACCGTAGCTTTGTTCCGGGTGCAGGTTCCAGTCGGCCCCTTCCCCTCCCCTGGCCTCCCTGTGCTACCATCCCTGTTCCTGTGAACGCGGGGGTACAAAAGCTCTCAAATTCCGCCTCCCAGGAACGGGTTTTTGTATGCCGGACGAGGATCCTGGATCCGCGCTTCCCGGCACGCTTCCACCGCGCGCCGGTACCCATACCGCCTCCTTTGCAGACGCCCTCATGACGCCTTCCCGAAATCCCTGCGTCTCGCTGTTCTGTGCCCGCCATCACAGTGGGCCCCGTGTTTTTCATTTCTACTTGCCTGTTTCTTTTCCTGTGCGATCGAATCGCGGCCTCGCCACAAGCCCGCCGCACCCAATTCGCTTTACAAGGAGCAATCCATGAAAACGTACCCTGGAAGTGAGATCCGCAACGTGGCTGTAGTGGGGCATGCGCACAGCGGCAAGACCACTCTCGTCTCCGCTCTGCTGCATGCCGCCAAAATGACGCCCACTCTCGGCCGTGTCGAAGATGGATCGGCCGTCACCGCTTACGACGAAGAAGACGTGGCCCGCGGCACCACCATGCAAAACGCGCTGGCCTTCGCCGAATGGAACGGCGTCAAGGTCAACCTCATCGACACCCCCGGCTTCCACATGATCGTGCACGAAGCACGCTGCGCCATGGCGCCCGTCGAAGCCGCCCTCGTTACCGTGAACGCCGTCACCGGCGTCGAGCCCATGACCGAACGCGTCTGGAAATATGCCGAGGAATTCAACCTGCCCCGCGCCATCGTCATCAGTCAGATGGACCACCCCCGCGCCGCCGCTGCCATCGAATCCACGCTGACCGCGCTCAGCGACCGCTTCGGCCGCCAGTGCGTCCCCGTTCAGCTGCCCATCACCGACGAAAAAAGTTTTGCGGGCGTCGTCGACCTCGTCACCATGGAGGCGTTCTTCTACACGCCCGGCGGCGATGGCCATGGCAGGATCGGCGAAATCCCCGCCTCCCTCAGGGAACCTGCGCAGCGCGCGCACGAAGCTCTGGTCGAGCTGGTCGCCGAAGGCAAAGATGAATTGATGGAAGAGTACTTCCGCGAAGGCACCATCCCGGAGCAGCACCTCATTACCGCCCTGCACGAAGCCATTCGCGAAGATCGCATCTTCCCTGTCCTCTACGCCAGCGGCCTTGCGAATGTGGGCACCGACCACCTGCTCGACTTCCTCAAGGTTTATGCTCCGGCGCCCATTGAACGCGAGCCCGTTGCCGCGCGCGCCGTGCTTCACACCATCGCCGCAACAGCAGGTGGCGCCGGTAACGGTGCTGCTGCCGCCGCCGAGGGCCAGGCGCCTGAAATCGTGATGCGCAAGGTTTCTGACACCGAGCCGCTCTCGCTCTACGTCTTCAAAACCATGACCGACCCCTTCGCCGGCCGCATCAGCTTCTTCAAAGTCTTCTCCGGCGTCCTCAAAAATGACGCGACCGCGCAGAACTACTCCCGCCGCATCCCCGAAAAGTTCTCCCACCTCTCGGTGATGCAGGGACGTACCGCGGTCGCCGTCACTGAGTTGCACGCCGGCGACCTTGGCGCCATCGCCAAACTCCGCGAGACCCTCACCGGCGACACGCTCGGCGACAAGAGCCACGAGATCTTCTATGAGCCCGTTGCTTTGCCCGAGCCGGCCATGACCTGGGCCATCGAGCCGAAATCCCGCGCCGACGAAGACAAGCTCGCCCCCGCCGTGCACAAGCTGATGGAAGAAGACCTCATGGTTCGTTTCTTCCGCGATCCGCAAACCAACGAATTTCTCATCGCCGCCGCGGGCCAGCCTCATATCGAAACCCTCGTCAGCAAGCTGCGCAAGCGCTACCACACTGAAGTCAACCTCAAAGCGCCGCGCGTGCCTTACCGCGAAACTATTCGCGGCCGCGCCGATGCTCAGGGACGCCACAAAAAGCAGACCGGCGGACACGGCCAGTATGGCGACTGCAAAATCAAAATGGAGCCTATGGCCCGCGGCGGCGGGTTCGTATTCGAAAACGATGTCTTCGGCGGCGCCATTCCGCGCAACTTCATCCCCGCCGTCGAAAAAGGTATTCAGGAGTCAGCGGCGCGCGGCTACCTCGCCGGCTACCCTGTCGTCGACTTCAAGGTCACCGTCTACGACGGCAGCTACCACGATGTCGACTCCAACGAGCTTTCGTTCAAGATGGCAGGCCGCATTGCCTTTCGCAAATGCATGGAGCAGGCCAAGCCTGCGCTCCTTGAGCCCATCATGAGCGTCGAAATCGAGGCCCCGCAGGAGTTCGCCGGCGCTCTCATGGGCGACCTCAACCAGCGCCGCGGCCGCGTCCAGGGCATGGATGGCCACGGAGCCAATAACATCATCCACGCCGAAGTCCCTATGTCTGAAATGCTCACCTACGGCCAGACCCTCACCGCCATGACCCAGGGCCGCGGCAGCTTTCACATGGAGATGAATCACTACGACATCGTCCCCCAGCTCATTGCCGAGAAGATTGTCGCCAACGCAAAGAAGCCCACCGGCGAAGAAGACGAAGAGTAGCGAAACCAATCCGCCGCCCAGCAGAAAGGCCCGCCATCCCTGGCGGGCCTTCTTCATTGAAGAATAGTTCCTAGGAAAACATCGCGCCGACGACCTTGAAGATGGTCATGATCACCCACCATCCCCACACCACCGTCGCTGCCTGGCCCTTCTTGATGTTCCCGACGATCGCGATTCCGATGGTCATCAGAATCAGCGACCAGATGGTGAACACATCGATCGCCGTGCCCAGCGCGATGATCGGCTTGGGCAAATCTGTCGGCAGATAGTACCCAATGTTCGTTCCCACAAAGTTATTCAGGTTGAATGCGTCCGGGTCTACGAACCACGTCGTGACAATCCCCAGGATGCCCTGGATGGCCCACGGCAGCGTCGCGTAAAACCACACCGCCATCATCTGACCGAACTTCGCGCGACCGCCAAAACCGAAATTCACCGTCGCCATCAGCACGGCCGCTGCAATCACTCCGATCAAAATGCCGAGCACCGGAAACGAGAAAAAAATGTATTTGGTAACGTTCGCGCCGATCACCCTGGCCTTGACCTGGGCGTCCGCCGGCTGCTGTTCCAGCCGCTCCATTTGCTTCGGGCTCTGCTTCAGCGTGTTGTCGTAGACCTTCGCCCAGGTGATCTTCTGTTGCACCACCACCCCGAAGGCCACGGTGATGATTACGCTGAGGATCCACGGGAGCCACCAGCTCGCGCTCCTCCTGATATCCGTAAATGCTTTTGACGGCGCTACAAACGCATCCACCAGCCGTTCAACTTCATTCAGCGGCGGTGCTTCTGGTTGAATCACAGCTTCAGCCATGGACGACGACCCTCCGGAAAAGTTTTGCGTTCTGAATCTCTGCTCGATCTGGATTTCCAGGAATTGTACTCCAGCCTCATCCCCAGGGAATGAAATCCCACCGTCCCGCTCCCCGCTCCCTGCTCCCTCCACCCTGCTCCCTCCACCCTGCACCCTGCTCCCTGCTCCCCCCCCGGAACCCACAACGCTACTTTCCTTCCCCTCGCGGGTCAGATACTCTGGTGTTGCTCTTATTGACAACACCCCGGATTGGTTGCATGCGCAGTCGTTTCTTTCTCGTCCCCGCCGCCGGCCTCGCGCTGGCCCTCCCTCTTTTTGCCGGTACCCCCGCGCATCATCGCCGCCATGCCGCCACTCTGCACGCCGCGGCCGCTTCACCCTGCGGCAGGATCGCCGGCCACTCCCGCCACACACTCCTCACCACCCCAGCCTCCGTCTCCTGTCAGCCGAACGCCGCACCGGTGCTTCACGTCCAGACTCGCCCCACCCACCTGGCTACGCGGCCGGTCCAGACACACACCGCCATCGCTTCCCTCCCCCGCGTCCGCTTCGTTCCGCCGTTGCGCGGATCGCTCGCCTCCCTCGTCCGCCAGAACCAGCGCGATGAGGCGGAAGGCCTCACGCGGATCGAGGACGACGCCCAGCTCGATCAGCTCGAAACCAGCGGCGACATCGTTCCCCTGCCCGCCAGCTTTTCGCTCCGTGTCAATCCCGATCTGCCCGCCAATCGCCGCTACGCCCGCGCCTGGACAGCCCACTTCCTTACCGATCTCGGGCGCAGCCACTATGCCCGTTTCCATCGCGCTCTGCAAATTAACTCCGCCGTGCGCACCGTCGCATTTCAGCGTTCGTTGATCGCCATCAATGGCAACGCAGCTCCTGCCGACGGAGACATCGCGTCCCCGCACCTTACCGGCGCCGCCGTCGACATCGGCAAGAAGGGCATGTCGTTTTCTGAGATTTCCTGGATGCGCGCCTGGCTCCTGCCTCTGCAAACCGCCGGCAAGATTGACGTGGAAGAGGAGTTTTACCAGTCCTGCTTTCACATCACGGTTTACCGCGGCTATTCTTCGCAGCCCTTGTCGAACCCGGCGCCGCCGCGCATGATCGCCCACCGCCGCCATTCGACAACTACGCTCCTGGCCGCCGGCGTTCGCTGAATATCATCCGTATCCTGCTGATCGGTTAAAGTGAACAACCTCCCGGAAGGATGCTGCCTTCCCGGCCAGAATCACAACTACCAGACCGCGAATCGACGGTCAGAGTAAATGAGAGTCGTGTCCGTGATGGTTACGCGCGGGTGCCCTATGCAAGCCCGTTTTTGGCTTGAGTGGAACTACGCCCGTTCAGCCTTGAGATCAATCCCCAGCTGCACGCACTTCTTGTAGAAGTGGCTCCGCTCCAGCCCCAGCGCCTTCGCCGCGTTCGTCACGTGTCCGCCGCTGCGTTCGAGCTCCGCCAGCAGTGTCGCCCGCTCAAACTCCGCCACCCGCTGCGCCAGCGGACCAGCAGCTCCCGCGACTTCCGCAACCGCCGTCCCCGAACCGGTCACCCGTTGAGGCAGCGCCAGCTCCACCGTCGCTGCGTCCACCGTTTCTCCCGCCAGCAGCAGCAACCGCTCCACAGCATTGCGCAATTCGCGGATATTCCCCGGCCACGGATAATCGCGCAGCGCCTCCACCGCCTCCGGCGCAAACGGCGTCGGCTTCCACCCGTTTTGCGCGCACACCTGCCGCGCAAAATATTCCACCAGCGCAGGAATGTCCTCCCTCCGCGCGCGCAGCGGCGGCAGCGTGATCGGAAAAACAACCACGCGGTGATACAAATCGCGCCGAAAACTCCCCGCCTCCACCATCTCTTCCAGATTCCTGTGGGTCGCCACCACCACCCGCACATCCACCGCCACCGGCTTGTCCCCGCCCACGCGCTCCACTTCCGACTCTTCCAGCACGCGCAGCAATCGCGTTTGCATCGCCAGCGGCATGTCGCCAATCTCGTCAAGAAACAGCGTCCCGTGGTGCGCCTGCTCAAACTTTCCAATGTGCCGCTGCGCCGCTCCGGTAAACGAACCCTTCTCGTGCCCGAACAACTCTGACTCAATCAGCTCGGCCGGAATCGCCGCGCAATTCAGCGTTACAAACGGACCCGCGGCCCGCCCGCTTTTCTCGTGCAGCGTCCGCGCCACCAGCTCCTTCCCCGTTCCCGTCTCCCCGTAAATGCACACCCGCGATTCGCTGGCCGCCACACGATCGATCTGTGCCATCACTCGACGCATCGCCTCGCACGTCCACACCAGCTCGTGCTTGCCCACCCGCCGCCGCAGTTCGGAGTTCTCCGTTTCCAGCCGCTTCAGCCGCAGCGCGTTGTCCACGGTCAGCAACAGCTTGTCGGTCGAGAGCGGCTTCTCGAGGAAATCCATTGCGCCCAGCCGCGTCGCCTTCACCGCCATTTCGATATGCGCCTGTCCCGACATCATCACCACCGGCGCCGCCACACCGCTCGACTTCAGATCCTCCAGCAGCGCTAACCCGTCCCGCCCCGGCATCACCACGTCCGACAGAATCAAATCGAACGGCCGCGCCTTCGCCAGCTCCAGCGCCTTCGCCGCGTTGTCACACACCGTGGCCTCATGTCCCGCCAGCCGAAACGCCCGCGCCAGCGATGCCAGCGTGTTCGCCTCATCGTCCACAATCAGAATGTCGGCTTTGCTCATGCCTCGGCCGTCTCCGCCAGCGGCAGCTCGATCACGAACCGCGCGCCGCCGCCTTCCACGCTCTCCACCGCAATGGTTCCGTTGTGATCGGTGATGACCGACTGCACGATAGCAAGCCCAAGCCCCGTTCCGTGCTGCTTGGTCGTGTAGTACGGAGTGAACAGCCGCTCGCATTCCTCCGGCGTCAGCCCGGCGCCGGTGTCGGCCACAGAAATCCGCGCCGTCTGCCGGGCCCGCACCGCGGACACCGTCAGCGTTCCACCCTCCGGCATCCCGTCCATCGCGTTCAGCACCAGGTTCGACAGCGCCCGATGCAACAGCTCCGAGTCGCCCAGGATCGGGAGCGGCTCCGCTGTAATCGAAGTCCCCAGCTCGATGTGCTTCTCCTCCAGCGCCGGTCCGTACAGCTTCACCACGCGCCGCACCGCCTCGCGCGCGTCCATCTCCACTGCCTGCGGCCTGGGCAGTTTCGAGAAATCGCTGAAACGCCCGACAATCGTCTTCAGATTCTCAATCTCTTCCTCAAGCGTCGTCGTGCTCTCGTTGAACACTTCATCGAACTGCTTCTTCGGCAGCTTCTTCGCGCGCACCATGTTCTCCACCGTGATCTGCAGCGGCATCAGCGGATTTTTCAGCTCATGCGCTAATCGCCGCGCCAGCTCCCGCCATGCCGCCACGCGTTCGGTCTGCACCAGGCGCTCGCGCTGTTCCGCCAGCTGCCGCGTCATATTGTTGAAGCTCCGCGCCAGATCCCCCACTTCGTCGCGTGAGCGGATCTCCACCCTCGTCTCCCAGTCCCCTGCCGCCACCTGACCCGCCGCCCGAGCCAGTTCCTCAATCGGCCGCGAAATGCGAGCCGCAATCCACAAGCTCGCCACCACGGCAAAAATAATTCCCAAACCCGCGATCCCAAACGCAATATCGCGAATGTGCCGCTGCACCTCCACCATGCTGCGTCGCGAGTTCGCCACCAGCAGCACCGCCAGCACATCGCCCGAGGGCGTCTTCAGCGGAATGGCCGTCACGCTCATGCTGTCCTCGTCCCGGCCCGTCGGATACACGACGCCCTCGGTGTTGTTTCCGCCGGACCGCGCATCATCGACCAGCGCCCGGTAGTGATCCCCTGCCGTTAATGCTTCCCTGCTGCCGACGAAGTTGCGCGCGTCGAACGCCCCGGAAACGTTGCGGTAAATCAGCAGCTGTGTTCCGGCCGGCACGGGAAAATTCCGCAGGAATTCTGCGCCGAGCTGTCGGCCGCCCACCACATACACAGGTGGATCGGACCCGGTCACCGTGCGCGTCGCAAACAATCCAATCTGCGACGTGCCATCCGGCAAATCTTCCTGCTTCAGGAACGCTGGCTTTCCGGTTGCTGCAATCGCCGGCTCCTTGTAACCGAACCGCGCCGTCCACTGCAGCGACGAGATGATGCTGCCATCGTGGGTGACCAGCTCCAGATACTCCAGCCGATACTCCTGCGCCAGCGGCAACGCCACCGTCAGATAGGGCGCGCTGTCTCCACCGTTGCCCAGATCGAACGCGATGCGCTTGAGCACATCGCTGTCCGCCATGCGGCCCATCGCCTCCGCTGTGTCCACGGAACGTTGGTTGAACTCGCGCTGGAACTGGCCTACCAGCATGTCGGTCTGCTGCCGATCGATCGCCTCAAAGACGTGACGCACCCGCACCGACCCGGTCCATCCCACCGCTGCTACTACGCCCATCACCGTCAGCGCCAGCATCAGCAGCATTTTCTGCCGGAGGGTCACTTCGCGCCCTCCACTGACGCGTCTGCCAGCAGTGGCGCGCCGTCCGGCGTGAGTCTCAGGTCGCGCACCCGCTCACCCACTGCCCAGGCGCGCGGCAGCCATAACAGCGGCACCACCGTCTCCGCGTTCAGCACTCCGCGCTCTTCCCGCCACAACGCCGCCGCGTCGGTTCCGCTCACGCTACTATTCTGCCCGAACCGCGCCAGCATTTCGTCCAGCGCCGCCCGCGGACCTGTTGCTTCCAGATGCACCCGCCGCAGCACCAGCTCCGCTTTCACGTGCGAACCCGGCGCAGCCACCTGCACATTGAATCCCGCCTCATGCAGGTTCAGCGCCAGCCGCTCCGCCGCCAGCTGCCCAGTCGCGCCCATATCGGCCGCGCTGGCGTCCGCGCCCAGCGTCAGTCCCGGCGTCGTCGCCCCGCCCCGCAGCGCGCGCGCCCGATCCAAATCGCGTTCCGTCGAAAACAAAAACGAATATCCGCCCAGCGCCTCGGGCAGCAGGCTCGCCGTCACCTCGCCCTGCTTCTGAAAAATAACGTTGTACAGCGCCGTCCGATCCACCGCCAGCGCCGCCGCCTGCCGCATCTCCCGGCTCGCAAACCAGCCTGAGGACTCCATCGTCAGCGCCAGCAAATCCACCGGCCGCGACACCAGCACGTTCAGGTGTTGTTGCTGTGCCTGCCGCAGCAATTCCGGCGGAACCTCCACGACATCCGTCTTTCCCACGCTCAGGTCCAGCCACTGATCGCGCACGGCTCGCCGCGTGCGCAGTTCCACCCCATCGGCAAACGGCCGGCCCGACCAGCAATCGTCATTTGCCACCAGCGTCAGCGCGCCATTCACAAATCCCGTTACGCGAAACGGCCCCGTCCCCATCACCGCGCCCGTCGCATCCTGCCGTGCGATCGCGAACTCCGTCTGCGCCAGCAGCTCCGGCAGATCCGGCTCTGGCGCTTCGCTCACAAACACCACCGACGGTCCCACTCCACGCACCGTCTTCCATGGACACGCACCCATCCCCGCCGCCGGCCGCGCACACACATCCGTCAACGCCGCGGCCACCGTGTCCGCCGTCAGCACCTCGCCATCCTGAAAATGAACGCCGGGCCGGATCCAGAATTCCCACCGATGCGCGGCGTTCTGCGATTCCCAGCGGATCGCCAGCGCCGGTTGTGCTCCAGCGGCATCGTTCACTGTTGTCAGCGTGTCCAGTACCAGCCGCCGCGCCATGCCATCCGGCATCTGCCATGGATCGCCCTCAGTCTCCATACGCAGCGTCCCGCCATAGTGCGGGCGCGTCCTTGCCGCGGCAGACAATGTCAGACACAGCAGCGGCAGCCACGCCCACTGCGCGCTAATTGCAGAGCGCCGAAACATTCCACACCTCATAACGCACGGGGCCATCGCGCCGCACAATCACCGTTGCGCCTGTTTCCCCACTGATGTTGTTGCCGGCCGCGTGGATCGCCATCACCGCGCCCTCCACCGGCAACGGCGCACTCATCGCAATCGCCTCCCGTCCGACAATTTCATAGGCGCGCAGGCTGTCGCCGTTCGACCCCGCGCCGGTCCCCGACACCAGCACCTGCACGCCCGACCCGCACTCCGACCGGATCACCGCAAAGTCGCTGCCCCAGTCACTCGCGCCCGTAACCGGCTTCACCGTGCTGTTCTCGATCAGCATCACCCGTCCATCGATGCCACCCATCAGCAACCCTGTACCCGTCGGTCGCGCAATGTCGGACGCCTGATAAAACGGCGCGACCTCCATCCCGAACCCCGGCGCCAATACGCCCGTGAACGAATCTCGCATCGCGTTGTAGAACGCTCTCTGCGTCAGACCAACGGGCCCCGAGATGGGCCAGGGATCATCGCTGTCCGCACACGCCATCGCAAGCTGCGCGCCTGTGTTGGTCCCGGTGCATGAGACGCCCGGCAGATAAGCGTCGAACAAATGGTCCGGCGCCGCCACCAGCTCCCCGCGCACATCGCGCGGAAACGCCCGCGTCCGCGCAATCGCGAATCGCTGGTCCTCCACCCAGTTCGACGCACCAGCCACGCTCCCGCCAAATGACAGCCCAGCCGCACTCCGCACAAAAATCAAAATTCTCTCCGGCTCCAGCACCACCAGCCGCTGGGTCGCTCCTACAGAAAATATCTGCGCATCGAGCACCGCGTCCGGCTCCGTGATCACCAAACTCCGCCGCAAGGTCAAACTCGGCCCACTCGCCGACACCGTCGCTGCGCCCAGCGCCACCGGCAACATCGTTACCCGTGTCTCGGTGCCTTCCACCACCTCAGCCACCCACAACCCGCCCTGCAGATTTTCTGAAAGTGTCAGACGAATCAGCATCGCGCTGTCATTGCCGCCGGTCACGATGCCGAACCCGCGCAGATCGCGCTCCAGCAATCGCCGGATCACCGGAATTTCCCCCGGCGCCAGCGACGATTCATTCCGAATCACCAGCTTCGCCGGCCCTGGTCCCGCCAGCGTCGCAATCTGCTTTGCCAGATCGCCGGCTGGCTGGTCCCAGTTCGCCGCATGCGCCGCCGGAATCAGACCCACCAGCAACAGCGCAATCGCCAGGCATCTCTTGTCCATCATTCGCTGGGGCGGATTATATCCTGCGCTCTCCATCGGCCTTCTCCCACAAGAATTCCACCTCGGCCGTCCCTTCAGACAACCGAGGTGGATCAGGCGCCGCTCCCTCATGAGCCCATGCTTTACGAGCCGAGAAAAGCAGCGAACATCGTTTTAGTTTTGCGGCGAGGCCGCCCCACCGCTGGACAGCCAGTGCTCAGTTTCTTCCTGATCGCGCCATGCCGGGATCGGTTTGTCCCTGGTTTTGCGCCGAAGGCGCGTCCGCCTGCGCGGCCAGCGCGCCTTTGAAAACGTCGTTAGCGAAGAAGAACTTCCCGTCCGACGGCACCATCACCATCTGAATCTTGTCCGACAAACGCTCTGCGATAATTTTGTTGATCAGCAGCGGGGACTGGTTCAGCAGCTTCGCCTCGCTCTGCATCCGCTCCGCGTCGGCCGCCGCCGTCACGCGGATCCGGTTTGCCTCAGCGTCCGTCAGCAAATTGCGCCGCTGCAGCTCCGCCTTGCTGTCGATCACCTTGGCCTGCGCCTCCGCGTCCGCGTTCTCGATCGTCGCCTCTTTCCGCGCCTCCGCCTCCAGCTTCGACTGCTCAATTTGCTTCTGCTTCAGCGGCAGAGTGTACTGCATCGCATCGGCCTCGCCCTTCGCCTCCACCACCCGCGCGCGTGCGTCGCCCTCCGCCTGTTTCACCTTCTGCGCTGCTTCGGCCTCCGCCTGCAACTCCGCAATCCGCACCTGCTTCTGCTGCATATCGGTCTGCACCGTCAGCTGATCGTCCTCCTGCTCCTTCAGCAGCAAATCCTGCAGACCCTTTGCGTACTCCGGCGGCAGCTGAATATTCCGCAGCATCACCTCTTCCACGATGATACCGTCCGATGCCAGCTTCTTTGTGATCACGCCCGCCGCCTCGCTCCGCATCTGCTCGCGATTCGTGCTGAAGATTTCCCGCACCGTGTACCCCGGCGCAAGCTCGCGCCACGCGCTCGCCACCACCGCCGGCACAATCTGCGAATCCACCGGCTGCGGCAGATGGCTTTCTATAAAGTCCAGCCGGTGCGGATCGAGCCGGTACCTCACCGTAATCGCGAGGCCAATATTGAGACCCTCTTTCGACTGCACATCAAGCGGCTGCTCTGAGAGCGCCACTTTCTGGACCGAAGGTCCGCCCGCCTGGACGGCCAGTCCTTCAACCACCCCAGCCGTGAACAATTTGTCCCGCAGGTCGAACACCTGCACGCTCTCCACCAGCGGCGTCACAAAATGCGCGCCGGAATACATCGTTCCCGGCAAGGTTCCGCGCACCTGGCTCACCCGCACGCCACCCATACCCGCCGGGATCACCACGATGCTCTCCGCCGCCAGCAGTGGCAGACACGCAGCCGCGGCCAGCAGCACCGAACCGCGCCAGCGAATCGGCGCCGGCTCCATTTCCGTCACCCCATCGGCGCTCTCCGGCAGCTTTCGCCGTTGTTCGTACATCCTCCACAGGTCATACAGCGTGATGGCAAATGCGGCAGCCAGAAACAGCACTCCCGCGGCAATCAGCAGATCCTTCAGCG
>DATAZC010000120.1:0-2316 GCA_036272255.1 Acidobacteriaceae bacterium | reverse complement strand
GCGCCGCAGCGCGTGCGGATAGTAGTAGGTGTTGATCACGGTGCGTGCAAAATCCGCGCAGTTGCGAAACAGAAGATTGAAATGCGCATCGTTGCGCCGGGTATTGAAGTCCTCGATCAGTTGCTGATCCTGCTCCACCGTTGTCGGTATCTCGAAGCCATAAATCTTGCGGTCATACGATGAGCCGACGAGTTGAATCCACTCACCCTTCGGCCTCTTGCCATTCGGTCCTTCGGGAACAATGTCTTCCAGGTATTGCCGGCGGTAGGTGTCGCGCAACTCCGCCTCCAGGCTGCGGTTCGCTGTCTTCGGAATGTCCTTCACGTCGTCGACCGCGTAGAGATATGGCACCAGCGGCATCGCGATCCAGTCATAGCCACCGACGCGGTGATAACGGCTGAGAACGGCGCCCAGCTCGCCAGGATCGCAACGCCGCAGCATCACTGGCGTCTCTGCGCACACACGTGCCAGATAAATTGCGGCGTGGCCGGTCGGATTGAAACGGCCGAATTTCCCGAACGGCTCCTCCATCAGGAGCGCCGCCTGTCCGCAAGCCCGCAATGCACCGCTCAAAGCAAATATAACGGCAAATACGATGGGGAAGAATCGTCTCATTGCCTCATCCAGAACCCGACGGCAGACGCTGCCCCTTCATACCCGGGCTAGCGCTGGCGCATACGGAAAAATCACCCTTGTTAAGAACACCGTTCCCGCGAAAAAGCTGCGTCGGTGCAAAAAGATCGGACTGCCTCCAGGAATCGACTTGATGAATCCATCCCTGTTGCACCGTTAGCCATCGCACTCGCGTCCACATCCGGACACAGATGTGCGGTTGCGAACACCTCCCTGACCTGAAAGCCAGGACTGAAAGCCAAGATGGCTCAGCCACTTAGGCCCGGTACTTTGGCAGGCCAGTTGCTTGATTCTTCATGGCGAAATCTCAAGGAGATCTCTATGCATGGTTTGATGCTCAACCTGCGGCTCGCGCTGCGGCAGTTGCGCCGCACCCCTGGCTTTGCGCTCACGGTTGTGCTCACGCTCGCCTTGGGCATCGGCGCCACCACCGCCATCTTTTCGCTGGTGGAAGGCGTGCTCTTGCGTCCGCTTCCCTTTCAGGATCCCGCGCGACTCGTCACGCTCAATGATGCCCTGGAAGGCGAGGGCCTCGGCGGCATGCAGGCCGTCACCAGCGCCGAGGTAGGACAATACATTCGCGGCACCAGCAGCTTCGCGTCGCTCGGCGCCTACACCGGCAATGGCTATGAGCTCTCCGGACGCGGCCAGCCCGCGCAGATCAACGGCACACGCCTGACCGGCGGCGTATTCCCCACGCTGGGCGTCCGGCCAATCCTCGGCCGTGTCTTCACGCAGCAGGAGGATACGGAACATCAGCAGGTCGCGGTGCTGAGCTACAGCACCTGGCAAAGCCGCTTCCATGGCGATCGAGCCATCATCGGCAGCAAAATCCTGCTGGACCGTAAGCCGTACGAGGTCATCGGCGTGATGCCGCGCAACTTCGAATTTCCCCTGGCCCCGGGCACGCTCAACCAGTCCGAGCTGTGGGTGCCGATGAGCTTTACTGCCGAAGAACTCTCTTCCGGCGCGAACAATGGCAACTGGAACTACCAGATGGTCGGGCGTCTCAAGCCCGGTGTCACCGCCGCACAGGCGCAACAGGATGCCAATCGTGTGGCCCAGGATGTCATGCGGAACTTCCCGCCCGCACTGAAGACCATCCACATTCACGCCGTAGTGGACTCGCTCAAGGAGTCTGCAGTGGCCGCGGGACGCCCGCTCGTCCGCATCCTCACGCTCGCCGTTCTGGTCGTCCTGCTCATTGCCTGCCTCAACGTCGCCGGCTTGCTGCTGGTGCGCGCCATTCGTCGCCGCCGCGAGCTGGCAGTACGGCTCGCGCTCGGCGCATCTCCCCGCGCGCTCGTCAGCAGCTCACTCATCGAAGGCTTGTTGCTCAGCGGTGCGGGCGGTTTACTGGGACTGCTGCTCGCAGCCGTGACGCTGAAGATCGCCGTACCGTTGCTGCCCGAATCCATGCCGCGCGTGGATGGCATTCATCTGGATATGGGCGTGATCGTCTTCGCGCTCTGCCTCGCGCTCCTCACCGGCGCGCTCTGCGGGATGGCTCCCGCCTTCGCTGCGCTGCGCACACGTGTCAACGAAAACCTGAAGGAGGGCGGCAGGACCGGCAGCAGCGGCTCCAGCCACGGACGCCTCCGCTCTGCGCTCGTCGTCACGGAGATCGCCGTCGCCCTGGTGCTGCTGACTGCTGCCGGAGCCTTGCTGCGCAGCTTCCAGAAG
>DATAZC010000119.1:0-11197 GCA_036272255.1 Acidobacteriaceae bacterium | reverse complement strand
CGCATTGGCTTTGGCCATGTTGGGGGAGCCGGTGAGGCGGGGGCCGATGTCGTCGGCGAGGGCGGAGCCGTAGTCCATGACGTGGGAGTGCTGGAGGCCTTCTTCGCGGATGCGCGCGTACATGGTGAGGTCGAGTTTTTCAGTGGCGGGCTGAGGCTCAGACCACGGACCTTTGTCGGGGTCGGTAGCGGCGGCGGGTGCGGCGGCGGGCTTCTTTTTGTCGGCGGCGAAGAGAGGGAGTGTGGCGAGGAGCAGGACGGCGGAGATGCAGCGGGAGCGGTCGAACATTGCGGGTGGTTCCTCCGGATGGAACAGGGTACAGGGAGCTCGGAGCTCAGCGCACAGGGTACAGGAAAAGCTGGTGGGTGGGAGTAGCCAGTAGCCAATAGCCAGTAGGGAATAGAGCGAATCGATTCGATCACGAGGAGACGGTTTCGCTGGCGGAGTCGGTGGGGATGATGTCGGGTTCGACGCCGGTAGCGGGGAAGAAGATGCTGAAGACGGTGCCGGGGGAGCCGTGGTCACGGCTGCGGACGCGGACCGAGCCGTGGTGCTTGCGGATGATCTGCTCGCTGACCCAGAGCCCGAGGCCGGTGCCGGTGGCTTCTTTGGTGGTGAAGAACGGCTCGAAGATGTGGCGGCGTGTTTCCTGAGAGATGCCGCAGCCGGTGTCGGCGACGGAGATGCGGAGGCCGGCGATTTCATTCTGGTGGGAGGCGTGAGCGCGGACGAGGAGGCGGCCACCGTCAGGGGTCATAGCGTCGAGGGCGTTGCCAATGAGGTTGGCGAGGAGCTGGCGAAGTTCGCCGGCGAAGCAGAAGAGCTGAAGGCCAGGGGCGTAGTCGCGATGGAGATCGACCTGGAGGGTTTGGACGCGGCCGAGATGGAGGGTGATGACGGAGTCGAGGAGCTCACTGATGTTGGTGAGGGCGGGCAGGGTGGACTGACGGTAGAAGCGGAGGGTCTGCTGGGTGATTTCGGAGACGCGGGTGACTTCCTGCTGGGCGAGGTCGGCGAAGTGGGCAGTTTCCGGCGAAAGCTTTTCCTGGCGGATGAGGTAGAGGAGATTGGTTACGGCTTCGAGAGGGTTGTTGATCTCGTGGGCGATGGAGGCGGCGAGGCGGCCGGTGGCGGCAAGTTTTTCTGTGCGGCGGAGGGTTTCTTCGCTGCGCTTCTGGTCGGTGGTGTCGACGAGGATGGCGCCGACCCAACGAGTGGCTTCGGTTTCCGTGCGGACGGGATAGAGGTGGGCAAGCCAGGTGCGGGGACGGTGGGGCTCGGGTTCCCAGGTGAGCTCGAGGTCGCGGACGGGCTCACCGGTCTGGAAGACGGTCTCGATGCAGCGCTCGAGGCGAGCGGCGGTAGCGGGCGGCAGGATGCCGGTAATGCCGCGGCCGAGATGGAGGGCGAAGGAGTAGCCGTTCATGTCGGCGAGGAACTGGTTGACGCGGACGAAGCGGTATTTGCGGTCGAAGAAGGCGAAGCCGATGGGGGCGTTGGCGAGCATGGAGTCGAGCAGCGCCAGGGTTTCATTGAGGCCGGCGCGCTGATCCTGCGTGGCGGAGACCATGCGGTTGAAGGCGATGGTGAGCTCGGCGGCTTCGGTTGACGTGCGGACGGGGAGGGGGAACTCGGCGCCGGGATCTTCAGGATTGTTGATGAGGCGGCGGGTGGCGCGGGTGAGCAGGGCAAGCTGGCGGGTGGTGGACTGGGCGAGGAAGGCGGCGATGATGGTGCAGGCGCCGAGGACGAAGGCGGCCCAGAGGGCGGTGATCCGCAGCAGAGCGCGGAGGTCCTGTTTGTCCTGGTGGTCGTTGGGATAGATCCAGGCGAGGGCGCGGACCTGGCCGTTATCGAGGATGGGGGTGACGGCTTCCCATTGCGGCTTATGAGACTGATCCGGGGCCTGGAACATGATGGGGCCGGAGAGGGGGGAGCGTAGATACGACTTTTCTTTGACGGAGAGTGTGATTTTGCCGAGGGAGGACGAGTCGGTGGAGGCAAGGGTCCTGCCCTGGAGGTCGGTGATTTGGGCGGAGCTGACGCTGGCGGAGCGGGCCATGGCAGAGACGACGCGGCTAAAGGAGTCCGGTTGAGCATCGCCAAGGGCGAGGGCGCCGAGGGAAGACATCTGCAAGGCCTGGCTTTCGAGGCGGCGGTGCATGCGCTGGGCCATTTCGGAATTTTGCTGACGGACGAGCAGGAGCGTAAAAATGCCGACAACGATGATCTCGAAGAGGATGAGAGCAGCCATGAACTGGCCGCGAATCGATCGTGGAATGAGAATCGGCATAATCCGGGGAAACCGTTTCCGTCACGAGTGATACTGCGGAATTTGCAGGAGCCTCCAGCGATTCCGGTCCGCAGATTTGCAGGGGTTTTTAGTGATCCTACACCCTGGTCAGCTCGCCGGCGGGCGACTGCAGCTTCTGTTTCAGGTCCTCGGCAATTTGACGGCCGTGGAAGCGGCCGTTCTCAATAAAGATTTCGTTGGTGCGATCGCCGGCAACGATGACGCCAGCGAGGTAGATTCCGGGAACATTGCTCTCGAGACTGGCGGGGTCGCAGGCCGGGCAGCGGTTTTCACCTTCAATGCGGACGCCGAGGGACTGGAGGAATTCAAAGTCGGGGCGGTAGCCGGTGAGGGCGAGGACGGCGTTGTTTTTGAGAACGCGGGTGGCTGGACCCGGATGGCCGGGGATTGCGAGGGTGACGGTGTCGGGATCGATGCGGGTGACGGTGGTATTGAAGTACGCGGTGATCTCGCCGTTTTTGATGCGGTTTTCGATGTCGGGAAGGATCCAGTATTTGACGTGGCGATGCATGGAGGGGCCGCGATGGACGAGAGTGACGCGAACTCCATGACGCCAGAGCTCAAGGGCGGCGATGGCGGCGGAGTTTTTGCCGCCGATGACCACGACATCGAGCGCGTAATAAGGATGGGGGTCGTTGTAGTAGTGGTGGACCTTGGCGAGGTCTTCGCCGGGGATGTTCATGAGGTTGGGCAGGTCGTAGTAGCCGGTGGCGACGACGACTTTGCGGGTGGAGAAGCGATGCTCGCGGCCAAACTCATCGTGGGTGACGACGGTGAAGTCGAGGTCATGGCCGGTGACCTGCTCGACGCGGTGGTAGGCGCGGATGTCGAGCTTATAGAACATGGCGACTTTGCGGTAGTACTCGAGGGCCTCGTTGCGGGTGGGCTTGGCGTTGGGCGAGGGAAAAGGGATGTCGCCGATCTCCAGCAACTCGGAGGTGGTGAAGAAGGTCATGTGGGCCGGGTAGTGGAAGAGGGAATTGCAGAGGCAGCCCTTATCGATGAGAACGGAGCGGAAGCCGGCGCGCTGGGCTTCGATGGCGCAGGCCATACCGGTGGGCCCGGCGCCGATGACGAGGACGTCGAAGGATTCCTGGGGGGACTGGCTTGCGGCCATGTACTTAGACTAGACGATGGAGGAAGCTGGAAGGCGGAAGCCGGAAGGTGGAAGCAGGTGGTTGGTAGCGGGGGAGCGGAGAGCGAAGTGCCGTGATTGCGATGGAGGCGATTCCGCGCGGGCTGGAAAGGGCGCGGAGACCGGCTCCGCGCTTTCTGCGAAAAATTGCTTGACCCTTCCCTTACGTCAGGCTGAAAGATGTGGATGGTGAGACCCATGAGTGCGTTTCGCATCCAGGAGTTCGCGAGGCTTGCCGGCGTTACGGTACGGGCGTTGCATCACTACGACCGGCTAAAGCTGCTGTCGCCGGCGCATCGTTCGGAGCGCGGCTATCGGCTGTACTGCCACGAGGACCTTGGCCGTCTGGAGAAGATTCTCGTGCTGCGGTACCTGGGGCTTTCGTTGCGGGAGATTGCCGAGTTGCTGAGCGGAGCGGCTGACCGTGGCGCAGAGGCGCTGACGATCACGCTTGCGCGGCAACTGGCGATTCTGCGCGAGCGGCGCGAAGGCCTCGATCGTGTGGTGCGGGCCATCGAGCATGCACAGCGACGCGGACAGGACGATGCGGAACCCGAGTGGCATCTCTACCAGACCATCCTGAAGGAGATACAAATGCAGGAAACGACAGACTGGAGAGCGAAGTATTACAGCCCGGAGGCCTATGAGGTGCTTCGGACGCATCGGGCGGCGATGACGCCCGAACAGAAGGTCAACGCCGGTGCGCGCTGGCAGGCTTTGCTGGCCGATGTTCAGAGTGCGCTTGATCGCGAGGTGTCTCCGGACAGCGCGGAAGGGCGGTCGCTGGTGGCACGATGGATTCGCCTGGGTGAGGAGTTCACGCTCGGAAACAAGGAAATCCTTGAGGGCTACCAACGGATGCATAAGGACGAGAGCCATTGGCCCGAGGATGAGACGGCGACGATGATGAGGGCAATCAGGCCCAAACCTGAGCAGCAGGCGTTTTTCGACGAGGCGGTTCAGGCGTGTCTCCGGCACGGCTGAATCAGGGTCCGGGCAGGGAAAGCCCGCGAACCAAGATCGACTGAAAACCGGTCATTGTGAGGGCGGTCAGGCAGGGAGCGGTCAGCGAAGGTCGGCGCTGACGCATATCGCGGGATTTGCCCTATGGAGGCAGGCCGAATAAAGGCGGAGGGTGCGCGATGGGATACGTATGATGGCGGGGAGGACGACCTTATTATGCAAGTCCGGGATGCAGTGAGAATCCTGCCGATCGACGCCGTGATGGCGATCCTGTTCATCGTTGTGGTTCCGGCTTTTGTCCGTGGCCGTGCGCAAGCGAAGCCTCCGGCTGCGGGCGGCGCCAATTCGATCCCGTTGCAGAACTACACCGCATCGGACCAGAGCGCTTCGGCCGGCGTGCCGGCGGGATGGAAGGTCGTGGCGGCAACGGGGACGGCCATCGAAATGACAGGGCCCGGGGGCGAGGTGATCTCCCTGGGAGAAGCATTCGTCGCGCATGACGGTACGTTTCACGCGGGGCAGAAAGGGCCGGCCGGAGCGACGATGTCGATGCCGTACCCGGCCAAGCTGACGGACAAGCTGGTGATGGTTTTGCAACAACGGGCGGCGCTCAATGGAAATCCGGCGCCTCAGATCAAGTTTCTCTCTGCTGCGGCTCTGCAGATGCCGCCAGTCCTGGGACAGTGCGGGAAGTTCGCGATCGACATGACCGGGATTGCGAAGCCGATGAAAGCGATGGGAATCTTCTGTTCGCAGCCGGAAGACTCGGCGCAGTTCTTCAAGAACTTTTACATGCTGGGCGCAGCGCCGGAGGCCACGGCTCCGCAGGCGGTATCGACGGTGCTGGCGGTTTTCGCGAGCTACAAGATTCCGCCCGCCTGGGTCCAGAAGAAGTTTGCCCCGTTTACGCCTCCGCCGGCTGCGAGCCTGGCGACAGAGCAACAGGACGCCGCTGCGCTGAACGCTCTATTGATGAGGAACAACTATGCGCAGATGGTGTCGGACCAGGGCGCGACGTGCGAGCACTATCAGCTGATGGACGCGCCGGACTGGCAGACTCCGCGGGAATGCGGCGGAAAAGCGCCCAACCCGTAGGCGGATGACGGCCGCGGCACAGTAAGGTGCGTAGCGGAGCCGCGATCCTGCTCAGTCGATGAAGTAGCCGATGTCGGTGAGGGCGCTGTCGCTCAGTTCCACGCCGAGGAGGCGGGTGCCGAGGGGGACGCGGAGCTTCTGTTCAAATCCTTCGAGGATGTAGCCGGGAAGATCGGTCTGCTGCCGGAGCATCCGCAGAAGGGCCGAGCTGTCCATACGGCATTCGTAGTCGCCGGGGATTCCGCAGGACGGGCGGATGGTCAGCGTGAGGGGGATGGGTCCGCCCATGGCGGTGGAGGGGCGGGAGGGTCGGGTGCTGAGGTTGACTCGCATGCCGGAATCCTGACGCGAAACGAGACAACACTCAATGGCACCGACGGGTACCCGGCTATGACCTGAAGGGGGAGGGGAGATTGAGCTGGTAGCTGGCGGCCGGTAGCGGAGACAGGAGCGCGAAGGCGAGTTGGGCAAGAGCCAAGGATACGAAAAAGAGCCCCGATCCGAAGATCGGGGGGAGTAATGGATATGGGAAAAGGCAGGGTCTTTTTTTGACGATCGTTGCCCTACACATGGATGGATACGGATCCATCAGGTTGGATGTTCCCTGGGACGCTGGAGGAGTGGACTGGATGTTTGCCCGAGCAGTCGACCTGCGGAGTGCCTTTCATCCGACGGAATAGAGTTTCCGGATCTGTTTCTCACCGTCGCTGCTGACCAGTTTGCTGAGGGCGAAATTGCGCAGGCTGCGCAGGACGGGGTGTCTGAAATGGCAGATGCGTCCGATTTTCCATGAAGTGGAAACGATCCAGTCCACCCTGGCGCGGCGCTGCTTTTCGAACAGCTCGAATGCCCGGGGGGTGAGGCCTGCCTCTTCGATCGCCCCCGTTAAGGCGTAAGCATCCTCCACCGCCATGGCGCCTCCCTGGCCCAGGTTCGGTGTCGAGGCATGCGCAGCATCTCCGATGAGGAAGATGCGAGCGGACGACCAGGTTTTCAGGCGCGTGAGGTCGGAGATGTCCGTCTGGAGGATTGCGTTCGCAGGCGTGTTTTTGAGCAGAGCGGTCCATTGGGGAAAGAATTGGGCACAGAGCGACTCGGCATGCGCTCGCCTGTCCGCAGGCGCGAGGGTCGTGTCAGGGGCACAGTCGAAAGTCATGTACCAGTAGTAGTCGTCCGCGTTGATCTTCGAGAATCCGAGGCGGCATCCTTTACCCCAGATTTCGTACGCGTGGCGATCCTGTACGGGAGGCAGGAGCCTTGTGCTTTTCGCGATGGCACGGTAGGACGACGAACCGGAGTAGCGAATGGCGCCGCCCAGCGAGGCCAGGGTGCGCATGTGGGAACGAATGCCGTCAGCACCGACAACCATCTTCGCTGTGAGGGTGGACCCATTGGTCAGCTGCACGGACACGGTGGCAGCGTTTTGTTGCAGGCTCTGTACCTCCGCTTCAAACGTGACCACGCCGGGAGGCAGTTGTTCAAAGAGCGCTTTCTGCAGCGCCGCACGGTGAAGGGCGACGGTTTCGAATCCAAAGAGCTTTGCGACCGCCGAGAGATCGCTCTGCTGGAGGATGTCGCCGTTATAGTCCGCAAGGGTGATACGGTGAACCGCCCAGCCTGCAGCGATGATCTTCTCCGAAAAGCCGAGGCGATCGAAAACCTGCATGGGATTGGCGGCCATCCAGATGCCGGCTCCGACCTCGGAAAGCCCGATGGCGCGCTCGACAATGCGGACGGTGTAGCCCTTCCGGATCAGGGCGATCGCGAGGGTCAGACCGCCGATTCCGGCGCCTTGAATCAGGAGGTCCACGTCGAAGTCGCGCTCAACGCTCACGGGTATATTTTAGGAACAATAGCGAGCTTTCGCTCGCTTTCTTTGCTCGCGTTCGCGGGCATGCAGAAGCCGCCATCAATCCCGCAGCAAAGGCGATTTTTGCTGCGCAGGATGACACAGGGTAGAGGCTATATGCTTTTTTCTGCGGCGCGTTGGAAAACATCGGTTAAATTTTGCGCCGTGAGATGGGATTTGAGCCGTTGAGCCTTGCAGGAATCGATTTTGGAACGACGAACGGTTCCGTTGCGCTCGTGACTGGAAATTCGCGGGTGGAACTGGCGTCCTTCAATTTTGCCGGGGCGGAAACGCTGTCGTCTCGGTCGGTGCTTTATTTCGAGCAGGCGGCGTCGGCGGGCGGGATGAAGAGGACGCACAGCTGGTCGGGACCGGCGGCGATCGAGCGCTATCTGGACGCGGACGATAAGGGGCGGCTGGTGCAGTCGCTGAAGTCGCATCTTTCGAGCCGAACGCTGACCGGGACCGAAGTGTTTGGGCGGCGGCATCGGCTGGAGGAGCTGGTTTCGCGGATGCTGAGCGATCTGCGCAAGCATGCGGAGAAGCAGTTCGGGCGGCCGATTCGCCGGGCGGTGGTGGGACGGCCGGTGCGGTTTGTGGGCGCCGAGACGACGGACGATGACGATTTTGCCGTGGAACGGCTGCGGGAGGCGTTCCAGATTGCGGGCTTTGAGGAAGTGGACTTCGAACTGGAGCCGGTAGCCGCGGCGTACGCCTACGAGTTCACGCTGGACCACGAGGAGCTGATTGTGATCGGCGATTTCGGCGGGGGGACGAGCGACTTTTCGCTGTTGCGCGTGGGTCCGGGGGCGCGGCTGGGTGGGGATCGTGAGCGGGACATGCTGGGCTACAGCGGCATTGGACTGGCCGGGGACGCTTTTGACGCGCGCATTGTGCGGAAGCTGGTGTCGCCGGCGCTGGGATCGCATTCAGAGGCGCGTTCGCTCGACAAGATTTTGCCCGCGGTGCCGGCGTGGATTTACGCGAACCTGGAGCGGTGGCACTATCTCTCGTTTCTGCGCACCAATAATGTGCGCGAGATTTTGAGGAGCGCGCGCTTGCGGGCGCTGGAGCCGGAGAAGATTGAGGCGCTGATTGCGGTGATCGAGCAGGACCTGGGATACCAGCTGCACCAGGCGGTGCAGCGGCTGAAATTTGCTCTGTCGCAGCACGAAGCCGCCGAGTTTCGTTTTCAGGATGGCGGGCTGGATCTGCGAGTCGAGTTGACGCGGCGTGAATTCGAAGCATGGATCGCCGAGGATCTGCGAGCGATTGAAGAAGGCGTGGATGCGCTGCTGAGGAATTCGGGCGTCGATCCAAAGGATGTCGATCGCGTGTTTCTGACGGGAGGAACATCGCTGGTACCGGCGGTACGGCGTATTTTCTCTCGGCGTTTCGGCAAGGAGAAGATTCGCGGGGGACACGAGTTCACCTCGGTCGCGTATGGACTGGCGCTGTGCGCACAGGAGAGAGCGGCGGCGGGTGAGAAGTGAGCGGCGGCGGCGGGTGATGCGACGTTTGTCCTTGGTCCGTCGAGCACTGAAGCGCTTGACCGCGAGGTGCAGGGCGAGTTAGCTTTCCTCAACTCCCCGTTTCTCCCTGAAACCCAGCGTTGCCGGTATCCCCTTACGCAGGAGAAGAGCCTATGCGTTGCCGTGCTCGTACGATCGCGCCGATGCTGGTGCTGCTGGTGGCGGCTGCAGGACGGATGCACGCGCAGCTCCAGGAGATACCGCGCGAGCGTCCGGAAACGGAGCGGCCCGCTGAAAACGACAGGGAAAGTAAGTCTG
This sequence comes from Acidobacteriaceae bacterium, assembly GCA_036272255.1. Taxonomy (GTDB): domain Bacteria; phylum Acidobacteriota; class Terriglobia; order Terriglobales; family Acidobacteriaceae; genus Palsa-343. The sequence continues at coordinate 2,051 of DATAZC010000119.1, read as the reverse complement.
AAAAGGATGCGGAGGAGCTACGTGCGGCGGCGCGCAGAGGTTTCTCCGTGCACATCTCGGCGGATGGATTTCCGGCATTCGAGGAGGATATGGCTTCGCGCAATAAGAATCTGCCTCCTTATGTCGAGCCGGTCGATCTGCAGTGGGAGCATAACCCTGCCTATCCGCACGATCCGAGGTCGCCCCGATATCTGGTTTTCCGCGTCAACCACCAGGACGGGTCGCGGCGCGCGCTCAGCGTCGACGATGTGCGGACGCTTTATCAATCGCATCGCCCGCTGGTTCAAACGGGCGCCGCAACGCAGGAGGCTGCCTGGCATGAGTTCACCAGGCAGTATTCCGTCGATACCATTACTCACGAAGACGCGTCAGCGAACAGGAACTGGACTGAGATCAGCGATGCGGTGAATCTCGGGAACCGGCGTCTGGATCCGAAGAACACGGTGATCTTCAACGCGCTGCCGCAGCAGATCGGGGAGGGATTTGGGCGGGAACAGAGGCGGATGAAAATTGGCGGGAATGCGAAGGCGTGGGGAGATCTCAACGAGAAGATTCGGTCATCCGCGGGGGAATTCGCAACCCGCATCGCGACCAAACAGGATTTGCTGCACGAGCTGGATTCCGGCACGTCGAGCGTGGTGATTCTTTACGCGCACTTTGACGGGCAACATCTCTACATGCCTGATCCGCACGGAGGAACGGGAGAGCGGATCAGCGTGGACGAGTTCAAAGCGCTGAAGGATCGCACCGGCGACCCGGCCGTGAAGAACCGTGTGGTGGTGCTGGCGGTTTGCAGCACGGCGGCTAAGCCGGCCGGAGGCGCCGGGGCCGCGGTCGGCGGGCCGCCCGCTTCGCTGGTTTCGCTGCTGCTGCGGAAGGGAATTGGGCGTACGGTTTTCGCGACGCAGTTTCCTTATGATGCTCGGCAGATTCCCGAGCTGATGCAGCGGCTGAGCTCTGGCGCAGGACCGCGTGCGGGTGGCGGACAGCTGTGGCAGTATGTAGAACTGCTTTATGTTGGGCCGGTACGGCCGACGCAGGAAATGGAAGGGGTATTCGGTGAGTAGACGCATCCAGACAGTTCCGGCGACGGAGGAGGGCGCGCTTTTTCTGGGCGCGGCGCCCGACAACCAGAACAGAGGTGACGATTATCTCGACCGGCTGGTGAAGTACATCCCGGCAGAGATCATCGCGCTGTATCTGGGGGCCAGCAACGTTGTGCCTCACAGCGGCAGGAAGAACGAGGTGATCGCGCTGTGGGTGATCGCGGTGCTGACGACGATCTGCACGCCGATTTACATGCGCTACGCGACGAAAGACTGGAAGACGCAGCCGACGCTGTGGTCGCAGGTGATCATCAGCTCGATTGCGTTTCCGATCTGGGTGTTCGCGATGGGCGGACCGTTCGAGGCGACGTGGCCGAACTGGTATCCGAATAACAAATGGATTGCCGCCATCGTGATCAGCTTTGCGACGTTTCTGGCGGGGATTTATCAGCCGACGGCTCCCCACCCGCATAACGACGCAACGACGACGGAGGAGCCGGCGCCGCCTGCTGAAGCCGCGGCCGGTTGAGATCGCCGGACTATTTCTTTTCAACTGGCGTTTTAGCGCGCACGGCAGAGTTGGCTGCGACCGCTTCGCGGATGAGTTGTTTGAAGGCGGCCTCATTGATGGTTTCGCCCTCGCGGACGTCGATGGCGCGGCGCATGTTGCCTTCGAGGCTGGAATTAAAAATCTTCTTCGGATCCTTGAGGGAAGCGCCGCGAGCGAAGGTGAGTTTGACGACCTGCTTGTGGGTTTCACCCGTGCAGACGATGCCGTCATGAGAGAAGACCGGTGTGCCGGGCGAAGAGGGTTTGACCCATTTCCGTTCCTCGACGATGTCGGGGTCGGCATCGTGGATGAGCTTGCGGAGACGGGCGAGGGTCTTGCCGCGCCAGTCGCCCAGCGACGCGATTTTTTCGTCGATGAAGGCAGAGCCGGACTCTGCAGGGGCTGGGGTTTTCATGGGAGGCTCCAGTACTGAGGAAAATTTAGATGCGGTTGAG
>DATAZC010000118.1:0-11958 GCA_036272255.1 Acidobacteriaceae bacterium | reverse complement strand
CGCCACCGCCGCGAATCCATACGTCACCAAAGCGGAGAACGCCAGCCGATCGGGCGCCCCCAGCATCCGCGCCAGCCCGCACGTTCCCAGAAACAGCAGCAGCACACTCACCAGCGCCAGCCCATGCGCGATGCCCGACATCGCCATCAGCTGGCTCACCTGATCCGCGCTCATCTTTCCCGCTCCCACCGGATGGATCGCCATCGTCACCATCCCACCCACTGACCCCGCGATCAGCGCCCAACCTGCCTTGCGATTGTCTGTCATTTCGGTACTGTAGGAAGGACCGCGCCGCCTTGTCACGCGCGGATGCGCGAAACCATACAAAGCAGGCCAGCATGTCCGGAAACACCTCCGCCAAACCGGCTGAGCCCCCACCCGCCAGGCCCGATCGCCGCATCCTGCGCACCCGCGATTCCCTCGGCGATGCTCTCATCGACCTCATGCAGCAGATGCCCTTCGACGACATCACCGTGCAGCAGGCTCTCGATCGCGCCGGCATCTCGCGCTCCACCTTCTATACCCACTACCGCGACAAAGACGATCTGTTCCTCAGCGATGTTGAAGACTTCTTCACCAGAATGGGCGAGTTCCTCACGCGCCGCGGCGCGCCCCCCGCCCGCATCGCCCCCGTCGAAGAATTCTTTGCCCACGTCGCCGACGTGCCCGGCGTCCATCAGGCGATCACCGACTCCGGCAAGGGTGCCGACTTTCGCGAACTCGGCATCGGCTGCTTTGCCCGATCCATCGAGCACCGTCTCACCCGGGCCGGCATCGTCCTGCCCGCCGCCGAGCTCAAAGCCACTTCCTGCGCCCTCGCCGGCGCCCTCTTCTCTCTGCTCGACTGGTGGATTCGCCAGGGCAAATCCATGCCGCCCAAAGACGCTGACGCCCTCTTCCATCGTCTTGCCTGGAGCAGCCTTCCCCCCGCTGTGCGTGTAAGGAGCTGAGTCCTTCCTTACCCTTCCGTAACTCACACCAATCGCGCCCCGCGCTACATACTTTTAGTCATATCTGCGCCTTTATCTGCGCGATAAACTTCGCCTGATCGTTCATATCTCGCAAGATTCGGATACAAGCGCGAAATGAGATATTTCCAGCACAAATTCACCGTCCTGTTTGCCTTTCTCGCCTTCCTCATCGTCTACATGGCCTTCCAGCAGTTCTCCTTCGCCATCGATGGGGCCATCTGCGTCGGCTTCACCATCCTCGTCTTCGGCAACGCCCTTCGCCAGCGTGGCTTCGCCCTCTTCACCGGCTCCGACGCCCGCCCTCCTGCCGAAACCATCCTCGCCCACGCCATCTGCCTCATCACCCTCGTCCTCATCGTCCGCATGGGCATGTACCTGCCCGCCTTTCTCCCCGAATGGTTCACCATCCCCATCGCGGCGGACAACTATGGCAGAGTTGGCCCCTCCTGCTTCCAGTTCGTGCAGGGCATCATCCTCTTTTTCATGGGATATTTTGAAGTCCGCCTGCTCGTCGCCGAACGCAGGCGCGACCCCCAGGTCGAACAAGCAAGAGCGAGAACCGCTCTCTGGAAAAAAGCTGGTGTCGAGGCGGAGCGCCTCAGCACCCTCCGCCTCCCCTGATCCACAGCTTCACCGCTCCGGCCAAAATCAGACCCGCCGCCCGCGCCTGTCGCTAGGCAGCTTTCTCCTGGCTTCCCTCACTGCCCTCCGTCTCCCCACCCTCTTCCTTCTTCTTCCTCGCCTGCTTCGTCTTCCAGAAGCTCTGCTGCAGGCGCGCCACATCTTTCGCCTGCCACTCGTCCAGCCGCCTGCGGGAGTCGCGCTCCGACATCTCCTCCACCTTCGTCGCCTCAATCCGCAGCACCCGGTGCCACGGATAAATGTGGCTCCCCCGAATCAGGAACCCTGACTTCGCCCAGTCCCCCACCAAATCGCTGACCTTGCTCTTCACGTCCTGCGCGTCCTCAAACGGCAGCAGCTCGAACGACTCGCCGGACTCCAGATGCACCGTCACATCCGCCACCAGAACCGTCCCGTTCTCCGGCTGGTTTTTCTCATTTGGGTCTGCCATCGCGTCTCTCCTCGCCCCCTGTCACTCTTTCTTCCAAATGAGATGCGCATCAGCCGCGCCCAGGCCGTCACCCCGTCAAATCGCCCGCAGCGCCTCGACCGGATCCGCGCTCGCCGCACGATTCGCCGGCAGCGCCGACGCCAGAATCGCAATCGCCATCATCGTCGCCATCGTCACCGCGTACACCGCCGGATCGGTCGCGCTTACGCCGAACAGGAACGTCCCCACCAGCCGTGAAACCGCCAGGGATCCCACCACCCCCAGCCCGCATCCAACCAGGGCCAGCTTCAATCCCGACAACAAAATCATCCGCCGGATGCTGCCCCGCCGCGCCCCCAGCGCCATCCTGATCGCGATCTCCCGCGTCCGCAGCGTCACGGAAAACGCCACCACCGCGTAAATTCCCGTCAGCGCCAGCAGCAATGCCGCCCCCGCAAAGCTCGTCATCAGATCGGTATTGAACCGCCGTGGCGCTTCCACATTCGCCATCGCTTCCCGCATCGTCCGCACCTGCTCCAGCGCCAGCAGCGGATCCACCTCTGCCACCGACCTCCGCAGCACCGCTACCATCGGCTCCGGCTCCAGCGACGACCGCAACGTGATGTACCCTCCCGCCGCTCGAACCAGATTCTCCGTCGCCCCCGCGCCTTCAATCACCGCCGGCTGCTCCAGCGGGATGTACCACTGATCCTCAACCGGCGCGTCCCGCGGGCCCAGCCTCGTGTCTGCCACCACCCCCACCACCGTCGCCCACGGCAACCCCTTGCTCGGATTCCCCGCGTGCATCCGCTTGCCCACCGCATGCTCCCCCGGCCAGCAATGCTTCGCCATCGAGGCATTCACCATCACCACCAGCGGCGCGTCCGCCTTGTCTTCCGCCGTAAAGTAGCGTCCCTCCAGCAGCGGAATATCCACCGCGCGAAAATAGTCGCCGCTCGTCAGCACAAACGCCGCAAACGTCAGCTTCCATCCCGCCGCCGGCCGCCCTTCAATCGTGTACGCTGACAGCCCTCCGTCGTTCGCGATCGGCAGCGAGTTCGTCATCCCCGCTGCCACCACGCCCGGCTTGCCCGTCAGACGATCCATCACCGCGCGATCGAAGTTGTCGGCCGAGTGCTGCGTCGGGTATTGCTCCAGCGGCAGCTCGTAACTCGCCACCAGCACGTGCTCCGGACGAAATCCAGGATCCACCGCCAGCATCCTCCGGTAGCTCCGCAGAAAAACTCCCGCCGTCGTCAGCAGCACCAGCGCAATCGCAATTTCAGATACCACCAGAAACGACCGCAGCCAGCTGTGGCTCGTTCCGCCCGTCCCGCTCCTCGCGCCATCTTTCAGGTTCTGCATCACGCTCGTCCGCGTTGCCGCAAATGCCGGAGCCACGCTGCACAGCGCTCCTGTCACCACCGCCAGCCCCAGCGCAAACATCATCACTGGCAAATTCATCGCAATCGAATCCACCCGCGGCAATGTGTCCGGCAACAGATCGAGCGCCGCGCGCACCGCCAGCGCTGCCAGGCCGATCCCAATCCCACCGCCTGCCAGCCCCAGCAGCAATCCCGCCAACACCGACTGCCGCAGAATCGCACTCGCCGGCGCACCCAGCGCCACCTGCATCGCATACTCGCGCCGCCGCCCAATCGCGCGCACCAGCAGCAGGCCCGCCACATTCGAGCAGGCGATCACCAGCACAATCAGCACCGCCACAAACAGTGTTCGCAACAGCGGCCGCGTCGCCGCCACCGTCTGCTCTCGCAGCGACCGCACATCTCCGCGTATACGGATCGCCGCCATGCTCGCTGGAAAATCGCGCATCACCTGTTGCGCTACACGATTCGTGTCCTCCGCCGCCTGCCGCGCTGTGACCCCATCCTTCAACCTCCCCACCATCCGGTACGCCCATGCGCCCAGGTTGTTTTCCGAAAGCTCTTCCGCCGTCAGGCTCAGCGGCACCCACACCTCCACCTGATTCAGCCGCCCCGCCTGCATCGGAAACTCAAACTCCCGCGGCATCACCCCGATCATCGTGTACGTCCGCCGATCCAGAACCATCGTCTTCCCCACCACCCCCGGATCGTCGTGATACCGGTTCACCCAAAGCGCATAACTGATCACCGCCAGCGGCTGGTGCCCCTCCTCTTCCTGCTGTGTGAACACACGTCCCAGCATGGGCGCAACGCCCAGCGTTGGAAACACTCCCGCACCCAGCCGCGCGCCCGTGATCAGTTCCGGAACCGCGCCACCCGAAAGCTCATACCCCGTTGCGGTGTACGCGCCCATCGACGAGAACGCACTCGTCGCACTGGCATAGGTCGCCACTTCGCGCGCTGTGATTCCCACCCCTGGGTTCCCGCCCAGATGATCCCCCACCAACACCAGCCGGTCCGGATCGCTGAACGGCAGCGGCCGCAGCAGAATACCCTCCACCAGCGAGAAGATCGCGATCGTCGCCCCCATGCCCAGCGCCAGCGTCAGAATCGCCGTCAGGTTGAACCCTGGAGCCTTGCGCATTTGCCGCACCGTCATCCGCAGATCCGTCATCAGCCCCGCCATCGCATCCTCCGCGTCGTACCGCATGCGCCATTACAACCTGCCCTCGCAGCCTCCAGCAATCCCCACCCGTCACAAACTCCGCGGCTCGCTCCATGCACCGCGCCCCTGCGTATCATCTCCACCATCCCTCCATTTCCATCTCTTCAGGAGTTTGCCGGAACGATGAAACGACTCTGGACCTCGACCCTTTTCCTCCTCATCGGCTTCGCGGCCGGCCTCGGCGTCATGCGCTCCCAGCAACCCGCCGCGCAGACCCAGCGCTTTCCGCAATTCGAAAATGACGACGTCCGCGTCTGGCGTTCCCTCGTCCTTCCCAACGCGCCGCTCACCATGCACCGCCACGATCACGGACGCGTCATCATTCCCCTCCAGGGCGGCACCATGAACATCGTTCCGCAAAACGGCCCCACAGAAACCCATGTCTGGGAAACAGGCCACGCCTACTGGCTCCCCGCCATGCCTCCAGGCGCCATGCATGAGGACGTCAATGCCGGCGCCCAACCCATCGAAGTCATGGTCGTCGAGCTGAAAAAAGATCAGTAGGCGACAGCGCCCAACTCCACGTCGTTCGCTCTGACCACGAACGACGCCCTCGATGCATCCAACTCATCGAGGGAAGCACCCATGAGAAAAGCCATTTTCTGGACCACCATCGCTGCCGGAGCCATCGCCGCCTACCTGATGTATCGCCGCGGCGAAAGCCTGACCACCATCGCACACGATTCGATCCAGCACCCCATCGGTTCGCTGGTGCGCGAGGCACAGAACGCCACAGCCTGAGCCAACCTGTAACCTGCACCTGCACCCTCTCAGCTAAAATAGGCGCAGGATGTCCACCTCGCCCGCAGTCGACTCCCTCATTCAGATCGACCTCGCGCCGCATCGCCCGCTCCCTAAACCCGAGTGGCTCCGCGCACGCGCCCCCATGGGCGATAACTACCACGACCTCAAAAAGCTGGCCCGCTCCCTCAACCTCAACACCGTTTGCGAGTCCGCCCAGTGCCCCAACATCGGCGAGTGCTGGCACCATCACACCGCGACCTTCATGATGCTCGGCAACCTCTGCACCCGCCGCTGCGGATTCTGCGCCGTCCCCAAAGGCCGCCCCGACCCCATCGACTTCGACGAGCCCCGCCGCGTCGCCGAAGCCGTCGCCCTGCTCGGACTGAAATTCGCCGTCATCACCAGCGTCAATCGCGATGACGACATCATCGGTGGCGCCCGCGCCTTCGTCATGGTCATCGAAGAAATCCGCCGCCAGGCTCCCGGCTGCCAGGTCGAAGTCCTCATCCCCGACTTCCAGGGCAACGAAGAAGCCATCCGCCTCGTCGTCGAAGCGCGCCCCGAAATCCTCGACCACAACACTGAATCCGTCCCCCGCCTCTATCGCGCCGTCCGCTCCGGAGCCCGCTACCAGCGCACCCTCCGCCTTCTCCAGTTTGCCAAAGAAATCAATCCAGCCACGGTTACAAAATCAGGAGTCATGGTCGGCCTCGGTGAAGAAATGGACGAGCTCCTCCAGGTCTATCGCGACCTCGCCGGCGTCGGCGTCAACGTCCTCACCATCGGCCAGTACCTCCGCCCCTCGAAAGACCATCTCCCCATCGCCCGCTACTACACCCCCGACGAATTCTCCTTCATGAAGCGCGAAGCGTTAGCCATGGGCTTCCGCCACGTCGAATCCGGCCCCCTCGTCCGCAGCTCCTACCACGCCCACGAACAGAGCGACTCCTCGCAGGCTGCTGCTGCTGCATCCTCTTCCGTCATGTAATGTCGGTCCATCCGCCCTGTGCACGTGCATCGGCCCGATCGCCGGCTGGGCATGTTTTGCACATGCAACTATACTGATCCCATGCCCAGAATGATCCAGGTTCGCCATGTCCCGGAGCCCCTCCATCGGAATCTCAAAGCCCGCGCCGCGACCGCCGGCATGTCGCTCTCTGACTACCTGCTTCTGGAGTTGAGAGAAATCGCGGACCGCCCTGGTCTGGCTGAGTTCCGCGCACGTCTCCACCATCGAAAGCCGACCCGGCAGTTCGACACTGCTTCTCTGCTGCGAGAAGAGCGTGAAAAACGATGATCGTGCTCGACGCTTCCGCGACGGTTGAGTGGCTTCTGCAGATGCCGGCCGGACAACGCATCGAGCAACGTATTTACTCCCAACCCGAAACTCTGCATACAGTCGATCTTATGGATGTCGAATTCGCACAGGTTCTGCGTCGCCTTACGCGCGAACGTATCCTGACGGCAACTCGAGCCGAAGAAGCCATCGAAGATTTAACCGCTCTGCGCATTACCCGTTATCCTCCAGTGCTTCTTCTGCCTCGTATCTGGCGACTGCGGAACAATCTGAGCGCCTATGACGCAGCCTATGTTGCGCTGGCCGAAGACCTGGACGCTCCTTTACTCACCCGAGACGGCCGGATCGCCAGCGCGCCGGGCCATTCAGCAGCAATCGAGGTTTTCTAATTTCCAGGAACCCTCAGCGTCGACCTCGGGATGGCCGTTCCCACCGTGATGTAACCCATCAATCCCGCGTACAATACCTGTTTTGAACTTGTTTTTTGTAAGGACCACCACCATGGCACCCTCCTTTATCGCGGGCCTTCCCGCTCTCAAAGCCGACTACGCACAACTCCGTACCCGCATGGACAAAGCCGTTGGCGATTTCCAGACCAACCTCGGCTCCATCCGCACCGGCCGCGCTTCCATCCACATGCTCGACCAGGTCAAAGTCGACTACTACGGCACGCCCACCCCCCTCAACCAGGTCGGCCAGATCACCACTCCTGACGCCAACCTCATCGTCGTCACCCCGTGGGACGCCAGCCTCATCGCCGAAATCGAAAAAGCCCTTCGCACCTCCGACCTCGGCTTCAATCCCAACAACGACGGCAAGATCGTTCGCATCCCCGTCCCCTCCATGACCGAAGACCGCCGCCGCGAAGTCGTCAAGCACCTCAACCGCGTCCTCGAAGATCACCGCACCGCGGTCCGCAATATCCGCCGCGACGGCAACGACCTCATCAGGAAGGCCGCCAAAGACAAAAAGATTTCCGAGGATGAAGAAAAGCGCTCCCTCGACGAGATCCAGAAACTCACCGACGAAGAAATCAAAAAAATGGAAGAGATGGCCAAAAAGAAGGAAGCCGAAGTCATGCAGGTCTGACTCGCCCCGTACCGCTCCGCCCAGCTTCCACACCAAAAAAGAAAAGGCCGTCCACAGGACGGCCTTTCCCCTTCGAGGGCGATTACCGAATCTTACTCAGCCGCGCTCGTTCCGCTCGCGCTGCTCGCCGCGGCAATCCCCACCTGCAGGTTCGTTCCCGCCACCAGCTTGAAGTTGCCGCTCGTGCTCGTAAACGTTCCCGAATCGTGGTCCTTCACCGCGCTGGTCAGCCCAACATGCTCCAGCGCTCCCGGCTGCTGATTGAATGCGCGATCCGCTTCGATCTGCGTCGGCGCTCCCCCTGCAGCCACATCGCCCAGCGACACGCCCACCGGATCGGACTCCGACGAAGCCGCGATCAGCGTGGCCTTTACCGGAATTTCCTTGCCGTCCTTCAGCTTTGCCGATGTAAACAGCAGCGTCACGCTCACCGGATTGCCGCTCTTCACCTCAGCGACTTTGCCCATCAGTTCCGTTCCCCGCGCCAGCTTCGTACCGCTCAGCGTCACCGCACCGTCCAGCTTCGCCGTCACTGTTTGCCCCACCGCGGCGCTTTTTGAATCCAGCGTGCGATCCAGCTTCGCGTTCACCCCCACCAGGGACTGTGCGGATGCAACTCCCACCGAAACCAACGATGCCAGTGCAAGACCAAACGACAAGTTCTTCAAAGATGTAAAGCGCATGTGTTAGCTCCTCTGCAGAAAATTCTGCCGTTACGCCACGCCGCTTCTGCAATCCCGTATCCTGGGCAAACTACAGCGGCCACGCCGCTGTCGGCTTTCCCAGGCACAATGGGTTTCGCGAATCTGCGCTGGCGCGCCAGCGGAATACCACGTGGTTCCGCCTCGTGGATCGCCTCCGACAACCTGCACCCGAGAAAGATGCCGGGAGGAAACAACCCCGAACGTTACAAGACTGGGCTCCGCAACTGCATGCTCCGCGCGGTTGATCACCCGCGCCGAACCGTTCCCGACAGGAACCTCATCTTGCAGACAGGTAGAAAATCACCCTCTGCACGTTTCGACGTGCGAAGTTGCGCTTTGGATTCAGGAAAACTCGAGGAATGTGGCGAAGGGGCCGTACAAAAGTAATCAACTAAAACGATTTTTTACGCCACATTCACATCATGTATGCTACGCGCTCCAGCTCCTGCTGCATGCACTCATACGTGCACGCATTCGCTTCCAGACGCACCACCGCCTCGCGCACCATCGCCTGGTCCGACCCGTAGCCGCGCCCCGTCAGAAATGTCGTCACCAGATCCGCCGCCTGCCATGAATCCATGCTCGTTTGCAGAAGCTCCGTACGCAAACCTGCGAGCTCTGCCACCGGGAATTTCTCGATTCTGCTGTCGCTCGCCATGGTCGTCTCCTCGCTCCGTTCGGCCCGGGCTTCCGTCTCCCGGTCCCCTTTCCAAACTTGCTTTGCTCTCCGTCACTCCTGCACCCTTAGACACCGTTTCCCCGAATTAGTGTTGCTACCCACCAGCCTCAATCCCTGCTCCTGCAGCGTCTCCGCGTACCCCTTTCGTGGCGCGGCTCCCTCTGCGGTAACCCGTCGCCGTACACTAAACAGTGACCGATCCCCACAAAGAGTCCCCACCGCAGGCAACCCGGCGGGTTCATCCCGGCCCCTCCTGGGGACTGATGCTAGCCCTCATCTTCCTCGCTATGCTCATCGCCATCGGCTTTGCCTGGCTCTTCATTCATCCCTTCATGGCACGTCACTAACATGGGTCTCTGATTAGTGCCGCATAGTCTCTGTACGTTTCGTCCGCGCCTTTCGTTCTCCCCGCCGCCGCTTACAATCACATCTGAGATTTCCGCTCCATCTTCCTCGCCGTATCCATCGGAGACGTATGTTGCGCGTAGGCCTCACCGGCAGTCTGGGCAGCGGCAAATCCACCGTCGCCGCCATCCTGCGCGAACACGGCTTCCCCATCCTCGAAGCCGACGCTATCGCACGCGCCATGATGCAGCCCGGTCAACCCGTCTTCCACGCCATCGCGGAACACTTCGGTCCCTCCGTCATCCGCGCCGACGGCTCTCTCGATCGCGCCCGCCTCGCAGCCCTCGCCTTCTCTGCAGGCCGCCTCACCGAACTGAATCAAATCGTTCACCCGCCCGTCGTCGCGGAACAGGAACGCCAGATGCACGACGTCTTTGCGCGCGATCCTCACGCCATCGTCGTCGTCGAATCCGCACTCATCTTCGAAGCGGAAGCCTGGGGCACCGTTCCCAACTGGCGAAGCCGCTTCGACCGCATCATCCTCGTCACCGCGCCCGACCGCCTCCGGATCCAGCGCTTTCTCGCCCGCATTCTCCCCGCATCCGCGACCCAACAGGAGCGCGCTGCCGCCGAACGCGACGCCCGCCAGCGCCTCGCCGCCCAACTCCCCGACTCCGTCAAAATCCCCCACTGCGACTTCGTCATCGATAACGCCGGCGACCTCGAAGCCACACGTCGTCAGATCGAACAAGTCGCAGCCTCGCTCAAGATCGCGGAACTCGGGAACAAAAGCGGTGTCTGAACGTATGTCGCTACAATAAAAGCAGGCGGTTTCTGCGCCTCACCCCGGCTGCTGGCCCATCCGACTCTCAGGCCGCAGCGCACTCCGGGCTCAACAACGAAACACCCATCCACGACTATGATCTTTCGTCGCATTCTTCTGGTTTTGATTCTCGTTGCCGGCTTCTGCTACTTCATCAGCCACTTCGAAATCCGCCCCCTCGGCTCCAGCGGCCACGGCTCTCCGCTCACCATCACCGAAGCCCACGCCGCGCCCGAATATACCAATACCGAGTCGAACAACATCTCGGTCTACAAACGCGTCGTCCCCTCCGTGGTCAACATCACCGCCGGCACCGTTACCCTCGACTTCTTCATGGGACTCGTGCCGCAAACCGACCAGGGATCCGGCTTCATCCTCGACAAGCAGGGCCACATCCTCACCAACTACCACGTCGTTGCCGACGCCAAAAACATTGAGGTCCAAACCCACGATAAGCATCGCTACCAGGCCCAGGTCATCGGCCGCGATCGCCTCCACGACCTCGCGCTCCTTCAGATCAATGCGCCCAATCTTGTTCCCGCCGTCCTCGCCTCTTCCCGCGATCTCCAGGTCGGCCAGGAAGTCTACGCCATCGGCAATCCCTTCGGCTTAAGCGGCACCATGACCACCGGCATCATCAGCGCCATCCGCTCCGTCAAAGGGGGCGAGGGCAGCGCGCCCATCGAAAACGCCATTCAAACCGATGCGGCCATCAACCCCGGCAACTCCGGCGGCCCGCTCCTCAATTCGCAGGGCGAAGTCATCGGCATCAATTCCATGATTGCCCAGAACGGCGCCGAGCAAAACGCCGGCATCGGTTTCGCCATCCCCATCGACACCGCGAAAGCCGTCCTCAGCGACTTTCAGAAATACGGCCACTCCCGCCGTCCCTCACTCGGCGTCCGCACCCTCCCCATCGGCCCCGACCTCGCCGAGCAAATGGGCCTCCCCGCGCAATACGGCATCCTCATCGAGAGCACCATTCCTGGCGGCGCAGCCGAGCACGCCGGACTTCACGGCGGCAATCAGGTCGCCTACCTCGGCAACATGCAAATCTCCGTTGGAGGCGACCTCATCGTCGCCATCGATGGTCAGGAGATCACCAACTCCCAGGACATCTCCGAGATCATGAACGAGCACCAGCCCGGCGACACCGTCACCATCACCTTCTTCCGCGGCCGCCGCAAAATGACCGTCCGCGTCACCTTAGGCGAAGCCCACGACCAGACGGCCTGAGCCTCGCGAAGAAAGCGCCTGGCCCCGGGGGCTCGCCTGAGGCCCGCCTGAGACCCGAGTCCAACGGCGGAAATTCGAGAGCTTGAGGAAAGAGTCCCGCCAATACTAGAAAAAAATTCTGAGAAGAAAGAACTCACAAGGGGCTGAAAAGCCCCGATTCTGTGGCTGCAGTTTACGGTCAGCCTCGACCCTCCACCCCGCCCCTCGACCCTCCACCCGCCCCGAATACGCCCCACCACCGACAGACCGCCCCACCACCGATAAACCGCCCCGCCACCGATAGACCGCCCCCACCACCGATAGACCGCCCCCACCACCGATAAACCGCCCCGCCACCGACAGACCGCCCCCGCCACCGATAGACCGCCCCCGCCACCGACAGACCGCCCCACCACCGATAAACCGCCCC
>DATAZC010000117.1:0-41896 GCA_036272255.1 Acidobacteriaceae bacterium | reverse complement strand
CCGCCCCCTCCCGTCTCATTGCCAGGCCCGCCCCCCTTACAATCACCTCAGACCCATGACCCCTCCCCCCACCCCTGCTCCTGAAGCAGCGCGTCCGCGCATCTTCGGCCATGCCCGAGTCCTCGTCCTCTTCGTCCTCCTTGGCCTCCTCACCCTCTGCATCGTCCTCTCGTGGACCACCCGCGGCGCTATGGCCAACCTCGCCGCCCGCCGCGCCCAGGGCGGTGCCGCCGGCAAAACCCTCGTCGACCTCAGTCCCTGGCAAACCGCCCAAACCCTCGCCGCCCTCGCCGTCACTTCCGAGGAAGGCGAATACGCCCACCAAGCCGAGCATCTCGCCGACCACGAAGTCGACCAGGCCTTTGCCGCCGCTCTCCGCGCCGCCCAGCTCAAAACCCGCCGCCAGGTTCTCACCGGCGACGCCCTCGCGCTCTCCCAGCGCGTAACCCAGCTCCAGCAGGAGGTCGCGCAGGACCGCACCCTCGCCGCCCAGCTCAAAGCCAAATCCTCAACCGCTGGCAGCGACGACGCCTCCCAGATCGCCGAAGCTCAGCTCGGCCTCGATTCCGACGAGCTCGCCGACGCTCAGCACGACCTCGATCGCGCCACCGGCAACGCCAGCGTCGCCCTCCAGGATGAGCTCAACGCTCACCAGGCCTCGATCCATGAGTACGACACCCACGAAAAGTACGGCGGCGAGATTGCCACCGTATCCATCAAACATCGCGGCACCCTCATCGGACGCATCGCCTCATGGTTCAATCAGCGCGACCGCTACGCCTCCCTCGAACAGGCTCGTTCCGACGCCGAATCCGATCTCCGCTCTCTCACCGCCGAACACAACACTCTCGAAGCGAAGATGCAGGCCGATGCCTCCGCCGCCAAAGCCCCTCTCACTCTTGCCCAGATTCAGGACCGCAGCACCGAACGCCAGATCCTCTCCATCGACGACGACCGCATTCAGACCGAGCTCCAGCTCGCCGACACCTACGGCAAATGGGGCAAGCAGGTCCAGCTACAGCATCGCCTCGTCCTGCACCTCATCCTGCAGTCGTTTGAGCTCATCGTTATCGTCATCGCCTGCATGATCGTCGGCGACGCCCTCGTCCGCCGCCTCATGGCCCACCCCTCTCTCGACCGCCGCCAAACCGAAACCCTCCGTACCGTCCTCGATGTCGGCGTCCAGGTCCTCGGCGTTCTCCTCATCGCCCTCATCCTCTTTGGTCCGCCGCAGCAAACCGCCACGATGATCGGCCTCGCCACCGCCGCCCTCACCATTGCCCTGCAGGACTACATCCTCGCGTTCTTAGGCTGGTTCATGCTCGTTGGCAAAAACGGCATTCATGTCGGCGATCGCGTCGAGATCAATGGCATCTCCGGCGAAGTTGTCGAGGTCGGCCTCGTCACCACCACGCTGCTTGAAACCACCGGCCTGGCCGAAAGAGGCGAACCCACCGGCCGTCGCGTCTCCTTCCTCAACAGCTTCGCTATTCGCGGCCAGTACTTTAATTTCTCCAGCAAAGGCCAGTGGCTCTGGGACGAAATCACCTTCGCCATCCCTGCCGGCGAAGATGTCGACGCCTTCGCCCAGGCCGTCCAAACCGCTGCCCACGAAGAAACCGACGAAAGCGCCCGCCTCGCCGAACAGGAATGGGGCCGCAGCGCGCGCACCGCCGGCCTCAGCCGCCCCAGCGCTGAACCCGTCGTCACCTTCCGTCCTTCCGGCAGCTCCATCGACCTTCAGGTTCGCTACGTCACCCGTGCCGCCGGCCGCTTCGAAGTCCGCGACCGGCTCTATCGCCGCGTCCTCCGCCTCGTCCAGGATAAAAATCAGGACAAAAACCGCGCATCGTCCTCAACCACCGCGGTCAGCTGAAAGTCGTATTCGCTTCTCACGCCCTCACCCCCGCAACCTGCTCCCTGTACCCTGTCTTCATGAACCTCTCAACCTCCCGCATCGCCGTCCTCGGCGCCGGCAAAATGGGCGGCATCCTTCTGCAGGCGTTCCTCAAGCAGCAGATCCTCTCCCCCGATCGTCTGCTCGGCACCGTTGCCCACGCTGACCGCGCCCAGGCTCTCTCCGCCCAGTGGGGCATCGAAGTCTCTACCGACAACGCTGCCATCGCCTCCAAAGCCGATGTGCTCCTCATCGGCGTCAAGCCCTTCCAGGTCCCGACCCTCATCGAAGAAATCCGCCCCGCACTCACATCCGACAAGCTCCTCATCTCCTTCGCCGCGTCCGTCCGCACCGAGGCCATCGAGCGCGCCGCTGTTGAGGAAGTCCCCGTCATCCGCGCCATGCCCAACACCCCCTCCATGCTCGGTGCCGGCATCTCCGCGCTCTGCCGCGGCCGCTTCGTCGAGCCCGCACATATGGAACTCGCCGAGAGTCTCTTCGCCGCCGTCGGCCGCACCGTTGTCGTCGACGAGAAGCACATGGACGCTGTCACCGGCCTCAGCGCCAGCGGTCCCGCCTTCATCTACATCATTCTCGAATCGCTCGCCGAAGCCGGCGTCAAGGTCGGCCTGCCGCGCGACATAGCCACCCTGCTCGCCGCGCAAACCACCTACGGCGCCGCCAAAATGGTTCTCGAAACCGGCTATCACCCCGCGCTTCTCAAGGACGCCGTGACCACCCCCGCGGGCTGCACCATCGACGGCATTCTCGAGCTCGAAGAAGGCGGCCTCCGCGTCACCCTGATCAAAGCCGTCATGCGCGCCACCCAGCGTGCCAAAGAACTCGCCAACGGATAAGCACGCCATCTCCGAACGAAGAACACCGGCGAGCTGAAAACTTCCAGGGTGTCATTCTGAGGTCGCGCGCAGCGCGGCACCTTTTGAGCGGATAGCCAGGAGACAAGCAAAAATTCGCTCGCTGATGCTTCTGTGTCAGGGCACGACTTCAGTCGTGCCAAAAAAGCCAGCTAAAAAAAAGGGGCTTTAGCCCCGCACCTTTCGCCAACATCCCCACCACTCTCACCACCACCACAACTCTGTCATCCTGAGCGAAGCATCCGCATCGTTGCGCCCAGGCGCAACAAAAATTCCAGCCGCGAGTCGAACGGACCTGCATTTCCAGGTTCTCTCGATCACCCCAAAAGCGTCCTGAGCCACCGCAAAGGGAAGGGGCACGACTTTCAGTCGTGCCGAAAAAGCCAGCTAAAAAACCGGGGCTCCAGCCCCCGAGCTTTTTTCGCCGGCATCCCACATCTCTCACCAAAAAGAAAAATCTGTCATCCTGAGCGAAGCATCCGCATCGTTGCGCCTCTGGCGCAACAACTATTGCCGCCGCGAGTCGAACGGACCTGCATCTCCAGGTTTCCTCGATCACCCCAAA
This sequence comes from Acidobacteriaceae bacterium, assembly GCA_036272255.1. Taxonomy (GTDB): domain Bacteria; phylum Acidobacteriota; class Terriglobia; order Terriglobales; family Acidobacteriaceae; genus Palsa-343. The sequence continues at coordinate 38,559 of DATAZC010000117.1, read as the reverse complement.
AGCGTCCTGAGCCAAAAACCAGGTGACATGGCACGACTTCCCACAAGAGCGTCCTGAGTCACGAACAAGTGAAGGGGCACGACTTCCCACAAGAGCGTCCTGAGCCACCACAAAGTGAAGGGGCACGACTTCAGTCGTGCCGCAGCAACCGCCCCAGAAACCCGGGCTTCAGCCCCCCCGCCTTTTTCAAACGGCAAATAAATCTCAAAGATCAAAATAATTGTCATCCTGAGCAGAGCAACCGCACGTTGCGCCACCCCGGCGCAACGAACATAGCAGAAGCCAATCGATTCTCTCCCACTGCAATTGCGCCCATTGCAAGTAGCGAAAGTAATCTGGACGCTTTGCGCCTTGCTCAATATCCTCCGAGCAGTTGGAGGTTCTGTCCCCTTGCACGTTCTCTCGGCAAATCACCTGAAAACAGCCGCCAATCGGTTTCGCGACGCGTCCAAACCCATCGCTGCCTGGCGATCCATCGCCAGTGACAAATCCTGGCGCAGTCCTGAAGAAGTCAGAGAAACCTTCGCTGATGCCGAATGCGCCGGTGACCAGGTCGTCTTCCGCATTCATCAGGACAAATACCGTCTCGTCACCACCATCCATTACTCGCGGGAGCCCAAAGGCATTCTTGCCCAGGGGCACGTCTGGATTCGCTCCTTCCTCACCCGACAGCAATACGAAAATGCCGCCAAACGGGGCAAAGGAGTCTCCCAGTGAGCAAGACCCTTGCCGACCCCGTCGCCATGATGCGCGGTGGCGCACCCCGCCTTATCCGCTCCGCCAACGAGCTGGTCGAATACACGCGCGCTCTCCTCTCCCTCACCGCGAAACCGCAACCTGGCGCCGCCGAGCAGGACGCGATCAACCTCCTCACCCTCCTCATCGAGCAGTACGAGACCGTCCGCTACGCCGTCCCAAAGGGCAGCCCCATCGAGGTCCTCCGTCAGCTCCTCGATCGCGATGGCGTCAACCAAAACAGCCTGGGTCCCGATGTTGGCGGCGCGACCGATGCTTCGCTCCTCATGCAGGGCAAACGCCAGTTCACACGGAGTCACATCGCTCGCCTCAGCAAGCGCTTCAAAGTATCACCCAACGTCTTCTTCGACGAGATTTCCGCCGTCCCCCTCCGCCGCGACATGGGGAAGAGAGCCGCGCGCTCCAAATCCCGCCAGACCGCGTCCCCGCGGCGGAAAGAAATTCTCCCGTGACCCAAACCCTCGCCGATCCCACTGAGATGATTCGCCGCGGCGCCCCGCGCATCATCCGCTCCGACGAAGAGCTCGCCGAATACAGCAGCGGCCTCTTCACGCTCACGGCAAAGTCCCGGCCCACCGCCGCCGAACAGGAAGCCATCAACCTCATCACGTTTCTGATCGAGCAATACGAAGCCCGGCGCTATCCCCTGCCCGAAGCCCGCTCCGTTGAGGTCCTGCGCCTGCTCATGACCAGCAACGGAGTATCGCAGGGCAAGATCACCCCCGAGCTTGGCTTTCAGGCCTCCGCCTCGCTGATCCTGCTGGGCAAGCGGCAGCTCAACCGCTGCCATATCGCCCGCCTCAGCCGGCGCTTCAAGGTCTCGCCCGCCGTCTTCTTCGACGAGGACTCCGCCATCCCCCTGCGCCGCAACATTAAAAAGAAATCCGCGAGAGCCAAAACCAAATAGTCCCCCGCAAACAAACCGGCGACCCCCAGGGGAATCGCCATGTGCCACGCTCAACATCTCGCCCTGGTGAAGCCAGGCTAACCGCCGGCTCCTTCTACTGCGGCTCCTTCGCCCCTTCTTTCCCGCCGTTCACCGCGCCCTTCGTCGTGCTCTTCGTCTTGCCCCACGCCTTCTTCGTGTCTTTTTTCCCCGCGTGATACGTGCTCTTCGTGCCCTTCTTCACGCCGTTCCCGGCATCCTTCGCGCCCGCCTTGGTATCGCGGCCCGCAGCCTTCATGTCCTGTTTCGCGCTGGTATCGCTCTGCGCCTGTACCAGCGCACATCCGGGAGCCAGCATCAGAGCCGCCCCCAGCACCGCCGTCACCCATTGCGTATTTCTTCTCATGATGGGGTGATGGCATATCACCCCATCCGAGTTGCGTCACCGTCGACAAGCCGACCAGATTCCTGCCGGAAGAACCGGCGCAAGTCACATTCATCACGCCCTGCACAGCGCACCCCGCAACGTGGCGCTCTGTACCCTGCAACCTGGTGACAAGTAACCTGCAATCGTAGCCTGCTCTTAGACTCCCTCATCCAGCACGTTCGGTACGTCGATCCCCAGGGCCGTCGCCAGATCGTGCTGGTGCTCCTGCTCCTGCGAGATAATCTGCCGAAGCTGCTCAGCCAGCGCGTAATGCCCCACCGCCTCCGCCTGCCGCACCCGCTTCCGGTACGACTTGATCGTCACCGTTTCGTTGTCCAGGTCGAAGCGCAGCATCTCCTCCGCCTTCTCCGACAGCTTCACCTGTTTCGGCGTCGCGTTCGGCACCGCGCCCAGATAATCAATCTGATCCGCGATGATCATGGCGTGCGACAGCTCCTCGCCGGCATGCTTCTTCAATTCGCCTGCAATGCTCATCCACTGCGCACCCTTTAGCACGTTGCTGTACACCGTGTACGCAATGATTGCCTGATATTCCCGTGAAAGATCCTCCTGCAGCCCGGCGACCAGTTCGTCCAGCGCAGGGTTTTTCTTCTTGTCTGCCATATTTCCTCTCCTCAATCTTGTTTGGATGCCCGGACATTAGGATGCTGCCGCCGGGCGATGGAAACCAAATCCCTTGGATTCGCCTCTACGAGCATAGGGACCCCTTTGTAAATTGGTCAACCGCCTGAATCCCATCACTGCACCCCAGGCCGCGTCCGCTGTACCCTGTAGCTTCCATGCCGTCCCTCCGCCACCTCTTCAACGACCACCCCGACCACGTCCGCGGCAAGGTCATCGGCATCTACGCGCTCCTCCTCCTCTTCAATGGGGCCGCCTGGCTCTGGGCCGTCGCCGCCTTCCATCGCTTTCCGGTCCTTCTCGGAACCGCCTTCCTCGCCTACTCCTTCGGGCTTCGTCACGCCGTCGATGCCGACCACATCGCCGCCATCGATAACGTCACCCGCAAGCTCATGCAGGAAGGCAAGCGTCCCGTCGCCGTCGGATTCATGTTCTCTCTCGGCCACTCCACCATTGTCATCCTCGGCTCCCTGCTCATCGCCGCCGCCGCCCTCGGCCTGCAGAAACACATCGACCACTACCGCAACATCGGTGGAGTCATCGGGACCCTGGTTTCGGCCCTCTTTCTTCTCGCCATCGCCGCCGTGAATCTCATTATCCTGCGCCATGTCTATGCGACCTTCATGCGCGTCCGCCGTGGCGAACCCTATGTTGACGAGGACCTCGACCTGCTCCTCGCCAACCGTGGTTTTCTCGCCCGCATCTTCCGGCCCGTTTTTGCTATGATCCGCCGCAGCTGGCACATGTACCCGCTCGGCTTCCTCTTCGGTCTCGGTTTCGATACCGCCAGCGAAATCGGCCTCCTCGGCCTCTCCGCTGCCGAAGCCTCCCGCGGCCTCCCGCTCTGGTCCATCGCCGTCTTCCCCGTGCTCTTCGCCGCCGGCATGTCGCTCATCGATACGACGGACAACATCCTCATGCTCGGCGCCTACGGCTGGGCCTATATCAAGCCCATCCGCAAGCTCTACTACAACCTCACCATCACATCTGTATCCGTGGTGGTTGCATTAGTCGTAGGCGGCATCGAGGCCCTCGGCCTTCTCGGCGGCCAGTTCCACCTTCAGGGCGTTTTCTGGGGATTCATCGTTCGCCTCAACTCCAACTTCGGAGTCCTCGGCTACTGCATCATCGGGATCTTCGCTCTCAGCGGGGTCGTCTCGATTGCCATCTACAAACTGCGCCGCTTCGAAGACCTCGAACTAACCACCGAAGCGTAGTGAAAAACGGGCTTCGATGTTGGCACCGAAGCCCGTTACTCCTCGCTACTTCCTGCTCCCTGTCGGCTTACTCCCGCGTCACCGCGACGCGCGCGTTGTGGCCTGATTGATCGTCCGCACGAACTGCCGAGCAGGCCCGCCCTCGGGCATATCGACTTTGCCGTCGAGAATGGCGTTGAACCGCACCGCGTTGCCATACAGCTCCTTGGTGCGGCCATGGTCCTCGTTAAACTCCGCACCGTTCAGCGTCGCGCCAATATACGCGCCCTTCGCAGTCGAGTAGGTCAGGATCGAAGTGTCCGGTCCTACGCCGCCTGAAGCCTCGCGCCCCACCGGGCCCGCCGCGGCATCAACGCCCGCGCCCACTTTAAAGTGACCTGACTCCAGCGCCTGCAGCCCATGATCGTTCATCACCATCATCACGTAGCCCTGCTCTTCGCCGCCGATCTGTGCGCCGAACGTCGCGCCCGACAGCTGGAATGGAGCCGGAGGACTCCACCGCCCGTCTGCCATCTTGCACGTCGCCACGCCGTCGCCATGCTGCGCGCCCACCACAAAGCCGCCCTTCAGCATCTTCGGCACCACGGCTACGCACTTCGCGTTGCGTAGCACCGCGTCCGGGATCCCCATCTTCGCCTCCGGACTGGTAATGCCCTGGATCATCGTCGTCGCCCGCTCCAGTTCCACGTTCGCCTTGTTATCATCCTGCGCCATCGCGGGTATCGCGGTCGCCGCGGCCAGAATCCCCGCACTCAAAATTGCTATCGATTTCCTCATCGTCCTGCTCCTCTCCATTTTCATGGGTTCGAAAGATTTGTCTCGACGGTTTCGTCGCACGCGCAACAGCCCAGCCACTCTGCCGAGCCATCCAGTCCCACTTCATAGGAACGTCGCGGCCCCATCCAGGTTGGCCCCAGGCGACAAATTGCGCCGCCGCCTTACGAGCGAATGAGCCAATTTCGCAGGCAACCGAATCGAGAGGGAAGCACTACGAACCAAACCCTGGAGCGCAGCCCGCCATGCCCGTAACCTGCAACCCGTAACCCGTAACCCGTAACCCCCAACCTGCAACCCGTAACCTGCAACCCGCTGCCCGCTCCCTGTACCCTGTCTCCATGGAGCAGCGCATGAGCATCGTCACCCTTGGCGTTGCCGACCTCGCGCGCAGCCGTGCATTCTACAAAGCAATCGGCTGGCGCCAATCCTCCGCCGGCAACGACGCCATCGCCTTCTATCAGGCAGGTGGATTGATCCTTGCCCTTTACCCTCGCCCCGAACTCGCCAAAGACGCCAACCTCGCCTCCGAAGGCCAGGGCTTCTCAGGATTCACCCTCTCCTACAATGCCCGCTCCCGCGGCGAAGTCGATGCCGTCCTCGCTGAAGCCAAAGTTGCTGGAGCCACCATCCTCAAGCCCGCGCAGGAAGCCTTCTGGGGTGGCTACTCCGGCTACTTCGCCGATCCCGATAACTTCATCTGGGAAGTCGCCTTCAACCCCTCCTTCCCCATCGCCGACGACGGCAGCATCGAGCTCCCCGACTGATTACGCTTTTTCGATGCCTGTACCCTTCAGCCTGTACCGTGCCCTTATGCAGCACATCGGCATCGTCGCCTGCTCCGCTGAAGGACCAGCTTTCTGCAACGCCCCATCGCCCACGAGGGCGCGAAGCGCAGACAAGGAATTCGCGGAGCGAAGCATGAGCTCGCCGGCGTGAGGCCAGTCGTCACTGGTCGATAAAGACCTCGTATTCCGCAAGGGGAACGGAGTCCATGGTGACGCGCGGATCGGCATTACGGCCGCCGTTCGCAAGGCAGCCGAGGCTGGTCGCGAAGCAAACTCTGAATTCCAGGCTCCTCCTCGCCGCTGTACCCTGTTCCCTGCGCCCTGTACCCTGTAACCATGGCCGCGACTACCGCTACCTATGCCCGTCCCATCGCGACGAGCCGCGCTGGCACCATCCCCTGGTATCTCTGGTGCGCTGCCCTCGCCGTCACCTCAGTCACCATAGGCGCTCACTGGGATGTCTCCTGGCATCGCTCCATAGGACGCGATACGTTCTGGACCCCCGCCCACCTCGCCATCTATATGTGTGGCGTCCTCGCCGGCATCTCCTGCGGCTACCTCATCGTGCATGCCACCTTCTTTCCCACCGCGGAAACAACCGCCAGTTCCGTCCACGTCTTCGGATTCCGCGGCCCGCTCGGCGCCTTCATTGCGGCGTGGGGCGGCATCGCCATGCTCACGTCGGCTCCTTTCGATAACTGGTGGCACAACGCCTACGGCCTCGACGTCAAAATCGTTTCGCCGCCGCACACCCTTCTCATGCTCGGCATCTTTGCCGTTGAGCTCGGCGCGCTCCTGCTCATCCTCGCCCGCATGAACCGCGGCCAGGAACGGGACGCACCGCCGGCCGCCTCCCTCCAGTGGCTCATGCTCTACATCTGCGGACTCATGATGGTTCTCACCATGTTCTTCCGCATGGAGTACACCTGGGACGTCGAGCTCCACTCCTCCGGCGCCTACACCTCCATGGCCATTGGCGTACCGCTCTACTTCGCCGCCATGTGGAAGGCCTGCCGCCATCGCTGGGCCTGCACCCTCATCTGCGGCTTCTACATGCTCGCCATCATCGCCTTCATCCTCATCCTGCCCCTCTTCCCCGCCGCGCCCAAACTCGGACCCGTCTATACGCAGGTCACCCAATTTATCCCGCCCAAATTTCCCATCCTCCTCATCGTTCCCGCCATCGTGCTCGACCTCCTCTGGCGCCGCTTTGGCCAGGGCAACAAGCTTCTTCTCTCCCTCGTCAGCGGACCCATCTTCGTCCTCACCCTCGTCGCCGCTGAGTGGCCCTTCGCCACTTTCCTCATGACCAGCGCCGCGAAAAACCGCTTCTTCGGCACCGGCTACGTCGACTACGGCACGCCCTCCTGGTCGGCCGACGTCACCCGCCACTTTGTCGACGTGCAACACGGCGCCGTGCTCTGGACCGGCCTCGGCTGGGCCATGCTCTACGCCGCCATCTCCGTCTGGCTCGGCCTCCTCCTCGGCGACTGGATGCGCAAGGTCAAACGATGACCCGGTCGGCGAAGACGAGCAGAACAATCAACGGCGCGCAACGCCAGCAGACAACGGTAGAAGCCCCCGCCTTCAGGCCGGTAGATCCCGCCGTCAAAAAGGCATGGGCTTTAGCCCCGGCCCTCATAGTCCTCTTCCTTATTCTCGTACCGCCCGCTCACGCCCACGTCGGCAGCCCCGACGTCTACGCCGAAGGCAATGCAGGACCCTACAAGCTCTCCGTCGTCATCCGCCCGCCGCTCGTCATTCCCGGAGTCGCTGAAGTCGATATCCGCGTGCAGTCCGCCGGAGCAAGCACCCTCTCCATCACGCCGCTCGCGCTCGTCGGCGAAGCCTCGAAGCATCCGCCGACTCCTGACATCATGAAGGTCGCCACCGCCGACCCCAACTACTTCACCGGCCAGCTCTGGATCATGGCGCCCGGCTCCTGGCAAATCCGCATCGCAGTCGATGGCGACCACGGCCACGGCGTCTGGAGCGTGCCTCTGCCCGCTGTCGCCACGGGCACCCGCGGCATGCAGCATTCGCTCGGCATCTTCCTCTCCATTCTCGGCATCGTCCTCATCATCGGTATGACCGGCATCGTCGGCGCCGCTTCGCGCGATGCCCAGCTCGCTCCCGATGAAACCCCAACCCCCAAAGGCCGACGCAGCGCCGCCGTCTCCATGACCGTTGCCTTCGCGGTCCTCGTCGGCATGGCCGTGCTCGGCAACTGGTGGTGGAAATCCGAAGCCGCCAGCTATTCAGCCGAGGTGTACAAGCCCCTTGGGATGGACGCCACCGTCACCTCCGGCAATCTTCTCGACCTCAAAGTGAAAGATTCCGGCTGGATCCTTCGCCGTCACGTCGACGACTTCATTCCCGACCACAACCATCTCGTCCACCTCTATATGATCCGGTGGCCGCAGATGGACGTCGTCTTCCACCTCCATCCGCAGTTCATCGCCAGCGGGGAATTTCAGCTTCCGCTTCCCAGCGTGCCCGCAGGCGACTATCACCTCTACGCCGACGTGGTCCACGCCAGCGGATTCCCGGAAACCATGGTCTCCGCCATCGTCCTGCCTCCCACCACCGGTCGTCCGCTCTCAGGCGACGACGCCGAGGGGCAGGGAACTCCCGTCTCCTCTGCCCCCTCCAACACCACCAGCTTTTTGCTTCCCGACCGCTACACCATGGTCTGGAACAAACCCGCTACCCTCATCGCACGCCAGCCCATCGACTTTGCCTTCACCCTCAACGACCGCTCCGGTCATCCCGCCCAGGACACGCAGCTCTACATGGGCATGCTTGGCCACGCCGCCTTTATAAAGGATGACGGCACCGTCTTCGCCCACATTCACCCCTCAGGCACCGTCGCCATGGCGGCGCTCATGATGGCAGAAAGCCAAAACGCCCCGGCCCCCGCGACTCCGGCCGGCTCCGCACCCGCATCGGACATGAGTCAGATGCCCGGCATGATCATGAGCACCGATCACCTGCCCAGCTCCGTCAGCTTTCCCTATGGATTCCCCACGTCCGGCCGCTACCGCATCATCGTCCAGATGAAGCACGCGGCCACGATCGAAACCGGCATCTTCGACGCCGCCGTCCAATGAGCATCGGCGCGTGACCGCACCGCGCCTCCCACCCGCCGTTCGTCCCGTCTCGTATAGTCTGGACTGGCTTCAACCGCGGCCGAATTCCCAGATTCGCCAGCACGCTTTGTGGAGACATCGCAATGAAACTCCGCCTCAACTCAGCAGCAGTGGCGCTTCTTCTCGCGATTCCTCTTTTTATCTCGCCTCGCGTCCAGGCGCAGACCGCCCCCAACGCCATCCAATCCCGCTACGCTCAGGTCGACGGCATCAGGCTCCACTACCTCATCGCCGGGCACGGGCCCGCAGTCATCTTGCTGCACGGCTACACGCAAACTTCTCTTATGTGGCGGCCTCTCATTCCTCGGCTCACGGATAAGTTCACCGTCGTCGCACCCGACCTGCCCGGCATCGGCGATTCCGGAATTCCCGGCGACGGGCTCGACATGAAAACCGCCGCCATCCGTATGCACGATCTCGCGAAATCGCTCGGCATCACAAAAGCCCGCGTGGTCGGCCACGACATCGGGCTCATGGTCGCTTACGCCTATGCCGCCCAGTTTCCCACCGAGGTCGAAAAACTTGTCGTCATGGATGCCTTCCTTCCCGGAGTTTCGGGATGGGAGCTCGCTTACAACAGTCCGGACTTCTGGCATTTCCGTTTTCACGGCCCCACGCCCGAAGCCCTCGTCGCCGGTCGCGAAAAAATCTACTTCGCCTACTTCCGGAACGACCTCGCCGCCGACAAGAATCGTTCGCTCCCTGTTGCCGACCGCGAAGCCTATGTCGCGGCCTACTCCCGCGCGGGACGCATGCGCGCCGGCTGGGCCTACTTTGCCGCCTGGCCCGATACCGCAAAGGACTTTGCCCAGCTCGCCCAAACCCAATTGACCATGCCCGTTCTCTCATTGCCGGCGACAAGGGCAGCGCTGCCATCCTCACTCCGCAGATGAAAAGCGTCGCGACCAATGTGACCGTCATCGAACTAAAGAACACCGGTCACTGGCTCATGGAAGAACGCCCCAAAGAGACCATGGACGCCCTCGTCGCCTTTCTCTGATCGAACCGACCAACGACGCGATTACCAACCACGGCTTCCGCGAAAGCTTCCTGAGCTGCGACAAGGGAAGGGGCACGACTTCAATCGTGCCAGTCCAGCACCAAGTCCGCCGGCGTCAGCCCCTGCGCTTTTGTATCCGGGCACGATTTCAGTCATGCCGTTAGCCGCTGCGATTGCAATGGGCTTAGCCCCCGCGTCTTGTGACAGGCACAACTTCAGGTCGTCTCGCAAGAGAGCGCGCCGAAGGCGCTTCCATGGTCCCGCTTTTCGCTACCCTCTACTTCGTCTCCGCCTGCGCCTCGTCGATCAGCGTGAACAGCCGCGACCGGTCCACCACCTCCACAAACGGCGATCCGCTCGTCCGATTCGTCACCACCCAGATCGTCGGCGTGTGCTGGATCCCAACACTCTGCCCCAGATCCGCATCGGCCTTCACTAACTCCGTCAGCTTCCCCTGCGGATCGACCACAAACGGGAACGCCAGCTTGTGATCCGCCGCAAATTTCTGCGCAAATGTCTGCAGCTGCTCCTGCGACTGAATCGTCCCCTGCGCTGCAAACGTCGCGTCCCGAAAATCATCGCCCAGCTTTTTTGATTTCGTGTCGAACCACCGAGCATCTACCGCCGCCTGGAAGCTCCACGTGTGAAACGGCAGCGGAAAGTCGTGCCGCACCCACGGAATGTGGTACTTCTCAATCGCCTCTTTGATCACGGGATTGGCTCGCGCACAGTCCGGACACTCCATGTCCTCGAACTCCACAATCGCCACCCGCGACCCAGCCGGCGGTCGCAGCGCCGCCGCATTGTGAACCGGAGTGGTCTGCGATTGCGGATTCGAAAACTGACCGAAAGCCGGAGCCACCAGCGCAGCCGAAACCAGAAATGCGGAAAAAAGAGCAGCAAGTCGAACCATAGGATTTGGACTCATTGTAGCCGCCAAAGGTCCTATACTGTCCGCGATTCGAGGCTCTCCGTGACGCCCAAAGTCACATCCCGCAAAAGGCTAACAGTCGCGTCCGGAGCGCGCCCCGCCGACTCTCCCGATCGTCCGCGTCCCTGGAAATCCAGCGACGCCGCTGCCGCCGCTGCGGACTTCTTCACCCGCCCACGCCGCACCGCCATTCGTGAACTCATCCGCGAGCTCTGCTCCGCCGACCCCTTCGACCATCGCTGCGCCGCTGAACTCGCCCGCCTCGTTAGCCAGCGCCAGCCCGGCGTTCTCGCCTCCTGCGCCGATCTGCTCGCCGAAGTTGCCGCAACCTTTCCCATGGAAGAGTGCCAGGCCCGCGGCTACGTCATCGTCGCCGCCGCGCAAAATGCCGCCACCCACGCGCAGCGCTCGCGACTCTTGCCAATGGTCCGCGGCCGCCTCGACGAAGATCGTATCGCGGTCCGCGCCATGGCTCTCGAAGCCTTCGCCATTCTCGCCGCCCGCGAGCCCGATCTCCGCGATGAAGCGATGGAGATGCTCGAAATCGCCCGCCACGACCCCGCCCCAGCCATGCGCGCCCGTGCCCGCCTGATGCTGCCCATGCTGCTGAAAGCCCAACTTGCCCCGCGACGCTGACAACACAAAGGCCACCCGTTTCCGGGTGGCCTTTGTGTCACTGCTCAAGGCAGATTGGCTGTTGCCCCTGTCCTGTTCTGAAGCGCCGCAAGGCGCCGGACCGCTGGACGCGCAGTCCTTAGTCCCCCATCACAGGTTCGCCGGTCTCAGCCTTCGCCACCGGCTTGGCCGGCGCGATCGAGTCGATCGAAACCAGACCTTCGACCGGCTTCTCGCCCAGCACGTGCTCGCGATACAGCTTCGCCATCTTCGCGTTTTCGGCATCCTGCTTCAGCTTGGTCTCGCGTGCGCGCATCTTCTCTTCGCGCGCATTCTTCGCGATGCCCAGCTTCTCCAGGCTGTTGTTCGCCGCCGCGTCCACGTGCTCCTGATTCAAAACCAGGGTGTGCTGCGCCGATTCCATACCCACCTTCTTGCCGCCTGCGAAGATCTCATGCCGCCCGTGCTCGTCGTACCACTTCGTCAGCGTGGCCGTCATGTGCATCTTCTCGATGATGTTCCGCCAGCCCACGCCCGTGTTGTACGCGCAGAAGCTGATCTCGCCTTCCTGCGTCGCGTACGGAATAATGCACTGCTCTGTGCGCCGGAAGTCGTAGTTGAATAAATCCTGGAACCACATGCCCGCGATGAACAGGAAGTTCCACCGGTCTGCGCGCCGCTTCTCAATGTCCGCCATCGTGCGGTCGCCCGTCACCTTGCCGTAGTTCCGGCCGGTCGCGCCAAAGCACTTGTCGAACTTCTGCAGCAGGTCCGTGATCCGGAAATGCGTCGGCGACTTCGTCGGATCGTAGTTCCGCAACAGCGAAAGAGCCGCTCCAATCACCGACAGCGTCCGCCCGCGCGCCGCGTCGTTAATCTTCGCCATGTCCTTCGCCAGACGATCCGCATTCAGGAACGCGGTCACCGGAACCGCTTCCTTCGTTTCTTTGTCGATCATCAGCGCCATGCCGATTCCGCAGTTCGGATGGCATCCGCAGCTCAGCTGGCCCCATTCATGATTGGGCCCGTGCACCAGATCCGCCCAGTCGCTGAACGTGCTCATAAAGCTGATCGGGAACCAGTCGCGCGTCGGCTCGCCAAGGCCCGTCTGGTTCTTCACATCGTGCGCCATGTGGCTCAGCGTGTAACGCTGCGCCGTGCGCCGTTCGTCCGTCACCGCTTCGTCGCGGCCCGTAAACGAAACCGGCTGGAAGCTCAGGAAGTTGATCTTCTTCGGATTGTCGAGCGCGAACTGGATGATGTGTCCAACCTGTTCGTTGTTGATCCCGTTGATGATCGTCGTCACCGGCACAATGTCCACGCCGGCTTCGTGCAGGTTGTGGATCGCCTGCAGCTTTACGTCGAACAGGTTGCCGACCTTGCGGTGTGAGTTGGCCGCGTTGCCGATACCGTCGAACTGCAGGTACGCATACCGCAGACCCGCTTCCGCAGCCGCACGGCACAGCTCCTTCGACTTCGCAAACTCAATGCCGTTGGTCGCCGCCTGCACCGAGTTGTAGCCCACTTTGCGCGAGTACGCGACTGCGTCGAGGAAGTACGGCGAAAGCGTCGGCTCGCCGCCGGAAAACTGCACGCTCATCTGCCGCTTCGGCTTGATCGTGATCGCGTTGTCCAGCATGGTCTTGATCTCTTCCCACGTCAGCTCGTGCACGAAGCCAACCTGGTTCGCATCCATGAAGCATGGATCGCACATCATGTTGCAGCGATTCGTCAGGTCGATCGTCAGCACCGATCCGCGCCCGTGCGTCACCGTCGAGGTGCCGTGGTTGTGCAGCTTGTCGTCGTTGTGCGCGCGAATGTCGCGGCCTGGGAAAACCTCTTCCAGATGCTTGAAGAACGCCGTGTCGATCGACATCACATCTTCAAAGTGCCCGTGCTTCGGGCAGTCCTTCACCATCAGAATCTTGCCGTCGCGCTCCACGATCTGCGCCTTGATCTCGCCCACCTTCTCGTTCAGCAGGATCTCGTGCGGCAGTTTGCCATCAATAATCTGTTGGCGAATTTCCGGCACGCACTTTGGACACAGGGAGTCCGTAGTACGCGGCCACCCCAGCGGCGGCTTTTCCTTCTGCCAGGACTTCAGCAGCGGCTTGTCGGACCATTTCGGCGTGAAAGAAGGATTAGGACGGATGCTGTTCAGCTTCTCGAAGACGGACCAGGTGCCCTGGGCCGCCAGGGTCACTGCACGCTCGGCATATTTCACAGCTTTTGACATGGGTCAGAGATCTCCTGGGTTCTTGCGGGATGTCCTGCGGGCTGTCTGTGACGTTCGGTAAGTAGTTGCCCTGCCAGGACTTTACCAGTCTCCACCATACGGCCATGGTGCACACCGCAGGAACCCGCTTCGGTTAAAAGGGGAAAAACCGAACCCAAGCGGTAACAGGGGCGGGTGAATGGGGTAAGTCAATGAGCGAAATGCACGTTGCGCTCGATGCCGGCCAACTCGGCCGGACAACCCTCGCCATCGTCCCTTGCCGTCGAGATGAAGGAATAAACGGAAAGTCCGGAGCGGGCGGTGATCATTTGCTCGGTAACGGACCGGCCGATGCTGACCGTCATCGCGGCTGCGGAACGTCCGTCCAGCGTCGCCGTCCATGGTCGTACACACTGAAGCCTTCCTTCTTTGACAGCTCCGCATCAATGTCCCTCTGGTAGCGCTGGGACGACAGCAGCAGAAATTCCCGCAGCAGCAGAATCCGGCACCCTCCATCGGCGTTTCTGGCGGTGAGTGCTCCATCCCTTGCTTCCGCCGTCCACCCGGCCGGCAGCGTCAGGGTCAGCCCGTATTTTGCATTCACATATCGGATGCCCCCCGGAATCACAACCGTCTGTCCGCCGGCGATCCCGGCTGCCCCTTTCGCAAACACCCCCACCATCACCAAGCCGGTGAGTGGAATGCACAGCAAGAGCGCCAGCGCTATCGGCAACGTCGGCCCCATTTGTCCCGTAGCTCGCGCCTTCCAGCTGTGCCCTTCCATCTCCGGAAAACTCGACACCAGCTGCCGCCGCGCGTTGCGATAGGCGTCATAAGCCAGGAAACTCTGCAACCCAATCCACAGCAGCGTTGCGATGCCCGAGCCGGGGAACGCCCGCGTCAGCAGCCCATGGCCGACCACCCCCAGTCCCAGGAACATCGCCAGCCCTTTGCCCCGCTCCCCCAGATAGAAATAGCCGATTCCGTTCGTCAGGAAATTCAGAATCGCGGCAATCCTTGGATTACCGCCGATCATGTCAAACGCCACCCATTTTTCGGGAGTCGAAATCATCGCCGCTGGAGCGATAGCCAATTCGGACAGGCTCCCAGCCGCGTCTACATAGCATTCCTTGACCGCCATCTTTCCTCTTTTTCAATCACCTAGGTACACAGACATCGAGATTACTGGGTTCGACCTTCACCACCCATCAGCGCAGACACCAGCTCAGAGCCCCACGCAACGATGGATACTCGTTCGGAAATCAGGCCGAACTCGATGGCGAGAAGGAAGCCAAACTAACGCATTCCGCTTGCCCTGTCTCTGGCGTTTCCTCCAGGGAACGTTAGAAGCGTTCCGTTCTCCCACTTCGCCAGTCAGCTCTGCATAGGTCAGACGACGAAATCCGAGCCCCGAAGTTCCGAGTTCGACCGCAGCATGTTAACTAATTCGTTAACATGCTGCCTCAACCCCTCCGCATGTCCTTGATTCCACATCCTCCGCCAGGGGGTGCCCCCCTCCCGCGCAACCAGCCCCCCTGGCCTTCACACCTTGCCTCCCGCCTCGCCTACAATGCTCCGTGGGTCCGTGCTCTCCCAAACAGCCGGCCCCCGAGGAGATCGCTCCATGAAGTGTTTTCTGATCGCTGCTTGTTGTCTTTCCCTTGCCTGTACCGCCTTCGCCCAGCCAAAAACACCCGCCAGCCCGTCCGAGCAGGCCACCGCCACGATTGCGGGCAAGACCGTCACCATCAGCTACTCCTCGCCCGGCGTTAAAGGCCGCGAAGGCCACATCTTCTCGAAAGACGGCCTCATCAGCCACGATCCGCATTACCCCGTCTGGCGCGCCGGGGCCAACTCCGCCACTGCCCTGCACACCGATGCCGACCTGACCCTCGGCACTCTGGCCGTTCCGAAGGGCGACTACACCCTCTTCGTCGACATCTCGAACCCTGACCAGTGGACCCTGATCGTCAGCAAGGCGACCAAAGAGTGGGGCCTCGCCTATGACCCCTCAAAAGACCTGGGCAAGACGCCGATGACCATGAGCAAACCCGCGACGATGGTGGAGAACCTGCGGTGGGCCCTCACGGATCTCGGCGGAGGCAAAGGTCAGCTGATTCTGGCGTGGGAAGACCACAGCGGTTCCGTCTCTGTCGCCGCGCATTGAGGGAGAGCGAATGGCGCGTCGGCGCGTCCTTCGCACAACGGATCCCACATCGGCGCGAACCATCGCCTTGTCGCGTCCGTAAGGATTCGTGTATGAAGCTCTGGGCTCGCACCACCATGCGCCTCTTCTCGCTCGTCGCCGCAGCGTGGCTCTTTGCTTCGCTCATTGCCGGAATCATCCTTGCACAAATCGCGCTTCATCCGGACCGCAGGCTTCCTCCCCCAGCCGCTCCGGCCTGGCTTCGCTCGCCGGCAGCTGACGTCGCCATCGCAGCGCACGACGGAGCCCAACTCAGAGCCTGGTATATCGCGGCCGCGCATCCGAACGGAGCAGCCATCATCCTGCTCCACGGCATGGCGGATACGCGCCAGGGCGTCGCCGGCTACGCCCTCATGTTTCTGCGATACGGCTACTCGGTGCTCCTCCCAGATTCACGCGCCCACGGCGCGAGCGGCGGAGCCATCGCCACCTACGGCGTACTCGAACGCGACGATGTTCGCCGCTGGGCCGCTTGGTTGCGCCCAGAAACTTCCGGCTGCGAATATCTCTTCGGCGAATCCATGGGAGCCGCTATCGCCATTCAGTCCAGTGCCGTCACGCCCGAACTCTGCGCCGTGGTTGCAGAGTCATCTTTCGCCACCTTTCGCGAGATCGCCAACGACCGCATCTCTCAGTTCACCGGAACCGGCTTCTGGTTTCCGCGAACCGTCGGCGCTCCGGCACGCGACCTGGCGCTGCTCTATGGAGCCATTCGCTTCCACGTGAATCTCGCCGACGCCAGCCCGCTGGGCGCGATTGCCAGGTCACAGGTGCCCACCCTCCTGATCTGCGGGACCGCCGATACCAACATTCCCATGCGCCATTCCATGGAATTGTTTCGTGCCGGCGCTTCTCATTCCGAGCTTTGGATCGTCGAAGGAGCAGAACACACTGGCGCAGCCGACGTAAACCCGGGACTCTTCGAGCGTCGCGTCGTGGGTTGGTTCGATCAACATAACCAGCCGCACTGAGGCGGCACTTTCCCATCTCCCCCGTTACTATGGAACTGGAGGTTCTCCGTCCGAATGCTTTCCCGAAGGATTCTGCAGTTCTTTTCGGCTCCTTGCTTTGCCCTTCTTCTCGGTTCCGCAGCGCAGGCCCAAAAGGCCCTCCACAACGACGATGTCTCCATTGGCGGCTTTTACCAGCTAACGTCCGACGCAAGCGGAAACGGAATCTCCGACACCACCACGCGTTCCCTCGGCGGCGAGGCCGCCTTCCGCCACAGCTTCAATCCGCTGATGGGCTACGAGGCTTCCTACGACTACTCCCGGTTCACCGAGTACTACACCGGTCAGCCCTTCGGCTATCAGCACAACCTGCACCAGTTCAATGGCGACTATTACATCCACGGTGCGCGCGCCTTCGGAGTGCAGCCCTTCGCGGTGGCCGGAATCAGCGCGGTCATCTATTCGCCGTCGCTGAACGGCGGACAAAACGTTGCGTGGCAGGCGCGTCCGGGCGCGAACTTTGGCGCGGGGATCAACATGCCCCTGCTCACCAGCTATTTCGGATTGCGCATCCAGTATCGAGGCGTCTACTCCCAGGCCCCCGACTTCAGCCAGGCCAAGCTGACCACCAACGCCTGGCGCCTCACCTCAGAACCGCTGGCCGGCATTTACATCCGCTTCTAGTTCGCGAGCCTCACCGATGGACTGCCTCTTCTGCAAAATCGCCGCCGGCGCCATTCCTTCAAAGAAGGTGCGCGAAGACGATGCGGTGCTCGCCTTCTACGACATCGAGCCCAAAGCGCCCACCCACATTCTCGTGATCCCGAAAAAGCACATCGCCTCACTGGCCGACGCCAAACCCGAAGACGAAGCGCTCCTGGGCCGCCTGCTCCTTACCATCGCCGACATCGCCCGCGAGCAGGGTCTTGCGGACGGGTATCGTGTCGTCATCTCGACCGGCGCTGAAGGCGGCCAAACCGTCGACCATCTGCATGTGCACCTTCTTGGCGGACGGAAGATGCACTGGCCTCCCGGCTAGCGTAAAGTCCCCGTCAGGTAGCTGGTGGCTCGTAGCTGTGCCTGGAAGCGGTCGGGTAAAGTACGGTCACCGGAAGGGTTCACGCGCGCTACTTTTCGTCTTCTTCCGCCAGCAGATCGCTCAGCCGATCCAGCTTGCGCTCCCAGACCGTACGGTGGTCGCGAACCCAGCGCTCGAGCGCGTCGAAGCCCGCAGGATGAATGCGGCACGTCCGCACGCGGCCTGGTTTTTCCGTTCGCACCAGGCCGCTCTCCTCGAGAATCTGCAAATGTTGCCCTACTGCGGTCAGCGTGATGCCGAGCCCATCCGCCAGACGTGTCACCGTAGTCGGCGCCGCGCTCAGCCGGTCGACTATCGCCCGCCGCGTTGGATCGCCCAACGCGTGGAAGAGCCGGTCGATGAGGACATCTTTCTTCGTCAAGCCTGTTCCAGTTCCTTGCCGAAGCGGTCGAGCAGTCCGCGCCAGCCGGCCTCGCGCATCCCGGGTCCGTCCGAACCTTCGTAGAACGCCCCCTGATGCGTACAGCGTAGCTCGGTCCCTCCCGTCGTCGGCAGCATTTCAAATGTGACCAGTGACGACGACATGCGATGGTCGCCAATGATCATGGTGGACGACATCACGATGCGCTGGTTCGGAACGATGTCCTCAAACCTGGCCTCGTTGGTCAGCGGCACCCCGGGGAATGGGGTGTCCGGTCCCAGATGGTAGACAGTGCGTTCTTTACCGCCGATGCGGAAGTCCATTTCGAATTTTCCGGTTTGCGGATTGTCGCGGTCCCCATACCAGCGGCGCTTTTTCTCCGGATCCGAGAAGGCCGCGAAGAGGCGTTCGGGCGGATAAGGATACGTGTGCTCGATGACAAAGGTGGAATGAGCGGTAGAGATGTCCATAGCTAACCTGCCTTCTGCGGAGAATACTGAAGTTTGTGCCTCAGTATTCTCAGGATGCTCCTACGGGCTTTTGATTGTCAAGTTAATGCTTCAGTATTGGGACGATCTCCGCTACTGGAATATCGAGAGGTCGATAGACGAGCCCATCTTCTCGTACCCCGCATCGCCGGGATGCAGATGGTCGCCGGAATCCACGTCGGCCGCGAACTGGGTTGGCTTTGCCGGATCCCGGGCCACCTGATCGAAGTCGATGACGCCATCGAACGCGCCGCCCGTTCTGATCCACTGGTTGATGGTCTGGCGCATCTGTTCGCCAGCCGGTGACGCGTAGCCTGCGCCAAGATACGGAGTCAGCGTTGCGCCAAAAACCTTGATGTGGTGAGCATGCGCACTCGTGACCAGTTGGGTGAGGGCAAAAATCGCATCCTGCGCTGTGATGGGGTCGCCTGGATCCCGGGGCTGCGCGGTTCGGCCGATGTCGTTGATGCCCTCCAGGAGGATCAGGTACTTCACCCCGCTCTGCGCGAGCACATCGCGATCGAGCCGGGCCAATGCGTTTGGTCCGGCTCCGTCGTGCAGCAAACGATTGCCGCCGATTCCCTCATTGAGCACGGAAAGGTGCGCGGTCTTCGGATCGGCCTGCAGACGTCGGGCCAGAACATCAGGCCAGCGGTGGTTCGCATCGCGGGTCGACAGCGCGCCGTCGGTGATGGAGTCGCCCAGGCAAACGATCGCCGCGGCGTTACTCGCGTGCGTTGTCACGTCGATGGCCTTCACAAAGCACCATGAATACACGGGCCTGGTGTCGGCCAGCGTCTCGGCAGCAGTTGCGTCGCCCATCGCGATCAGCGTCGTCGACCGCGCATCCGGATGACACGTTTCGTCGTCGATCTTCTGCGCGGGGAGATACACGCTCACGGCGAGGCTTGAAAGCGCAGCAACCTCCATGGGCACAGGATCGCTGAACACGGGAGCGCCGGCCGGAATTGTCACCGAGGTCTGTCCGTTGAAGGTCAAAGCATGATCGCTGCCCGCCTGGATCGCTCCCGTGCTCGACTCTGTTCCGGCGCTCACAGCAATGTGCGCTGCGCCGATGGTCAGCGGCCTGGCGCCGAATTCATTCGTCAGCTCGACCCGAACCTGGGCTCCGCCCGCGCTCACCCTGACCACATTGCGATACGTGGAGTTCGCCGGCGACGGCTGCCCGGGATTCACGGACTCCCCCATCGGCGAAGCGGCCCACGTTCCCAGCCAATGAACGGCTGCCTCTTGTGCCCAAAGACACGGCGCAGAAAGACCTGATGCGAGAACAACCAGCAAAGACACAACTGCAGGAAATGACGGCCGCAACATGCGTTCTCCCTCAGCGAAGCTCAGGACCGTTCTACACGATTCCGGCAGAAACGGGGGCGTCGCTGAGGTTGAGCGCGATGAAAAAATCTACTCCGAGACCATACCGCCACTACCCGCGCCCGGCGTCACGCCCGTCACCTGCCAGCCGTTCGAGCTTTTCACCAAAGTCGCCGTTGCTGCCTGCTGTCCTGCGGTCGCGGCCGCAATTTTGGGGAAGGCCGTTTTCATCTCTGCCGAGTTCGCCCAGTCCGGCACACTCGAAACCCCGTCGTGGTAATTCACCGTGTACTGTGTCGCATCGGCATCAGGCGGCGTGAAGCTGTCTATCGTTGTGACCTGCCGATGACCGAAGCAGAAATTTCCATACCCTGGCTGCGCCGGATCCGCCGTCCAGGTCGACCGTCCCTTGTCCGACAGGTCGTAGTCGTTCACCTGTTTCGATCCCACCAGGAAGCGCTTCTTCTCCTGCGGCGTGCGCACCAGCAGCCCCGCATCGGTCAGCGCATCGAACCCCTTTGTCTGATCGTCATTGTTGGTGTCGGCCTGCACCGGAAACTTCACCGCAGCCGGCCACACGCAAACCGTCTTCGCGCTGTAGTAGTCGTTCAGCGCAGATTTGAACGCGCTCGGATCGACCGCGTTCTTCTTACATCCCGCGCCGGCCATCAAGACCGCCAGCGCGGCAAGGTACACAGTTTTCTTTGTGGGCATTTTATTCACTCTCCTCGACTTTGTAGGATGCGCAGTGTGAGAAGCGTGCCGGGTTGCCCGACCCGGCTCTGCGACTAAACAAAAAGCCCCGGTCCGAGGACCGAGGCTTTCCACTCACTGCGAAGTGTTAGAACTGCTGCGCGTGTTCCACTTCCTGCTCTTCGTCGGCACCGTGACGACGCAGGAGCGTGGGCAGATTCTGGGAAAACGCGGAGCGTGGCATCACGATGTCGCATCCGGCTTCGACGGCTTTGGCCTTCAGGTCGCCCTGCAGGTGCGAGAGGAACCCGATCACCGAGGTCCCCTTTTTCAGCTTCGACTTGATTTTCGGGATCAGCGTCATCGGCTTTGCCGCGGCGTTGTTCAGATCGAACACGATCAGAGACGCGCGCTCGTCTTCTGGCGCTTCCACGATCTTCGCGATGGTTTCAGGGTCGTTCTTGACGAACGCGACCTTGATGCCGAGCTTGCGCGCCGTCTCGTTGATCTTCGCGAAGAAAAACAGATCTTCGATGAAGAAGTAGATGCGTGTCGGCGCGTCTTCACGAACCGGCGGAGGGGGCGCTTCCCACGGGGCTGAATTTTCATAATGGCCGTTGCCGTTCACGTTGCCATTTCGAAATTCAATCGTCGAAGGCGGTCCGTCCGCGACATTGCCGTTCACCGTGCGATAGCTATGGTCCATGGGACCCACAAACACGCGCTCGCGGCGCTGCTTGTTGCGGCGTCGTCCGCCGCCACCACCGCCCTGGTACTGGCCGTTCCCGTTACCGTTGTTATTGCTCTTGAAGAATCGGGTCTGGCTCGAAGGCTGCGGCTTAGGCGGCTTCTGCTTGAACGATTGCGGTTGCTGGTTCTGCGGCTGCGCCTGCTGGCTCTGGCCGTTGGCCTGCGCCTGCCCGCCCTTGTTCCGCTTCCGGCGGCGACGGCGGCGACGACCCCCGCCCTCACCGTTGCTTTGTCCCTGATTCGATGCCTGCGCCTGGACCGGATTCTCCGGGGGCTGCGGCTGGTTCTGCTCTGTTGTCATGCCTGCACTTCCTGGTGCGATGGACTGCGTTCCTGGTTCCCGCTTACCACTTCACTCCGGGCTCGCGCCGCCGCATCTGTGGGATATGCAGCACGCCTCACTCGCCGGGAGTCAGGAACAGTCAAAATTGTTTAGTTCCGGTCCTCTGCCTGCAGTTCAAGTGCAACGGATCTGACCGGAAAGTTTATAGTGCGGTGCGACAAACACGGCTTTGTTCCCTGGGCCCTTACGGCTCCCGCCCGGCTACCTGAGGAATGAGACGGGGAACGCTACCGAATGCCACGCCGATCAACGGAACGTACTGGAGTTGCCGCCTGATGCTGATTCAACCTTCGCAACCGGGTCGTTTCTCCTTAGAGGCACACGCGACGGCGGAGAAAATCTCCCGGGATTGATTCCTGACTCTCGAGAATCGCAGCGAGCCTCGCACATCACTGGCGTGGCATCAGCCGCTCGATAGGCAAAAATAATAGTACTCCCTGGCTTGGACACTGACAAGTGGTTTGATGCACCAACTTAAAAGGATAGAGTTAACCGCCCGGATGCGGGGCCAATTCCGGCTCAACGAAAAAGCCATCCGTGTGGATGGCTTCCCGTGTGACAGCCAGTCACTGGCCTCCCTGAAGTCGCCCTTCATCCTGAAAAATCTATGGATTAGGACTTTTTGCATCCCGGCCGGGGCAGAATCTCGAAGGATGATGCTCTCGGCGGCCGGAATCTTTGTGTCGCACCAGTCTTCTTCTCAGAAGACCTATACGTCGCTGGCGACTGCATAAATTGCAATCCGGGGGCCGTTCCCCCGGTCTATTGAAATCAGTCGATTAGCTCCAGTGGGTAAGCCAAATCCATTCAAATTCCCGTAGACCTCAAGCCGGAGAGTCCGGAAATTCATAACACCGGTGTGGGACTACTTTGGTCTCACTTCTGGCAATGAGGGCAGAAGTGCGTCCCTCGCCCGGCCAGCACAATCTTTCGAATCGGGGTTCCACAAACCCGGCATGGCTCGCCCTCCCGTCCATAAACCCGGTGCTGGATCTGGAAAAATCCCTCCACCCCGTCGGCGTCCACGTAATCCGAAACCGACGACCCTCCGGCACGAATCGCCGCCTGCAGGACCGTCTGGAGCCCTTTCCGGAGCCGGCCCAGTTCTTCCCGCGTGAGCCGCCCAGCTCTTCTCGTTGGGCGAATCTTCGCGCG
The DNA here is from genome assembly GCA_036272255.1 of Acidobacteriaceae bacterium. GTDB lineage: Bacteria > Acidobacteriota > Terriglobia > Terriglobales > Acidobacteriaceae > Palsa-343. The sequence continues at coordinate 15,782 of DATAZC010000117.1, read as the reverse complement.
GAACAGGCTCTCATCGGCATAAATGTTGCCCACCCCGTGCAGCAGCGACTGGTTCAGCAGGGCTGCCTTGATCGCCAGCTTCCGCCCGCGAAACAGCTCTGCAAATTCCTCGGCCCCGATGGTCAGCGGCTCGTGCCCCGGCCCGGCAAAAGCACCGTCCATTTGCAAAGCGAGGCGTCCAAACCGCCGCGCATCCACAAACCGCAGTTCGCGGCCTGAGGCCAGGCTCAGCACCGCATGGGTGTGCGGTGGCACCGGAACCTCGGGCGAGGAAACCAGCAACCGGCCCGTCATGCCTAGATGGACGATCAGCTGGAGGAACTTCGCGTTCAGCGGATCCGCATCGCGACGCGAAGGCGAAGAGCCGCGGCGCATCCTGCCTCTTTGAGTCAGATCGACCACGATGTGCTTGCCCACTCGACAGACACGGCCGATGCGCATTCCCTCGAGGGCACGAGCGAGCTCCGCCTGGGGCGTCTTGAACGGCTCCTTATAGTTGCTGAACCACGTTCCGAGGATCGCGTCGCCGCGCACACGCCGGTCGACCCCGTTCGCGATCGTCTCTGCTTCAGGAAGTTCAGGCATAGAGCAGCTTCGAGTTTACGGCCTATGCTGCCGCAACTTGAAATCCTCATTCCCGCAGCGAACCCAGGGCGTCCCAAAACAAAAAGCGTGCCGCAAGCAGCAGCACGCTTTCGTTTTCTATCTCTATTCCCTACACGCTGTTTTAGTGCGGCTTCCGATACTCAATCTCGTCTTCGCGCAAAAAATATTCCGCCGAGCACGCATCACCGCCGCAGATCATCGACTCCAGACCCACATACTGCGCGCGTGTAATTAAACCGAGCACTCCGCACTTGGGGCACGCCAGCACCGCGACAAAAGGATTGCGGGCGTCGCCCATCGCCGCCGCATTCTCCAGCACAAAGAGCGTTCCTGGTTCCATCTGTTCCGGTATCCACTCGTCCAGCATCTGAAGATCTTCCTGCATATAACCTCCTGGTGTCGGCTGTCCGTCAGCCTTGTGCTGTGTGCTGTGTTGCTGCCCGACCCGGTTCTGGGGACTCGATCGGATCCACTGCGGTTATGCTCTCGGTGCGCTCGCTTTTGACGGTCCTCCTTTATATCCAGCGGAGCAAAACTCCGCCGTCAACAGGAAATCCTGTTCTGTTAGACCCTGATTGCTGAAAAAGATTGCAGCGTCGGGAATGGACGCGCTTGACAGGGACGATTCTGCACCGTGCCGCAGTTGCCGCGTCTCTTGCTGCGGCCTTGCTCGTGCTCGATCTCGCTCGGGCATCACAGGCGGCGTCCCTACGGTCGCCGTGATTCGGTTCGATGAAAACCACCGTCTCCTGGCAGCCCGTCAATTGACGCCATTCTCTGTGCAGTAACCCCAGGTGTCAATCCCCACTTTCGGGCCAGGTTATCTCCCCAGATTCGTCACCCGCTGCAACAACAGCGTTACAAGCACTCCGTCACCCTGGTGTCACCAAACATTCACACCATGCGATCGTTTCTGCTGACTGCTATCCGCTCACGCCTATCCGCTGCAGGCTCTGCCTCACCGCTCCCGCCACGCTCTCCATCTCCGCCGGTCCCAGATAAGGATGCATCGGCAGACTCAACACTCTCTCCGCCGCCCGCTCCGCCACCGGAAAACTTCCACGCTGCAATCCCATCTCTGCATACACCGGCTGCAGGTGGAGCGGGACAGGATAATGCACGGCGGTGGGAATGCCGGCGGCCTCGAGTGCGGACTGCACGGCCGCGCGATCCTCCACCTCAATCGTGTACTGCGCCCACGCGCTGGTCCGGTTCGGCAACACCCGCGGCGTGTGGACTGCATCCTTCAACAGCGCCGTGTAGCGATCCGCATTCTCCGCGCGCGCCGTGAGCTCCTCATCGAAAACTTCCAGCTTCGCCAGCAGCACCGCCGCCTGCAACGTGTCGAGGCGCCCGTTGATTCCGATGCGCGTGTGACGATACCTTCCCGACTGGCCGTGATTCCGCAGCTCCCGCATCGCCTCGGCGAGCGCGTCATCGTGGGTGAAGCACGCTCCGCCATCGCCATAACAGCCCAGCGGCTTCGACGGGAAAAAGCTGGTGCACCCAATCGTGCTGAGATTTCCCGAGTGCCGCCCGCGATAGAGCGCGCCAAAACTTTGCGCCGCGTCTTCGATGACCGCCAGACCATGCTTTTCAGCGATGGTGTTGATGGCGTCCATCTCCGCCGCCTGCCCGTACAAACTCACCGGCAGAATCGCCTTGGTCCGTGGCGTGATGGCCGCTTCAATTTTTTCCGGATCGAGGTTGTACCCGACCGGCTCAATATCCACGAACACCGGCCGCGCCCCGGCCAGCGTGATCATCTCCCCCGTAGCAAAGAACGTGAACGGCGTCGTGATCACTTCGTCGGGCGTGCCATCTTTCGCGGCACCGATCCGGAGCGCCATCAGCGCGAGCAGCAGAGCATCCGTTCCGCTGGCGCAGCTGATGCAGTGTCGGGCTTCGACCCGGGCTGCGAGGCGTTCTTCCAACTCGGCAACTTCCGGGCCGAGAATGAACCGCTGATGCTCCATCACCTTCCGGATGCGCGCATCCACCCGCGCCCCGATGTGCCGGTACTGCGCTTTCAGATCGACAAATTCCATTTGGCTTTATTGTCTCGCAACGACGGGCCTGCTATCTGCTCTTCTCACCGGCACGAGGCACATCCGCGATCATGCCCGGGCCCGAGCCTAATCGCTCAATCTGCTGCTGCACCTCGTTCCGAAACTCCAGCGGGTGCGCAATCTTGTGAAACCCTTCCGATGTCCCGCCGGTTCCGATCATGGTGATGGATCCATAGCCGAGCATGCGTCCCATGCCCGGCTCGCTCACTTCGATCGTCTCAACTTTATTCAGCAGCATCTCAATGGTGCGGCGGCTTGCCAGACCCGTCTTCACCACCACGCGCCGCGTCGTCACCGCCATCTCCGTCGCATTGCGCCGGATGGTCCCGACAAACAGGACGATGAGCCCCACGACCAGCAGCGCCGCGCCGCCATATTCGGCCACATGGCGGCTGGTCAGCTCCATTTGCGGATGCGCCCAGGCATACCAAAGCACATAGCCGCCCATGGCCCACAACACCAGCGCGCCAAAAATATGTCCCAGCATCACGATCCAGTGCAGCCGTGTGGTGTACACGACCTTCTCCCCAGGAACCAGCGTTTTATCGATATAGCTCATGAGCCCTCTCCCCCGACCCCTTCACCTTAACCCCTGAACCCTGATCCGGAAACTCTAAACTCCGGGGTCACCGATCTGCGCTGAAGCCGGCTTTCAAACGTCCAACTCTTTTGGCCATCACCGATAATAGAAACCGCATGCGCGTCACGCTCCTCGCCTTCGGCATCCTGCGCGATCACCTCCGCAACCCGGGCTCCGTCGACCTTCCCGCAGGCTCGACGGTCCGCGACCTCCTGGACCGTCTTGCTGAGGAAAACTCCGCGCCCTGGTCCTCGATTGCCGTCGCCGTCAATCAGGAATACGTGGCCGCCACTCACGCGCTCGCCGAGGGCGACGAAGTCGCGCTCCTTCCACCGGTCAGCGGCGGCTCGGGGAAAAAGTCGGCGCCGGCGCCAATCGCTGAAGACAGGCGGTGGATCCCCGCGCGCCACGTCTATCTCACCGAGGCTCCCATCGATACCGCCGCTCTCGGCAATTGCCTCAAGCGGGGCGAAGATGGAGCCCTGGTCCTGTTCGACGGCATCGTCCGCAACAACACTCGTGGCCGGCGCACCCTCTACCTGGTGTATGAGGCGTACCCCGAGATGGCGCTGGCGCAGATGAAGCTGCTTGCCGGGCAGGCCTTCGCCGACTTTCCCATCCGCGACGTCGCCATGGTCCACCGCACGGGCCGCCTGGAAATCGGCGAGACCAGCGTGGCGATCGCCGTCGCCTCCGCGCACCGCGCCGCCGCCTTTGGAGCCTGCCGCTGGCTGATCGACACCCTTAAGCAAACCGTCCCTATCTGGAAAAAGGAGTTCTTTGAGGATGGAGCCGTCTGGGCCCAGGGCGATCCTTATCCCGCCGAACTCACGCCAGGGGCGAGAAAATCCCCGCGTCCCGAAAAATCCGCGAAGAAAAAGTCCGCGTCGAAAAAGTCCGTGCCTCGCCGGAAGCGGGAGCGTGCCCGTTGAAATTCTCGCGGCACCGCATGGCGATGTTGGTTGTGCTCTTCGCTGCCGGGGCATCGGCCGCTCATGCTCAGGAAAATCAGCCTCCCACCTTCCACGTCAAAGTTCACCTCGTCAACGTCTTCGTGAATGTCACCGACGCCGTGGGGGCGCCGATCGGCGGCCTGAAGCAGGACGACTTCGCCCTCACCGAAGACGGTGTTCCGCAAAAAATCTCTTACTTCGATCGCCAGACGGACATGCCCCTGAACCTGGTGCTCGCCATCGATACCAGCGGCTCGGTCCGCAAAGACCTCGACAGCGAAACCCACGCTGCCCGCGACTTCATGCGCTCTTTCCTGCGGCCCAACGACCGCCTCGATCTGATCGACTTCAATTCCTCGGTCCGCGAAGTCGTTCCCTTCACGGCCGATCTGCGCCACCTTGAGTGGGGACTCAACAATCTCGACTTCGGTCCGGCCACCGCTGTCTACGACGCCATCTACCTCTCTGCGCAAAATCTCGCATCCCGCTCCGGCCGCAAGGTTCTGGTGCTCATCTCCGACGGCGGCAACACCGTGAGCAACGTGAGCTTCCAGCAGGCTCTGGACCAGGCCGTTCGCGACGAGGTCATGGTCTACTCCCTGATCGACATCCCGATCCCCAACGATGCCGGCCGCGACACCGGCGGCGAGCACGCCCTGATTACTCTCTCGCAGGAAACCGGCGGCAAGTTTTTCTACGCCCAGTACGGCGACATCGCCGCTGCGTTCAGCAAGATTTCCGAAGACCTGCGAACGCAATATCTGATTGGCTACTACCCGGTGCAGCGGCGCTCCCAGACCGACTTCCGCCGCATCCAGGTCAGCCTGCATTCGAAGCCCTCTCTGACGCTGCGCTACCGGCCGGGTTACTACGCGACGGCCTCGGCTCCGCTCGATCAGTAACGGTCCCGGGCACAAAATCGAAAGAATTCCCGCAGTAACCCGGGGAAGACTGATACCGTAAAAAACGCTCCCCAAAGGCCCCAGACAGGCCAATTGTTATCATCAGAACGACGTAGCTCATGCTGTCCGACTCCAACATTCGCGAATCTCTGGGCCCACTCGACCGCCCGCCGGACCCCAACCAGCCGCCGCCATCGCCTCCGCGCACCGGACTCCTCGTGTCCCTGGTGGTTCTGCTGGTTCTGGTGTGGGGAGGCAGCGTCGCGCTCTTGTTCCATTTCGAGCGCACCTCACCATCGGCCCCCGATGCGGCCACCCATCACGTGGCTCGCTTCTCCGACTTCCACCGCATCATGTACCTCACGCCGGGCGAGCAGTCGGTGGCGTGGGGAGCGCTGATCGTTCCCCTCCTCGGCACCATCGCTGTCGCCATCGCTGGGTTCCGGCTCAAACCCCCTTCGACAGGGGATCGGGACAAGTACTAAGCAGCACAAATTACAAAAAGACTCTGCAACAGAAAAGCGCGCCGCGAAGGCACGCTTTTCTGATTCGTGGCTGGTAATCCACGCCCGCTACCGCGACAGGATCACCTCATACAAATTGTCCTTCGCCAGAAAGAACCTGTGCCCGGCGAACCCTTTGAACAGCTGCTCGATTTTGCGGTTCGTATAGACCCGCTGCACCGGATACGGTTCCGACTCCTGCATCTCGATTTCGGACGTCTCGGTCAGGTGATAGCGGCCGTAGGAGGTATAGGGGCCGGTTGGTTTGGAATGAAAAATCGCCAGCACCTTGCCATCCTTGAGCGTTGCGTCTTTCAGATGCGACACGAGCGCGTCGATCAACCCTTCCGGGACGTAATCGAGCGTCGCCCAGAGGAGCACCACGTCGAACTGCCGTCCGTGAAAATTCAGATTCTGCTCGAAAAATCCCTCCACGTTGAAGCGGGGTGGATCGCCTGGCTCCAGCGGTGGCAGCTTCCACTCCTCGCGCAGCGACTCATGGACCACGTCGGCCATATAGACGCTGTGGCCCATTTCCGTCAGGAAGTTGATGTTCTGCGGCGAGGTGGGCCCGATGTCGAGCACCCGCAGCCCATTTTCCGCGCGCAGATGCTTGAGCAGCGCTTCCCAGCCGCTGGAGTGCCGCGGAATCCGCGGCCCGGTCAGCACCGTTGGGCGATCGCGCCCCTCGTCGTCCTTCTTCCTCCGGAACAGATTCATCCAGCTATCAAGCCCTCGTCCAGGATTGTAATTGCAGCGGCGGTTGTGCCGACCGCTGACGGCTACCCGATACCCGCCACAGGCTCTCCGCTGGGCTCCAGAGGTATCTGGACCAACCGCGCCTCAACGCTTAAGATGTTTTGCGATCGGCACCACACCTTCGCCGGAGTCCGAAATGAAACGCTTCAGCTCGTTTTTGCTGCTCACGCTGCTTGCCGCCCTCCCCGCCTTCGCCGCCAAAGACAAGCCGGAGGGAGCCTCGTTCACCTTTAACGGCCAGAAGCGCGACTACAGCTTCCAAATTCCCTCGGCCGCCGATGCCACCAAACCGCTTCCGGCTGTGGTTCTCATCCACGACCAGGGTGGATGGGCGTCGGACGTGATCGGGGCCTGGAAGGGCTACGCGTCGCACACCGGCTTCATCATCATCGCGCCTGAGGCGCTGCACAACACGCTGTGGGATTCGCAGACGGACGGTCCTCCGTTTCTGCACGCGGTGGTGGACGAGGTGGATAAGAAGCATCCCATCGACCGCACCCGGGTTTATCTGTTCGGCGTCCTTTCCGGCGGCGTTTACGCCACCGCTGTCGGTCTTTACGACTCGACGTACTGGGCCGCGACCGGCGTCCACGCTGCGGTCTTCGATCCATCGAACTACGGCCTTTTCGCTCACGCGCAGCGCAAAGAGCCGTTTGAGGACTGGGTGGGCGATCAGGACGCCGACCACGACCTGCGCATGCTGGGCAACGAGCACGACGCCTTCACCAAGGCCGGTTTCCCTTTCGAGCTGAAGATCATTCCCAACTCGAGCGGGTCCTACGGCAACGTGATGGACGAGGTGAACGAAGGCTGCTGGAAATTCTTCAGCAAATATCACCTCGATGCTCCGCCGACGGCCGCCGCGGCTGCGCCCGCCGCGAAGTAACGGGACCGTCGTTCCGAGCGGTTTTGCAGGCGCAGGGACGTAGCGTGACCGCTGACGGCTGCCCGCTTTCAGCTGGCTTTGGCGGGGAAGCGCAGACGGTACTCGGTGACGATGCGCTGCATGGCTCCGCCGAGCGAGGCGAGAGGGTCGGTTCCGGCGCGGAGCCTGGCTTCGGGCGCGACCGCCATTCGTACATCCGTGCTGGTGACGATATAGAAGGTAACATCGCCGAGGGCCGGCAGCGGAGTGGAGTCGGTGAGGACAAAATGGAACTTCAAACCGTTGGCGAGCGTGACGGCGTGCAGGGCCGCATCGCGAATCTCGCGAAACTTTTGTCCTCCGCCGATGAAGCCGCCGCCGCTGCTGAGGTAGAGGCTGGCCGATCCATCGGCCGCGGCCATCGCCGTTACCGTGCCCTTGTCGACGTGCCAGTCCATGAGGACGGCGTGGACTGCGTCGCGCGGCAGACTGGGAAGGGCGGTTTCAAGCGCCATGCGCCGCATCTGCGAATAGATCGCCGGATCCGCCTTCGGTTTTCGACCGCTCCCGGCCGGACCGCCTTTATTGGTTGAGCTGCCCTGGTCCATCTATCGCCAATGTACTCGGATTCGATGAGGCTGGAATGAAACTTTTGCATCGGCGCGGTTTTCTTTGGTTATGCGAGGGAACGTGCAGCGGCGTGGGTTTTGCAGCGTGCCGTGATTCGATGTTTCTCGGCGGCCATCGAAGTTGCAATTGCACCTATCGAGCGAAGCCGGGTAACGACGCGCACGGCGATAACCTGGCTTGGTTCGGCGGAAGGCCATCTATCTATCTTCGATAAGTGGCACTCTTTGGTACCGTGCGCTCCCGGATCGGAACCGCCCAGGGTGATCGGGGTCACACCGCCCCGGGCCCTGCATGGGGTGAACTGATTCCAGCACTGGAGCAGCCCGGCGGTTCGGCACTCGCTCGGTCGTGTTCAAGGTCCTGATCGCCGCTCCCTCTCGCACACGTGTTGTTCGCTCAGATGTCGGTCGTACCTGGCCGGTGCGCGTTGGCTTCGAGGGGTTCCGCTCGACACGGAACCCCTCCGATGAGCCTGGGGCAGTGCGATTGCGAGCATTCAGGCACAACCCTGGCCTTTTAGTGGCGGCACACCGCTCGATGGTCCTTCGGGAATGGGGCGAAAAGGTATCGCCCGCCCCTTTCCGGGAGGAAAAAGGCGGGCGCATGGGCCGCAAACCTGTCGATTCATCCCTCTCCCGGATCAATCAACCGGCGCTGGCAGTTCTTAGCGTATGCGGAACTGCTGTGGCCGGAAGCCTATCTTTTGGATGGAGCCGCCTCCTTTCGATGGCCGCCTGCCCCCCCTGGGGGGGTGGGGGCTGGAGACCCCTTTGTTATGAGCCAGTTGGACAGTAATGTCTTTTTGGGGGTACCTCCGCGGCGATCGGCGTGGGCTGGTGAGCGCAGCAGGACGGCAACGGGGCGACGGCGCGGAGATGGAAGAGGAAGGAAATCGATGGCCGGGCGCCGGAGCGAAGGGCTTGCGCGGACCTGGGGGCTCGCGCGGGCCTGGAGGCTTGCTCGGACCCGGAGGCTTGCGCGGGCCTGGAGGTTTGCGCGGCGGCGCTCAGATCGAGAGGGCTTCCGGATGGGGGGCAGGGATCGCCTGAGGCGACCGCTGGTTCCGGCGGGTCGGTGACGGCGAAGGGTGGATCGTCGTCGAAGGAGGAATCTTCTTTGGGTTCAGGTTTCGCGGCAGGGCCGTTGATGATGTTCGCGAGGTCGGCTTCAAAGGTTTTGCGGAGACGCTCGATTTGTGCGAGGCGGGCGCGATAGCGGTTGGCGAAGTCGGCGGGCTCTTCGGCGATTTCATCTTCGGTGAGCCAGCCGGAGGCGGGAAAATCTTCGGCGCAGACGGGTTTGGGTTGACCGGCTCGCTCACACTCCTGCTCATACGTATATTTCGAGACGGACCATTCCGGATCGAAGGTGCCGGTGGGACCGCGGTACTCCTGCTCGGGAGCCATCTCTTCGCCATCTTCTTTCACGAGCTCGAAGACCTGTTCGGAGCGGGGAAGTTTGTGATCGATGAGCCAGCGCTGATGGGTATTTGCGTCGCGCAGGGCGCTGGTGGCGACGGAGAGGCCATAGAAGGCGGTGCGGGCGGTGGGATTGTCGATGTTGCGGTCGAGCAGACCCTGCAGGATTTGCGAACAGGTGAGCTGGATAGAGGCGGTATCTTCAAGGAAGGCGACGCGGTCGTAGCCTTTGACGCCGGAGAAGGTAGGGGTGCGGTTGTATTTGTGGCAGTAGCAGTAGTGACTGCCGGTGACGGCGTTGGCGCGGCAACGTTCGCCATCGGTTTTGATGTACTGGCAGACGCGGCGGGCGCGGAGGGGATTTTTAAGGTCCTCGGGGCTGGGCGCGGGTGTGGTTGGTTGGGGGTCAGACATTGGTTCCTCCATGGTGGGCGGGTTGGCGGGTTGGCGGGTCAGGAAAAAGGAGGGGCATGCCGCCACAGCAAGCCCCTCGAAGTGCCCGTACCCGGGTAGAAAAAGGAACGGTCCGCCTGGGCGGACCATAGGAAAAGCCTCGCCGGTGGGCGAGGCTTTTTCTTTTTCTACTCTAAGTTCAGGATAGCAGTTTGAGGTTGAAAAGCTGCCAAATTTGTTGAGGGATTTTGGCTTGTAAGTCGTTTGGAATGTGGGCTCATTACTTTGGATTTTTGGCGTGGGTCTTGACAAATTTTCCACATTTGGCGGTTTTTGGGGGGGTGGGGGGTCGGAGAGGGGGAGTTTGGGCATGGCAGGGAGGATGGGGTTCGCGGAGCGAACCCCGGCTTGGATTTGGGTCCCATCGCGTTCGCGATGGGAGGCCCCTGGAGCGGCGTGTCACCCTAGTGGCCAGGAACAGGCCAATGGGGACCCCGGGCTGGTCGGCAGCAAGGAAGGCGCTTCGCGCCGGCTTTTTGCGGCACGACTGAAGTCGTGCTCCTTCACTTGTCGTGGCCTGACTTTGGAGGTGCGGCGGATCAAGGCGCAGGGGCTGAAGCCCGGTTTTTCTTGCGGGCTGTTGATGGCACGACTGAAGTCGTGCCCCTTCACTTGTCGTTCGCGATTTGGAGGTGCGGCGGATCAAGGCACAGGGGCTGAAGCCCATCGGATTTCGGCGGTGGAAACGGCCCGACTGAAGTCGGGCCCTGTTACGAAGCGCAGGGGCTGAAACTCGGTTTTTCTTGCGGGCTGTTGATGGCACGACTGAAGTCGTGCCCCTTCACTTTCCGCCTGATTTGGAGGTGTGGCGGATCAAGGCGCAGGGGCTGAAGCCCTGGATGGTTTTTGGAGGCTTGATGGCACGACTGAAGTCGTGCCCCTTCACTTATCGTTGCCTGACTTTGGAGGTGCGGCGGATCAAGGCACAGGGGCTTGGTCGAGGCCAGGTTACTGCGGGGGTTTATATCTCGGGAGGAAATGACCAGATAGCTACTCTCCCCAGTAATTCGTTACCAAACGGTTAGTACGGTTGTAAGAGTAACGCCACCTTTCTGCGATTATCGCGAATCTCGTTCCGGGCTACTCTCAGCGCGGTGGTCCTTGCTGGCTTTCTGATTTCAATTTCTGTCCTGGGAACGAGAATAAAAATGCTTTTCAAGCTTGCTGTGGGTCTGTTCGCCGTATTTGGTCTTCGTAAGTTGGTTCGCCGATTCAGAGATCCCGACGCCGACTGGAACTGGTCGGACGAGGGGAACTAAAAATCGTCGCCGGCGTTGCCGGCGAATTCTGATGACGCGAACTTTTGATCTGACGACTTTTGATTTGGCGAGGGAGTATGGGAGCCGATCGGATAACGATCTGCTCCGGCTGATCCGGATTGAGGATCAGCTGACCCCGGAATCACGGGCGGCGCTGCACGCGGAGCTCGAGCAGCGCGGACTGCGCGCCGATCGCAATCATTCGACACCGGAAAATACAGACCAGGCGCTGGCGGCATATTGCAGAACCCAGCCGGGCGCGATGTTCTTCGTTCCTCACATGGGGATCGGGCGCAGCTATTTCTGGAAGTCGCATTCCACGGTCGACCGCTCGACGGGGATGGAAGTGTTTGAGGCAACGGTTTTCCTGGTGTTGTTCTGGGTGCCGCTGATACCTCTGGGCACCTGGCGCATGCGCAGAAAGGCGGGAGTATTTCCCGCGCGATGCGAGGGGGTGGACCGGCTGCCGCTGGACTGGCATCAGATTCGGGTGGTGTGGTCGGTTGCGGGGGCAGCGCTGTTCGCGTTGTTCTGGGGTGCGAAGCTGCTGCCTTATCTGATGCGAAGGCTTTAAGCCGACGCGCCGTGACCGGCGCAATGCAAAACGCCGAGAAACTTGCTCCACGGGCCGACGGCCTCGCGGTTCTGATGCGCGAGGATGCGGGCGATCTGGTGGAGGTGGGTGAGGTCGTGCACGGCCCACGCGGCGATGAGCTGGGAGAGGGTGACGGGGCCGAGCGAGGGATGGCGTCCTTTGCGGGCGAGGCTGGCGGGGGCGAGGCTGAGGCCGCGAATCGCATCGAGATTCTCGTGGCGCAGTCGAGCGAATTCATCGAGTAAATGCGGAAGGGTTTTGCCTTCGGCGCTGTGCTGAAACGCGGTGCGATCGACGGGATCGAAGGGGCGCGTGTCGGCGAACGCGAGGATGTGGCGCAGGCGCGGCATCCAGTCGGACCGCTCGAGTTGGGCGAGGTGGGCGACGACGTCGCGCGCTGTCCATGTGGCGTCGCCTTCGTTGGCGAGGGTCCATGCTGGGGGCAGATCGCGCAGGAGGGCGTCGAGGGTGGCGGGCGTACGCGCGAGCAGGGCGAGGTTGTCTTCGAGATTGGGCATGAGGTGCGGGTTACAGGTTGCGGGTTGCGGTTTTGGGTTGCGGCGCGAAACGCTGGAGCGATTCTTTTCGAATCGTGCAGGGTTCCGCGGTTCGGCGGGAACTTAAAACGGGGGCCATTCGAGCGCGCCGCCTTCGAGAAGCGCCGCGCATTTTTCTACGCGGTAGCCATTGGCGTCGTGGACGGCAAAGACGCGGGGCTTGCCGGTTGCGCCGGTGCTCCACAGGGAGCAGCCGGCATAGGTGCCGTCTTTGCGGACGATATAGTACTCCATATCGAGGAGACGAATTTTGGTTATGTCGCCGTTGTAGTTGCGGACGATGCGGCGGAGGGCTTCGAGGCCTGCTTCCTGCGCGGTGCGACCCTGGCGCATGAGCTCGACGATGGTGTGGGCGCCGGCGACTTTGATGTTTTCTTCGCCGGAGCCGGTGGCGCCGGCCGAGCCCACATCCTGGTCGGTGTAGCTGCCGGCGCCGAGGATGGGTGAGTCGCCGAGGCGGCCGGCGAGTTTCCACGCGAGGCCGGAGGTGGTGGTGGCGCCGGAGATTTCGCCTTTGGGATTGACGACGGAGACGTGGATGGTGCCGGTGGTGGGCCAGAGAATCTGCTCAGCGGCGTAGAGGCGATCGCCGGGTGCGATGCCGAGATCGGCGGCCATGTTGACGAGTTTTTTGGTGCGGAGGCGAATGGTCTCGGCCCACTCGGGGGTGGGGTGGCGGGGAATTTGGCCGGTGCGGAGAGATGCGGTTGGGATGGGCGCGTTGTCGCGGAGCGCGGGTTTGTCATCGCCAAGTGAGGACAGGCCGTGCAGGTCCATGGAGGGTTTGGGCGCGGGCTTGCCGGCGTAGGGATCTTTCCAGCCGGGCTCGGTCATGCTGGGACCCCACCAGTCCATCTGGGAATTGTTTTCTTTCCAGAGCATCCAGATGCGGCGCGCGTCTTCGGTAAGGAGATTTTCTTTGGGGAAGCCGAGGTCGAGGGCGAAGCGCTGTGCGCCTTCGGCGACGAGCATGACGTGGCCGGTATGCTCGTAGACTTTGCGGGCAACGAGGCAAACGTTTTTGATATCGCGGACGCCGCCGACGGCGCCGGCGGAGCGCGAGGGGCCGTGCATGCAGCAGGAGTCGAGCTCGACGATGCCGTCTTCATTGGGCAGGCCGCCGTAGCCGACGGAGTGATCTTTGGGATCGTTCTCGCGGCCGAGGCAGACGTGATGGACGGCGTCGAGCGTGTCCTGACCATCGAGGAGCATCTGATAGGCCTCCTGGATGGCGTTGTCGCCGGTGACGCGGGTGACGATGACGGGTTTTTGAGGGGGCTGGAGCTGCTTGACCGCGTCGGCTGTTTGCGAAAACGCGTCAGGAATGGTGAGGGCGGCGCTGGTCAGCGCGCCGAGCGAGAGAAAATCGCGCCGTGTCGTCATGCAGGGCATGGTAACAAAGGCGGGAGGGGGGAGGCAGGGAGTGGGGAGTGGGGAAGCAGGGAGTAGGGAGGCGAGAGGCAGGGAGTAGGGAGGCGGGAGTAGGGAGTGGGGAGGCGGGAGTGGGGAGTAAAGGACAGGGAGTCGGGAGTCGGGAGGCGGGAGTGGGGAGGCTCCCTGTTTTCCTGTTCCCCTTTTCCTGTTCTCGATTCGCTATTCGCTATTCGCTATTTGCTGTTTGCTATTTGCTACTCCCGACTCCCGATTCCCTATTCGCTATTTGCTATTCCCGATTCCCGATTCCCGACTCCCGCCTCCCTATTCCCTGCTTCCTGTTCCGGGGTCGATCAGTGGCCGGCGGGGGCGAGATGGCCGCGCTGAATATTGCGGAAGGTGACCTGCGGGGTTTCGTCTTCGGGACGAATGTCCTGGCCAGGAACGACGTTCCAGTACGGATCGTTGAGGGCGAGGCGGCGAGCCATGTGATCGAGCGAGGCGAGGTAGGTGCAGAGCAGATGGTAGCTCTGGAAGTAGGCGTTGCCATCGACGGAGGCGGCGGTATCGGCGGCCGAACCTGGAACGTGCTCGGATTCGGGCGGCACGGAGTGGATGACGATGGTGGGAATCATCATGGCGCGGAAGGCGTCGGTGTTGTCGACGGAGAGCCAGCGGTGGGGGTTGGTGGGTTTGGGCGGGTCGTTGAAGCCGTCGTCGATGGCGGCCCACAGGAGCTGAGCCTGCATGTGGAGCGAGGCGGGCGGAGTAGTTTCCATGAAGCTGAAGGTGGTGAAGTAGCGGGTGACGCCGAGGCCGAGTGCGTCGACGTCGATCATGGCGCGAATGTTTTTGCGCTGCTCGCGGGGGAGGGACTTGAGCCAGGTTTCGACGCCGGCGCTCTTCCACGATTCGAGGAAGACGAAGTTATTTTCGCGGGCCTGGCCCTGGATGGCCTGATAGAGGAAGGGAAGGAGAGCGGCGCCGCTCCAGTCGGCCAGGGCGCCTTCCCCTTTGCCATCGTGCTCGTAGTGAGCAGCGACGACGATGGTGCCGGCGTTGGATTCGCCGGGCCAGGTGCAGATGAGGTTGGTTCCGGCGCCGCCGCGCCTGGCGGTGACGGGCTGCTCCTGCATGTGAGCGCCGCCGCAGTCGGCGGCCTGAAAGGCGGCGCGCAGGCGATCGAGGCGGGCGGTGTCGGTGGGAGGAACGGTGTGGACTTCCATCTCGACCGAGCTGCGGGGCGCTGTGTAGAAGAAGAGGACGCGGGATTTTGGAGTGGGGTCTTTGGGGGCGTCGGGTGTGGATGCGGGGGCTGTGCTTTTTGGGATGGCGGGGAGGGTGGTGGCGGCAGCGGCGTTGGTGGACGCGAGGGGCGGAGGCGCCGTTTGGCCGCGCAGAACCGGGGATGCAAGCAGAAGGACGACCAGTGGGGTGGCAGCCCGCAGACCCATGACAGCGCTCCAGGAGAAACAGCATAGCCCGGGGGGTGGAGGTTTGTCGTGGTGAATGTGGTGGGGAAGTTTTGACGGGGGGCGTTGTGCGGCAGGGCTGAGAGTGTGGCGGAGATCGAAGCGGCTTTTTGATGGAGAGGGTGGAAGGGGCGGGGGCTGAAGCCCGGTTGATTTGGGGCTGCGGTCGCTGCCGAGCGTACGGAAATTACCCGCGGCTAAAGCCGCTAGCTCTGGGGGGCGGATTCCCCGGCCTGAAGGCCGGGGCTTCTACCGTCGTGCTGCTTCGCAGCACCTCAGGCGTGGCATTCGCAGGTGAAGTGTGCGGGTAATTTCTTGGGTGGAACGGCACGACTGAAACGTCGTGCCCTGACAGAAAGGCGCAGGGGCTGAAGCCCATCGAATTTCTGGGCCGCGGATTCCCCGGCCTGAAGGCCGGGGCTTCTACCGTCGTGCTGCTTCGCAGCACCTCAGGCGTGGCATTTGCAGGTGAAGTGTGCGGGTAATTTCTTGGGTGGGGTGGCACGACTGAAAAGTCGTGGCCTGACACAAAGGCGCAGGGGCTGAAGCCCGTTGGATTTTGGCGGTGGAACGGCACGACTGAACAGCCGGCGGAAAAAGTCCTGAACGGTAGAAAAACCATCCCTCAGTGGCTAAAGCCGGTATGATTTGCGGGCTCTTACGGCACGGCTGAAGCCGTGCCCTGATACGAAGCGCGGGGGCTGAAGCCCATCGGATTTTGGCGGCGGATTCCCCGGCCTGAAGGCCGGGGCTTCTACCGTCGTGCTGCTCCGCAGCACCTCAGGCG